>NZ_JBIAMR010000002.1:0-786066 GCF_042874235.1 Nocardia sp. NPDC004151 | reverse complement strand
CGCACACCGATCCTTCGGACAAGCCACATCCCGGACCCGCCCTCAAGGCTAACCCCACCTCCTCACCGACGTCTTGACATAGAGGGGAGCCATGAGCGGATGTGCGTCACGACGTCAGGTAGAACAAACCCCAGCCTCGGCACTCGGCCTCATGAAGCACGGCGCCCCAATCCTGCAGCAACGCAAGCACATGCTTGACATCACCGAACCAGCGATCTTCGGTGAGCTGGGCGGCGATGGCTGGCCCCAGCACACCCATCCGATCCGAGCACTCGCGCCACAGCCGGGCGAGTCTGCGGACTTCGCTCGGTGGAAAACAGTTCATCAGCTCGGCCTGCGGGGGCAACAGCTCCGATAGATCGACTCGTGCAGGAGGTTCGTCGAGCAGCAGTCGACCGATGAACTGATCGAACATGGCCACGACATCCGCTGGCGCGTCGGGCCGTTCACGCGTGTGTTCCCATAGTTCGCCCAGGAAGAAGTGGGGTTTGTACGAGCCTGTCGAGCCCAATCCACGGAATGTGCATTCGGCGTACCAGGGGTCAGCGATCAGCGGCCACCGCAGTCGAACATCGTCGGGTTCGTTGTCGTCCCCGTCAGGCAGAAGGTTGAACAGGCGCCAGATACCTTGGATACCGGACACATTCAAGGTCTCGGCTACACGATCCCAGTGCGCGATCGCTGGATAGATATCGACACCCACACCCTGATCCTGTCCTGGATCGGTACCACCTGCCAAATGTACGCCTTCGGGAAATTCCTGCGAGCACCTCGCCGATGCCGGTCTCTAACGCACGCCATTCGGCAGAAGCGGACGTTCTGCGGCGTAAAGGGTTCCAGCTGCCCGCGGGACCCACCACCGCGGCCCCGGACCGCGCGGGTAGCGGCAGTACAGCGCATTCCCGAACGCCGGCGGTGTTCCGAGGCTGTCGGTATGTGAGTGCAGACTTCTCCGCGTGAGTTATGACCTCGACATCTGGGAAGCCGACCGGACACGCAGCGATGCTGACCATTGGTACGAACTGGATCGAATCAATGAAGACCAGAGCGAACGAATTCTCAAGGGAGCGAAGTCCTACCCCCTTCCCCAAGCTCGAAGATCTCGGACTTCACACAAGCCCTGCTACGGCGTTGGCCTGAGGACGAGGAAGATAGTCCTTGGTCATGTGGTGGGGCGGGTGATGCAGACGGCTCGTTCGTTTGTGTTCGTATCCAGTGGGGTCGAGAAGACGAGGTTTCCGCCTTCGTAGCTGGCCTGGCGAAGGTTTACGGCCTGGTCTGTCACGACCGCCAGACAGGCCGCTTTCGCCCCTAGGTGCGAGTGGAGCATCATCACCTTCAAGGTCGGGAATCGACACACCGCGAGGCACGATCATCGGCATGAGCGGGCACTGAAACGGCCCGAGTTCACCTCGGGCCGTTGATCTTCGGGACGGCCACGGCTGCTCGACGTGGTGCGCGCTATGCGGACATCCGGATCAGCGACGGCTGTCAACACACTTGTCAGCGTGTTACCTGCTACGAAATACCCTGCCCTGAATCGAAGAGTTGTTCGTTCCGCCGTATTCCTCATAGTAATAGTTCGCCGAAACCACCCGGTTACTGCCGGACTCACACTTCGGATCACGCAGACGAGTAAACGCGGACAGGTTGCCTGTACCAGACTGATGCAGCAGCAATTCGGTTGCCGGCGGACCCGAACTGAATGGCAGCTCGTCTCGGAAAGAAATCGCGGTCGGCGGGGTGATTTCGACGCTGCCCATGCCGTCACGCAGAGTGACCAGGACCCCGAACCTGTTGTCCGGCACAGCCTTCACCGGCAACTGCTGTGTCACGTCGCCCGTATAGACGGCCGCCTGTCCATCGTCCATCCAGTCCGACACTTTCCTGCCGCAGTAGGCATCGGCGACGAGCCCAGCCAGGACACCGGACGGGGCGCCACTGCCCGCCATCAGGGGCGGAATCGTGACCCAGGCACTGACGAGAATGGCAATTACCAGCCCTGCTCCGCCTCGAATCGAAGCGACACGCGTCCGACCGGATCGAGTGCTGTACACGTGCACGATCGCTGCCGTGAACGCTACGGCAACTGCGAAACACGCAGCGCCGAAGCTCGTTTCGAGGCGTCCGGGTAGCTCCGGCTTGAGGTCGGACAAGTACAGCTCGGTTCCCACCCACTGAGCGAAAAGACTGGCAACAATTCCACCCGCGATGGTGCCGCCAGGAGCGAAGGGGTATGGCAACAGCCCGAAAAGGCCAGTGACGAACAGCAGCGGGCTGATCACAAACAGGAACGGCCAATAGACCGTGGGGTTGGCGGCGAAGCGGTCACCCGCTTCGAGATCTACTCCCGACCTCGAGAACAGTCCGAGCCCGATCGCCAGCCACGCTACAGCCAGGGCGCCGACAGCAATGACCTGCAATATGTACGCGAGACGGTTCAAGCGATTCCACGATGTACCACGAGCAGACACGCGGCCACTCTATCGGCCAATTGTGCCCGATCCGGTGACAAAGTGTGGAGAAATCATGGTGACTCCGAAGTCGCGGAGCCCCAACCTGTTCGGAGGACATCGCGGGTACAAGCAGGATCGGCGGCAATTCAGATACGCCCAGCGCTGGCCAATAGCCTCACCAATGGCGCATGCCCGATGTCGCAGGCGGCACAACGAAGGCAGGCCGTTCGGGTCGCAGCCGGTCTCGCCGCCCGCTAGGCAGCTGACAACGGCTCTAACCGTCCACCATTCGGCAGAAGCGGACGTCGTGCACGGCACCGGGTCCCCGCCGCCGGCGCCCCGCGCTGGCCGGTTCGGTCAGCGCGGTATCGGCATTACCGGATGTCCCGAGCTGCGGCGCGTCCGTATTGTTCAGGCGCGTGCCCAGCGGCTATCCCAGGACGTGTCCCACGGGGTTTCACTCGTCGTCGGGAGGTCATGGTTGCGCATCGCGTGAAAGCTGTTCGCCAGCGGGAAGGTAGATCGGCTCCGGGCGGATTCCGGTCACGTAGTCGCGGAAGGCTCGCAGATACTCGCCTAGTTCCCGCTCGTCGGCGAACCTGATTCCGGTCGGGTCGAACCATTCCTGCGGTGTCGGGCGTCGCACGATCATGTAGTCCAGGGCTTCGCGCACCAGCACCACGTAGGTCGGATCCCTGACGCACCTATCACGCACCTGCGGGGCGTAATATCGCATTCTGCCGTCGCGGTGAACGTCCATCAGCGGCCACCACAGGGCATCGAAATGCGGGATTTCGTCCCACCACATGGAGCGCAGGGGCTCTTCGGTCCGCGTTCGGCGGCGTGATGGCGGAACTGATGTCGGGTAGTCGCCGGATACGCCTCTGCTGTCGATGGCGCGGATCGGTCCGGTTCTGAGGTTCACCGGCGGGTACCACACGCCGCGCCACACCGGGACTCCGAGATGGCCAGGATTCAGCGGCAGCGGCGCGGCCAGTGAGATGTCGACCGTGATTCGACGCACGGGTGGCAACGGTCCATCGGTCACCAGATCTGCCACCATCGACAAACAGTCCCGCACGTCGAATCCGGTCACACCGATAGCTCTTCCGAACCATGGGGCAGGGCAGTCCCGCACGTCGAATTCGATCCAGAACCGTCGCACCATCGACATATGCGCGCGCTCCTCCTCGATCTACCGCCGAGTGCGCAGCCGAGGGTGGACGGCGTCGTGCCCGTGTCGCGGTCCACCTCGACGATCGCCAGGATATCACCCGCACGATACCAACGTTCGTTCGGCAACCACCACTTGATAATCGGCAGTAGCGGATGTCTCTGCGCCACAGCCGGTTCGAACTGGCCGCCCGCTCCGCGCTGGCCGGTTCGGTCAGCGCGGGATGCGGCCTTATCGTGCGTTCGTGGAGCGTGTCTCCGATCTTCGAACTAGGAGGCACCGACGATGAGCATGTCCATCCACTGGCAGCTGGAAGACTTCGGATGGGCGAATGTTCGCGTGTCCGACAAGAACATGGAGGCAACCGCGGTCGCCTCCTACGTCACTGGTGCACCGCAATACCTCCTGCGAGCAGTCACCGACATCGTGCGTGGCGCTCCCGAGGCCCGCGCCGAGTTCGAGGCCGAGCCGACCGTCTACCGGTGGCTGTTTCATCGCCAGGGCAATGAGATCGACATCCGGCTGCTCGAAGTGGCCAACTACGATCTGCCCGACTCGTCAGGAATCCAACGCTGGCGCAGCTGTCAAACCGTCTGGGCGCTCGCCGCCTCGGTGTGTATCTGCTTCCGCGACGTCCTGCGACACTACGGTTTTCAGGGATACCTGGACCAATGGGGTCGTCCCTTCCCGCGGAATGAACTCGAGGCTCTGATCAGCGCAACCCGTCAGCTGGCACAGCCCCCTGCCGATTCCGATTAACCTCGCGCTGGAGCCGCCATCGCCACGTGTTCCCCTGTCCTGTGTGTCCAGCCCGCCGTTCTGATAAGACCACGCTCAGCCGGTGCTGGCGCGCGGGAAGCGCCATGAGCGCGCACAGCTGGCAGCTATACGGCGACCTGCCCGTTGATCTTCAGCTGCCTGCACGAGCCGGTTCGGTGAGCGCGGGGTGCGGTATGAGAGGGAGTGTGGATGGAATCAGTTGATCCAGAAGAAGATGGTGTCCGGGTTGTACCAGTCGAGCTCTTCTTCCTGACTACGCACCCATTCGTCATGCCCGAATTCGAGTCCCTTCGTCAAGACCTCGAGATCGTCGACGAAACCCTTGTCGATCTGGTCGATTACCGCCCGATAGGCATCGGCAACGTCCTTCGCTCGAGACAACGACAGGTGGCCAACTTCCGGATACCCCTCCAGCGAGCCTGGTATGCGGAACGGAATCTCGATGGGTGGCCCAGCGAACAGGTACCGGAAGGGCCGTAGTTCTTGGGGTACACCGCAACGTCCCAGCTCGTCGTCCAATTCGCTGAAGTAGACAATGGGATTGCGGAAGCACCCGACCTCCACGGGATCGGAACTGTTCCAGGCGATGATGAGTTGGAGCGCCGTGTTGTACGCACAGCCCGCCCATTCGCCCGCAGCGTCAGCCCGACCCTCGATGAGGTGGTCGAGGGCGTCGGGGATGGACAGATCCCAGAAGATGTCAAGGAAATCGAGATCGTCCTGGTAGACGACGGCGCGCTCCCTCATGATGCCGAGGAGGCGGAGTTGTTCTTCATCGAACGACGTTGCGCCCAGGAACGATAGAACATCGTTCCTGGTGGCAATGCGCAACTCGACACAGTGGCTACCCATGCACCAATGATCGCAACGGACTCTGACAACGACGCAGGACGATGCTCGGTCATCGGCATGTGCGGACATTAGTCCGCCTCGGATCGCCACGGCCGATTGCCAGGCGGGCCGAGTCGGCTGGGTTCTCAAAGCTGCCGCTGCCTGGCCCGGGGATGCATCTGCCCGCAGGCTCAGGCGGTACTGCGCTGCGGCCACATCGAACGAGACCACATCGAGGCCCTGAACAATCGCGAGCCGACACCTGCCGAGTCACCGCGGTGACCGCCCTCGCACGCCCGTATGTCACCCGGTCGGACTACCTTCGCAGCCATGAGTCTGGTAGCCGAACATGATGGATTGGGATTCGCGAGACAACGCGATAGCGACCCCGATGCTCGGGAGTTCCTCGAGTACCTCGATAACCAATTGCGCGCCCTCAACGAACTGTTGGCGATCGAGGGACTCCCGGCCTTGACCAAGCCGGCGGTGCCGGGCACGGCGAAGACGCGAGACCGCACAACTGAGATTGGATACTCCTACCTACACCACCTGCGCAGCGCCTACGCGCGAGCCCGCGTGTACCCCGACCAACCTCTGACACTCGTCGAGACCGAGGAGGACCATCGCGTAGCCGACGAAGCCGTCGAGGAACTCGGCTATACCCTTGCCTCGCACCTCATCTGCCACTCTGATTGCGAAGGCTATTACCTCCCAATCGAATTCGATGAACCACTGTACGAGGAAGACCTCGACATAGACGGAGGCCTGGTCGGATCGACCCCGGCTCTACTTCGTGAACTTGTCTACGTCGCACCGTACTTGGACATCAACGTCGTCGACGATGTCCTCTCCGACGCCGAAATCGCACGTATCTACGCCGAACAAGGCGACTACACCGACAATCCTCACCCCTTCTACCGCGAACGCGAGAGCTGGATCCATCTCTTCGAAGTAGCGAGAGTATCGATCGCTAACGGCAGCGTCATGGGCTTCTGTGGCTGACACCAATGAGCCCGCCGCGCGGCCGCTGATCTCGGGAAAGGCCGCGCTGACCGCCTCGGATCGCGCGACCAGCGGCATTACAGCATGCTGCGGCCCCTGCCTCGTCAGGTGTGGAAGAACCCAACTACCCCATAGGCCGCCGACTGCGTCGCAGTCCTGGCCAACTCGATGGCCGTCTCGACGATCTCGAGATCGCCGGGATCAAGCGCGCGGCGCTGCTCTGCAGTTGTGGACTCCCATTGCGCCACCGCCTGAACGCAGTCCTCATGCGACCACTCGCCGTAATACGTCCTCGTCATAAGGTCGTCCCACGGCGTGGAAGGGCGGGGCATTTCGAACTGCTCGAAATTGATCGCATCAATCCTCAGTTGCACGAACCCCCGACTGCTGCACTCCAGCCAATCCCTCCCATAGGGGCCGCCACCCCATGTCGCCAAACACACAGCCTCACAGATGTATTCGTACGCCTCCGCGGCGCGTTCCTCGAGGTCCCCGTCGACCTCCTCGCCGTCCAGAGTCCCCATGATCACGAATTGAAGCGCTTGAGCCAGCGTCCAATCACCGTAATCGAGGTTGTCCTCTGCATCCTCGGCGAGCTCTTCAGCAAACTTCTCTTCGATCAACCGTAGTAGCGCATCGTCTCCAGACCCGATCGCACCGTGTACTCGATCCAGATCAACCACATGCACATTCACAAACCAACCCACGGAGAGGAATCGTAGGACACCTGCCCGACACCCCTATCCGCCCGCCGGTGCCGCCCAGCCGACACGCTCATCGGCAGAAGCGGACGTTCTGCGGCGTAACGGGTCCCGGCCGCCGACGCCCACGGTGGCCGGTTCGGTCAGCGCGCCATGCGGCAGTTCCGGACGGTTCGAAACCCAGAGCTGTGGTCGATCACGATGGGACCGCTCCTGACGCTTACTGTGCTTGCTGGAGTGATAGCGGGGTGCTGATGGGTGTTCCGGAATATTCGCCGTCGGCGCAGGCGTGGCGAGCTGACCAACGCACCGCCGAGGACTTACGGCGACCTGATGCTCCCGGGTTACGACCCGACCGAGAGCCGGACCGCCGAGAACTACATCGAGCAATTCGACAAAGGTGAACGGCCTCCAGGTTTTCAGCTCGAAGACAAGTGACCCGACCAGCGCTCACACGCGCTTACGCTGCCTCGCAGATCGACGGGTTCTGATTAGTTCTCGCCGGTTCGCCGCCGGAGTGTCGATGTCGGTGCGGGGTGATTCCATGTATCCGGCAGCGCGGACGACGGCTGCGCGGATCAGGATGGGATTTGATGGGGCGCAACCTTGTACCGCATGAGGACTCTGCGGTGAAAGCGGATCCCTTGCGGGGCACAACGTTCGAAGCCGTGTTCGCGACGGTGCGCCAGAGCTTCGGTTTCCGGTGGACATGGGCTGAGGATGAGGTCCAACGGCTCATCGCCGCCGGATGGGATCAGATCAGCGAAGGCGAGCTCCGCTACACGTTCAACGCCGCCGAGGGAGACGAGTGCAGCGTTGACGTCTTCGCTGAGGCATACGAACAGTTCGAGGACGAGTACGGGCCGGCGGTGCGCCGGGTGCCAGGGCGAGGCCGGTCGGCTACCTGGGTTCGGGCCAATCTTCTGATGGTGCTGACGTCGCACCAAGTCAGGCTTGTCAAGCCGGTGGGCGGACGTCGACCCGAGGAAACCGACGGAGACAAGCGGGACGACGACGGACCCTATGAGGTCTGCGAGTGCCACTGCCATTGTGAAGCCGAAGACCTCGAGTACTGCCACGACGACGACTGCGGTCCCGACGACGAAGACGACTGCGACGAAGACGACTGCGAAGAGGAAGGCTGCGAGCGGAGGCGCTGCGACGGTTGTCACTGTTGCACCTGTTGGAAGAACTGCGGCTGCGACTTCTACGACACCGATGAGTGCGGTTGCGGCTGCTACGAGTGCACCTGCGACTGCTACAGCGCCATCCTCGACTTGGACAATCAGCCCGGCGACGACGAACCTGTGACGGTGGTGAACCAATGGCCCGCCTTCGTCGCCGGCTTGGCTGAGGTACTGACCCGGCTCGGCAAGGGCGAGCGGATCGACCTGACGGCCCACGGACATCGTTACGCGAGGTTCAACGTTCGGGACCATGGACTCGACTGCGTAATCGCTGGAAACCATAGCGTGCCAAAGGAATACCACCTGAAAACCGATCAAAGCGCATGGTTGATTCAACGTGGTTGGTACCAATATCGCGAATCCGATCGGACCTATAACGTCCCGTTCGCCTCCAACTACGACGAGTACGTCGAAGCGGCCGAGTCCGTCGTCACCGTACTGCACGACTTCCTCGGCATCGCCCATCCCATCGAGCTCGGCATTGAGGCCGCAGCAGCCTGCGGCGCGCCCGACGCACAGCGGCGATGCCGCCTGGAGTTCACCAAATAGCGAGATCGAAGTCTCCGTCCAGAGAGTGGAGGGAGAAGCTGTTCGGCCAGAACGGCGAACTCGTCAGCCGATTGCGATGACCTGGTTCGCGCTGACCGATCCCCACTGCGCTCCATGCCCGCAACTCGGTGTGGACGTTCTGCACTGCACCAGGATCCGGCCGCCGGCGCCCCACGCTGGCCGGTTCGGTCAGCGCGGTATGCGGCAATGCAGCGCGTTTTCCGCAGCGTTGCCGTTGCGAGATTCGGTAGGAAGTTTCGCGTTGCTCCTGACGTAGCTTCACGTCCTAGCGTCTGCGGTACCGCGCGAGGTGCGTCGGTGGAAGTGAGATGGAATCCGATGGTCGAGAGGGGAATCGAGCAGGTGTAGAAGGTCGGTGAGCTCGCGACCGAAGTCGGATTGACGGTGCGGACGTTGCATCATTACGACCGGATCGGCTTGATGTGCGACCGGCCGGGCGCACCGCCGATGTCCAGCGCCTGTATCAGGTTTTGGCCTTGCGGCAGTTGGGTCTGGGATTGGGCCAGATCGCAAACGTGCTCGCGGGTACCGTGGCAATGGCGGTCAGTCGACTCCTACGGTGTCCTTCCCCGCGGACGTGCAGGCTGCCCTGACCGTGATCGGCCGTCGAAACGTCAAGAACGACGGCCCTCGCTCAGTAAATCTCTCCGACACCTGCCTCAACCACGCGAACTTGTATCGTTTGCTCATCTCCATCGGTCAGGTGTTGATCGTGAGCGAGTCGAACTCACCCCGGAAACGTTAGCCAGGACCGGATTCGGAGAGAGATAACATTTTCGGGTCCACCCACAACTATCAATTGTTGTTCTCAATGGCGGCATGCTCGGGCATACGATGATGCTCGAGCACTGATGGCGTGGATGACATGGCCCTTTTCATCCCTGAGCCCAGCCGTGCTGTCGTGCAGTCCGCGTGTGTTCGCTTCTTATGGGAGGAGTTGGTCATGTGCCGCCTGTTCGGACTCTCGGCCGCGCCGCAGCGGGTGCGCGCCACCTTCTGGTTGCTGAAGGCGCCCGACAGCCTGTCCCGGCAAAGTCACCGCGAACCTGACGGCGTGGGCCTGGGTACCTTCACCGCGGCGGGCGCGCCGCTGGTGGAGAAGCAGCCGATCGCTGCCTACGAGGATCGGCTCTTCGCTCAGGAGGCCCGCGAACGCGAATCCGAAACCTTCGTCGCGCATGTCCGCTTCGCCTCCACGGGCGGGCTGAACGTGCGCAATACCCATCCGTTCAAGCAGCACGGACGCCTGTTCGCGCACAACGGGGTGCTGGAGGGGCTCGACGAGCTGGAGCACGAACTCGGCGACTATCGCCGCCTCGTCCACGGCGACACCGACTCCGAGCGCTTCTTCGCCCTGATCACGGCCCGGATCGACCATCATGCGGGCGATGTCACCGCGGGCATCACCGACGCGGTCGCCTGGATCGCCGACCGGCTGCCGCTCTACGCACTCAACCTGATTCTCACCACCGCGACCGAACTGTGGGCCCTGCGCTATCCCGACACCCACGACCTGTATGTCCTCGAGCGTGCCGCCGGTGGCGCACAGGGTGATCAGCGGCTCGACCACACGAGTCATAGGGGCATTCGCGCCAGCAGTGGCGTGCTGACCGACTATCCCGCTGTCGTCATCGCCACCGAACGCATGGACAACGACCCCGGATGGCGGCTCCTCGCCTCCGGTGAACTGCTCCATGTCACCGGGCATCTGCACGTGCGGTCCAGCATTATTCGGGATTCCCCGCCCCGCCACCTGCTTTCGCTCGCCGACCTGGACGAGACCGCCGCTGCCTCCCAGACCGCACACTGACGATCGCCGCTGCGGCGTGGTCCGGTCGGTCACTGCCGGCCGCTCCGGACCGACCCGCAAGTGGCATGAGCGGATGCTGGATAGGCTGGCCGTGTACCGGGCTGAGAGGGTTGGGTTCGATTCAGGCGAGGGGGCATCTGTTGACCAAACAGGCAGTCGGAGAGAATCTTTCTCCGACCGAAACAGACGCGGCGCCGACAGCTCGGTCATTGCGCAAGCAGCGAATCATCTGGGCGATCGCCGTTCTCGCGCTGTTCGGGACGGGATCCGCCATGCTGGGTGTGGACCTGGACCGCTACTATCGGCTCGATCACCTGCAACCATGGTCCACACTCGCGTGCTGGACAGCCGCGTTCGTCCTCCTGGTCACCTTCGCGCATCGGCTAGCTCGCAACCACACCATGCTGTGGGTCGTCTGTGCCACCCTGCTCGGCATCCCGACCTTCCCCCTCTGGCTGATTTCGCTGCTTGCAGCTTCCTCGCGACCCAGCGACGACTTCACCCGAATCGTGCAGGCCCAGACCAGTCCCGACGGCCGTATACAGGCCGTCACCGAAACCTTCTACAACCTGATCGACCCCTCCTGCCGAGTCTGGCTCCGTGAACCCGATGGCCTGTTCGCCCGCCGTGTCCTGCTGTGGCTGAAGACCGAATCCGGCTGCCCTCACATCCGGTTCCTCGACAACACCACGATCAGCATCGACCAGCGCGACGGCCAACCACCCCTGACCACCACCTTCGATCCGGACCGCATGCGGGTGGCCGAGTCCTTCGTGCCATAGCCCCGACCGTCGTCGGACCCACCCACACAAGCACTTTCACTGCCGGGGCGTGGTCGCAGAGATCTCCGTGCCACGCCCATTCGGTGCCGCAATTCTCGAGGCAGCGGCTTTCACGGCCGCCGGAGCGCATCAGAGCGCCACCGTCCGGGAATGCCGCCACGGTGTACTACAGCGGCGGCATCCACCCCGTCTGATCGCTCAGCTGAACGGTGCAGCGTCGACGGCGCAACCGGTTCCGGTCGGCGGCAGTTCGGTGCTGAACAGGTAGTCGCGTTTGACGCGCTCGGCGCAGGTGCTGGCCACATACATGCTGCTGTGGCCCATGCCCTCGATCGTCACGACCTGCGCCCGCGCCAGCTGAGCGGCTCCGGTGACCGCGCCCTGCAAAGGCGTCGCCGGATCGAATCTGCTGTTCAGCACCAGGATCGGTGCGGCGGTGCGGCGATTCCACGGGCCGGTGTAGCGGTCGGCGTCACGAGCCTGCCAGAACGCGCACGCCATCATGTCGAAGACGCCGATCCGGCCGAAGTACGGAACCCGCACATCCTCGGTGATCGCGGTGCGGCTGTAGATGCCGAGATCGGTGGGGACGGCGCTGTCCACGCACTGGGTCGTGTAGAAGGCCTCGGTGCGATTGCCGGTATAGGACTCTCGATCTGCGATGGGCACAACGCCCGGCCACGAGGTGCCCGCGTCGAACAGCGTCTGCAACAGCGTCGCGAGCTGCGGATAGGTGTCCGGGCGCGAAAGGTTCGCCGCCGCATTGACTATCGACGAATAGGTGAAGATCTCTCCCGCCATCCGAATCGGCGCCAGCCGCGCCCGCTCCGCGAGCACCGGCCACTTCAGTGCGGGATCACCGGCCGAGAACGCACACTTCGGACCCGCCGCGGCGCAATCGCGCAGGAACGCATCGAATGTCGCGGCGATACCCGCGGCCACATTCTGGCGGGTATCCACCGGAACCGTATCGCCCTGTCCGCCACGGCCGTTCACACTGCCGTCGAAATCCATCGACCCGTCGAACACCATGGCCCGAACCCGGCCGGGAAACATATTGGCGTAGGTCGCGCCGACCAGGGTCCCGTAGGAAATACCGTGATAGGTCAGCTGCGCGTCACCGACCGCGCGCCGCAGCAGCTCCAGATCCCGCGCGGTATTGGCGGTTGAGGCGTGGTCGAGAACCGGCCCGGCCAGCGCGCGGCAGCGGTCGGCCAACTCCCGGTTCCGGCCATAGAAATCCGCCTCCCCGGCCTGGTCACCCGGCATGTCCGGGAAGGATCCGAGAAACGCGAGCTGCTCGGTGGTGTTCGGAAAGCACCGGGCCGCCGCACTCCGCGCCACCCCGCGCGGATCCCACGACACGATATCGAACCGCTCTCGCAGCTCCGCCGAGAACAACCACGGCCACCGCGCCCGCTCCCGCAGTCGATCCACGCCCGACGGCCCCGGCCCACCGAAGTTGACGAACAGCGTCCCGATCCTGCTACCGGGATCGGTGGCAGGCAGTTTGATCACCGCCAGCTCGATCCGATCCTCCTGCGGCCGGTGATAGTCCAACGGCACCGCAGCAGTCGAACACTCGAACCCCTCGGCACAGTCCACCCATTGCAGCACAGGCGCTACGGCTGCCTCCGCGAGCGAATCCTCATAGGGATCCGCCCCCTCGGCCGCCGGCACCCCCACCAACCCCGCGAACACCACCGTGCAGGCCACAACCCGAAGGCGCCGAAGTCCACTGCGCCCCAAACCCAAACCCACTGACGACACCTTCCGAACACCGACAAGCCAACGCCCGCCCCACCCTGCCATACAACCGGATCCACCCGCCCGGATTACCCACAGCACAGCGTGTGAGCCGAAACTCCATGGCAGATAACCGAATCCGATGGTGCGGTCGGAGGGCAGGCCGGGCAGCCGCAAACCACCCCGGTTCAGGCCGCGCTCATCTCGGCATGATGGTGCGTTCGGCCGACCTTGGTGAACCTCTGCCCGCCGCCTCGTAAGCTGCCCAACCGTGGACTACCTCGGCTCGATTCGAAATCCCTTGCACGATGGGTTGTTCCTGCTGCTGTGTGATTCACAGGCACGTTACGGCGGCTGGGACGTTCACGGCGCGGAACTGGCCTGCGAAGGCAGCACCTCGTTGACACTCGACGGAATGCGTGCGTACGTCGAAGAAGCCCACGGTGGCGGCCAGTACGAGATCCATCGCGGTGCGGACGCAACCCTGTGGATATCGCCACCTGCCGAACCGGGTGTCGGCCCGATCCCCGCCGCGGCCCTAATACGCGAGCCACGCATCAGAACAACTCAAATAGGGCTCATCGATCTACCGAGCGGAACCCTGGTGGTGGCCCTCGCATATCCCCCACTCAACATGACCACCGACGGCGACTATGCGGGCATCACCCACGAGGACGGTGAACGTCTCGACGTCGTGTTCGGGACCGGCGCCGCGGCGATCACGCGTGAGCACACCGCTACCGGACAGGTGCTGGCCTTGCGCGCGGCACCCAAACCCAACGCCTGAACGTCGGTCACCTCGCCGCCGCAATCGCCGAACACACCCGAAATGGATTCTGCCCACTGCCTTTCAAGACCAGTCCTATCAGTGCGGTATGCGGCAATAGCGTGCGTTCGATCTGGCTCGAACTGGAACTGTCCCCCCTTAGGCGGTCAGCCCATGCCTCGATCTGTCTGCGAGGCAGCAACGTGACAGCGCGGGTCATGGCCGGTTGCCATCCGAAACAAGTTACGAATCACGGGTTTTTGTGGCTGGTGTGTGCCGCGACTACACGGTGGAACAGGGTTTGAATGGCTGGGGTGAGGTCGCTGTGGGTGTTGTGGTGACAGGGGCCTGCGTAGGCGTGTGTGAGAAAGTCGGCGGTCAATTCAGGGTCGGGGACGTCGAATTCGCCTGCAGTGTGGCCGTTACGGAGGATCGTGATCAGCAGGTCCCGTGCCGCCGTGAGGGGTTCTTCGCCCGCGGGGCCCAGTTCATGAAACAAGCGGTGGTAGAGCTCGCGGTGTTGCTGTTCGGCGGTGACCCAGGCGGCGACGAGTCCGTCGAGGCGTTGGGTCCAGGTCAGGTCTGCGCGGTCCAGCAGGGCTGCCGGTGTCTCGAGTATGTGTTCCCACATTCGCGCCTGGAGCGCGGCGAGCATTTCCTGTTTGGAGTCGAAATACAGGTAGACCGTGCCTTTGGCAACTCCGGCGCGAGTGGCGACCTTGCTTACGGTGAGCGCCTCGTAGCCGTCTTCGAGTAGCAGGCCGGCGACAGCATCGAGGATTTGGCGACGGCGCACGTCCGGGGGCTGGTAACGGCCCGCAGGCTGAACGGGGGTGTGCGCTGACACAGGGTCGCTCCTGACTTGGGACGGCTGACCGACGGTCGGTCAGCGACGCGGTTCCAGCGTGCCGCATCGCCTGATCGGAAGCGAACACGACCAGGTCGGGGCTGGTCATGTCGTGAGTATCGCCGCGCGCTGGGCGGCGACCGACATCGAGCAACGCCGCCGTGGCCGCGTGTGCGCCGGGTGTGGGATGGGTCTCGGTGTCTCCGGGTGGGAACAGAACCGCCCGAATGACCGTTGGTCAGTGGTATGACCGATGGTCAGTCGACCGTCGAACTCTGAGCTGAGAGGCCAGAATGACCCCGCACGCCTTCACCGACTACATCGCACACATCGGCGACCGCACTCCGCTCTACACCGCAGTTGCCGAGTACACCGGCGCCCGCCGCGTGATCTATCCCGGCAGCTACCTCGATCTGGCCCCGTCCTATGTCTGGGACGACGTCACCTATCTGGACTCCGACCACCGTGCACAACGAGCCTTCACCCGGACACACGCCATCGAAGCGGCCCGCGCCCGCAAACGCTACAGCGGAGAACCCCGCATCAACTTCCACCCCGGCGACTACACCCAAACTCTGCGCGAACTACCCACAGCCGCATGGGATCTAGCCATCTCACTCTATGCAGGACCCATCTCCGAGCACGTCAAAGAACTCCTGCGGCCACACGGATGGCTACTGGCCAACAACAGCCACGCGGACGCCGGACTCGCCCACCTCGACCCCGACTACCAACTGGCCGCCGCCATCCAGCACCGCAACTCGCGCTACACCCTCACCACCACCGACCTGGACCGGTACCTGCAACCACGCCGCCCACCCCATCCGACCCGCGACCAACTCCATGCCATCGGCCGCGGCATCGCATACACCCACCCCGCGGCCGCGTACCTCTTCCGATACCGAACAGCTCCGCCGCAGGATCAGCCAAGCAGACATGCGCGTTGAAGGCAGGGTCCTCAACTTCATTACGGTGCGTTGGCCAGGCAGCTGGATCGGCAGGTGGCGCGGTGAGAGTTGTTCGGCCGAACGCTGAGCAGGGTGTTTGACGTGCAGATATGGATGTCAATGGGGTCGAATTCCGGAGCGGAGGAGCATCACCGTCGAAGAACAAGGTGCCTACGGGCGAAACCGCCACGCGCACAGACTCATTGAGCCCGGCCGGTGTTTCGGGCAGGGCTCAACTGTGCCTGGGCACGAGCAGTGCGCGCGGGGTCGCCACCGCTATTGATGTGGTGCACGTGTTCTGGCCCTACCCCTGCTCGGTGAGCAGGCCGGCCGGGCGGCGGTCACTGTGGTTCAGGCTCAACGGAACGCGTGTGTTGACCGCTGCCGCGCCCGATACGGCGTGGGTCTGCTCAGGCGTCGGGAGTCAATCGCTTCCGGGCACGTTCGACGCGGCGTTCGACGCCGTCCAGGTGTTTCTGGGCACGCTGCAGGGCCTCGCGAGCCGAACGCTCGGTGGCGGCCGTGAATCGGTGGCGGTGTTCGGCTTCGGTCAACTCGGCACGCAGGGCTTCGATGCGGTCGTCGAGATCAGCGAGATCGGCGGCGGCGGTGTCGTGACCGGATCGGGCGGAAGTCACAGCGGCGCGGGCGGATTCGACTTCGGCGAGCATCTGCTCGAGTTCGCGTCGCACCTCGGCCTGCGGATCGGGGGCGGGCTCGTCGGCGGCCGTGGGATCAGCACGCCGATGAGTCCGCGGGGTCGGTTTCTCAGGGCGAGCCGCGGTGGGACCGGCTGTCGTCGAGCTCGTGCCGACGCTGCGGCGCCCATCGCTGGGAACCGCGGTCAGCGCCGCAGGGCCGAATCCCTCGTAAGTGGCTGCGGTGGTGAGGGTTCCGGCGCGGAGCCCGTCGGCGACCGACTGGTCCGCCAGGGCCGCCTGCAGGCTCGCGCCGATATCGCGCAGGACGGGTTCGGTCAGGCGCTGGCCCCGGCCCGCGGCCAGCTCGGAGGCCTTGCGGGTGACGGCGTTGACCACTTTTTGCCGCTGTGTGGTGAGGGCGCGCAGCTGTTCGGCCGACAGTCGACGCTGGGCATCGCGCAGGGCGTCGCCCACCTCCAGCAGTGCGCGGACGTCATCGCTCGCCTCACGAGACAGCAGATTCAGCGCCCACGCGGCGACCGTCGGCCGCCGGAGCTTGCCGATGGCGGCGGCCAGGGCCTTGTCCCCGGCGTCGCGGGCCTGCCGCACCTGCTCGGTGCGGGCGGCCACGAACTCGGTGGGCGGGAGTCCGTAGAGTTCGGCGACGACCTGGTCGAGCGTCATGCCGCCCTAGCCTACGGGCACACCCGCCCCGCAAGATGCCATGGTGAGCGAATGTCCGGCCCGGAAGCCGGCCGCGACGATCCAACGCCACGGAGGCAATTCCAATCCGTATCCGGGCGTGCGCAGCGCGGCGATCTCGCTCCGTGTCGGTGGCCGAATGGACACCGGCGGGCGCTTAACGTGCTGGTGTGGGCACAGTCATTGGAGAGCTGCTGCCGCTCGCGGTCGGTGTGGCGATTTCGCCGATTCCCATCGTGGCGGCCATCTTGATGATCCTGTCGAAGAACGCCTCCCGTGCGGCAGTAGGGTTCGCCGCCGGCTGGGTGTCCGGGATTGTCGCGGTGACGGCAATTGTCCTGGTGGCCGCCGGAGTACTCGATATCGCGGGAGACCGGCAACCGTCCACGGCCGCGTCGTGGGTCAAGGTCGGACTCGGGGTTCTGCTTCTGGTGTTGGCTGTCAAGCAGTGGCTCGACCGCGCCGACCACACACCGCCGGCATGGATGCGCGCGATCGACCAGTTGACCGTGACCCGTGCCGCGGGGTTGGGACTGCTGCTATCGGCGGTCAACCCGAAGAACCTGCTGCTGTGCGTCTCCGCGGGCCTGGCGATCGGGTCGAGCGCACTCGGCAACGCCGCGAAGGTCGTCACGCTGGCGGTGTTCGTCCTATTGGCCTCGATCAGCGTGCTGGCCGTGGTGTTCGGGTACGCGGTCGCCGCTGATCGCCTGCGCGGCGCACTCGACCGGACGCGAATGTGGTTGCAGGACAATAATCATCTGGTCATGGCGATCGTGCTGCTGATGATGGGCGCCGTCGTGCTCGGCAAGGGTATCGCCGGACTCTGAACGAGGCGGCGGGCGCGAGCAGCCGGCGGCGGCCGCGGGGATCGACTGTGCCTTGACTGTCCGCGGTGGCCGGTCGGACAGCGCTCCATGCGGCATGGCAGGGCATCTCCTCGCCGAGTGGCACGCCCTGGAGGTGTTTTGTCCGGATTCACCTCCACCATGCGCTACTCGGTGTTCGGCGTGGTCGCTCACAGTTGGCGGGCGGGTGCGCGTTCAGCCGGTTGGTGGCTGTCCCTTGTCTGAATTGAGATCGCGTGACGGGGGCCGGGTGACTCTGAGAGGGTCACCGTATGAAGATCGGTGTCGCACTTCCGCAGATGGCTCCCGGGTATGGACCGGGTACGACGCTCGACTGGGCCCGGCGAATCGACGCGGGCCCGTTCTCGAGCGTCTCGGTGGGCGAGCGGGTGACGTTTTCGAATCCGGAGATGGTCGCGACGCTGGGCGCCTGCGCGGCGGTGACAGAGCGGGTGCAGGTCTTGGCGAATCTCTGGGTGCTGCCACAGCACCCGGTGGCGATGGTCGCCCAGCAGATCGGCACGCTCGACCAACTCGCGAACGGCCGCCTCGAGGTAGCCGTCGGCGTCGGCGGCCGCGAGCACGACTACCGCGCTCTCGGAGCTGATTTCACGCGGCGGCACCAGCAGCTCGATGACAAGGTCGCCGAACTGAAAGCACTGCTCGACGGCAAGCCACCGTTCGAGGGCGCGGACCCGGTCGGGCCGGCGTGCGTGCAGCCGGGTGGACCGATCATCCTCGCCGGCGCGATGGGTCCGAAGGCGATGCGCCGGGCGGCGCGGTGGGCCGATGGCATCTCCGGCTTCAGCATCCGGGGCGATGCCGACGAAATCGCCGCGGTGGGCGAGCTCGCCGACCGTTGCTGGGCGGAGGCCGGTCGTGCGACGACCCCGCGCAAGGTGAGTGGCTGCTTCACCGCCCTGGGCGTCACCGACGCACCAGAAGCGTTGCGCTCCTTCACCGCTCGCTATCTCGGCTTCCTCGGACCCAAGCTGGCCGAGAGGGTCGCCAGCTCGGCGCGGGCATCGAGTCCCGAGGTGCTCGCCGACATTCTCGACGGCGCGGAGCAGGCAGGATGCGACGAGTTCATCCTGGTCCCGGCCGTCACCGACCTGAACTTCCTGGAGGTGGCGACCGAGGTGGTGGCCGCACGGTCCTGACGCTCACGGAACCGAACATGGTGCGACTCTGCTGGTGATCGGGTGGGCTCGGGCAGCCGCGATCGGACAGATCCAGTCACACCCACAGATCGTACGGTCGAGCCCGGACCCACCCACACGAGTCCTATTGGGCACATACGCAATTCGGCAGTAGCAGACGTTCCGCCGGTCCTGGATCGGATCGGACCATTGACCGTCGGAACCCCCTGGTCTGGCCGGTCCGGTCCGCGCGCAGCGGCAGAAGGGTATGTTCCGTGCTGTTCGACTGCGGGGGGCGAACCGCGAGGCAGTTGAGGGTTCGGAGCGCGCCATGGCAGGCTGGCCAGCATGGACTTGCGAGCCGAGAGCCCGGAACTCTGGGCATTCCTGGAATCATTGCAGGGCGGCGAAATCCTCTCCGGCACTGTCACGGCGATTGAACGCTTCGGCGTCTTCGTTGCCTTGGACGATGGCCCCGAGCATCCTCTCTACCCAGGCGTCGGATTCATCTCGATTCCAGAGCTGTCCTGGCAACGCTTCGAAGCGGCCTCCGATATTGTTCAGGTAGGGCAGCGCATTTCAGGTAAGTTCCTCCAATTCGACGACTGGAACGCGGAAGCCAGACTTTCCCTGCGCGCAACACAGCCCGATCCCTTCCACGCCTTCGCCGCGTGCACCGTCGTGGGCCAAGAACTACACGGACACGTCACCAAGCTGGTGCCATTCGGCGTTTTCGTCCAAGTCTCTGAAGGGATCGAAGGGCTGGTTCATCTTCGAGACCTCACATTGACGCCAGCGGCGGCTCCAGAGGATATCGTCCAGATCGGGGACGAGGTCACGGTCGTCGTCACCCAAATCGATCAGGAAAGCCGCCGCCTGTCCCTCTCCCGACAGACAGCAGGTCAACCCTGACTCCGAGCACCCAAGGTGGCCACCCGCGTCGAACAAAAGCGCTGTAACGCGGGTCGTAGGCGAGGGTCCCGTCCTGGCCCTCCAGGGCCTGGGCGACGGTGCTCGGCGGCGAGCCCAGTCAGGGCAAGCCCAGTGCGGCTGTAGGGTGCCGGCCAGGCCGGCGGCACCAACCTCAGGAGAGGGCACACCTAGATCCGCTCGAGGTAGAAGTATGCGTACCGGCCGTTGTCGAGGGCGTTCTTGCCGTCCATGATGCCCATCACGGCGTCGTCGTCGATCTTCTTGAAATGGTCGTGAACGGGCTGCCCGTCGAACACCATCGTCGCGGTGACCTCGCCACGGAACTCCTCCATCCAGAGGCTGCCTTCGCCGTTCTCGGTGTTCGAATACCTGTTGCCGTCGGCGTCCACGCAGATCAGAGGCTGCACGTCGGTGGCCGAATGGAAGGTCTTGCCGAACCAGTTGATCAGGGCCAGCGTGCCGTTTTCGCGATGGCCGGTGTCGAACTCGCCACCCTCCCATTCACCGATCATGAAGCCGATGGTCGCGGGCTCCAGCGAGGCCCAGAACTCGTCGAGGTCGGCGTCGGGGATGAGGAAACGCCGTGGTCCGGTCACCAGACGCTGTCCGGCGCGCTTCTTGAGCTCGGAGAATTTCTCGCGGGCCGGATTGTCGCTCACGGTGCTCTCCAATCCAATGGCGGAGGCTCCATTCACGATACCGCCATGCGCCGGAGCAATCTACCGGCGAACTGATAGCCCGGCCGAAGCGAAGTCGGGCCTGCGGCGTTGTCATTGACGCCGGTTCAGACTGCTGTGACGAGCCCACCCGCTGGCACCCACCATCATGAGATGGCACATCTAGGAGCCCCACCTCGCACTCTCGGTTGTCGGCCTTCAACTCGCGTGCACGTGTGTCCAAAACACCGAATGCATTCGTCTACGTGACCGACGCCGACAGAGCGCGACGCTGTCATCGGCCGAAGCGAACGGTTCCGGCCGCTGTCTGCGCGCTGGAACACGCCAGAATCGACGTGCTTTGGGACATGGGGATGTTGATAGGCTGGGCTCGCCAAAAATGTTCGGGCGGAGAGGTTGTCATGGGTGTCTGGGGTCCGGGGAATTTTGACAGCGATACCGCTGCGGACGGGCTCGGGGAGCTGACCGACCACATCATCGGCAATATCGCCGAGCAATTCCAGGATCCCTCTGACGACACGGCTTTGGAGCCCGACGAGTGGGGCGGGGACATGGTTCCCGCCTGGCTGGAGATCCTCACCGGGATTGTCGAGCCCGCGCGAGTCGGTGCGAGCTTCCCCTCGGTGGCGGTGCTCGGCGAGTGGCGTGAGCGGTACCTGCGGGTGTGGGACGAGACTATCGACGAACTCGGGCCCGACGATGATTTCAAGACACAACGGCGCGCGGTACTCAGCGAAACATTCGACCGTGCCATAGCTTTGGCCACGACCCGTGAGCAAGACCAACACATCTAGAGGGCGGCCAAATCCTCAGGAAGACTTCACCCGCGCCTGCCGGAACCAGTGCTTTGCCTCGCCTCGGTCCCCTTCTTGATCCAAGAGAATATGGCCGATCCGAATGGCATACGACACCAACTGAACTCGCCCCCTCCCTACGTTGCGCCGCGAACGAAGCCACTGCGCGCGCAAACGTAAGCTAGTGCGCTCCTGAACCATCCCGCTCGAATTCCGAGGGCTGTGACGAACCGGGATCAAGCGAATTCGGCGGAGAGTCGGGCCGCCTCGCGTCTCGAAGCTGCGGCTACGCGCTTCTCACCGTCGAGGCGGGCCCGGATCGCGGCGACCGAGTGGGGGTTCGGTGGGGGCGGGTGGAGGAGGCGGCGGACGGGGCGGGAGAGGTAGAGCGCGAGCGCGATGACAGTTATTGCCGTGGTGGCGATTTCGGCGAACATCGGAGACTCCCGGGCTAGGACGGGTAGGTGCGGGGAGATTCGCGGAGGGCGATTCGGAGGGCGCGGAGGACCGTGGCGAGGGGCTGGAGGGTTTCCCATTGGGGGTATCTGAACCAGAGGGGCTCGACTCTGCGGGGACAGCGTGGGGCGGGGAGGGTGAGATCCCTGGCCGGCGGGAGGAATTCGCAGTGGGCGCGGGTGCGGAAATCGTTGGCGGGGAAGGTGATGTCGAGGTGGGTGGGGGCGGCCAGGAGGATCAAGGTGCCGGTGCCGGGGTGTTCGTCGAGGATGGGGGTGGTCTGCTTGGTCCAGAACAACTCGTCGTCGATCGCGGCGGCGAGGGCGGACGGGGTGCTGATCGCGGTGACGTCGCTGGTGGACAGGGTGATTCGGGGGCCGGATATGCGGCAGGGAAGACCGTAGAGTTCGCGGTACAGCCACAGCTGACGGTCGAGGGGAGTCTCGCCTGTCACGTGCGCGGGCATGGGGCCTGACCTCCTTCGAGATGACTGCGGGCGCTTTCCACGCGCGGACACGGAGGGTCGCAGGTGGCGTGGATTGCCAGAATCCCTTCGGCGCGTTGGCGGGTGATCGGCCAGATGAGGGAGTCTTCGCAGTCGTCTCGGACCCAAGCATCGGTGGTGCGCAGGCGGGTGGCCATCTGACGTCCTCTCGGCTGATCGTCGTGGTCCACCCAGTTCACGCGCGTTCCTGCGCAGTGAAAACTGAAAACTGGAAAACCAGATCGAGTTTCCTGTTTCCCCAGCGCCGTTCCCGGAGTCGGTGGGACGATTTTCCCGATCCTGAAAACGAGGCCCGTGAACTCTGGGAACTGCGACGGCATCAGAACGGGAAACCCATGGCCGAGAACACGAGTACCCTCACGCGCCGCCAGCTGGGGCGGTACCTGCGCGAAGCGCGGGAGGCGGCGAAGCTGACGCTGAGTCAGGCGGCGAAGGTGATGGAGTGGGGCACCAGCACGCTGCAGCGGATCGAAGTCGGGGAGACGGCCAAGATCCGGATACATGATCTGGACAAGCTGATCAGTCTGTACGAAGTCGATGACCAGTGGGCGGTCACGCTACGGGCCATGGCGCAGCAGGCGGCGGTCAAGAGCTGGTACCACGAGTTCGGTTCGGTTATCCCCGAAGACTTTCGGCTGTACGTCGACATGGAGTACAACGCCCGGATCCTGACGTCGTTCCAGCCGGACCTGGTACCGGGCCTGCTCCAGACCCGCCCCTACGCACGGGTCCTGACCAGTGACGCCTACCCGGAAGACGACGAAGGCAAGCTCGCGGGCAGACTCGAACTGAAGGCCCGACGGCAGCGCGCGATCACCCGCGACGTCAACCCGATTCAGTTCAACGTCATCCTCGGCGAAACTGTGTTGCGCCGAGTCATCGGAGGGCCGAAAGTTATGGCCAACCAGCTCGAGCACCTCGCCACGGCCAGCACGCGGCCGAATGTTTCGCTGCGAGTCCTCCCGTTCTCGGCCGGAATGCCAACTGGGCGCCAGACCGGTCCGTTCGTGATCCTCGAGGCGAGGCTCGACAACCGGGGCGATCCGGCCGAGCCGCCGACGGTGTACGGAGAGGGGTTCTCGACCGACATGTACACGGAGAAGTCCGACATCGTCGACAGCTACGCATCCGCGTTCAAGACTCTCCAGCGAGTAGCGCTGGACGAAACGAGCAGCAGGCGACTGGTGCGCGAGGCAGCAAAGGAGTTTCAGTGAACGACGAACTACGCGAGGCACTCTGGTTCAAGAGCAGCAAGAGCGGCGGCGGCAAGGAGTGCGTCGAAGCCGCGTTCCTGGCTGGGGGCCGGATCGGGGTGCGCGATTCCAAGAATCCCGGCGGGCCGGCACATGTTTTCACCGCTGGGCAGTGGGATGCGTTTATCGGGGCGGTGGCGGCAGGGAGGTTCGACCCGCCCCACGCTTGATCGCCCAGACCGGCGAGATGGACTCCAGCCCAACGTGATTCAAGGCTGCTCGTAGGGGAACCTGGGCGCGAATGCCGGGGTGAGGTCGTCGAGCCAGCGAGCCGTGTCGCTGTGGTTCGCGAAGAAGGGGGCGCCTACCAGCGATTCGTCGCGGGCTTGGAGCAACCTCAGCGCGAAGACTCGGCGGTCGGCGATCGTGCTGACGCCGTCGATGACGACCTTGCCGGGGGTCGCCGACATGACCGGGCCGCGGACGGTGCGGGCCAGGCCGGGGACCGCGCGGTAGGCGTCGGCGAAGATCGCGGTCGCGGCGGCCAGGGGCACCGCGAAGTGGTCGCGCGGGCCGGTGTCGCGTTCCACGAACATGTAGTACGGGACCATGCCGAGTCGGACCTCGTTGCGCCACAGAGCGATCCAGGCATCAGCGCTGTCGTTGACGGTGCGCACGATCGGGGATTGGCAGCGGATCATCGCGCCGGTGGCCTGTAATCGCCGGATCGCGTGGCGCACCACGTCGGTCTCCAGTTCCCGGGAGTGCGATACGTGGGCCATGATCGCCAGGTGGCGTCCGGACTCGGTGATCCGGGTCAGCAACTTCAGCAGTTGACCGGCGTCGGGATCGCTGACGAAGCGGTGCGGCCAGAAAGCGAGTGCCTTGGTGCCGATCCGGATCGACGTGATTTGTTCCAGGCGCGGGTCCAGCAGCGGCTCCAGGTGCCGGGCCAGGGCGTCCGCGCTCATGATCATCGGATCACCGCCGGTGACCAGGACATCGCTGACCTCGGGATGGCGGTCGAGGTAGCGGATCAGCACATCGGGACCCGCGGCGGCCATGCGCAGCTCCGGCTCGCCGACGAACTGCGCCCAACGGAAGCAGTACGCGCAGTATGCGTGACAGGTTTGACCGTTGCGCGGGAAGTACAGCACCGTGTTGCGGTATTTGTGCTGCAACCCGTCGAACGACTCCCCCTCGGCCGCGGGGCGATTGAGGGTGCGCTGGCCCTCCGGATGCGGGTTCATCGCCTTGCGGATGCGGGTGGCGGTGTGGCGGATGTCGGCGGCGGAGGCGTCGTGTGCGAGCAGGGTCGCGATCTCGGTCCGGTCGTCGTCGGCGAGCATCCGCGGATGCGGCATGGTCAGCCGGAAGATCGGGTCGTCGGGCGCACGCGTCCAGTCGATGAGTTCGTCCAGGACATAACGATTCGTCCGGAACGGCAGCACCGCGGCCACCGCCGCCAGTTCCCGCGCCTGCGCGGCATCGAGCCCGGCGCGGGCGGCGATACTCGGCAACTCCCGAGCGCCGATCGCGCGAAACCCATACCCCCTGGTGCCCAGCGACATCCGATGCCTCCAGCACGGCCCGACGGATGTCGAGCGACCGAGCACCGATCCTAGTGATCCGCGGCGGCCTCGGCCCCGGGAGGTTGCCCGGGCGATGCCACCGGGCGCAGACACAGGAAGTCGCCATCGGACGAGTCACGGAAGATCCGTCCCGCCACCGCGGTGAGCCGATCGATCAGCCCGGTGTCGACGACCAGGAACAGTTCGTAGTCGCTGCCGTCGTCGAGCCGCGCCCGAATCGGATCGGTCCCGACCCGGCCCAGGAAGCGATCCGTGCGAGCACCCTGCAGATAGCGAATATCGTCCACCACAATCGATTTCACCAAGGACCTGCGCCGGTCACCGGTTCCGTCGGACAGTGTCACGTCGATCAGGTGTTCCAGCGGAACCGACCGGCCCCACACGGCGTGGAATCGGTCGTTGACGAACTTGCCGAGCGGGGAATGCACCGACACCTCGAGCTGGCGCGAATCACCGGAGAGGCCGTCGATCGTATAGAACGAGACGAGGCACCTGTCGTCGGCGCGATACATGGTCACGTCGGGACCCGACGAGTAGAGCCGGACCTGGAAGTCCGCCCCGGGACCGTGGCCCGGGTGCGCGCGCTCCAGCTCGCCGATATCCCGTTGCAGGGCGCGCAGGGAAATCAGATTGAGCGCCAGCTGCCGCTGCAGGTCCTCGGCCGCACCGAGTTCCCGGTCGCGCTGCTCGGCCGCGAGGGTCGACGGGTTGATCAGCAGCACCCGCACGGACACGCCGCGGGCCAACGCATCCCGGGTGATCTGCCCGAACCGGTCCGAATGCGGCTCGACCAGCATGTTCGAGAAGGTGTCGACGATCCGGATCGCGTTCATACTGCGGTGGGCGCGGTCCAGGAAGCGCCGGTAGTCGAGTTCGCGATGCTCACGCACCCGGGATTCGCCGACCCGCTGGATGATCGGGGTCAGCAGGAAGATGGTGAACACGGCGCCGATCAGGTCGGCCGCGGTGTTCAACTCGAAATTGCGCCAGTAGTCCGGCATTCCGCGAGCCAGCACCGCCAGCAGCAGGACGGTCGCGACACCGACGCCCAATCCGGCGATCCAGCGCGGTTCCGGCCTGCGCCACAGCCGCTTCCAGCTCCGGCCCCATGAAACTCCCCCGCGTGCCACAAGATTCAGATTAGGGGCACCACGGAGGAGCTTCAATACGGAGCGGACCGCTCAAACCTACTCGGGCTCAGCGCCATCCGCGGCAGGTTCGGCGCCGCCGCCTCGGATGGACCAGAGCAGGCCGTCGAGTTCGTCGGGCTTGATGAGAACGTCACGGGCCTTGGAGCCTTCCGACGGGCCGACCACTCCCCTGGTTTCCATCAGGTCCATGAGGCGGCCCGCCTTGGCGAAGCCGACACGGAGTTTGCGTTGGAGCATGGAGGTGGAGCCGAACTGGGAGGTGACCACCAGTTCGATGGCTTGCAGCAGGAGGTCGAGGTCGTCGCCGATATCGGGGTCGACGTCCTTCTTCTCGCCGGCCTTGGCGGCGGTGACACCCTCCTGGTAGTCGGGCTCGGCCTGGGTCTTGGCGAAGTCGACGACGCCGGCGATCTCCTCGTCGGAGATGAAAGCGCCCTGGAGACGGGTCGGTTTGCTCGCGCCCATGGGGAGGAACAGGCCGTCACCCATACCGATCAGCTTCTCCGCGCCGGGCTGATCGAGGATGACTCGCGAGTCGGTCAGCGAGGACGTGGCGAAGGCCAGGCGGGAGGGGACGTTCGTCTTGATCAGACCCGTCACCACGTCCACCGACGGGCGCTGGGTGGCCAGCACCAGGTGAATGCCCGCGGCGCGGGCCTTCTGGGTGATGCGGACGATGGCGTCCTCGACGTCACGGGGGGCGGTCATCATGAGGTCGGCGAGCTCGTCGACGATGGCCAGGATGTACGGGTAAGGGCGATACACCCTTTCGCTGCCCAGCGGAGTGGTGATCTGACCCGACTTCACCTTGCGGTTGAAGTCGTCGACGTGGCGGACCTTGCTGGCCTGCATGTCCTGATAGCGCTGCTCCATCTCCTCCACCAGCCAGGCCAGCGCGGCGGCGGCCTTCTTGGGCTGGGTGATGATGGGGGTGATCAGGTGCGGAATGCCCTCGTAGGGCGTCAGCTCCACCATCTTCGGGTCGATGAGGATCATGCGCACCTCCTCGGGGGTGGCGCGGCACAACAGCGAGACCAGCATCGAGTTGACGAAACTGGACTTACCGGAACCGGTGGAACCGGCCACCAGCAAGTGCGGCATCTTGGCCAGATTCGCGGTGACGAACTCGCCTTCGATGTTCTTGCCCAGGCCGATCACCAGCGGATGGTGGTCGTTGCGGGTGCTGGAAGCCTTCAATACGTCGGCCAGGCGGACCAATTCGCGGTCGGCGTTGGGGACCTCGATACCGACAGCCGACTTGCCCGGGATCGGAGCCAGCAGGCGCACGTTCTCGGTGGCCACCGCGTAGGCCAGGTTGCGGGCCAGCGCGGTGATCTTCTCGACCTTCACGCCCGGGCCCAGCTCCACCTCGTAACGGGTGACCGTCGGGCCGCGCACGAAACCGGTGACCGCCGCGTCGATCTTGAACTGGACCAGCACCTCGGTGATGGCCTCGATCATGGATTCGTTTGCCGCGCTGCGCTTCTTCGGCGGATCGCCGTCGGTCAGCAGGGACAGCGACGGCAGTGTGTAATCGCCGTCCACCTCGCGGTCGGTGACGAACTCCAGTTGCTCCGGCGGCGGCGGAGTCTGATCGACCACCGCGGGAACGGGCTTGGGGGGCTTGACCTTCGCCGGGGCGGGCCGCGGCTTCTCCTCCGGCTGGACGATCTCCTTCGCGTCCTGCAACGGGGGCTCGCCGATGATCTCGGTGACCGCGTCCGACCCGCCGAACTCGTCGGCCGGATAGTTCTCCGACGGGGTGCGGCCGCGACGCTTGCGCACCTCGGGAGCGTGCAGCGGGAAACCGTCCGCGTCGTAGTTGGACGGATCGTAGGGGTCATCGGAGTAGCGGTCGTATTCGTCGCCGCCGGCGCCGGTGCCGAAGATCTCCCGCAGGCGTTCGGGCACATCCCGGACCTGGGTGCCGGTCAACAGCAGCAGGCCGAAACCGATGGCCAGCATGAGCAGCGGCACCGCCAGGAACGCGGACAGACCCTCCGAGAGCGGGCCGCCGACCACATAACCGACGAAACCGGCGGCATGCGCGCGACCGTGCGCGTCCGACGGGGAACCCGCGGCCAGATGCCACAAACCCAGGATCGGCAGACCCGCCATCAGCCCGCCCAGCACCAGCCGCGGCCGGATCTCCGGCTGCGGCTCGGTGCGCATCAGAATCACCGCGATCGCCACCAGCACGAACGGCAATGCCGCCGAAGCCGATCCGGACACCGCCCGCACCGCGGTATCGACCCAGTGCCCGACCGGGCCGCCCGCCGACAGCCACACCGCCGCCACGATCAGGAAGGCGAAAGCCACCAGGCCCAGCGCGATCCCGTCACGCCGGTGGCCGTGCTCGATCTCCCCCGCCCGGCTGACCGCCCGCGTCGTCGCGCCCAGGCCCCGCGCCATCATGGTCCAGCCGCTGGTCACACCACGCCGGACCACCGCCAGCGGGGCCGTATTGGACTGCGCGCGCCGGGGTGCGGGACGCCGGGCCGGAGCCTTGCGTGCCGCCGTGCCGCGGCCCTTGGCCGGGGTGCGTTGGGTGCGCGCGCGGGACTGCGCGGGAGTCTGCCCCCGCGTGGCCCCCGCTCGCGTACGTGACGTTCCGGTGCGGGCCTTACCTGCCATGCGTCCCAGGCTAGCCGCAACAGCACCACCCGGACCATCCGCAACACCCGGCCCACCCGAATCAGAAACTGTGGCGATCACAACGAAAAACCGCCGTCGACGCCGCGATCAGGCGGGAAACCACCGGGTCAACGGGGTGCCGACCACCCCTCGGGGCAGATCAGACGCTGCGATCGAGCGCGTGCACCAACTCGACATCCTCCGGCGCGCCGGTCGCCTCCAGACGGACCGCGTTGCGCCCGAAAGCGTGCAGCAGCAGCTCCGAGGGCGGACCGGCCAGCACGACCGTGCGATCCCCGGCCTGCCGCGCCACCGTGCGGCGGCCGTCCGGCGTGGCCAGCGCGATGGTGATCGGCGACTTGCGATAGGCCATGCGGGCCAGGCCCGTCAGCACCTTCCACAGCCGGTCCTCGTCGGCCGCGGACAGGGTGCGGGGCTCCCAGCCGGACGCGCCGCGGCGGACGTCCTCGTGGTGGACGAACATCTCGGTGGTGTTCATCAACGCGTCGACCGGGCGCAGGTAGAACGGCGGGCCGGAGCGCACCTCGTCGAGCAGCTGCGTGAACGGGCGCTGCGTGACCTTGCGCTGCACGCTGTCCAGATACGGGGCGAACGGCTTGAGCAGGATGCCGGGGGCGGCGTCCGGACGACGCTCACGAACGACCAAGTGCGCGGCCAGATCCCGGGCCGTCCACTCCCCGCACAGGGTCGGCGCGTCGGGACCGGCTTCGGCCATCGCCTGAACCAGGGCCTGGCGCTCACGTTGGGCCATATTCATAAGGGGGACCCTAGTCCGGGTTGTCCGGGTTCGCACCGGGGCGTTAAGGAAACCACACGGTCTCCCATAAGCGCCGCCGCTGATCATGATCTGGCACCGGATGTGACAACACAGCCGGAGGCGGCCCGCAACGCGCTGCCGCCGCACAAACCACAGATGCCGGTTGGCGTCAACACTTCCGGATCGGTAACTTGATCCCTCGGTCCATAGGGTCGTGGACCCGAAAGCACAAGAAGGGCAACACCTTGAAGAAGATCGTCAGCGGCGCAGCCGTGATGGTCGCGGCCGTCGGTTCCCTGCTCGCTGGGACCGCCGCTCCGGCCAACGCCTACCAGGACTACAACTACGGCGCCATCGCGCTGTCGGTGTCGACCGGTCGTATCGGCTACTCCTACGACTATTCAGACAGCCCCGCGGCGCAGAACGCCGCCATGAGCTCGTGCACCTACGACGACTGCAAGATCGTCGCGCGCTTCTCGAACGGCTGCGGCGCGGTCGCCTACTCCTCGCGCGACGGCTACTACACCTTCGGCGCCGCGTCCTCGCGGATCGCCGCCAAGAACCAGGCGCTCAACCGGAACTCCGCCGGCGCCACCATCATTCACTGGAACTGCACCACCGGTTACCAGCTCTGAAATCACGGGGAGAATTTCGTTGAAGCACACCGTTTTCCGCGCGACCGCCGCGCTGATGCTGGCCACCTCGGCCTTCGGCCTGGTGGCCTGCAGCAAGTCCGATGACACCACCAAGGCCGCCGCCACCACCTCGGCCGCCCCCGCCGGCAAGTTCGACGGCAGCACCGACGGCGGCGACGCCAAGGTCACCGGCGCGGCTCCGGCCCCCACCACCGTGGCCGACCTGCCCAAGCCCTCGGTCGCGGACCTGAACGACAAGGTCACCAAGGCGTTCGACCCCTCGATCGACTCCAAGACCAAGACCGACTGGATCGAGAACGCCGGGCTGGACCCGCAGCTCGCCCAGAAGCTGGTCGACGCCGCCAAGGCCAACAACGTCAAGATCAAGATCACCAACGTGGGCGACCCGGCCGAGGGCAAGCTCAAGGCCGACGCCGACGTCACCATCGACGGCAAGCCGGTCCAGAACGCGACCGTCTCCTTCGTCGCCGACGGCACCGACTGGAAGATCGACCACAACTACGCCTGCAGCATCGTCAAGGCCGCCAAGCTCGACTCGGCCGCCTGCCAGGATAAGTAGAAACTCTTGTGGTTCCCGCCCCAGGCGGGGTGCTGCCTCCGGCAGGGGTAATCGCCTGCGGCGGGATTGCCGCCTGCGGCAGGCAAGTTCGCCTGCGGCGGGCCTCCGCCGGCGGCAGGCCTCACGCCAGCGGCGGGCCTTTCGCCGGCGGCGGACCTCACGCCACCGCCGGCGGCAGGCTTTCGTCGGCGGCGGGCCTTTCGCCGGCGGCGGACCTCACGCCAGCGGCGGGCCTGTCGCCAGCGGCGCGGCTGGTCGCCGTTCCGGGCGGATCGTTCGGCGGCAGAATGCAATCGCCCCGACAGCTTCTTGCTGTCGGGGCGATTTCTGTTGCGCTGCTAGACCTTTGGGGTCAGACGCCGATGACGGTGGGGACGATCATGGGGCGGCGGCGGTACTTCTCGGCGACCCAGCGGCCGACGACGCGGCGGACGGACTGGGCGATGCGGTGGGTGTCGGTGACGCCCTCGACGGCCAGGCGGTGCAGTTCGTTCTCGACAAGTTCCTGGGCGCCGGAGAGGGCCTCGGGGTCGTCGGAGAAGCCGCGGCCGCTGACCTCGGGGGTGCTGACGGCCTTGCCGGTGGCGGAGTCGACGGCGACATTGATGGAGATGAAGCCGCCCTCACCCAGGACCAAGCGGTCCGAGAGGGTGGACTCGCCGACGTCGCCGACCGAGAGGCCGTCGACGTAGACCTGGCCGACGGGGACCCGGCCGGAGATCGTGGCGATGCCGTCGACCAGGTCGACCACGACGCCGTTCTCGGCCAGGATGACCCGCTCCTCGGGGACGCCGGTCGCCACCGCGAGGGCGCCGTTGGCGCGCAGGTGCCGCCACTCGCCGTGCACGGGCATGGCATTGGTCGGACGGACCGCGTTGTACAGGTACAGCAGCTCGCCCGCCGAAGCGTGGCCGGAGACATGGACTTTCGCGTTCTGCTGGGTGACGACCGTCGCGCCCAGGCGGGCCAGGCCGTTCACCACCGCGAAGACCGCGTTCTCGTTGCCGGGGATCAGCGAGGAGGCCAGCACCACCAGATCGTCGGCGCGGATATTGATCTGACGGTGGTCGCCGCGCGCCATGCGCGACAGCGCCGACAACGGCTCACCCTGCGAACCGGTCGAGATCAGCACCAGCTTGTGCACCGGCAGGTTGGCGGCCTGATCCAGATCCACCACCAGGTTGTCCGGGATCTCCAGGTAGCCCAGGTCCTGGGCGATCTGCATATTGCGGACCATGGACCGGCCCACGAAGCAGACCCGGCGGTCGTAGCGCTGCGCCACGTCCACCACCTGCTGGATGCGGTGCACGTGAGAGGCGAAGGAGGCCACGATGACCCGGCCCTTGGCCTTACCGATCACATTGTCGAGCACCGGGCCGATCTCGCGCTCGGGCGTCACGAAGCCCGGCACCTCGGCATTGGTGGAGTCGACCAGGAACAGGTCCACACCCTCGTCGCCCAGGCGGGAGAAACCGGCCAGGTCGGTGAGACGGCCGTCGAGCGGCAGCTGATCCAGCTTGATGTCGCCGGTGTGCAGCGCGATGCCCGCGGGCGTGCGGATCGCCACCGCGATCGCGTCGGGGATCGAGTGATTGACCGCGAAGTACTCGCACTCGAACGCGCCGTGCTGGGTGCGCTCGCCCTCGGTGACCTCGGTCAGGTTGGGCTGCAAGCGATGCTCGCGGCACTTGGCCGCCACCAGCGCGAGGGTGAACTTGGCGCCGATCACCGGGATGTCGCGACGCAGGCGCAGCAGGAACGGCACCGCGCCGATGTGGTCCTCGTGACCGTGGGTCAGGATCACCGCGGCGATGTCGTCCATGCGGTCCTCGATGGGACCGAAGTCGGGCAGGATCAGGTCGACGCCGGGCTGCTGGTCCTCGGGGAACAACACACCGCAGTCGACGATCAGCAGCTTGCCGTCGTACTCGAAAACGGTCATGTTGCGGCCGATCTCACCGATGCCGCCGAGCGCGAACACCCGCAGGCCGCCCTTGGGGGCCTTCGGCGGGGTGCCCATGGCGTGCGGATCGCGCGGGGCCGGAGCCTGATCGCGGCCGCCCTGCCGGGAACGGCCACCGCCGCGGCGGTTGCGGTCGCCACGGTTGCGGGAATCGTCCTGGCGCGAACGGGATTCGTCCTGACGGGAACGGGGGGCCTCGTCGGCCGGTCTGGACTGGGCCTTGCCGCGGTCCGAGGAGCGGCCGCGAGCCGCGCGCTCGCGGGCAGGCTCGGCTTCCGCGCGGGCCGGGGCGGCCTGCGCCGGTTCCGGCTGCGCGGCAGCCGAACTCACGGTTTCGGGCGCGGCAGCGGGCTTCTCAGCGGCAGCGGGCTTCTCGGCGGCAGGGGGCTTCTCGGGAGCGGGAGCCGGGGCGCCGGCGGCGCGACTGGCACTGCGACGGGGGCGGCGAGCGGGGCTGGTCACGCAATCACCCCCGCGGCACGCAGGTCCACGGCGAGCTCGTCGAGCTGGTCGCCGTTCGGCATGAGTTGTGGCAAGCGTGGTTCTCCGGTCTCGACTCCGAGCAGGCGCAGCGCGCCCTTCGTCATGGCGACACCGCCCAGGCGCGCCATGGCGCGGTTCAGCGGGGCCATGCTGACATTGATCTCACGCGCCCGGGCGACGTCCCCGGCCTGGTAGGCGTCGATCAGGGCGCGCAGGCGGTCCGGCACGAGATGGCCGATGACACTGATGAATCCGGTCGCGCCGATCGAGAGCCACGGCAGGTTGAGCACGTCGTCACCGGAGTAGAACGCCAGCCCGGTCTCGGCGATCAGTTCCGCGCCCGCGCCCAGATCGCCCTTGGCGTCCTTGACGGCGACGATGTTCGGGTGCTCGGCGAGACGGCGAATGGTGTCGGTCGCGATGGGGACCACCGAGCGCGGCGGAATGTCGTAGAGGGTGACCGGCAGGTCGGTCGAGTCCGCGACGGCGGAGAAGTGTGCGAACAGCCCGTCCTGGCTGGGACGCGAGTAGTACGGGGTGACGACCAGCAAACCGTGGGCGCCCGCACGCTGGGCGTTGCGGGCGAGCTCGATGCTGTGTGCGGTGTCGTAGGTGCCGGCGCCCGCGATGACGGTGGCGCGATCACCGACGGCGTCCACGACGGCACGCAGCAGGTCGAACTTCTCGGACTCGGTGGTGGTGGGCGACTCGCCGGTGGTTCCGGAGATCGCGAGCAGATCGACGCCGCCGTCGATCAGACGGGCGGCCAGCGCGACACCGGCATCGACGTCGAGCTTGCCTTCGGCGGTAAAGGGGGTCACCATCGCGACACCTACTGTGCCGGACGCGCGCAGCTCGGTTCGCGTCGATTCACCGTTCGTCATAGTCAGAAGGCTACAGCGTCGCTGGAACGGGTTTTGCATCGTTATACCCGAACCGTGCCCGGCAGGTTGGCGATTCGACTCGAGCGCCCGTTTCTGGCGTCAGAAGTTTCCTTGAATGACACCACCCGTGACGTCACACTGGTGTCATGGATCTGAACAAGTACACCGCCCAACTCCGCGAGAACCTCATCGCCGCCGCGGCCCTCGGCGACGAGAAAACCCAGGCCACCGCCGCCGCCCTGGCCGCCGCCACCGAGAACTCCGCCCGCCTCATCCTGCTGTCCGCCGTCTCCGAGCTGGCCGCCGAGGTGAGCGCCACCCTCCCCGACCGGACCGTCCACGTCTCCGTCGACGGTACCGACGCCCACGTCGACGTGCGCAAGACCGCAGCCACCGACGAGCACCCCACCTTCGAGGAGGTCACCGGCGACATCAGCCGCGTCACCCTCCGCCTGGTCGAACAGCTCAAGTCCCGCGCCGAGGAAGCCGCCGCCCAGAGCGGCGTGTCCCTCAACTCCTGGCTGTCCTCCACCGTCCAGTCCGCCCTCCGCGATCAGATGAGGAAGGGCGGCCGCTGGGACGAGTCCTGATCCCGTCAGGGCAACTGGCCCGCCAGCGCCGCGCCGAACGTGCGCGCGTCGGCGCACGAGTCGAAGCCGTCCTGCTGCACCCGCAGCGTCTTGGCGACGAAGGCGACGCTGCCGTCACCGGTGAAGGTGGTGACATAACAGCCCAGGTGATGGGTGTCCTGGGCCGCGCGGTACTCGACCGCCTGCCTGCCGCCCAGCGTCACCGGGGTGAACTGCACGTACTTGCCACCGGCCTGGAGATCCGCCAGCGTGTCGGGGCTCGACACGATCGATGGTCAGCTCCACCGTTCTCGCGTTGTTCTGCCACCGGCAGCTCCGTGAATCGGGCACACCGGGGTTGTCGAGCTTCGTCTTGGAAGCGGTGTTCAGGCCCGCGGCCGAGATCGCGGCATCCGACAGGCCGCACGGATTCCAGAGGGCGGGTGGGGTCGACTCCGGAATCGGGGTCGGAGCCTTCGAGGCGGTATCGACATCGGGGCCGGCCGGGGCCGTGAGGCTCGGGGTCGCGGCGCCGACGGTCGCGTTCGCCGTGGTGACGGTGACGCTCGGCGATGGCCGGTCGACCACCGTCGCGTCATCGCAGCCCGCGAGCAGCAGGGCCGAGCATGAGACCAGGACTCCGATGACGGAGGTTCTCGCGGACATTCAGGAAACCCTTTCCGATTCGGTTGCTTTCATGAGCGCGGTGGCGATCACCGCGATCGCCACCGCGATTCCGGCTGCCATGACGAAGACCCGGCCGTAGGCCGCCGCCGAGCCCGCGATCGTCGCGAATACCGCCAAGCCGATCGCCCCGCCGACCTGATTGGCGGTGCCCGCCAAGCCGCCGACTATCCCCGCATCACCGTCCGGCGCGTCCGAGGTGGCCACGGCCATGAGAGTCGGGAACGTCAGGCCGATGCCGACGGCGATGAGCAGCGTCGGGCCGAGAACGCCGAGGAGATAGCCGCTGTCGGTGCCGGCGCGGGTCAGCCAGGCGAATCCGACCAGGAGGCAGGCACTTCCGGCCAGGATCTGCGGGCGGGCGCCGGTTCGCGGGAGCAGGGTGGCGGACACTCGCGCGAACACCAGGAACGTCACCGCGGCGGGAGCCTGTCCGAGCCCGGTGCGTAATGCGCTGTAGCCCCACACGTTCTGAAGCAACAGCGAGGTGAAGTACCACATGGCGATGCCGATCGCGCCGAACAACAGCAGCAGGGTGTTGCCGACGGCGACCGGCCGAATCCGGAACAACCGCAGCGGCACCAGCGGCCGGGCGGCGAAACGCGCTTCCACCGTGAGGAAGACAATCAGCAACAGGACGCCCAGGGCGACCGGACCGGCGACCACACCCGACAGCCAGCCGTGATCGGTGCTGCCCATGACACCGAAGATGACGGCGGCGAGCCCGGCGGTCCCGGTGACCGCGCCGAGGAGGTCCAAAGATTCTCGGTGGCCACGGCGTCCATCGGTCAACGACAGCAGGGCCAGTCCGGTCAAGGCCACACCGATCGGCACGTTGATGAGGAAGACCCACCGCCACGACAGCCCGGTGGTGATGGCCCCGCCCGCCAGCGCACCGGCCATTCCGCCGATCCCGCCCGCCGCCGACCACGCCCCGAATGCCCGTGCACGCGTGCGGGTCTCGGTGAATTCGGTGTTGATCACCGCCAGCGTCGCGGGCGCCAGCAGCGCCGCCCCGATCCCCTGCGCGAACCGAGCCGCCACCAGCAGCTCCGCCGCGGTGGCGACGCCGCCGATCAGACTCGCCGCAGAGAACACCGTCAGCCCGATGATCAGCATCCGCCGCTGACCGAACAGGTCCGCGGCGCGACCGCCGAGCAGCATGAACCCGGCGAAGGCGAGCAGATAGCCGTTGACCACCCAGGCCACGCCCGTGGCACTGAATCCGAGATCCCGCTGCACGGAGGGCAGCGCGACATTCACGATGGACGAGTCCAGGATGACCATGAACTGGCAGGCGCAGACCAGCGCCAGGATCAACCGCGCGCGCCCGGAATGCGTTCCATCCCTTGATGTGTCGGCACTGGTGTCGGCGAAGGCGTTCATTCCCGACCCACCAGGACGCCGGTGTGCAGCCGCGCCGCGATCCGGGCCAATCGTGTCCCCTGGTAGGCGGCGGCCTCCAGCGCGGCCTCGTCGGGCCCGTTACCGTCCGGTCCGGTGACATACGAAGTGCCGTAGGGATTTCCGCCCGCCGCGGAGACCGCCGGATCGGTGAATCCGGGCGGCACGATGAGCGCACCCCAGTGGTAGAACACGTTGGCCAGGGACAGAATCGTCGCCTCGCTGCCGCCGTGCCGGTTGAAGGCCGAGGTGAAGGCCGTGATCGGTTTGTCGGCCAGCGCGCCCTCGCGCCACAGGCCGCCGGTCTGGTCGATGAACTGTTTGAGCTGTGCGGCCGGTGCGCCGAACCGCGTCGGCGTCCCGAACGCGAGCGCGTCCGCCCACGCCAGGTCCTCGAGCGAGGCCTCGGGGACCGATCGCGTCGCATCGGCGTGCTTGCGCCACAGCGGGTTCTGATCGATCGCCGCGGCGGGTGCGAGTTCGGCGACGCGGCGCAGGCGCACCTCGGCTCCGCCCGCTTCGGCTCCCGCCGCGACGGCCTGCGCGAGGGCGTGGACGGTTCCTGTCGCGCTGTAGTAGATGACGGTGACCTTCACGAGCATGGCGACTCCAGGATTGCTAGAATTAGTTATTCGCATAATGTTATGCGGATAACTATCCTGTCAAGGAGACCCGTGGACTTCGAGCAAGCCGATGCCATCAACCAGGCCATACGCCTGCTGACCCTGCGCCACCGAGCAAGGGCCGCAGCGCTATTGGCGCCGCTGGGGCTACATACCGGGCAGGAGGCGCTGTTGCTCGAGCTCGCTCGGAGTGGGCCGATGATTCAGGCGCAGTTGAGTGGCGCGCTCGGGTGCGAGCCGCCCAGTGTCACGTTGATGACGAAGAAACTCGAAGCGTCCGGACATGTTCGGCGGGCGCCCGCGCCGAATGACAAGCGGGCCAGTGTCGTCGAACTCACCGAGAGTGGGCGGGAGCTGACCGAGAAGGTGAAGCGGCTGTGGCGGGATCTGGCCGAGGAGACCGTGGCCGGACTGCCGGAGCGAACCGTGGCGGAACTGCCCGCGCTGTTGGCGACCCTGACAGGGAATGTGGACAGCGGGCAGCGGTGACGAGCAGGGACCGCCCCCGCTCGATACAACGGTTCTCGTACCTAGTCGGTCATGGTGGTGACTCGGCCGTCCTGGTCGATCTCGGTTCGGCGGTCCTGGGTGGGGGCGGTGGCGAGGACGGTGGCCAGGACCGGGCGGCCCAGGGGCAGGACTCGGATGGTCACCCGGCCCGCGTTGGTCGCGTCCAATTCCTTGGTGGCGGCATCGATCACGCGGCGGCGGACCCATTCGGGGACTCCGGCGAAGCCGCCGTCGTCGAGGAGGATCACTTCGACGCCGCGGCCGCGGGCGCCGCGGGCGGCGCCGCTGAGTTCGTCGGTGACCAGTTGGGGTGCGCGCAGGCCGTCGCGGAGTTCGGCCTCAAGCAGGCGGCATTCCTCGCGTTCGGCGGCGGTGAGCTGCGCGCCGTCGGCGATGCGCTCGAGGATCGGGCGGGCCACGCGGTCCAGGCGGGCGAGCTGGCGGGTGCGTTCGCTGTCGGCGGCGGCCATGGTGGCCTCGGCGGTGGCGCGCATGAGGGCGTCCTCGCGCAGGATGCGCAGCGAGCGCTGCATCGGGCGCATGATGGCGGTGAAGACCGAGATGGCGGTGATGGTGCCGACCGGAACCATGGAACCGATCAGAGTGCCCGGATCCAGGTGCGAACCGCCCAAGCCGAGAGTGACCAGGACCGCGGCCACGGCGATGACACCCGCCCACGCGGTGCGAACCCGCCCGCGCAGCACCAGGACTCCGAGCACGTAGGACGAGGCGAACGCCGACCACACCGACTCGTGCGGCAGATCGCGCACCGGGGTCATGACCGTCAGGGCGGTCGCGATCGGCGGCACGGCGGCCCCGTACAGGGCGACCGGAATCGGCAGCGGGTCGACCGGGATCGCGGTGACCAGCGCGCCCGCGCTGAGCATCAGCACCAGTGCGGCCAGCGCCGCCCACAGCGGGGCCTGCCCGAAATTGCGGGCCATGTACAGCGCGATGACGGCTTCCAGGATGAGCAGGAACCACCACGCGGTACTGCCCCGCAGCCCGAGCAGATCGCGCAGCCCGAAGCGGGGGTCCAGGTCGATGCCGTCAGCGCGAGCCATCGCCACCCCACACCAAGGTCACGGTGGTGCCCTCGCCGGGCTGGGATTCCACGAACGCCGAGCCGCCCGCCAGCTGGCGCATGCGGCCCAGGATGCTCATGGAGATGCCGAGCCGATCGGCGGACACGGCGGCCAGGTCGAATCCGGCCCCGTTGTCGCTGAACACGATCCGGATGCTGCCCGCGCTGACGGTGGCGGTCACGGTGCGCCGCACCTCGCGGCCCGGGACCGCGGCGTGGCGCAGGCTGTTGCGCACGGCCTCGGTGAGCGCGGCGGCGATGGTGCTGGCCGAATGCACCGGCATGCGCAGGTCGTCGAAGCCGGGCCAGGTGCGGGTGGCGAAGCGGATGCTCGGATTGATCTCCTGCACCGCGGCGCGCAGGAACAGCAGCGCCGAACGGGCGTCGAGCAGGTCCGGATCGCGTTCCGCGCCACGGTATTCGTCGAGTTGTTCCAGGGTGCGCTCGGCCTGCCGCCGCACCACATCGGATTCGGCGCCGGCGCGCGAAGCCTCCAAAAGCGTTGAGAGCACGGCGTCGTGGATGAGCGCGGCGAAGCGCGAGCGTTCCCGGTCGCGCGCCTGGGCGGCGGCCTGGGCGGCGGCGCGGCGGCTGGCGATGGCGGATTCGCGGTCGACGCGGGCCGCGGCGCCCACGGCGGCGGTACCGCACCACAGGAACAGGGCGGCCAATCCCGCCGAGCGCAGGAAGTTCTCGATGATGTGCTGCGGGGTCACCTCGCCGACCGTGTACACGGTGGCCAGCGCCGCCGACGCGGACGCGGCCAGCAGATAGACCAGCGTCGTCCGGCCCGACCAGGCCAGCACGCCCGCGCTCACCGCGAGCGCGGTCACCCGGTACGGCCAGATATTGGTGGCGTCGACGGTGTGCGGGGCGAACCCGAGCGGGATGGTGGCGAGCGCGCCGAGGAAACTGACCGCGGCGCAACCACACACGAACTTGATGGCCTTGGTCCCCGATACCGCCGACACCACGCCGATGATCGGGTACCAGCCGAACACGAGCGCCATCGCGGCCACCGACCACCACACCGACGCGTAGCGGCCCTGTTCGGCGACCTCCGGCAGTTCGCCGCCGCCGATGATGGCGCCCGCGATGCCGATGGAGATGCCGAGCCGACGCATGATGCGGTCGTAGGCGGCGGTAGCCGGATCCTCGGTCGCCTTCACGCGGGCACGCACCCGCCGGGTGAGCGCCGCGAGCGAGGGCATGGACCGGGGAGCGGCCGTCGAGTCGAGGGCGCTCGTGGCGGTCATGCCCGCGGACTCCGCTCCGGAACGGGCAGCCACCCGTCCTCGACGGCCCGCTTGTAGAGGTCGGTCTTGGTCGGGGCCGGGCGTCCGGCGTCGGCGTACTTCTGCCGGATGCGGCCCAGATAGTCGTTGACGGTCTGCTCTGACAGCCCGGTCATGCGGGCCACCCGCGACGCCTTCTCCCCCGAGGCGTACAGCTGCAGCACCTGCTGCTGACGCGGGCTCAACCCGACGTCCTGCAATTGCGGGTCGCCGTCGATGGCCGCGGCCCAGTCGGTGGTGACCACCTGTTCGCCATGCGCGGCCCGGCGCACCGCGGCGACCACGGTCGCCGCGTCCTCGGACTTGCGCACCACACCCAGCACGCCCGCCCGGGCGGCCGATCGCACCAGGAACGGATTGTCCGCCCCGGTGAACACCAGCACCTCGATCCCCCGCTCGCGCAGCGCGCGCACATTGTCATCGGGCGAGGAGCCGTCGGTGAGCCGCAGATCCAGCACCACCAGATCCAGTTCCGGCCCGGCCGCCAGCAGTTCCGCGACGGTTCCCGCGGTGATCACCAATTCCAGATCGGCTTCCGGGGCCAGCATGGCCGACAACCCCAGCACCACCGATTCATGGTCCTCGACCAGCCCGATACGGCGTGTCCCCGACTCTTGCGCCTCCACGGCGGCCGTCACCTCTTCCCACACTCATATTGAGCGTTCCCGGAGAACGCCCCCTCGAGTATGACCGGACCACCCGCGAATGTGTCAGACACCAGAATTCGGGGGCACCCGAGTCTCACTCCATCAATCGCGCCGCGACGGTCGCGCCCAGCTCCCAGCACCGCTCGATATCGGACTTCTCGGGCTTGCCCGAAATGATCACCGGCGCGGCCGCTTTCTCCCACCCCAGCCCGGTGGTCGCGCTCTCGACGCTGCGTTCCGCGCCCTCGGTGCCCTGGTTGCCGTGGATGTAGAGCCCGTACGGGCGACCCTTGGTCGAATCCAGGCACGGGTAGTAGAAGGTGTCGAAGGCGTGTTTGAGCGCCCCGCTCATGTAGCCGAGGTTGGCCGGGGTGCCGAGGAGATAGCCGTCGGCGGCGAGGACATCGCTGGCGGTGACGCCGAGCGCGGGGCGGCGGATCACCTCGACGCCCTCGATCTCCGGATCGGTCGCGCCCGCCAGCACCGCCTCGAACATCTCCTGCATGAACGGCGACGGGGTGTGGTGAACGATCAGCAGTGTGGGCACGGTGCGAGCCTACGATCCCTGGCCGCGATAGGGGTCGACCACGACGTGGACCAGGCGCAGGGCGGTGGCGACGGCGTGGTCGGCATCGCCCTCGGCGAGGCCGAGCACCGGGTCGAGGCCCTGGACGTGCGGGGCGAGGGCGATCTGCGGCAGCAGCAGTAGGAGCAGGGCCAGCAGCGCCTCGGTGTCGGTGCCGGGGCGCAGTGCGCCGGTGGCGACCCCGGCGTCGAAGAGGGGACGCAGGACCGCGAGGTAGTGGACGTTGACCGATTCACGGACGGCGGTGCGGGCGACGGGGTCCGGCTCGAGGTTGGCCGCGGCGGTCATGGCGCGTTCGAGCGGGTGGTCGTAGAAGTAGCGCACCCACGCCTCGAGCAGGGCTTCGAAGGAACCGAAGAAGTCGGTGTCCCAGCGCAATTCGCGCACCACCGCCTCCATGCTGGCGCACGTCGCGCCGCGCGCCGACCACGGCTTCGACGTGACGATCTCGACCGGCGAAACCCTGCGCTACAACGCGGTGCTGGTCGCCAACGGTCACCACTGGGATCCCCGCCTGCCCGAACCGATGTTCCCCGGCGCGGGCGAGTTCCGCGGGCAGCTGATGCACTCGCACGCCTACACCGAGGAAGCGCAGCTGACCGGGAAGCGGGTGGTGGTGCTCGGGATCCGCCATGGACATCGCGGTGGACGCCTCGTATCACGCCGAGCAGACCTATCTTTCGGCCCGCAGCGGCGTGCACGTGATCCCGAAGTACGTCTGGGGCCGCCCCTACGACCGCCTCGGGGCCGCCGAGTGGTTCCCGTCGTTCCTGCGCTGGCCGTTCGCGCGCAGGCTGATGGCCGCGGCCACCGGGCCGATGTCCCGCTACGGGCTGCCCGAGCCCGATCACAAGTTCGCCCAGGCGCATCCGACCATGTCCAGCCGTATCCTCGACCGGCTGGCGCACGGCGCGATCACGCCGGTCCCGAACATCGATCACTTCGACGGCGACGAGGTGGTGTTCACCGACGGCCGCCGGGTGGCCGCCGACCTGGTGGTGTTCTGCACCGGCTACAAGATCAGCTTCCCGTTCTTCGACCACGACTTCCTCGACCCGTCCGGTGACAATCGAATCCGCCTGTACCGGCGCGTGTTCCATCCCGAGGTGCCGGGCCTGTACTTCGTCGGCCTGGTGCAGCCGCTGGGCGCGATCATGCCGATCGCCGAACGCCAGGCCCAGCTGATCGCCGACCACCTCCAGGGCCGGTATCACCTGCCCAGCGCCGCCGACATGGACAGCGAGATCGCCGCGCACCGGCGCGGCATCCAGCGCCGCTACGTCGCCTCCAAACGGCACACCATCCAGGTCGACTTCGACGACTACATGCGCGATCTGCGCCTGGAGCGTGAACGCGGCGCACGCCGGCCCGCCGGGCTGTCGGCCGCCGACCACCCCGCCCGCCGCGCCGCCGAGGTGGTCGCGCGATGAGCGGAAACCACACGGGCGCCACCACATACGACGTGCGCTTCCCCTCCCGCAACGGCGACCACTGCGCCGCGACCCTCTACCTGCCCGAGCCGCGCCCGGGCACCCGCCCGCCGGTGGTGGTGATGGCGCACGGACTCGGCGCGATCCGCGCCATGGGCCTGGGCGCCTATGCCGAGCGGTTCACCGCCGCCGGGTACGCCTGCCTGGTGTTCGACTACCGCCACTTCGGCGACAGCGACGGCGCGCCCCGCTATCTGCTCTCGACCCGTGAACAGCGCGCGGACTGGATCGCCGCACTGTCGTTCGCCCGGCACCTGCCCCAGGTCGACAATGCCCGGATCATCGCCTGGGGCACGTCCTTCGGCGGCGGGCATGTCATTCACACCGCCGCGAAACGCCCGGCCGGACTGGTCGCGGCGATCGCGCAGTGCCCCTTCACCGACGGCGTCGCCTCCACCCTCGCGGTGTCGCCGATCAATTCGGTCAAGGCCACCGCCGCGGGCGTGCGCGATGTCGCGGCCATGCTGCTCGGTCGGGAACCGCACATGATCACCACCGCCGGGCCCGCGAACGGCACCGCGCTGATGACCGCGCCCGACGCCGAATCCGGTTATCTGGCACTGGTTCCGCCCGGCGCCGACTTCCGCAACGAGGCCGCGGCCCGGGTGGTGTTCGACATCCTCACCGATCGGCCCGGCCGCCACACCGGACGCATCCGGGTGCCGATCCTGTTCTCGGTGTGCGAAACCGATTCCGTCGCACCGGCGAAACCCACCCTGCGCTACGCCGCGCGGGCACCGCGCGGCGAGGTCCGCACCTACACGGACGGTCATTTCGACATCTATCGCGGTGCGGCCTTCGAGCGGGTGATCACCGATCAGCTCGCCTTCCTGCGCCGCCATGTCCCGATCACACCGGAAGGAGACACCCCATGACCGGACGCATCGTGCTGCTGGGCGCGACGGGCTACACCGGCGACCTGGTGTTGCACGCACTGCTGCGCCGCGGCATCGAACCGGTTCTCGCCGGGCGCCATCGCGCGGCCGTGCAGGCGCTCGCCGAACAGGCGGGCGGCCTGGAATTCGCGGTCGCCGACGCCTCCGACACCGCGAGCATCACCGTGCTGCTGAGCCCGGGCGATGTGCTCATCACGACCGTCGGCCCCTTCGAACGGTTCGGCTACCCGGTCGCGGAGGCCGCCGCACTGGCCGGAGCCCACTACATCGATTCCACCGGCGAGGTCGGTTTCGTCCGCGAGTTGCAGGGCCGATTGAACGGCGTCGCGCGGACCAACGGCTCGATCATGTTGCCCGCCTTCGGCTACGACTATGTGCCGGGCGTGCTCGCCGGGGCGCTGGCCGCGCTCGAAGGCGGGACCGCCGTGCGGTCGATCGATATCGGCTACTTCGCGACCGGCCCACTGTGGCGAGGTCTGAGCCAGGGCACCCGCACCACCATGCGCGACGGCGTGACGTTGCCCTCGGCGCGACGACTGCGGGGAGTTCTGGTGGAGGAACGCACGGCATCCCGGGTGCATGCCTTCCCGGTGCGAGGTCGTCGCAAGAACGCCTTTCTGGTCTCGGGCACCGAGGTGCTGCACCTGCCCGCCGCCTTCCCGACCGTCGAGGACGTCAGTGTCTACAACGGCTGGTTCCCGGCGTTGAGCCGGGCGGCCACACTGTTGTCGAGGTTCGCCGCCGTGGCGACTCGAGTCCCCTTGGGCCGCACGCTGATCGATGCCTCCACGCGGCCGGTGATCGGCCCGCCCGGCGGACCCGACGCCGCCGAACGCGAGCGCACCCGCTCCCATGTGGTCGCGGTCGCCACGGGCCCGAGCGGCCCGCTGGGCGAGGTCCATCTCGAAGGTCCGAGCATCTACACCCTCACCGGCGAGCTGATCGCCTGGGCCGCAGAGCAACTCACGTCCGGTGCGGGGCGCACCGCGGGCATCGTCGGCCCGATCGAGGCCTTCGGTCTCGACGGATTGCGCGACGGCTGCGCAGATATCGGCCTGACCCCGGTGTGATCGATGAGCCCCGACGAGCAGGCGCTCATCGATCTCGCCCTGGTCTGGCAGCCGTTCGGCGGCCCGCCCGCCGGGGAGATCCTCACCACGCTCGGGCTCAGCGCGCCCGAGTTCCGGGCCCGTATCCGCCGGATCCTGGCCACCCGGGGCACCCGCGTCGAGGAGCCGATGCGCCGGCACGCGCGGGCGGTCCTGCGTTCGTACCTCCACGACGCGGGCCGCCCGTGACGCGTACCGATCGAATCACTGAATCTCGTTGCCCTGCAGGGCGATCTCGCGTTCCTTGGCTTCCGCGGTCGCGCGCGGATTGTCGATGGTGACGGGTTCGTCGCCGAGTTCGGTGTGGGATTCCATGGAGTAGAAGCGGACTTCGTGACCGTCGGGGTCGCGGAGTTCGGGCAGGATCCAGCCGAGGCTGGCGCGGTGCACCCCGGCATGGGATTCACCGAGGCCGTTCAAATGCCGTGCCAGCGTTTCCAGGGCCGCTCGATCCGGGACGCCGATCGAGAAGAAGTCGAATCCCGCGGAGGCGGCGGCCATTTCGGGATGCAGGCGCAGGCCGAGCATCGGTCCGCCGGCGGCGTGGTGCAGGACGGCACCCCTCAGGACGCCCTGCTCCTGGAATTCGAGGCCGACGGTGTAGCCGAGGCGGCTGCAGTACCAATCGATGGACCGTGCCAGATCCGACACGGGAACTTTGAGGTGATGCACCCCGGCGAGTGTGGGGATCATCGCTGCTATCCTTTGCAGTATCGATGTATTTATGCAGTATCACTGTAGTGATGCAGTTAGGATGCAGCAGTTGAGTTCGGGTGTCAAGAAGTCGTCCCCGCTGTGGGACGCCCGCAAGGCCGAGACCGAGCGCAAGATCCTCGACGCGGCCCGGCGGCTGTTCATCGCCGACGGCTACGCGGCGACCTCGCTGGCCGCGGTCGCCGATGCCGCCGAGGTGGGTTCGCGCACGGTCTACCTGCGCTTCGGCTCCAAGGCCGAACTGCTCAAACGCACCATCGACGTGGCTATCGTCGGCGACACCGAGGACGTCGACCTGGCCCACCGCGACTGGCACATCCGGGCCGGGACCGCGCCCACCCTGCGCGAACGCGTCACCGCCTACGCCCAGGGCGCGCGGCAGCTCATGGAACGCGCGGCGCCGCTCATCGCGGCCGCCGTCGCCGCCGAGGCCAGCGAACCGGTCATCGCCGAGGCCGCCCGGGCCGGACGCGCCGCCACCCAGCAGCATGTCGCCGAGCTGTGGCAGCGCATGCGCGCCGACGGACTGCTGCATCCCGAGGCGGATCTCGACTGGATCATCGGAACGGTCGGCCCGCTCGCCCAGGCCGACACCTATAACCTCATGGTCAGCACCCTCGGCCTGGATGCGGACGGTTACCAGCGGTGGCTCTACGGCACCTGGATGCGTCTGGCCACGACGCCCTCGACGCTTGCGGAGGCCTGATGAAGATCGCCCACACCATAGGGGTCGCCGTGGGCCTGGCCCTGATACTGATCGGATTGTTCCGGCTGTCGCTGCCCGTGGAATGTGACGGTCACTCCATGAACATCGGTCAGGTCTGCCATGAGACCAGCAAGGGCCGCCCGGTGGTGCGGAGCTACGACGAGCAACGCTCCCTGCGCGATTCGATCACGGGATTCCTGGTCGTCGGCGGCGTGATCGTGGCGGCCGGGTCGGCGGTGCTGCTGCGGCGGACGCTGCGGGCGGACTGAGCACGGGCGCGCCGAGTACACACCGTGCGGTCGCGCGGCGGGCACACTGGTAGCCATGGATCCTGTCGTCGCGCTCCGCATGATCGCGTTCTTCAAGGACCGGGCCCGCGAGGATTCGCGGCGGGTGATGGCTTACCGCAATGCCGCCGACATCGTCGAGGCCCTCGACGACGCGGAGCGGGAGCGGCTCGGCCGCACCGGAGATTGGCAGTCCCTGGCCGGGGTCGGGCCCAAGACTGCGGCGGTGATCGCGCAGGCGTGGGCCGGTCGCGAGCCGGACACGCTGATCCAATTGCGCACCGCGGCCAAGGATCTCGGCGGCGGTGAGCTGCGGGCCGCGCTCAAGGGCGATCTGCACGTGCACTCGAACTGGTCCGACGGGTCGGCGTCGATCGTGGAGATGATGGCCACCGCGCAGGCCCTGGGCCACGAATACTGCGCGTTGACCGATCATTCCCCGCGGCTGACGGTGGCCAACGGCCTCTCGCCGGACCGGTTGCGGCAGCAGCTCGAGGTGATCGACGAACTGCGGGACCGCTTCTCCCCCATGGTCATCCTGACCGGCATCGAGGTCGACATCCTCGACGACGGCAGCCTCGATCAGGAGCCCGAACTCCTCGACCGCCTCGACATCGTGGTCGCCAGCGTCCATTCCAAGCTGAAGATGGACGCCGCCGCCATGACCCGCCGTATGGTCCGCGCGGTCTCGGGCGGCCGCGCCACCGTGCTCGGCCACTGCACCGGCCGCCTGGTCGAGGGCAATCGCGGCACCCGGCCCGAGTCGAGTTTCGATGCCGCGCAGGTCTTCTCGGCCTGCCGCGACCACGGGGTCGCGGTCGAGATCAACTCGCGCCCCGAACGCCGCGACCCACCGACCCGCCTACTGAAACAGGCCCTCGAGCTCGGCTGCCACTTCTCCATCGATACCGACGCCCACGCGCCCGGCCAGCTCGACTTCCTCGGCTACGGCGCGCAACGCGCCCTCGACAACGGCGTCCCCGCCGACCGGATCATCAATACCTGGCCGGTGGACAAGCTCCTGGCGTGGGCCTCGTCCTGAGTGCGCTCAGTCGACGGTCGGGATCGCGCCGCCATCGATGCGAAGGTTCGCGCCGCTGATCGACGCCGTGTCCAGTCCATCGCGGTCACGGCCTTCCGGAACCGGGTGTGGCGCGGGATATCTCGCTGATTCGTGGCGAGGATACCCGGCGCCTGACAGTTGCCCCGTCACGCGATGTCGCGCCCGCGAGCACCCCGGCCGCGGGCGAGCATCGTGTCTAGGCGGTCACCCGCTGCCGACGGCGCAGGACGGTCGAGGCCACCGCCGCGACCACCGAGAGGGCGGCGAGCCCGGCGAAGGCGAGATGGTAGCCGGACACCGGTGACCACCCGGAAGCCGTTGCGCGGGACAGGATCACGGCCACCAGCGCGACCCCGACCGCGCCGCCGACCCGCTGCATGATGTTGACCAGCGCCGTGGCGTCGGGCAACTGCTCGCGCCGGACCGCCGCGTAGGCCGCGGACACCAGTGGCATCGCGCCCACCGCGGTCGCCAATCCCGCCGCGAACAGCAGTGATTGGACGAGGAATCCGTTGGCGTCGACCGGCAGGAAGGCCAGCGGCAGCACGGTGGCGGCCACGGCCAGGTTGCCGAGCACCGCGACGCTGCCGCCGCCGAAGCGGTCGGTCAGCCTGCCACCCAGGGGCAGCATGATGACCCCGCCCAGCCCGAAGCCGAGCAGGCTCACGCCGGTGCGGACCAGCCCGGTGCCGTGCAGTTCCTGGAAGTACAACGGCAGCAACACCATCACGCCGAACATGGCTCCCCCGGCGAAGAACCCGGCGCTGGTGGCCGCGCTGAAGCCGGGGTTGCCGAACAGCCGGATGTCGAGCAGCGGCAGCGTGTTCCGCAGCGCGCGCACCAGGAATCCGGCCAGCCCGGCCAGGCCGAGCAGCACCGGCAGCCACACCGACAGCGAGGTCACCGACCCGGTCACGCCGACCTCGGACAGTCCGTAGACCACCGCCGACACGCCGCCGCCCGCAAGCACCAGCCCGAGCACGTCCAGCGGCCGCGTGGCCGTCCCGCTGCTGCGCGGCAGGTAGCGCAGGCCCAGTGCCAGCCCGATCAGGCCGAACGGAATGTTGATGAGGAACAACCACTCCCAGCTCCAGTGCGCCAGCAGGAGCCCGCCGATGGTCGGCCCGATCGCGGGCGCGCCCACGACGGCGATGCCGACCACGCCCATGACCCGGCCCATGCGCTGCGGCCCGGCAGCCTGGCCCAGGATGGTCTGCCCGGCGGGGATCATCAGCCCGGCGGCGAGCCCTTGCAGGATGCGCAGCCCGATCAGCCAGCCCGCGTCGGGCGCGAAGGCGCACGCGGTCGAGGTGAGGGTGAACGCGATCAACGCCCAGAGCCAGAGCCGGGTGACGCCGACGCGCCGCGCGAGCCAGCCGCAGACGGTGAGTGAAACCCCCAGGGCCAGCAGGTATCCGCTGGCGACCCACTGGATCGTGGCCAGCGACGCGCCGAGGTCCGCGCCGATGGTGTGCAGCCCGATATTGACCAGCGAGGTGTCGAGCATCCCCATGACCGCGCCGAACACCACCACGCCGGCGGTGCGCCAGACATGCGCGGGGATCTGGCCGGAGTCGGCGGGGGTGGCGCCGGAGTCGGTGGCGATGGATGTCCCGGTGTCCGAACGCGTTTGCGTCATCGGACCCCTCCTTCAATTGTTGATGAGCAACTCAATTGCAGAGAGTAACAATGATTGAGCTACTCAACAATAGATAGAATCGGCGGGTGACCGACGAACCCTCCGCCGCCGCGGGCGTCCACCCCGCCGGGCTGCTGCGGCACCCGACCTACGCCCTGGGCAAGCTGCACAAGGCGATGCACGCCGAACTCGGGACGCCGCTGCGCGAGCACTGGGTGCTCACCTACCTCGCCGAGCGCGCGGAACCGTCCCAGCAGGAGATGGCCAATGTGCTCGAGATCGACCGCAGCGAGGTGGTGCGGCTGATCGACAGCCTGGAGAAGGCCGGACTGGTCACCCGCAATCGCGATCCCGAGGACCGTCGGAAATACCGTTTGGCTATCACCGCGGCCGGGAATCGGGTGCGGGCCGAGACCGACGCGCGGATCGCCGCGGCGACCGATGTGCTGCTCGCCCGCCTGTCCCCGGCGGAACGGGAAACGCTGCACCGGCTTTCACTCAAGGCGCTGGGCTACGACGCCGACGAGATCTGACCCACACCGGGGGGCTTGCGGTGACGGTCTAGGGTTGGGGCGTGCCTTCTCGCGCCCGCCTACCCCGTTTGCCCCAGCTCAACCCGCCGCTGGACGTCCGTCGCGGCTACTCCCAGCAGGAGATCCTCGGCGAGATGCGCCGTCTGATCCTGGAGGGCAACCTGCCTCCGGGCACCGGCCTGCCCCTGGGCGAGCTGGCCCGTTCCTTCGAGGTGAGCGCGATTCCGGTGCGTGAGTCGCTGCAGACGCTGATCGGCGAGGGCCTGGTCGAGCATCGGCCCAACTTCGGGTACCAGGTGACCCTGCTGACCGCTGACGAGCTGCGCGAGCTGTACGTGGTGCGCGAGCGGCTGGAGTCGGCGGCGCTGGCCGCGGCGGTGCACAACGCGACCGAGGCCGACCACCAGTTGGCCCGCGAGATCCACGCACGCCTCGAGCAGGCGGTACTCACCGAGAACGCGGTGGCCTATCACCGCGAGACCCGCAATTTCCATCTGGCACTGGTACGTCCGTCGGGTATGCCGCGGGTGGTGCACATGCTGGAATACGCCTGGAACATCACCGAGCCCGTGCAGCCCATGGTGCACGTGACGACGATGGACCGCGTGGTGCTGCACGCCGATCACTCCAAGCAGTTGCAAGCCTTCCTCGCAAGAGATGCTGAAGCGTTGCTAGCGGCGACCGAAGGGCATCATGCACGATTGAACGGTGTGCTCGCGCATCTCCCGAAGGACACCGGACTTTTCGCCGAACCAGCAGGTGAAGAAGATATATAGGCCCTGAACCAGGGGTTACGGAACATATATCGTTCAGGCAATAATCGGGCAATGCCTGTTGGATAGCCTTCGCACACTCGTCTCAATCAACGGGACACCACGACACGATGGGATGTGCGAAATGCCCGATACCGTTGCGCCGGCGGCCGGGAGTTCGCTCGCCCCGGTCCCGCCCGCGCCGGAGCCCCCGGCCTCGCCCGCCCCCGCGTACGACCCCCGGCTGGTCAACGAGGACCTGGCGCCGCTGCGGAAGCAGACCTGGGGCACGTACAACATCTTCGCGTTCTGGATGTCGGACGTGCACAGCGTCGGCGGGTACGTCACCGCGGGCTCGCTGTTCGCGCTCGGGCTGCACAGCTGGCAGGTGCTCGTCGCCCTGGTCGTCGGCATCACCATCGTGTACGGCCTCTGCAACCTCGTCGCCAAGCCCAGCCAGGCCACCGGCGTCCCGTATCCGGTGATCTGTCGCAGCGCCTTCGGTGTGCTCGGCGCGAACGTCCCGGCCATCATCCGCGGCCTGATCGCGGTGGCCTGGTACGGCATTCAGACCTTCCTGGCCTCGGCGGCCCTGGATGTGGTGCTGATCAAGCTCTTTCCGGGCCTGGCCCCCTACGCGGCCGAGGCCGACCACGGCTTCCTGGGCCTGTCCGCGCTGGGCTGGGCCTCCTACCTGATCCTGTGGGTGCTGCAGGCCGCGGTGTTCTGGCGCGGCATGGAGTCCATCCGCAGGTTCATCGACTTCTGCGGTCCCGCGGTCTACGTGGTCATGTTCGTGCTGTGCGGCTACCTGATCCACAAGGCGGGCTGGCACGGCATCGACCTGAACATGGGCAAGGCGGCCACCCACACCGGCTGGTCGGCGGTGCCGGTCATGCTGGGCGCGATCGCGCTGGTGGTGTCGTACTTCTCGGGCCCGATGCTCAACTTCGGTGACTTCTCCCGCTACGGGCGCAGTTTCGCGGCGGTGAAGAAGGGCAACTTCCTGGGCCTGCCGGTCAACTTCCTGGTGTTCTCGCTGCTGGTCGTGGTGACCGCCTCGCTGACGATTCCGGTGTACGGCGAGCTCATCACCGATCCGGTCGCCACGGTGGCGCGCATCGACAACACCTTCGCGATCGTGCTGGGCGCGCTCACCTTCACCGTCGCGACCATCGGCATCAATATCGTCGCGAACTTCATCTCCCCCGCCTTCGACTTCTCGAACGTGAACCCGCAGAAGATCAGCTGGCGCACCGGCGGCATGATCGCCGCGGTCGGGTCGGTGCTGATCACCCCCTGGAACCTGTACAACAACCCGGACGTCATCCACTACACCCTGGAAGTGCTGGGCGCGTTCATCGGACCGCTGTTCGGCGTGCTCATCGCCGACTACTATCTGGTGCGCCGCCAGCGGGTGTTCGTCGACGAGCTGTTCACCATGTCCGAGCAGGGCACCTACTGGTACCGCAAGGGCTACAACCCGGCCGCCATCGTGGCCACCGCGCTCGGCGCGATCGCCGCGGTGATCCCGGTGCTGACCGCCGGCGACGTGCCCGGCATGTACACCGCCGCCCAGTACAGCTGGTTCATCGGCTGCGCCCTGGCCCTGGTCGCCTACCACGTGCTGGCGTTGCGCGGCCCGCTGCAGATCGACGCCTCCCGCCACGTCCCGTCCTTCGAGAACCGGTGATTTCCATGCGCATTCGAGTCATCAATCCCAATACCACCGCGGCCATGACCAGCCTGATCGAGGCCAGCGCCAAGCTGGTGGCCGCGCCCGGCACCCTCGTCGAGGGCGTGAATCCGACCATGGGCCCGGCCTCCATCGAGAGCCACTACGACGAGGCGCTGGCCGTGCCGGGCCTGCTGGCCGAGATCGCGCGCGGCGAGGCCGAGGGCGTGGACGGCTACATCATCGCCTGCTTCGGCGATCCGGGCCTGGACGCCGCCCGCGAGCTCGCGCGCGGCCCGGTGATCGGCATCGCCGAGGCCGCCATGCAGTACGCCAGCCATCTCGGGCGCAAGTTCAGCGTGGTCACCACGCTGGGCCGCACCGCGGGCCGGGCCTGGGATCTGGCCGAACGCTATGGGATGGAACGGTTCTGCGCGAACGTGCACGCCTGTGAGATCCCGGTGCTCGAACTCGAGGATCCCAAGGCGCGCAAGGTCATCGCCGACGCCTGCCGTGACGCCGTGGCCGCCGACGGCTCCGACGCCATCGTGCTCGGCTGCGCGGGCATGGCGGATCTGTGCGAGTACCTGACCGACGAGGTCGGGGTGCCCGTCATCGACGGCGTCGCCGCCGCCACGCTGACCGTGCAGTCGCTGGTCACCATGAAGCTGCGTAAGTCCGGCCGCGGGGAATTCGCGGCCCCACTGCCGAAGCGGTATGTGGGATTGCTCGCCGATTTCGGCATCGAGGAGAAGGAGGCCCGTGCGTGAGGGTGCCACCGGAGACATTGAACGGCATCGAATCCCGTGTGCGGGACGTGGATTCGGAGCTGCTGCGGCGCTATCCGGGTGATCGCCCGGGACAGCCGGTGCACACCGCGTACGCCTCCGGCGCCGACGCCTCGATCGATCTGCCCGGCCAGTGGGGCGCGGCCGCCATCGAACTCGCCGAGACCCAGCGCGACCTGCTAGTCGAGCTGGCCGGCGCCGACGTCACCGAGCGGGTCTTCACGGTTCTTCGCGAGCGGCCCATCCAGGACCTGCGTTTCGATTTCGAGGACGGCTACGGCACCCGCGGCGACGAGGTCGAGGACCGCGACGCCCTGCACGCCGGTGCGGTGCTGAAAGCCCTTGCCCCCGAGGTCGTCTCGCGCGGCATCCGCATGAAGGGCTTGACCTCCCTGGAATGGGCGCGCGCCGTGCGCACCCTGGAGAAGGTCCTCGAGGGCGCGGGCGGGGTGCCCGAGGGCTTCGTGTTCACCGTCCCCAAGATCCGCCACGTCGAGCAGGCCGACATCACCGTGGACCTGTGCGAGGCCGTCGAAGCCGCGCACGGCCTCGCCGCCGGATCGCTGAAGTTCGAGCTGCAGATCGAGAGCCCGCAGGCCATCGTCGCCGCCGACGGCGCCTCCCCGGTCGCCCAGCTGATCCAGCGCTCGGCCGGACGCTGCACCGGATTGCACTACGGCACTTACGATTACAGCGCAGCCTGCGGGATCGCACCCAAGTTCCAGTCGCTCGAGCACCCGGTCGCCGACCACGCCAAGGCGGTCATGCAGGCCGCCGCGGCCACCACCGGCGTATGGGTGTGCGACGGTTCCACCCAGGTGCTGCCCATCGGCACCGACGCCGAGGTGCGCGCGGCGGTGTCGCGGCACTTCCGCCTGGTCAGCCGCTCGCTCGAGCGCGGCTACTACCAGGGCTGGGACATGGGCGCGGGCCACCTGGTCACCCGCTGGCTGGCCACCTTCGCGTTCTTCCGCGAGGGCCTGGGCATCGCCGCCCCGCGCATCGGCCGCTACCTGGACCGCCAGGGCGGCGCGGTGATGGACGAACCGGCCACCGCGCAGGCGCTGGCGACAGTGGTGCTGCGCGGACTGGAGTGCGGCGCTTTCGATCCCGCCGACGTGATCGCGATCGCCCCCAAAGCCTCTGTCGAGGTATTGCATCAATTGCGAGAAAGGAAGATCCCGGCGCTATGAGCGACGCTGATTTCACGCTGCTTCCCGATCTGGCCGTGCGCACCCTGGGCGGTGCCGTGCTGTGGGCCGACGACGAGTCCTTCGCCGAGCGGGAGAACCTGATCCGGCCCGAGGCGGCCACCTACTCCCCCGCCACCTTCGGCCACAAGGGCCAGGTCTACGACGGCTGGGAGACGCTGCGCCAGCGCGGCGAGGACGGCGGCCACCCGCCCATCGACGCCTGCCACACCGCGATCATCCGACTGGGCGTGCCCGGCGTGATCAAGGGCGTCGTGGTGGACACCGCGTGGTTCAAGGGCAACTACCCGCCCGAGGTGTCGGTGGACGCCATCGCGATGCCGGGCCATCCGTCGGTCGACGAGCTGGTCGCCGCCGAGGGCTGGACCACCCTGGTGGACCGCGCCAAGGTGGACGGTGATTCGGAGAACCCGTTCGGGGTCGACTCCTCCCAGCGCTTCACCCATGTGCGCCTGCGCATGTTCCCCGACGGCGGCATCGCCCGCCTGCGCGTGCACGGCGTCGCCAAGCCGGATCCGGCCTGGCTCGAAGCGGGCCCGTTCGATCTGGCCGCGATCGAGAACGGCGGCCTGGTCGCCGACTGCTCGAACCGCTTCTACTCGCACCCGCAGAACGTGCTCATGCCCGGTCGCGCCCGCAGCATGGGCGACGGCTGGGAGACCGCGCGCCGCCGCGACAAGAACACCAACGACTGGGTGCTGGTGCGGCTCGCCGAGGAAGGCGTGATCACCGCCGCCGAGATCGACACCTCGTACTTCCTGTTCAACAGCCCGGGCGCGGGCTCGCTCACCGGCATCCGCGCCGACGGCACCGAGGTCGAACTGCTGGGGCGCACCCGCTTGCAGCCCGACACCCGCCACCGCTTCCTGATCGACGCCGCCGACCCGGTGCTCTCGGTCCGCCTGGACGCCTACCCCGACGGCGGCCTGGCCCGGTTGCGGCTCTACGGCACGCTCACCGACGGAGCCCGCGCACGATTGCGTGCCGAGCTGGACAATGAACGCGCATGAGCGATTTCGACCTGAACTACCCGCGGGACATGGTCGGCTACGGCCCCCACCCGCCGCATCCGCAATGGCCTGGCAATGCGAACATCGCCGTCAACTTCGTCCTCAACTACGAGGAGGGCGGCGAGAACAATGTGCTCGACGGCGACGCGGGCTCGGAGACGTTCCTGTCGGATATCGTTCCGGCGGCGTCGTTCCCGGACCGGCACATGTCGATGGAGACCATCTACGAGTACGGCTCGCGGGCCGGACTGTGGCGGGTGCTGCGGCTGTTCGAGAGCCGCGGCGTGCCGCTGACCATCTTCGGGGTGGCACGGGCGCTGGAACGCAACCCGGAAGCGGTCGCGGCGTTCAAGCGGCTCGGTTACGACATCTGCTCGCACGGCCTGCGCTGGCTCTCCTACCAGAGCGTCGACGTCGAGACCGAGCGCGCGCATCTGGACGAGGCGGTGCGGATCATCACCAAGCTCTTCGGTGAGGCGCCCAAGGGCTGGTACACCGGCCGCGACTCGCCGCGGACCCGCGAACTGGTGGTGGAGCACGGCGGATTCGTCTACGACTCCGACTCCTACGCCGACGACCTGCCCTACTGGGTGAAGGTCGGCGACCGGGACCACCTGGTGCTGCCGTACACCCTCGAAACCAACGACATGCGGTTCTCCTCCCCCGCCGGATTCGCCAACGGCGAGGAGTTCTTCACCTACCTGAAGGACGCCTTCGACGTGCTCTACGCCGAAGGCGAGGCGGGCGCGCCGAAGATGCTCTCGATCGGCCTGCACTGCCGCATCGCGGGCAAGCCCGCGCGGGCGAAGGCGTTGGAGCGCTTCGTGGATTACGTGCGATCGCACGACAAGGTGTGGCTGGCCCGGCGCATCGACATCGCCGAGCACTGGCAGCGGGTACACCCCGCCTCCTGAACGCGAGACAGGAACGCGGCCCGGAACCACCAGGTTCCGGGCCGCGTTCGGTTCGTCACGCGAAATCGCTCAGAGCGTGCCGTTCTCGATATCGGCCTTCACCGCTTCCTGGGAGGCGAGGTGCGCGGCCACGCCGTTGTCCGCGGTGAAATCGATGAGCGGCTGATCGGCGACGAAGGTCAGGTGCTCGTTGACCGTGGTGGTGCCGTCACCGTTGTCGGTGAAGGTGACCACCTGATGGGTGGTGACATTGGGGATGTCCCAGGTGTCGGAGGTGTAGTAGTTCTGGTCCGGATACAGGCGCTGCTCGGCCTGGGTGTGGCCGGGGAAGGTGATCGGCCCCATCGGAATGTCTTCCAGCGCCGTGAAATCGGTGACGCGCACGCCGTCCTCGTCGCAGGTGCGGTGGACGATGATGTCCTTGAGGAAGGAGTGGCGGCCCAGGCCGTTGCGGAAGTCGGTGTACACCGACCACACCTTGTCCAGCGGGGCGTCGATGGTGATCGGCAGATCCACCTCGCGCACCGCCCGCGCGTCGGCCGGATTGCGCTGCTCGGCCTCGTAGATCGACCAGCTGAGCTGCCATTCGAGTTTGTAGTCGTTCTCCGACTCGATACAGGACGGCGCGGTGTCCGCGCGCGCCACCGCCGATACCGCCGCAGGCGACCCCATCGTCGCGCAGGCGATGGCCAGCGCATAACCCACCGTGAACCTCACCCGGCGGACTTTACTCCGGTCGCAACCTACCGGCAGGTTTCCTGCGAAACGCCGGCTATCGGGAGTCGGAACGCTCGGCGCGCTCCAAATCGACTGCGCGCTTCATCATTTCGCGCGCCCGGGTGCGGTCCCCGGCATAGTCGTAGGCGCGGGCCGCGCGGTAGCTGGTGCGCCAGTTCTGCGGGTCCGCTTCGAATTCGGCCTTCACCTGCTCGAAAAGCTCATCGGCGGCGGCCTTCTCGATACGACCGGAGGGGCGGCGCGGCAGCTCGGAGACGTCGAGCTCACCGCCCTCCTCGTGCATGCGCCGGGCCAGATGCTGGTGGGCGAACGCGGCGCGGACGCTGGTGCCCACGATCCACACCCCCAGCAGCGGCAGAATGAGCACGCCCAGGCCGAGGCCGATGGCGGCGGGCTTGCCGGAACCGATGAGGCTGAACGCGATCCGGCCCAGCAGCACGAAATAGAACCCGAGGACCAGCACCAGGGCGGCGATGAAGCCGACCCGCTTGAAGACCTCGCGGCCGTTGTTCGCCGCCGGCGCGCTCACAGGTCGAGCAGCGGGTCGATGCCCACGGTCAGCCCGGGGCGCAGCGGGGTCTTGCGCACGCCCAGCAGCACGCCCGGCACGAAGGAGGTGCGGTCGAGCGAGTCGTGGCGGATGGTGAGCGTCTCGCCCTGGGTGCCGAACAGCACCTCCTGGTGGGCGACCAGCCCGGCCAGCCGCACCGAGTGCACCCGCACGCCGTCCACGTCCGCGCCGCGCGCGCCCTCCAGCTCCTGGCTGGTGGCGTCGGGGCTGCGGCCGACACCGGCCTTCTCGCGGGCGGCGGCGATGAGCGCGGCGGTCCGGAAGGCGGTGCCCGAGGGCGCGTCGGCCTTGTTCGGGTGGTGCAGCTCGATGACCTCGACCGAGTCGAAGAAGCGGGCGGCCTGCTCGGCGAACCGCATGCTCAGCACGGCGCCGATGGCGAAGTTGGGGGCGATCAGCACGCCGACCTCGGGCTTGGCGGCGAGCCAGCCCTTGGCCTGCTCGAGCCGCTCGGCGTCGAAGCCGGTGGTGCCGACGACGGCGTGAATGCCGTTCTCCACCAGCCACTTCAGATTCGGCATCACCACGTCGGGATGGGTGAAGTCGACCACGACCTCGGTCCCGGCGGCGGTGAACGCCTCCAGCGAGTCGTCCTTGTCGACCTGCGCCACCAGCTCCAGATCCGCGGCCGCCTCGACGCCCGCGCAGATGGACTGCCCGACCTTGCCGCGCGCCCCGAGCACACCCACCCGGATCCGGTTCGTGGCCACCTGGTCTCCTTCGCTATGACCGATCTGGAACCCGTCGAGCCTATCGGGTCGGCGAAACACCTCCGACCACAGGCCGGTGACCACGGGCCCGCCGAATTGACCGAGTGGTAACTTTCGAGGGTGCGATCCACAGCCGGAACCAAGGGCGTCCCGCGCGCCGAACGCGAGGCGCAGATTCTCGACGTGGCCGCCGCGGAGATCGCCCGGGTCGGTTACGCGGGTCTGTCCCCCGCGACGGTGGCGGCGGCGGCCGGGGTGTCGAAACCCTTGGTGTACGGCTACTTCGGCTCCAAGGACGGGCTGTACGTGGCCTGCGTGCAGCGGGCCTCGGCGGTGCTCGGGGACGCCATCGACGCGGCCTTCGCCGGGCCGGCCTCGCTCGATATGGCCGAACGCACGCTCGCCGCGATCTTCACGGTCCTGGAACCGCGCCCGCACGACTGGAAGGTCGTGCAGGACCAGTCGCATCCGGACGAGGGGCCCGCGGCCGAGGCGGCGCTGGCCGCGCGCGCCCGCATCTCGGCGCAGGCCGATCGGGGCGTGTCGGCGTTCGTGTCGCTGCACGGACTGACCGATCCGCACGATCTGTCGGCACTGCGCGCGGTCTGGACGGGCGTGGTCGCCGCGCTCGTGGACTGGTGGCTGAGCCATCCGGACGAGACGGCCGAGGCCATGGTCGCCCGCAGCAGCCGGCTGTTCGCCGCCCTCACCTGACCCAGGCAACCTCGAATGTCCGAATCGGCCTCTTGTCCCTGAATTGACCAATTGGTAACTTACGAATTGGGCAATTCGAGGAGGTCCGATGTTTTCGCAGGTCTGGCATGAGATCAATACACCGCTGCTGTACGCGGTCCCGGTCTTTCTACTGTCCATCGGCGCCGAGGCGCTGGCCCTGCGCGACGATCACGACGCCACCGGGTACCTGGCCCGCGACACCCGGACGAGCCTGAGCATGGGCGTCGGCTCGCTGGTGTCGAGCGCGATCTTCAAGGCGGGGTCGCTGGTGTTGTTCGTCTTCCTGTGGACCTACGTCGCGCCCTGGCATATCCCCACGAATGTGTGGTGGAGCTGGGCGCTGCTGCTGCTCGTCCTCGACTTCGCGTTCTACTGGAACCACCGCTTCGTCCACCGGGTGCGGATCGGCTGGGCGGCGCATCAGGCTCATCACTCCAGCGAGTACTTCAACTTCGGAACCGCCCTGCGGCAGAAGTGGAATCCGTGGACCGAGGCCATCTTCTGGGCGCCGCTGCCGCTGCTGGGCTTCACGCCCTGGACGATCTACATCGCCTTCACGATCAACCTGATCTACCAGTTCTTCACCCACACCGAGTCCGTCGGAAAGCTCTGGGGCCCGGTGGAATTCCTCTTCAACACCCCGTCGCACCACCGGGTCCACCACGGCAGCGACGCGCAGTACCTGGACAAGAACTACGCCGGGATGCTCATCATCTGGGACCGCGTGTTCGGCACCTTCGAACCCGAGATCCAGCGTCCCACCTACGGTCTCACCAAGCCGGTGGGCACCTACAATCTGCTGACGCTGCAGTACGGCGAATACGCCAAGATCGTGCGCGACGTGCGGAGCACCACGAACTGGCGCGACAAGCTCGGCTACATCTTCGCCCCGCCGGGCTGGGAGCCCGAGCAGACCCGATCCTGACGCGCGGCCGGTTCACGAGCTCGGCGGAAGGTGTTCAGGCAACGGCCAACCCGGCGACGGATCGGACGTATAGGCATCTCTCGTGAGAATTCGTCCCGTTTCCCGCCGGGTTGCCGTCGCCGTCGTCGTCGGCGCAGCCGCCGTCACCGCCGCCTGCTCCTCCGGATCCGACTCCGCCGACTTCACCGCCACGGCAGGCCAGCCGCTGGTGATCTCGCTGGACCAGCTGCTGGACAAGACCGGGGGCCACGCCGCCGTCGCGGTCGCCGACCCGCAGCACGGCACCCTGAGCCGGCGGCTGGACGGCGCGCTGGTGTACACCCCCGCGGCCGGGTACACCGGCTCGGACTCCATCACCGTCACCACCACCGACGCGGTCCGACTGTTCACCACCGACATCCCGCCGATCGGGGAATTCGGCGGAATTCCGGTGCAGGCCAGTGCCTACGGCTCCGCCTTCACCCCGGTCCCGGGCTCCACCGACGAGTTCTACGGACTCACCGACCGCGGCCCGAACGTGGACGGCAAGGGCAAGAACGAGAAGATCGCGCCGGTCCCGGACTTCACCCCGCAGATCGCCAAGTTCAAGCTGGCCGGCAACAAGGCCGTGGTGGAATCCACCATCCTGCTGAAGAATCCGGCCGGGCAGCCCTTCAACGGCCTGGTCGACACCTCCGCCACCACCGGCGAGACCATCAAGGACCTCACCGGCAAGGCGCTGCCGCCGACCGATCACGGCATCGACAGCGAGGGCCTGGTCGCGCTCGCCGACGGCACCTTCTGGATCTCCGACGAATACGGCCCGTTCCTGGTGCATTTCGACGCCAAGGGCGCGGAGCTGGAGCGGCTCGCGCCGGGCCGCGGACTGCCCAAGGAACTCGCGTTCCGCACCCCGAACCAGGGCATGGAGGGCCTGACCGTCACCCCCGATGGCAGCACCCTGGTCGGTGTCGTCCAGAGCGCGCTCAACGAGCCGGGCGTCACCAATGCCCGTGAGACCCCGATGACCCGCATCGTCACCGTGGACCTGAAGACCAAGGCGATCAAGGAGTTCGCGCTGCCGCTCGAGTCGCCCAAGGAGAAGCTGGCGGTCTCCGAGATCACCGCGCTGTCCAACACCACCTTCCTGGTGGACGAGCGCGACGGCAACAAGGCGCCCAAGGCCAACAAGAAGCTGTGGACCGTCGACATCGCCGGCGCCACCGACATCGGCCCGGACGCCAAAGTCCCCGGCGCGCAGTACGACCCGGAGAAGGGCCTGCTGATCGACGGCAAGCCGGTCGAGGTCTACGTCGGCACCGTCAGCACCGCCGACGGCATCGCCGCAATGAAGAAGGCGGGCATCACGCCGGTCGCCAAGACCGGCAACCTCGACCTGGGCGGGCTGCTGGACGGCCTCAATGCCGACGGCAAGTTCTTCGGCCACGACAAGATCGAGGGGGTGGCCACCAACGACCACGGCAAGACCCTCTACATCTCCAACGACAGCGACTTCGGCATCGAGGCCGTCACCGGCGACCAGCCGCCGTTCGGGCTCAAGGCCAAGATCCTGCCCAACGGCGTTCAGGACACCGGCGAGATCCTGGCGGTGGACACCACCAAGCTGCCCGCCAAGACCGAGACCAAGAAGGTCACGCTGACGGTCAAGTAGATCACCGGGATTCAGCCGGTTTCACCGGGATTCGACGCGGTCCACGGCGCTCAGAGCGCGCCGTAGGCCGCGTCGATCAGGTGGTAGGCCCGGCGGTCGCCGGAGACCCAGTCGCGGCGCAGGTTCGGGGTGAAGGCGATCGCGAGCCGATTCGCGGTGTCGCCCAAGCCGATCGCGCCCCCCGCGCCGGGATGGCCGAAGGCCGTGGGGCGGGCCGTCTCGGGCAGGATCATGTTCTCCGAGGGCAGCATGTAGCCCAGGCCGAACGCGCTCTCCAGGGTCAGCACGGCGTCGCGGCCGCGCACGCGCTCGCGGACGGCGTCGGCGAGGACGTCCGGGGGCAGGAGGTCGCCGCCCGCCAGGTCGGCGTAGAAGCGGGCCAGGGCACGGGCGGTGGTGACCAGTCCGGTCGAGGGCCAGCCGCCGGCCAGCACCTCCGGATTGTTGTAGGAGCCCAGGGGATTGGTGGAGGCACGCAAGGCCAGCGATCGGGGGTCCTGGAAGGCGCGCGCCATCTCGGCCACCGTCGCGGCACTGAGCGGGGCGGGGTCGGTCCACGCCTGGTCGGCGGCGGGCGGAGCACCCACGCGGGCGGCCTGTTCGGCGATCTCGGGCGGCGCGCCGATCCACAGCTGGTCGCCGAAGTTCCGGCGCGCATACTCGCCGACCGTGAATCCCGTGTGGCGGCGGACGAATTCGCCGAGCAGCCAGCCGAAGGTCAGGGCGTGATAGCCGTGTTCGGTGCCGGGTTTCCACACCGGGTGTTGTTCGGCCAGCCGGGCCGCCATCGCCCGCTGGTCCGCGGCGTCGGCGGTGGAGACGGGACGCTCGAAGGCCGGCAGACCCGCTCGATGGGTGAGCAGATCGGCCAGTGTCGTCGAATCCTTGCCTCCGACACCGTATTCCGGCCACCAGTCGGTGACCGGATCGCCCAGGCCGACGCCGCGCTCATACGCGACCAGTAGTGCGGCGGTGGCGGTGACGCCCTTCGTGCACGAGTAGGTGACCACGGGGGTGTCGCGCACCCAGGGCCGGTTCGCCCGGGTGTCGGCGAGGCCGCCCCACAGGTCGACGACCGGACGGCCGTCGACGAAGACGGCCACGGCCGCGCCCGCGTTCCCCCCGTCCGCGAAGCTCGCTTCGAACACATCCCGCACCGCCCGGAATGCCGGGTCGACCTGGCCGTCCGCGAATCCGCTCATGGCCAAATTAGAACACGTTCTAGTTCAGGACGGAACCGGTATCAGCAATTGCGAGACCAGCCAGCCGGGATGCGCGCCGGTGTTCACCACGCCGGTCTGCACGAGAACCGTTCGCATCGTGCCGTTCCCGAGATCACGCAACCGGATCCGCCACGTGGGCGGGAAGCTCGCCACCTCGCGGTCGCCCCACATTGATCGGCCCGCCGCGGACCACCGGCCCGCGGCGGGCCGCCTGCGCCTCAGTCGAAGATGATGACCTGGCGCAGGGTGTGGCCGGCGGCCAATTCGTCCATGGCGTGGTTGATGTCGTCGAGGCGGATGCGGGAGGAGACGAGGCGCTCGACCGGGAGGGTGCCTTCGCGCCACATGCGGACGAATTCGGGGATGTCGCGGGCGGGGACGGCGGAGCCGAGATAGCTGCCGATGATGGTGCGACCCTGCGCCACCAGGGCCAGCGGGGAGATGGCGGCGCGGGCGTCGGGGGCGGGCAGGCCGACGGTGACCGTGGTGCCGCCGGGAGCCGTTGCGGCGACGGCGGTTTCGAAGGCGCGGATATTGCCGGCGGCCTCGACGACGACGTCGGCCTGGATGTTGTCGGCGGCGATCTGCTGCGGGGTGTAGGCGGCGGTCGCGCCGAGTTCCAGTGCGGTCTTCAGCTTCTCGGGGACGGTGTCCACCGCGATGACCTCCTGGCCGGTGCTCGCGCGCAGGGAGGCGGCCACCAGCACCGCGGCCATGCCGACACCGCCGAGACCGACCACCATGATGCGGTCCCGCGGACCGGGCTTCGCCGAATTCAGCAGTGCGCCACCACCGGTGAGGACGGCGCAGCCGAGGACGGCGGCCACCTCCGCGGGCACGTCGTCGTCGACGGGGACCACCGAATGACGGTCGACGACGGCATGGGTGGCGAAGCCCGAGACGCCCAGGTGGTGGTGGACCTCCACACCGTCACGGAGCAAACGCCGTCCGCCCGCGAGGAGTTCGCCCGCGTTGTTGGCGAGACTTCCGGGCTCGCAGGGGGTACGGCCGTCGGTGGCGCAGCCCGCGCAGGAGCCGCAGCGGGGCAGGAAGGTCATGATGACGCGCTGGCCGACACGCAGGTCGGAGTCGCCGGGGCCGAGCGCCTCGACGCGGCCCGCGGCCTCGTGGCCCAGCAGCATGGGGACCGGGCGGACGCGGTTGCCGTCCACCACGGACAGGTCGGAATGGCACAGGCCCGCGGCCTCGATCCGGACCAGCAGCTCACCCGGGCCGGGTTCGCCCAGATCCAGCTCGCTGATGGTGATCGGCTTCGAATCGGCGAAGGGCGTCGACGCCCCGATCTGTTCCAGGACGGCACCACGAATCCTCATGCGCCCGACGCTACTCCATCGCACCTTCCCAGACAGTCCGGAATCTGATTCCATGGAGCGGGACAGGAGCACACATGACCACTTCGCTGACCACCGGCAACCGCGCCTTCAACCATGTGGTGACGCAGTTCTGGGGCAATGTCGCCCGCGCCTACGACACCGCCGCCCTGCAACACTTCGTCTACCGCCCGCCGCAGGACCAGATGGTCGCCGAACTGCGCGCCGCCGGATCCCGGCGGATCGCCGACATCGGCTGCGGCACCGGCATTCTCACCACCCGCATCCAACGCGAACTGCGGCCCGACGCCGTCTACGGCGTGGACGCCTCGGCGGGCATGCTGGAGCAGGCCCGCGCCCGCTCGGCCGAGGTCCAGTGGCGGCATTCCGCCGCCGAGCATCTCCCCTTCGACGACGGCGCACTGGACGCGGTCGTCACCACCAGCGCGTTCCACTTCTTCGACCATCCGGCGGCGCTGCGCGAATTCCATCGGGTGCTGACGCCCGGCGGCCTGATGGCCATCGCGACCATGCATCCCTCCGGTGCGGCGTCGCGCCCGATCCAGCGGCTGACCCGCAGCCCGCGCTTCCCCGCGCACGCGCCGTCGCCGCGCGAGACCCGCACACTGCTGACCGACGCCGGTTTCGAGGTCGTCGATCAGCGCAAGGTCGCGCGGCCGCTGCCGTCGTGGCTGATCCCGGACGTCATCACCGTCGGCAAGCGGCGCTGACCGTCACGTCCCCGGGTTGTCGCCGCCGCGGAAACACACGGTGAGTTCGAGCTTGCGCCAGATCACCCAGACCGCGCCGCGGCCGTCCCGGGGACAGGACGCGCCGGAGGTGGCGTCGGCCAGCACGGCGGTGGCCTGGACGATGTGCTCGCCGGGCGTCGCACAGTCGACCTTCGACGGGGTCTCCATGGCGGTGGTGTCGTAGCAGACGCCGGTGCGCCAGTCGAAGGTCAGGCACAGGTGGTAGCGCGGCTTGCCGGTCTTGTCCTTGGGGGCGGAATCGAGCGTGTAGAGCGGGCCGGTGCACGGGTCGGGGCCGTTCTGCAGCACCCGGTAGTTCGCGTCCACCGAATTGCAGTCCGACGGTTCGGGTGTGCCCGCTTTCCAGGTCGGGGCGCCCGAGGCGTCCCTGGCTCGCTCGATGGGGACCTCGACGCAGTCCCCCGGCTTCAGGGACGCCATGGGATCGGGGGCGGCGGGTTTGGCCGAGGTGGTCGGCTGCCCGGCCTGCACGAGTTCGGGTGGCGCGCCGATGGGCTTGCCCGCGACGGTTTCCCGGGTCATGGGTGAGAGGGTGGCCGTCACCACGGCGAACACGAGGATCCAGCCGGTCGCCGCGAATGCCAGGGCGCTCACCCGCCGCCGCTTCGATGCCGCTCCGGTCCGGCTCGCGAGGGCCGCCGCCAGGCAGAACAGTGGAACCGCTACCGCGGCAACCCAGCCGACGCCGTGGCTCCCCACCACCCAACCCCTTCAACTCCGCTCGTCTGCAAGCTATCCCACGGCGGAGTTCCGGGCAAAACGGGCGATGCGCCCGGCTGATTCAGGAGGCGAGTTCGGAAGCGGATTCGGCCAGCACCGGCGGCCACGGGGTCGGGGAGATATGGGACGGCTTGGTCGCGGGGCTCTCGTCCCAGTCGAAGTGGACACCGACCCACGCCTTCGGGCGGTCGAAACTGACCTCGCGCGCATCGAAGGCGGCGCGGCGGAAGGAGATGTCGCCGAAGAAGTCACCCCCGGCGAAGACCACCTTGCGGCCCCCGAAGACGGTGTCGGCGAAGGAGACCGTGCCGTGGTACTCGGTGCGCGCGAACGACACTTCCTGGGTGCGGCCGGTGCGCCAGCGGATCTGCGTGCCCAGGCGGGCGCAGTCGAAGGAGCTGGACTCGGTGTAGAAGCGGGAATCGGCGAAGGTGACTCGCGCGCCGATGAATTCCGCACCCGTGAAGGTGATGCGCTCGCCGTCGAACACCGCGCGCTCGAAGGTGGTCTGGTCGGCGGCGAAGACGGCGTTGGCGAAGCTGGTCCGCTCCCCCGCGAACGTGGTGCGGTCGAACGCGGTTCGCGTGCCCCGGAATTCGGCGCCCTCGAAGCTGCCGCCACTGCCGAACGTGGCCTCGGCGAAGGTGGCGGCGGTGTCGTCACGGTCGGCGCGGTCCACGGCGGTGTGGGCGAAGACGGCCCGGTCGAACACGGCGGCGCTGCGGAAGATGGCCCCGCGGAAGGTGACCCGTTTGCCGAGGAACCGCGCCTGCTCGAAGGTGACCGTGCGGCCGCTCAGGAACATGGCGTTGGTGAAGCGGGTATTGCGGCCCGCGAAGACGGCGTAGCGGAAGTCGGCGTTCTCGAAGACGGCGTCGGTGAAGTCGAAATCGCAGGAGCTCCAGCGGGTCTCGGCCGAGGGGCGCAGGTGTTCGGCGATCACCCGGACGATGGTGTCGCGGACCTGCCGGTCGTTCTGGCGGTAGGTGTACACCCGTTCGACGGCGGTGCCGTGGTCCTCGATGCGCTGGGATTTGGAGACCAGGTGGCTGGCGCCCTCCTCCGGCTGGTACGGCAGCCGCAGGTAGCCGCACAGCACGTCGACGCACTGCTGGCGCCGCCAGCGCGCGGAGAACTCGTCGGCGACCCCGGCCATGGCGTAGACCCCGGCGATACGCACCGCCACATCCGGGTCGCCGAGCTGACCGGCGGCGGCCCCGAAGACCTCGGCGAAACGTCCGCGCTCGGCGTCGCGCTGCTTGCGGTAGGCCACCACCAGCGCGACCGCGCCGCCGATGCCCGCCGCCACCGCGAGCGAAATCCGGCTCAGATCCAGCTGATTCGGCGTCTCGGCCTTGGCGCCGAGGAAGCGCCACAGCCCCCACCAGGTAAGGCCCGCGATGGCGAGCCCGCCCGTCACGGCGGCCAGCACCGACACCAATAGACCCGACCGGTGTACCGTCCGGCTCACCACCCCACCGAACCTCCACCGCCGCATAGCCGAAGAATAGCGATCCGGGACGCCTCACGCATCGGATGCGGCAATTCCACCCCGACTTCGCGCACCCGAAAAACCGGGCATCGCAAATTGTTTCGCCCGGAATGCCGCGTCCGCCCCGGCGACGTGGGGTCACCGGGGCGGACGCGGGCGGGTTGTTCCGAGAACCTGGACGGCGGCGCGGCAGTCAGTCGACAACCGCGGTGGCCACCACGGCTGCCGCGGCCTCGGCGTTGCGGCGCAGGCCGATCCCGGCCGCGCCCAGGCAGGCCAGCGCGACCACCGCGACGAACCACGGGAAGACCGTGCTCAGCCCCCACGTGGTGGCCGCCCAGCCCGCCAGCACCGTCGGCACCGCCATGGCCGAGTAGGCCAGCAGGTAGTAGGCCGACATTGTCTCGCCCCGCTTGTGTTGCGGCACAACGTTGGACAGGTGCCGCAGCGATCCGCCGAAGCCCAGGCCGAAGGTGCCGCCCAGCGCGAGTCCGGCCAGCAGCACCAGCACCCAGTTGTGGGTGTTCAGCGCCGGAATGGTGAGCAGCAGCGCGATCGCCATCCCGACATCGCCGGCGATGGCCGCGCGGCGCGCCGGGATGCCGCCCGCGACGGCCTGGGCGAGTGCGCCCGCGGTCGCCGTGGAAGCCACCACCGCGCCGCCGAACACCAGATTGTGGATGCCGGTCTCGGCCGAGGCCAGCGAGGGGTACAGCGACAGCAGCACGCCCAGCACCGACCAGGCCGCCATCACGCCGAGCGCGGAGAACCAGAAATCAGCGCGGATCTCCTGCGGCACAGCCGGTTTGGCGATGGTGATGCGCTGCTTCTGCCGCGCCGCGTGCGGTTCCCGCAGCGCCAGCACGCCCGCGGCGATCAACAGGCACACCAGCGTGATCACCACATACGGCGTCCGCAGCGGATGCGGCGCGTACTGGGCCAGCACCGCCGACCCCAGGATCGCCACGGCCATACCGACATTGAAGGCCACCCCGGACAGCTGTCCCGACCGCGCGCCCGCCTGCGGGCGCAGGTCCAGCAGCGCCGCCGCGCCCGCCACCACGATCGCGCCGACCGCGGCCCCGTGCAGGGCCCGCGCGAGCAGCAGCATGGCCACATTGTCGGCGAACAGGAACACCACCAGGCCGACGATCATGGTCGCGAACGCGCCGAGCAGGACCGGCTTGCGGCCCACCACATCCGAGATCCGGCCCGACACCAGGACCGCGCCCAGGGCGGCCACCGCGTAGACGGCGAAGACGAACGTCGTGGTGAGCGGAGAGAAATGCCAGCTGCGTTGATAGAGCCCGTACAGCGGGGCCGGTGCCCCCGAGACGCCGAGCGCGACACCGCTGGCCGCGAGCACGAGCGCGTACGCCCAGCTCTGAGTGCCCTGTTCCGCGCTGGTCTCCACCGCCGTTGCCGATGCCATCCCAGCCTCCATCAGGTAAGTTTGAATCTTATCGAACTCACCGTAGCCAAGGTTCGACAGTTATCAAACTAGTTTTCCCGTGAGGTAGGTCATGACCGACACCGACGCGCTGCCCGCCGTGGCCCCGCTCCCCGCGGTGCTCGGCGCGCTCCAGGACCCGGTCCGCCTGGAAATCGTCCGCCGCCTGGCCGAAGCCGGCGCCCCCATCCGCTGCAGCCTCACCTACGACGGCGTCAGCAAATCCACCGCCGCCCACCACTTCAAGATTCTGCGCGAAGCGGGCGTCACCGAACGCGTCACCATCGACGGCAACACCCACCTACGCCTCCGCGCGGACGACCTCGACGTCGCCCTCCCCGGCCTGCTCCCCGCCGTCCTCGCCGCCGCGAACCGCGAACACACACCGGAGTAGCGGCCCGGCCAGCACGCGAGGCGATCAACCGCGCGCTCGATCCTCCTCGGCGAAGGACAGGGTGCGGGTCCGGCCCGACCTCCCCCAGAATGCTGGGCCACCCCGGAAGCGGACCGGTGCCCGTACACCGGCGCGGCGGCGAAGGACAGCTGCCAACGTCCCGGACGCGTGGAAGCGACCGGGAACCGGCCGTGCCCGTCGAGGTTCCGACCACGCGCCACAGCGATGGCGCGGGTCGCGTTCGGGCCTCGTGCCCGCGACCGGTCAGGACTGGGTGAGCGGGAGCGACTTCCACCAGTCGACGACACCGCTCGGGGTGGTGGGGATGCCGCGGGTGTACATGAGGAACTTCTCGCGCTTGGGGTCGTCGAAGAACGAGGTGGCGAAGACCGTGGACGGAACGTCGGCGGTGGCGTCGAAACGGTGGTTGACGTACTGCTTCGCGCCGCAGAACTCCTTGAAGGTCAGATCCTCCAGGGCGCTTCCGGCCGGACGGATCCGGCGGGCCGCCGAACGCGCCACCGCGGCGGAATCGTAGGCGAAGACAATGTACTCGCGGACTTCGTGGTCGGCGGAGTACTGGCAGTCCCAGGCCGCGGCCCAGCCCTCGAAGGCGAAGGGCGGCAGGAAATCCTTGGTGTCGTGGTCGACCACGCGGCAGCTGGCCGAGTTGAATCCCGAGCCCAGCTCCGGAGAACGCGGCACCAGTCCCGGGAAAGCCGCACTGATCTGGGCGATCTCGGCCGCGGCCGCCTTCGGCTTGGCGCCGCGGCCGGAGGGACTCATGACGAACACCACCACACCGAGCGCGACCGCCAGGCCCACGCTCATCACCACCAGCATGCGCAGGCCGCTCAGCCACCGGCCCGTACCCGGAGCGGTCATACGCGGTGGCGGCGACTGATGCCGGTCCGTGCGCGGCCCGAACAGGGCGGGAATGTCGGTCAGCCGGCCCGAACGCACCGCCGTCGATGGCGGAATCCGGCGCGCCCCTGTCGTTTCCGACGGCGAGGTCCGACGCCCCCCGGTGCCGTCCGGCTGGTGTGCGCGCCGGGCTCCGGTGATCTCCGAGGGATGGACTCGCCGCGCGCCCGTGGTCTCCGAGGGCGGAACACGTCGCGCCCCGGTGGTCTCCGACGGATGTCTTCGGCGCGCAGCGGAATCCGGCTGCGAACCGCGTCGCGCCCCCGACGCCTCGGACTGCTGTCCCGGCCAGACCGCGGGTGCGTCCGGCTGCTGTGCCCGACGCATCCCCGACGTGTCGAACTGCTGCCCGGGCCGGGCCGCCGGTGTGTTCGACTGCTGGCCCCGCCGCGTCCCCGAGGAGTCGAACTGCTGCCCGGGCCAGGGTGGCGGCGTATCGGACTGTTGTCCCCGCCGCACCGCGTTGGGGTCCGATTGCTGCCATCGACCGGCCGGTGAATCCGCTTGCGCCGCTCGCGAACCCGGCGCGTTGCGGGTCCCCCGGCGGCCGGTGGACGGCGCGGCGAGCCGTCGGGCGGACGGATCCGCGCCGCGGCGGCGCGGCGGCGCGTGGGCACTCTCGACCGCGACGCCCTCGGCCAGTGCGCGTTGCGCGGCCGCCGCGAAGTCCGAACAGGTCGGGTACCGGTCGTCGGGGTTCTTGGCCAGGGCGCGGGCCAGGACCGGATCCAGGGTCGCGGGGAGGTCGGGTCGCAGGCTGGCGATCGGCGGCGGGTTGTCGTACAGGTGGGCTTTGACGATCGCGCCGAGGTCGTTCGCGCGGAAGAGCGGAACCCCGGTCAGTAATCGGAACAGGGTGCAGGCCAAGGAGTATTGGTCGGCGCGGTGGTCGACCGGCTGGTTCTGCAGCTGTTCCGGGGAGGCGTAGGCCAGGGTCGCCATGACCGAGCCGGAGCCGGTGAGGCGGCCGGTGTCCTCCTGTAGCCGGGCGATGCCGAAGTCGGTGAGCAGCACCCCCGCCTGCTGTTCGCGGGTCTCCCGGGCCAGCATGATGTTGGCGGGCTTGACATCTCGGTGCAGCACGCCGACGCGATGCGCGTAGTCGAGGGCGTCGGCGGTGGCGGCGACGATCTCGACGGCGCGCTCGGCGGTCATGTCGGTGACCGATTCGGCTTCGATGCCGTCGACGTACTGCATGGCGATCCACAGTCGCCCGTCCTCGACGCCGCGGTCGTAGACGGTCACCACACCGGGGTGATTCAGCCGGGCCGCGAGGTCGGCCTCGCGTTCGAAGCGAGCGTGAGTCTCGCTGTCGCCGTGGTACTCCGCGTTCAACAGCTTCAGCGCGATCCAACGCGGCAGGCGCGGATGGCGTGCCAGGTACACCGCACCCATCCCGCCGCGTCCGAGCTCACGTTCGATGACATACCCGGCGAAGTTCTCACCTGGTTCGACCACGACCCCTCCCATTCCGGCGAGGTGATCATAGCCACAAACGGGCATACCTCACCGGCGGCTGGAGATTACCGCCGAGTAAGTATTTCAGCCGACCAGATTCCGGACGGCCGAGGGCAGGTCGCGGGTGCGCCGATACGGTCCGGCCACCGCCGCCCCGAACGGTCGCGCCAACAGGCTCGTCGCGATCGAGGACACCTCCTCGGTGGTGACTTCGTCGATGCGAGCGAGGGTTTCGGACACACTGCGGTGATTGCCGTAGCTGAGCTCCGAGCGCCCGATGCGGTTCATCCGCGATCCGGAGTCCTCGAGCCCCAGCACCAGTCCCCCGCGCAGCGAACCCTTGGCGCGAGCGCATTCGGCGTCGGTGATGCCGTTGGCCGCCACCTCCTCGAGCACGCCGTGCGCCAGAGCGGCTACGCGACCGAGGTTCTCGGGCTGGCAGCCCAGGTACACCGAGAACGCGCCGGTGTCGGCGAAGGTGTCGACACTGGAGTACACCGAGTACGCCAGCCCGCGCTCCTCCCGAATGCGCTGGAACAGCCGCGAACTCAGGCCGCCGCCGAGCACGGTGTTGAGCACCGACAGCGGCCAGCGCTTCTCACCCTCGTGCCGCCCGAAGGCGCGGGTGCCGAACACCAGGTGCGCCTGCTCGCTGTCGCGGTTGATGCGGATCAGTTCCGGATTGCCGCGCGGGCGGAACTTGCCCTCGCGGCGCGGCGCCGGTTCCAGTCCGGTCTCGAGCCGATTCTCGAAGGCGCGGAACACCAATTCGACGACGTGCTCGTGCTCGATATTGCCCGCGACCGCCACCACCATCCGGTCGGGCCGGTAGCGGCGCAGGTGGAACGAGCGCAGCTGGTGCGCGCCCATGGCCTCGATGGTCTCGACACTGCCGATCACCGGACGCCCGATGGGGTGGTCGCCGAACAGCGCGGTCAGGAACGCGTCGCCGACCAAGTCCTCGGGATCGTCGTCGCGCATGGAGATCTCCTCCAGCACCACCTGCCGTTCCACGCTCACGTCCTCGGCGCGGCACAGCCCGTTGAGCACCACGTCGCTGACCAGGTCCACCGCCAGCGGCAGGTCCTCGTCGAGCACATGGGCGTAGTAGCAGGTCTGTTCCTTCGCGGTGAACGCGTTGAGCTCGCCGCCGACCGCGTCCATGGCCTCGGCGATGTCCAGGGCCGAGCGCGAGGGCGTGGCCTTGAAGAGCAGATGCTCGAGGAAATGCGCGGCGCCGGCCACGGTCGGGCCCTCGTCGCGCGAACCGACACCGACCCATACGCCGATCGAGGCCGAGCGCACGCCCGGCACATGCTCGGTCACGACCCGCAGGCCGCCGGGCAGGACGGTCCGGCGCACTCCGATATCCATTGCGGGAGACTCGTTCCGGTCGATCGCCAGCGCAGAACCCCCCTGCTCCAGGTTGCGGAGCAAGGGGGCGTTGTTCTGCACGGAGTCCTTCGCGGTGCGCGCGGAACCCGCGCGCACCGCGGACTGCTTCTTCGTCACAGAGAAATGATTACTCTGCGTTCGCGTCGACCGCAGCCGAGGTCGCGGAGTTGTCCGAATCCTCGTCGATCGGAACCAGCGAGATCTTGCCGCGGTTGTCGATGTCGGCGATCTCGACGCGGATCTTGTCACCCACGTTGACCACGTCCTCCACCTTGGCGACGCGCTTGCCGTTGCCCAGCTTCGAGATGTGGACCAGACCGTCGCGGCCCGGGAGCAGCGACACGAACGCGCCGAAGGCGGTGGTCTTGACGACCGTGCCCAGGAAGCGCTCGCCGACCTTCGGCAGCTGCGGGTTGGCGATGGCGTTGATCGCGTCGATCGCGGCCTGCGCCGACGGGCCGTCGGTCGCACCGACGAACACGGTGCCGTCATCCTCGATGGAGATGTTGGCGCCGGTGTCCTCGGTGATCTGGTTGATCACCTTGCCCTTGGGTCCGATCACCTCGCCGATCTTGTCGACCGGGATCTTGATGGCGGTGACGCGCGGAGCGTAGGGGCTCATCTCGTCCGGGGTGGCGATGGCCTCGGCCATCACGTCCAGGATGGTGTCGCGGGCGTCCTTGGCCTGGTTCAGCGCGCCGGCCAGCACCTGCGACGGGATGCCGTCGAGCTTGGTGTCCAGCTGCAGGGCGGTGACGAACTCGCGGGTACCGGCGACCTTGAAGTCCATGTCGCCGAAGGCATCCTCGGCGCCCAGGATGTCGGTGAGGGCCACGTAGCGGACCTCGTCCTCACCCTTGTCGTTCTTCACGGTGTCCGACACCAGGCCCATCGCGATACCGGCGACGGGGGCCTTCAGCGGCACACCGGCGTTCAGCAGCGACAGGGTCGAGGCGCAGACCGAGCCCATCGAGGTGGAGCCGTTGGAGCCCAGCGCCTCCGACACCTGACGGATGGCGTAGGGGAACTCCTCCTGCGAGGGCAGCACCGGCATCAGGGCGCGCTCGGCGAGAGCGCCGTGGCCGATCTCGCGACGCTTGGGCGAACCCACGCGACCGGTCTCACCGGTGGAGAACGGCGGGAAGTTGTAGTGGTGCATGTAGCGCTTGGAGGTCTCCGGGCCGAGCGAGTCGACCTGCTGCGCCATCTTCACCATGTCGAGGGTGGTGACGCCCAGGATCTGGGTCTCGCCACGCTCGAACAGCGCCGAACCGTGGGCGCGCGGCACCACGGCGACCTCGGCCGAGAGCGCACGGATGTCCGCGAGGCCACGACCGTCGATGCGGAAGCTGTCGGTCAGGATGCGCTGGCGGACCAGCTTCTTGGTGACCGAGCGGAAGGCCGCGCCCAGCTCCTTCTCACGACCGGCGAAGGACTCGGCCAGCTCGGAGAGCACGGCCAGCTTGATCTCGTCGGTGCGCTCGTCGCGCTCCTGCTTGCCCGCGATGGACAGCGCCTCGTTCAGCTCACGCTTGGCGGTGCCCTCGACGGCCTCGTAGGCGTCGGGCTGGTACGGCAGGAAGATCGGGAACTCTTCGGTCGGCTTGGCCGCCAGGGCGGCCAGGTCGGCCTGCGCCTTGCACAGGCGGGCGATGAACGGCTTGGCGGCCTCGAGGCCTTCGGCCACAACGATTTCCGTCGGGGCGGAGGCGCCGTCGGCGATCAGGGCCAGCACGTTGTCGGTGGCCTCGGCCTCGACCATCATGATGGCGACGTCACCGTCGACCACGCGGCCGGCGACGACCATGTCGAACACGGCGTTCTCGAGCTGCTCGACGGTCGGGAACGCGACCCACTGGCCCTCGATCAGGGCGACGCGCACGCCGCCGACCGGGCCGGAGAAGGGCAGGCCCGCGATCTGGGTGGACGCCGAGGCGGCGTTGATCGCGACCACGTCGTACAGATCCTTCGGATCCAGCGACATGACGGTCACGACGACCTGGATCTCGTTGCGCAGGCCGTCGACGAACGACGGGCGCAGCGGCCGGTCGATCAGGCGGCAGGTCAGGATCGCGTCGGTGGAGGGACGGCCCTCACGACGGAAGAACGAGCCGGGGATGCGGCCCGCGGCGTACATGCGCTCCTCGACGTCCACCGTCAGCGGGAAGAAGTCGAACTGATCCTTGGGCTGCTTGGAGGCCGTGGTGGCCGAGAGCAGCATGGTCTCGTCGTCGAGGTAGGCGACCACGGAACCCGCGGCCTGCTTGGCCAGGCGGCCGGTCTCGAAACGGATGGTGCGAGTACCGAAGGCGCCGTTGTCGATCAGGGCGACGGACTCGAAAACGCCGGGCTCGACCTCGGCGGCGGAACTGGTCTGGGTGTCGGACATCTTTGTTATCTCAACCTCTCGTCTTCGCCGGATCCGGCACGTGTTCGTTCACGTGCCCACCGGCAGGCGGCCGTACCCGGCATGGGCGCGCGGCAGCCCTCGTGGCTGCCGCAACGCACACCCGGCCGGTATCCCCTTGGATACGGCGACGCGGAGGCGGTCATCGATCGAAGCCCTCCGGGCGCGCATGGTTCATCTCATACTTCGCGCCCCGAAAAGCCACTACCGAAGACCGACGCCACGCGACGGGTGCATACGGCTCGTGTCGGCGTATATCCGGCCGTGTCCCCCATCGTGGGGAACCTCCGGCCACATATACGAAAGGCCAACGAGAAGGATTCTATGCCTCCTCGTTGGCCGGTTCGTCAACTACCTCCGCTCACCAGGTGTGTCACCTCGTGGGCAGAGGGGTCCGCGGCTGGAATCAGCGACGCAGGCCGAGACGCTCGATCAGCGAACGGTAGCGGTTGATGTCCTTGTCCTGCAGGTACTTCGACAGCCGCTTGCGACGACCGATCAGCGCCATCAGACCGTGGCGGGTGTGGTGGTCGTGCTTGTGCTTCTTGAGGTGCTCGGTGATGTCGGCGATCCGCTTCGACAGCAGCGCGATCTGCGCCTCCGGGGAACCGGTGTCCTTCTCGTGGACGCCGTACTCGGCGAGGATGGCCGACTTCTGCTCGGTGGTGAGAGCCACAGATACTCCTTGTTTCAGACCGCGCTCGGAAGGACCCGGTTCTCGGCACTCTCAGGGGCAAGCCACTGAAACCTGCGTGAGAATCGGGGTGGGCGCCGCCGCGGACCGCAGCAAACCCGATGGGCCAGCCTACCGGAGTGCCGCGTGGTCGCGGAAATCGGCCCCGGCGCGGGCTACTCCTCGGTGTCGCCGCCCAGCACCTTGCGGGCCTGATCGCAGTCGCGGCGGATGGCCTCGACCAGTTCCTCGATCGACTCGAACTTGCGCATGCCGCGCAGCTGCTCGACGAAGTCGACGGCCACGTGCTTGCCGTAGAGGTCGGCGTCGAAGTCGAGGATATGCGGCTCGACGGTGCGGTTGCGGCCGTCGAAGGTCGGGTTGGTGCCGACCGAGATGGCGGTCATGTGGCGGGTGCCCGCCAGCGGGTCGCCGCTCTCGAGGACGGTGAACCAGCCCGCGTACACGCCGTCGGCGGGGATGGCGGCATGCATGGTGGGGGCCACGTTGGCGGTCGGGAAGCCCAGGCCCTTGCCGCGGCCGTCGCCGTGCACGACCACGCCCTCGACGCGGTGCGGGCGGCCCAGCGCCTCGGCGGCGGCGCCCACATTGCCCTCGGACAGGCAGCCGCGGATGTAGGTGGAGGAGAAGGTGACCGCGTGCTCACCCAGCAGCTGCACGCCGTCGACCTCGAAGCCGTAGCGGTTGCCCAGCTCCCGCATGGTGTCGAGGGTGCCGGCGGCCTGCTTGCCGAAGGTGAAGTTGTCACCCACCACGACCTCGGACACGTGCAGGCGGTCCACCAGCAGTTCCTCGACGTACTCCTCGGGGGTGAGCTTCATGAAGTCGCGGGTGAACGGCATCACCACGAACACGTCGATGCCGAGTTCCTCGACCAGTTCCGCGCGCCGGTCCAGGGTGGACAGCTGCGGCGGATGCGTTCCCGGGCGCACCACGTCCACCGGATGCGGGTCGAAGGTCATCAGCACCGACGGAACGCCGCGCACCGCAGCGGATTTCACCGCGCGGCTGATCAGCTGGGTATGCCCGCGGTGCACGCCGTCGAACACCCCGATGGTGAGGACACACCGGCCCCAGTCCGCGGGCATCTCCTCGAGGCTTCGCCATCTCTGCACACCGGAAGCCTACGCAAAGCGCGTCTCGGACAATATTCCGCCGTGCGGAAGTCCACGGCCGGAAGCATGCCCGTCACCGTGTGTTCACCGGTCCGGGGCGCTCGGCGGCGGGTGCCTCTACCAGCGAGCGCGCCGATGTGTGAAACCGCGCGGCATGTGCCTAAGCTCGGTTACGTGCCCGGAAAACGAGACATCGCCACCCGCCGCGAGCTGGCCGATCCGTCCGCACCTTCCGAACCTCACGGGACCACCCTCACCGCCGCGAGCGGGGCGTCCAGCGTCGCGCCGGTGCTGTCGTCGGTGGCCCAGGATTATCTGAAAGTGATCTGGACCGCGCAGGAGTGGTCGCAGGAGAAGGTGTCGACGAAGCTGCTGGCCGAGAAGATCGGCGTGTCGGCGTCGACGGTGTCCGAGGCGGTCCGCAAGCTGGCCGATCAGGGTCTGGTCGAACACGCCCGGTACGGGGCCATCACCTTGACCGAGGACGGGCGGCGGGCCGCCGTCGCCATGGTGCGCCGGCACCGGCTGATCGAGACGTTCCTGGTCAACGAGCTCGGCTACGGGTGGGACGAGGTGCACGACGAGGCCGAGGTGCTCGAGCACGCGGTGTCGGAGACCTTGATGGAGCGGATCGACGCCAAACTCGGGCATCCCGACCGGGATCCGCACGGCGACCCGATCCCGTCGGTGGACGGGGCGGTGCCGACTCCCCCGGCGCGGCAGCTCAGTGATTTCGGGGCGGGTGAATCCGGGCGGGTGGCACGGATTTCCGATTCCGATCCGGCGATGCTGCGGTACTTCGATTCGCTGGGGATCGCGTTGGATACGCCGATCGCGGTGGTCGAGCGACGCGACTTCGCGGGAACCATCGCGGTGCGGGTGCAGGAGCGGACCATCGATCTGGGCAGCATCGCCGCCGAGGCCATCTGGCTCAGCGAAGCTCACTAGGCCGAGAACGCCGGTCGGGGTCAGTACTCGCCCTTGATGACGAAGAAGGACCCTCGAATGGTGCCCGCCAGCTTCGATTTCTGCCGGGCGAATTTGAACGAGTCCAGCTCCTCGGGGATTTCCATGCCGTCGGAGAGTTTGAATCCGACGGCGCGCTTGCCGGAGTCCTCGAGGGTGTACATCACGTTGATCGACAGGCCGCTCTCGTAGAAGACATAGGCCATGCGAATGCCCTCGACCTCGAATTCCGTTGCCTCGAGCGGCTTCGACTCGATGACGATCCGGCGCTCATCGGCGAGGATCTTGCTCACCCAGGCAATGGTCTTCTTCGCCGTGTTCGCGGGCTCGACCGTGAAGACGTGGTCGTATTTGTTCTTGAAGTAGCGGGCCTCATTGGCCCGCAGGCCCGCCAGGGCGGGTGCGACCGGGGACGACTCCAGGCCGACGGTCGAGACCGTGGTGAAATCCACCGCATAGGACATGCCGAATCTCCTGAACGTGTCGGTCGTTTCGTGCCGGACCCTGCTCTCGAATTCTGCGCAATCCTAACTTCCTCGGACGGCTGTCCCGGTCAACCCGCGCCCGGGACGTCCGTTCTCCCCCGCCGCGGTGGCGTGCGGGCCGTCGGTGGACTGCACCCACATCACCCTCCGACCAGCACCCGGCACCGGCTCACACCAGCCGGTGCCCGCCGTCCACGTGCGCCACGGTCCCGGTCACGAACGCGCTCTTCAGCAGCGAAACCACCGCCACCGCAATATCTTCCGGCTGCCCCAGCCGCCGCGCGGGCAGCTTCTCCGCCATCGCCCGCCACCGCTCCTCCTTGTCCGGCCACGGCATCGCCTCCCAGATCCCGGTCATCACCCACCCCGGCGACACCGCGTTCACCCGCACCGGCGCCAACTCCACCGCGAGCGCCCGCACCAACCCCTCCAACGCCGCGTTCACCGCCGCCACCATCGCCCCACCCGCCGCCGGCCGATACGCCGCGATCCCGGAAACAAAGGTGAGCGACCCGTTCTCGCTGAGCCGCGCGTGTTTGGCCAACAACATCGACCCGATCAATTTCGTCTCGATGAACCCCCGCCCTTTCTCGAAATCGAACGTGGCGATCGGCCCATAGGTCCCCGCCACATCCGCCGCGGTACTGATCACATGGTCGACAACCCCCACCGTCTCGAACACCCGCGAGACCTGCCCCTCATCAGAGACATCCGCCACGACCGCACTGACCTTCCCGTCCCCCAACTCCCGCACCGCATCGGCCAGCCGTTCTTCCGACCGCCCGACGATCACCACCTCATACCCCTCCGAAAGCAGCGAATCGGCAATGGCGAACCCCATCCCCGACCCACCTCCCACCACAACCGCACGCCCAGCCCGCTGCCCAATCCCGTTGTCCGTCATGCCATTCAGCCAACCGCCCCGGATGACCCCGGTCCACGACGCAGCACCGAACCCGCGTTAGCCCCGCACTAACACCCGAGGCCACCAGGTCTCGGAGATCCGAGCACATCACGAAAGGTGACCCGAGGCTCCCCCACAATCCCGATCCGCCGGGCCGCCGGAATGAGCCGCTCGGCAACGAACCGCCGAAACGCCGCCTCCGACTCCCACACCTCGGCAACCCGAATCCCGCTCTCCGTGGCCGCGACCCACCCGAACAACCCCCCATCGGGCATCGGCCCGCCGGCAGGCGCCCCCACCATCTCCATCACGCGCGCGTACTGCTCGATGGTCACCCCATCGAATTCGATTTCCACCCCGACCACCATGATCAACCCCCCTTACCGTCGAGAACCCCATTGGGCCAGATCCCTTCCACCCCAGCACGACCCCGAAACTCGGGGCAACAGAACGCCCGCGCCGACTCGGAAGTCGGCGCGGGCGTGGGGAGTTGGGTCAGGCGGTGTGGAGGGCCTCGGTGATCTTGCGGGTCATTTCGGTGACGGCGGGCTGGGGGGTGGGGGTGGTTGCGGCGGCGGCTTCGAGGGCGGTCAGGACGGTGGTGCGGAAGTTGTCGGCTTCGGCGGGGTCCTGGTGGGTGAGGAGGGTGGTGGCGGTGGTGAGGGCGGGGAGGACCTGGTCGGCGAGCTGGGCGACGGTCTTGCCGGGGAGGTGGATGTCCTTGGACTTGGCGTTCAGGAGGTGGCCGATGGGGCCGGTGGCGGAGAGCAGGGCGAGGGAGCCGGCGGTGGCGGCCTTGCTGGGCTTGGCGGAGGCGGCGGCCAGCAGGGAGACGGCGCCATAGGCGGCCGAGCGGATGGTGGCCTGGTCCTGGGCGGTGAGGGTGGCGGACATGGTGGGCTCCTTCGAAAGTTGTTGTGGTGGCCACCGATCCGGTCTGGGTCGGGGCCGTTCTCGTTCGATGGGAGTACTTTGTCCGGCGTCGCTGACAGCGCACTGATGGCGGGCTGACGCGGTCGCTGACACGCATGTCGGTTGATTCCGAAATTTGTCGGCGGTGGGTGTCGAGAATGGGCGGGTGGCTCCGTCCCAGGGGTGACAGACACATTCGACCTGGATGGTCGGAGCGAACCTAGGGAGACATCATGGCCAAGTATCTGCTGCTCAAGCACTATCGGGGTGCACCGGCGGCGGTCAATGACGTGCCGATGGACCAGTGGACGCCGGAGGAGGTGACCGCGCATGTGCAATACATGCGGGACTTCGCGGATCGCCTGGAGCGGAGCGGGGAGTTCGTGGACGGGCAGGCGCTGGCGCAGACCGGGACATGGGTGCGGTACGACGGGGAGGGACAGCCGCCGGTGACGGACGGGCCGTTCGCGGAGACGAAGGATCTGATCGCCGGGTGGATGGTGATCGACGTGGACTCCTACGAGCGGGCGATCGAGTTGGCCGGGGAGCTGTCGGCGGCGCCGGGGGCGGGCGGGAAGCCGATTCACGAGTGGCTCGAGCTGCGGCCGTTCCTGAGCGAGTCGGCGGCGGCGACCGAGTGAACGAGGCGCTGCTGCGTGAGCTCGTCCCCGCGGTGATCGGCGTGCTCGTGCGCCGCGGGGCCGGGTTCGCGGCCGCCGAGGACGCGGTGCAGGAGGCGCTGATCCGGGCGTTGGAGACGTGGGAGGCCGATCCGCCGCGGGATCCGAAAGGGTGGCTGGTCGCGGTCGCGTGGCGGAAGTTCCTGGATTCCGCGCGGGCCGAGACCTCGCGGCGGGGACGGGAACTCGCCGTCGAGGAGGAGCCCGCGGCGGGCCCGGTGTCCGCGACCGATGACTCGCTGTGGTTGTACTTCCTGTGCGCACATCCCTCGCTGTCGCCAGGATCGGCGGTGGCATTGACGCTGCGGGCGGTCGGCGGCTTGACGACTCGGCAGATCGCGGCGGCCTACCTGGTGCCGGAAGCGACCATGGCGCAACGGATCAGCCGGGCCAAGCGGCGGACCACCGGGCAGCCGCTGGATCGGCCCGGGGATCCGGGGACGGTGCTGCGGGTGCTGTATCTGGTGTTCAACGAGGGCTACAGCGGGGATGTCGACCTGGCGGCCGAGGCCATCCGGCTCACGCGCCAGCTGGTCGCCGCGACCGAGGAGCCCGAGGTGTCGGGCCTGCTCGCGTTGATGCTGCTGCATCACGCGCGCCGCGCGTCCCGCACCGGGGCGGACGGTCGGCTGGTGCCGCTGGCGCAGCAGGACCGATCCCATTGGGACACAGTCCTGATCGCCGAGGGTGTGGCGATACTGCAAGCCGCGCTCGCCCGCGACCGGCTGGGCGAGTACCAGGCCCAGGCCGCCATCGCCGCGCTGCACGCGGATGCCCCGAGCACCGCGGAGACGGATTGGGTGCAGATCGTCGAGTGGTACGACGAACTGCTCCAGCTCACCGACACTCCCGTGGTGCGGCTGAATCGCGCGGTGGCGGTCGGTGAGGCGGACGGGCCGCGAGCCGGGCTGGCGGAGTTGGCCGACCTGGACCCGAATCTGCCGCGCCACATCGCGGCCCGCGCCTACCTCCACGAACGTGCCGGGGACCTCGGGCAGGCCGCGGACCTCTATGCGGAGGCAGCCCGCGTGGCCGCCACCGTGCCCGAGCGTGACCACCTCACCCGGGAAGCTGCCCGGGTTCGGCAGGCGCTGCGTTCCTGAGCCCGTGATCAGGACCGGGTGACCGCACCGAGCTGTGGCACGAGTTGTGTTGCGACAGTGGAGACATGCTTGACGAAGGCGGCCCGGTCGGTGCCGAGACTGCCTTCGGTCCACTCCACGAACAAGGAGATGATCGCCCCGAACAACGCGGAGAACCGCATCCGGATCGCCGGGTCGTCGGGCGATCCGGCGACGAGGTCGCCGAGCGCGGCGGTGGTGATGACCGGAATGGTGTCGCGGACGTACCGGCGCAGGCGGGCGTCGGCGACGGGTTCCATCAGCAGGATTCGGCAGATGCGCGGGTCGGACTCCAGCAACCGGGCGGCCGCGTCGAACAGGCCGGCCAGATCGCGGGCCCCCATGGCGGGCCGGATGGCCTCCTCGAGTTGCACGAGCGCCGCCATGTACACCGCGTGCAGCAGGTCGTCGATGTCGGCGAAGCTCTCGTAGAAGAACTTCTGGCTCAATCCCGCCTCACGGCACACGGCCCGCATGCCCAGCGCGGCAACACCTTCCGTTCCGGCGATCGCGGTCCCGGCCTCGACGAGCCGGACGCGCCGGTCCGCCACCCGGTCGTCGGTGCTGCGCCCGCCATAGCTCCTTGACACACCGAGACGATATCAGGAAGCATCTGCTTCAGAAAGCACTTGCTTCCCGATGGAGTCGCGATGTTCACCGACCACCAGTTCCAGCAGGCCCTCGCACAATCCCGCCTGGCCCAACCGATCCCGAAGATCCTGAGCAACCGAGCCGCCCCGGTCGAAGTCCTCGACGAGCAGGCCCTGACCGCCATGACCACCGCATGGTTCGACGAATACGAGCAGAAGATCGCGTTCTACGCCGGCCACGGCCTGGACATCGCCTGGACCCTGGACTGGGCCAAGAAGTACTGGTGGAGCTGGCAAGCCCGCGACATGAGCTACAACCACGAGCTCTACACCCCCGACCTCCGCTACAAGGACGTCACCACCCTGGGCGCCACCATCGTCGGCCTGGACGAGTTCGTCGCCTACAACTTCGCCTTCTTCGACGCCATCCCCGACTGGCGCTACGACCCCATCCCCGGCCAGTCCTTCGTCGACATCACGCCCGGTGGCGAGGTGCGAATAGTGGTGCGCTACTACGGCAGCGGCCACCTGCGCGGCCCCTTGAAACTGCACCCGTACGGCGACGACGCCGTCTCCATCCCCGGCAACGGCGCCTTCGTCCAGTGCACCGCCGTGGACCGCTACCACTTCAACACCGACCGCCTCATGTACGAGGGCGAGACCCTCTACGACCTGGTCGACGCCGTACAGACGGCCGGATTGCTGCCGGGCCCCCGGACCGGCTCCTTCCGGTGGATGATGCGCGGCGCGGCCCTCGCGACGCGGGCGGCAACGGCTTTCGGCCGCACCGCCCGCTGACTCTCGGCTCGACACGCTCCCAGCGGCGGGGAGTTCGAGCTTGCGCATGGCGACCAGCGCGGTCGCGCACAAGGTCTCCCCGCCCTGGTCGACGCCATCGACGTCGGCCGCCGCGACCGTGATCGCTGTGCGGGCCTTCACGACCCGCACCCGACCGGCAGCAGACACTCGCGGGTGCCATGACCCCGCGTGGCACAACCCACACCCGATCACCCACCTCGATCCTCTATAAATGTAGAGGGCACCCGATGTGGATCGGGCGGGCGAAGGAGTTGAGCCGAATGTCGTTGCAACCACTGGTCACTCATGTGTCCGATACCGCGCGGTGGGTGGCCGCGCACCGCGCGATCGAATCCGCTCGGCCGGACGCGTTGTTCCGCGACCCGCTGGCCGACCGTCTGGCCGGTCCGCGCGGCCGCGAAATCGCGGCGGCCGCCGGGCAGTCGATGGCGGACGACTGGTTCCTGGTCACCCGCACCCGGCTGATCGACGACCAGATCGCCGAGGCGGTCGCGGCCGATTGCGATCTCGTGCTGAATCTCGGCGCGGGACTGGACGCCCGGCCGTATCGGATGGATCTACCGGCCGAGCTGCGGTGGATCGAAGCCGACCTGCCCGGCCTGATCGCCGAGAAGAACGCGGTGCTCGCCGAAGAGACACCGCGGTGCCGCCTGACCAGGACCGCCCTGGACGTCACCGATTTCGCAGCTGTCACAACGTATCTCGACTCGGTGCTCACCGGAGTTCGCAAGGCTTTGGTGATCTCCGAAGGATTGGTGATGTACCTGCGGGAGACCGACGTGGCCGCGTTGTCCGCGGCGCTGACCCGGCCCGAGATCGCCGGATGGTGTCTCGATGTCAGTTCGGCCGGTGTCGCGCACCTGATGACCGACCGCAACGAGGGCCTGCTGCGGCGCGCACCGTGGACCTTCCTGCCCGCCGAGGGCGTCGCCTATTTCGAACACCTCGGCTGGGACGCCACCTACCTCGAATCGATTGTCGTCGCCGCCGCTCGCTTCGATCGGCTCGCGCTCCCCGTCTCCCCCGAAGAACTCGAAGCCCAGCAGCCGGACCCGCGGGCGCCCGGCGACCAGCCGTACAGCGGTGTCGTCCGCCTGACTCCCACTCGACCCGGCGACCGCGCGCGCTAGCGGCGGAACTCCGCCACGGGCGCGAATTCGGCGTTCGCGGTCGCCAACTTGGTTGCGGTGCCACCGTTCTCGACGGTGGCACCGCACGCGGCCGACGACCGCGAACATGCTGGGCGACCGGCTCGCCGCCGGAATCCGATCGTCCGAGACCGCTGCGGCACAGTGGATTACGTGTCGCTCAGGCCCTTGTTCAGTAGGTGCAGGGCAGCGTCGACGGTGGCTGTGATGAGGGCGTCGTCGAGCGGTCCGGTGGCCGGAAGCATGGCGTGCAGCAGCAGCGGCCCGGTCAGGATGTCGGAGACGAGGGCGGGGTGGGCGAAGGGTGGGATTTCGCCGCGGTCGACGGCGCGTTGGAACATCGCCTCGGTCGAGCGGCGGCGCGGCGCCATGAAGCCTTCGTGGAACAGCGCGCTCCACCGGGGGTCGCTGCCGAGATCGCCGAGCAGTCCGGCGATACCCGCTGCGACGACCGGGGTTTGGAAGAACTCGACCTGCCGGCGTTGCAGCTCGATCAGGTCGTCGCGCAGGTTGCCGGTGTCGGGCGCGGGGTCGGTGCCGAAGTGCGCGGCGATGGCGCTGGTGAGCAGTGCGACGCGTCCCGGGAAGCGGCGGTACAGCGCGGTGCGGGTGGTACCGGCGAGGGTGGCGACCCGGTCGACGGTCACCGCGTTGTAGCCGTCGGACAGCAGCAACTGTTCGACGGCGGCGGTGATGGCGGCGTCCAGGGCCGCGTTTCGAGGACGGCCCATGGCGGCGGATTTCTTCTTCTCAGACATACGCTACGAAGTGTAGCGAATGACCCTTGCCGGACATACGCTACAAGTTGTAGCGTATGTCCATGGGCGAAATCTGGATCATCGGCGCGACCGGCCGCGCCGGACGCAGCATCACTGCCGAGTTGACCACCGGCGGCCACCAGATCGTGCTGGTCGGCCGCAATGCGGAACGGCTGGCCGCGGCCGCCGCCGCGGTCGAAGCGCCGGGCGGGCCCCCGCCGCGGACGCTGGTCACCGACGATCCGGCGGGCCGCATCACCGCGGACACGCCGGATGTCGTCGTCAACACGGTCGGGCCATTCGGTGCGACGACCGTCCCGACCGCGCGGGCGTGCGTGGCCGCGGGCAGTCATTACGTGGATCTGGCCAACGAATTCGAGCCTGTGCGTTCGTTGCTGGAGTTGGATTCGGCGGCCCGAGCCGCAGGGTCGACGCTGGTGACCGGTGCGGGATTCGGCGTCCTGGCCAATGAGGCGCTGGTATACGAGCTGTGCGCGGGACGCCCGGCCCCGACCCGGGTCCGGGTCGCGGCGATGCCCGTCGTCGACGGCCTGGGACCGGCGGTGCTGGCCAGTGTCGTGGACGCTGCGGCGACCGGCGGGCTGATCTACCGCGGCGGCCGCATCGAACGGACGCGGCTCGGGGCGCACCTGCAACACATCCCGTTGCCCGACGGGACGACACGCCCCACGGTGGCGGTACCGACCGGCGAGTTGGAGGCCGCGGTCCGCGCCTCCGGCGCCGGTGACGTGATCGCGACCTCCAGCGAGGTGCCCACCGGCCGCGCGACCCGAGCCGTGCTGCCGGTCGTGGGCGCGATCCTGCGGGTCGATGCGGTGCGGCGCAGCGTGATCCGGCTCATCGATCGCTTCGGACTGACACCGCCGAGCGCGCCGGGCGACACATCGTGGGCATACGCGTACGCGGAATGGGAAGGCGGAGAGACCCGCCAGGCGTGGTTGCGCACCGGCGAGGGTTACGCGTTCACCAGCCGCGTGGCGGCCCGGGTCGCGGCCCGGCTGGCCGACGGCGACGGCCGCCCCGGCGCGTTCACTCCCGGCGCACTGTTCGGCGCCGATCTCGCCCGATCCGCGGGCGGCACGATCACTATCGATTCGACGGCCGAGGAGCTGTGATGACCGACTTCACCCGAGAGCACGTACGTATCCCGGCGGGCGCGGACACCGAACTGGACTGCTGGCTGTACCTGCCGTCGACACCGGGACCGCATCCGGCGGTGGTGATGGCCCACGGTATCGGCGGAGTCAAAGCGGCCGGGCTGGCGCCGTTCGCGGAAGTCTTCGCCGACAACGGCTTTGCCGCCCTCGTGTTCGACTACCGGCACTGGGGTCGATCCGGCGGCACACCGCGCGAACTCCTGTCGATCCGCCGGCAGCGGGAGGACTACCGCACCGCGCTGTCGTGGGCGCGCCGCCATGATGCGATCGACAACGACCGATTGTTCATCTGGGGAACGTCTTTCGCCGGAATGCACATCCTCGATGTCGCCGCCCACGATCCCGGGTTGGCGGGCGCCATTGCGCAATGTCCCCTCGTCGACGGCCCGGCCGGGATGGCGAAGGTGCCCCCGGCTCGCGCACTGCGGCTCACCGCCACCGCGGTCGCCGACCTGTTCGCGGGCATCGCGGGCAAGTCGCCGAAGTACTTGCCGGTCAGCGTCGGACCCGGCAGCCACGGCGTGATCGCCACGAACGACGCGCTCGATGGACTGGATCGGCTCACCCCGGCGGACGGCGAGCCGTGGCCCAATCGGATCACCGCGCGTTCGTTGCTCGACATCGCCGTGCACCGTCCGGTCCTGGCGGCCGGTCGAATCCGTTGCCCCCTGCTGATGGTCGTCGCCGAAACCGACTCGATGGCTCCGACCGGACCGGCCACCCGGGCGGCCGCCCGAGCGCCCCGGGGCGAGCTCTACCGCAGCCGCGGCGGGCACTACGACGTCTACGCGGGCGGTCTCGACCACACCGATGTGCTGCGCGTCGAATTGGAATTTCTCAACCGACACGCCGGCGACCGCGCACGAGCGGGCCACGCCACTGACGCGTGAGCGGCTCGACTTCTGGTGGCGGCAGCGGGTAGCCCGCACGCGTCATCTCCGCATCGGACAACGCCCCGACCGTGGTCGCCAGCCACCGGAACGACACGTGGGGCCGGATGCGCACCCGCCGGCAATTCACGGTCGGCCCCGACGGCAGGTCAGCCACATCGACACCGGCCGAGCGTGATCCGACTCTCCATGCCGACGCAGCCGACTTCGCTCAACGCCCCGCGACGACGGCGAACGTCGTTAGGATCGCGGCATGGGGAGTCACAGTGTCGATCACATGTCCGTTGGGGCCGTGCGGCGTTCGGTTGTTCTGGGTGGCGGCGGCGTCCTCGGTTCGGCGTGGATGGCGGGTCTGGCCGCTGAATTGCGCCGCCGGGGAATCGATTTGGGGTCGGCCGACTCGATCGTCGGCACGTCCGCGGGTGCGATCGTCGGGGCCGCGCTGATCGTGGGGCGGGATCTGGATTCGTTCGCCGACGATCCACGCCGTCCCGGGAGCGCGGAATCGCCGAGGGCGGTGATACCGGAGCTCCTCGCCAAGGTCTTCTCGGTGATCGCGGACCGGACTGCGGATCGTGCGACGGTGCGGCGCGAGGTGGGGCGGCTGGCGATGACCGTGGAGCCCGCCCAGCCGGCGCATATCGCACCGATGGAGTGGCTGGTCGGCGGCAACGACTGGCCGGATCACCGGCTCCGGATCGCGGTCCTGGACGCGGCCACCGGCGAGCGCCGGGTCTGGGACAGCGGCAGCGATGTACCGCTGGCCACCGCTGTCGCGGCGAGCCGTTCCTTTCCCGGAACCTTCCCGCCCGTCGTCGTCGGAGACCGCTACTACATCGACGGCGGGGTGTGGTCGCCCACCAATGCCGACCTCGCCGCGGACTCGGACATCCTTCTCCTGATCGAACCGTTGGCACACCGGTTTCCGCCGCAACTGGTTCAGGCCGAACTCGCGGCCACCGTGGCCGACACCGTGGTCCGTTTCAGCCCCGACGCGGCCACACTCGGCATCATCGACGGGTTCGAAACCGATCCGGACGTCGTCACGAGCTGGCCCGCGGCGTTCCAGGCGGGCATCCGGCAGGCGGACGAACTGGCACAGCGGTTGCTCGACGCGGGCTGGTCACCACCGAAGCCCTGATGCGCGATCGAGCACCACAATCGGCGGCGGGCGGGGGGCGGAGTTGCCGTGGATGTCCGAATAGCCGCTCCCAGCCGGTCGGCCGGTAACCTGCCAGGCATGAGTGCAGGCCTGTTCGGACTCCTCGATGACGTGGCCGTGCTGGCCCGGCTCGCGGCTGCTTCCCTCGACGACATCGGCGCGGCCACCGGGCGGGCGACCGCCAAGGCCGCCGGTGTGGTCATCGACGACACCGCCGTGACACCGCAGTACGTGCAGGGCATCACGGCCGACCGCGAACTTCCGATGATCAAGCGGATCGCGATCGGATCGCTGCGCAACAAGCTGGTCTTCATTCTTCCGGCCGCCCTGATCCTCAGCCAGTTCGCGCCGTGGCTGCTCACGCCGATCCTGATGGTCGGTGCTGCCTACCTGTGCTTCGAAGGCGCCGAGAAGGTGCTGGGCCGGTTCCTGCACCACGACAGCCACGACCCCGAATCCGAGGGTGTCGCCGATGAGAAGGCGATGACCGCGGGCGCCATCCGCACCGACTTCATCCTGTCCGCCGAGATCATGGTGATCGCCCTCAACGAGGTTGCCCACCAGTCGTTCTTCCCGCGGCTGATCATTCTGGCCATCGTCGCCGTGGTCATCACCGCCGCGGTGTACGGCGTCGTCGGCGTCATCGTGAAGATGGACGATGCCGGGCTGGCACTGGCCCAGCGCTCCTCGACGTTCGTGCGGGCCGTCGGCCGCGGACTGGTGACGGGAATGCCGCGACTGCTGGCGGCGCTGTCGATCATCGGCACGGTCGCGATGCTCTGGGTCGGCGGGCACATTCTGCTCAGCGGCACCGACACGCTCGGCTGGCACACGCCGTACGCGTGGGTGCACCACGCCGAGGAGGCGGTCCGCGATGCCGTCGCCGGCGTCGGCGGACTGATGGGGTGGCTGACGAACACGGCCGCTTCGGCGGTCATCGGATTCGTCGTCGGCACCATCGTGGTGCTGGTCGTTCAGGCGCTGCCGTTCACGAAGAAGCACTGATTCGGGTGCGCCTTGACGGGTCTTCGAGGACCAGCCGGCGGTAGTCTCCAGGTATAGCCGTTTTCGCCAGAATCTTTGCGGCCGGATCGGGTAAGCAATCACCTGGATCAGCACTCGCCGAAAAGGGGTTCGTTATGAAAGCCAGCGTAGGTGACCAGCTTCTGGTCCACGGCCGGACTGTCGGACAATCCGACCATACGGCCGAGGTTATCGAGGTAATGGGAGAGGAAGCCGCTCCGCTGTACCGCGTCCGATATGACGACGGGCACGAGACGATCATGAGTCCCGGGCCCGACACCACCGTCCGGCACGTCGGCACCGGAGACTGAACCGACGGAATGACGCCGACCTGGTCGAGCACCGAAGGAGCGTGTGATGGACCCGATGGCATTCCTCGAAGGCGGACCGGCCGACCTTCCTTCTCGAATCGTTCCGCTCCCGTCACCGGGTGAAGAGGTGAAGATCCAGCATCGCGGTGGTTATGAGCATTTCGAGAACTCGCCTGGACATATCGAGACTCCCGAAGGCCGGCTGCCCGTATACCTGTGGTGCCGACGAACCGAGATCGCGGAGTAACGAGAAATCCGCGACCATCGGTTCCACGAGGTATTTCCTGTCGGCGGCTACAGGCTGAAGACCCGGAAGCTGACTTTCTGCTGATTGCCCAGATCTCGGTCGGCGGCAGTGGCTTTCACTCCCATTTGCGGGGTGATCCCGATTCGCGGGCCTTGATGCCTTCGGCCGCTTTGACATTCACCTCGCTCGGGGCAGTACAACTGTCGAGAAGAAGAGGAACCGACCGGTAGCGATGCGATCAGCGTCGCGCCTGTTCGACGACACTGACGCACATGCGGGCGCAGGTAGCGGCGAGCTGGTCGGCGGTCAGGTCCGTGGCGTGGTCGAGCCAGGTCTCGATGAGCTGGTTGACGCCGCCGGTGATGAACAGGGCTGCGCGGCGTAGCGCTTCGGGGTCGTAGTCGCCGGGCAGGGCGTCGGGGACATTCTGAACGACGAGGTCGGTGATGGTCGCCAGGACTTCGCGGCGGCGTTGAGCCAGGACCGGCACGGCCTGGAAATCACTGGCGATGATGCGGTGGATGCGCCGGTCGTCGGCGATGGCCTGCAAGAACGCACCCAACGCCGCGCGGAGCCTGTCCTCGGCGGTCCCATCGGCGGTCAGACCGGATTGCACCAGAACAGACAGCAATTCCTCGCGCAGCTGGTCGGCGACGGCGGCGAGGAGTTCGTCGCGGCCGGCGAAGTGCTCGTAGAAGTAGCGGTCGATCAGCCCGGCCTGCTTGCACACCCCGCGCACGGTCACCGCGGACAATCCGGACTCGCCCCAGACTTCTCGCGCCGCGGCGAGCAGCCGGGTGCGGCGTTCGGCGCGACGGTCCTCGGCGCTGATGCCGCCGTAGCTGCGAGCGGTTGCTGATCTGGCCATTGACAGCACTCTAACCCCTCCCTACATTGGCAGACACACGTCATCAGATGACAATTGTCATCAGATTAGCGATTCAAAGGAGAATCCGCGATGACCGCCAGCCTCACCGCGTATCGCGCCACCACCGCACCCCTGCTCGACGAGCACGACTACACGGTCGAGCAGATCGACGGACGACTGCCCCGCGAGCTGACCGGCACCCTGTACCGCATCGGACCGGGCAAGTTCCAGGTCGGTAAATCCCTGCTGCACAACGTGTTCGACGGCGACGGCATGATCTCGCAGTTCGTGCTCGACGGTTCGTCGGTGCGTTTCCGCAACCGCTACGTACGCACCCGTCACTTCGAGCACGGGCGGACCAGCGACCGGGTGCGCTACCGCGGTGTCGGTGACCAGATCCCCGGCGGCCCGCTCGCCAATATCGGACGACTCCCCGCGAACGTGGCCAACACCAATATCGTCAACTACGCCGGTGGGCTACTGGCTCTGTGGGAGATGGGCAACCCGCACCGCATCGACCCCGACTCCCTGGAAACCTTGGGCCCCACCGACTTCGGCGGTCGACTCGGATTCCTCGGCGCGTTCTCCGCGCACCCGAAGTGGGATCCGGCCACCGGCGACATGTACAACTTCGGACTCGACCTGCTCCCCACGCCCCGCCTGCGCACCTACCGCATCGACCGCGCGGGACGGTGCCACCGGCTGGCGACGATCCCCTGTGGGATCTGCCCTGGAATCACGACTTCGCGCTCACCGACTCCGCCATGGTGTTCGTGCTCGACCCCGTACTCCCGAACATCCCCAAGATCGCACTGGCCACCGACTCGTTCATCGATTCCCTGGAATTCAAGCCCGCCAAGGCCACTCGGTTCCTGCTGGTCCCCAAACGCGGGGGCCGTCCACGCATCGTCGAGCACGAAGCCCTGCTGCACGTGCACCTGACCAACGCCTACGACGACGGGGACGACGTCGTCATCGAGCTGGTGCGTCTGGATACCGAGTGGGAGCGCTTCCGCGCCATGACCGGCATGGTCAACCTCGATACCCCCGACACCCCGCAATTCCCGGACTCCCGGCTCATGCAGTATCGGATCACCAAGGCCGGCACCATCATCGAACGCGAACTCTCGGACCGCGCGGGCGAATTCCCGCAGTACGACTGGCGCCGCTCCACCCGAGCACACCGCTACACCTACCTCGCCGGTGCGGGTGGCCCCGCGGGACTGTTCAACGCCATCACCAAAATCGACCACCACACCGGCGCCACCACGAATTGCGAACTCGGCGACAGCTCGGTCGGCGAACCCCTGTTCGTCCCCCGCACCCCCGATGCCGCGGAAGACGACGGATGGCTCCTCGCGCTCAACCACGACCTCACCGAAAACCGCTCCCAACTCCTCGTTCTCGACGCCCGCGACCCCGAACAAGGCCCCCTGGCCACCGCCTGGCTCAACCACCACATCCCGTGGGGATTCCACGGCACCTTCACCCACCGCCTCGCCCAAACGGACGCACCCGTCCGCCCCTGAGCACTCCCCCGCAAACGCACTCGTCCGGCCGGATACCGCGGCGAGAGAACGCCGGGTCGATTCGGCCGGCGATGTAATCCGTCTGGAGTTCGCCGTCGAACAGCTTCCAGAGGAAGGCGTTCATGGTTGCGGCGGCAGGGGCGTGGCGGGACAGGATTTCGGCCACTACGGGCGGGACGTCGGACGGGATATGACCGGCGGCGCAGTGGATCACGTATTCGTTGCGGGCTACCGGGCCGCCGGTGGCGGGCATCGGGATTCCGCAGACGTCGGTCACCAGCCAGTTGACCAGGCGCATGGCGACGTAGGCGGCGTCGTGGGTGGTGTGGCGTTCGACGAAGTCGCGTTCGTCGGGTGACAAGTCGAAGTGCGGTGAGGTGGCCAGGCCGAAGTCGGTGAGATAGAGCCGCTCACCGTCGGTGCGAATATTGCCCCAGTGGGCGTCCATGTGCAGCAGCTGGTGATCTCGCAGGAAGGTCACGATCTCGGCGAGCTGGTGCTCGATCGTCGCGGCCTTGTCGACCGGGTTGTCGCGCAACATGTTCGCCGCCGCGTGGGGGATGTATTCGGAGAACAGGAGCAGCGAGGACGGGGCTGCGGCCAGCGCCTCCAGGCGGGTCCGAACCGCTCGCGACCCGCCTTGGGCGGCGACGACCTTGTCGATGTCGGCGTGCTCGGCCGCGATCGGCGGGCGGCCCGGCAGCACCCTCCAGTGGTAGAGCATGGGGAATGACTCGGTCTCGCCGGCCAGGATCGCGTTGGTGACGACGTTGTTCGCGGCGAGCTCACGCCACGTGTTGAAGCTCGGCCCGCCGATTCCGTATTGGCAGTGCAGCGGGAGATCGAAGAGGTTCGCCGTGGAGGCCGGGTGGGCCAGCTCCCGCTCGGACAGCGGGATGCGTTTGACGAACACCTGTACGCCGTCGACGTCGAGGACCGCGGCGCTACCGCCCACCCCCACACCGACGGACCGGCCGTTGTCCAGGAGCTTGGCGAGCTCGTGGTCGCTGTGGTTTCCCAGCTGATCCGAGAGTCGTTGGTGCCGCTCTGTTCTGGGGGCCGTCACCGGACAAGTCTGCCACCGGTCGTGGCGGGGACGGTGGATCGCACACAGAATGGGAGGGTTGCCGGATCCGAGTGGAAAGGAATATCCATGGTCAGCTCGGCGGCTCCGGCGCGCTCCGACAAGATCGTTCCTGGTCGCGCATTGGGGGCGCTGACCGCTCTCGTGTTGCTCCTCGTCACGGCGCTCGTTCTGGCTCCTCCTCCACTGGCCGACACGGGGAACCGCGGCTTCGCTGATCAGAACGAGCTGCGGCAGGCCTTGCGTGATGGCTTTGTGGCGTACTGGAATTCCGGTGGCTCGACTCGGCCGCCGGCTCTGACCAGCGTCATCGACTATTGGTTCCGCTTTCATGTGGCCAAGGGCGTGATCGCGGTGCTATTGCTCGTCACGCTCGTCGCTCTGGCGGCGCTGCTCTGGAAGGCGTACCTGCGCGCCGGCGGGCTCAGCGCAGGGCAGCGGTCCGCGCTGGCGACGGCGGGTGCGGTGATCAGTATGTTCGCTTTCGGGGCACTTCTGGTGGTGATCGCGAACATCCAAGGGGCGGTGGCGCCTTTCTCCTCTTTGCTGCCGATGCTGCCGTCCGGCGCGAACGACCCCCAGCTGACCACCGCCTTTGACCAGATCCGGCAGCAGCTGACCGAATCCACCGGCACCACACCGCCCGTTGACGACATGGTCGGCGATTTCGCGCGTTACCACGTCACCGTGGCCGTCATCGCCGCGATTCTCGCGATCACCGCGCTCGGCCTCACCGCGGTGTCATGGAGAAGGTTCGTGCGGTCCGCGGACACCCGAAGCAGGCGTCTCCGATGCGCGTCCGGGATCGTCACCGCCTTGCTGTCGCTGGCCTCGACCGTCCTGCTGGCAGCGAACACCTCGGCGGCGATGAACTCCACGACTGCGCTGTCCGCCTTCTTCAACGGCAGCTGGTGAGCAACGCGGAGCGCTCTCAGGCTCTCGGGAATCCGGGCGGGAGCGGCTGGTAGTCGGGGCCGACCGTGCCCGCGCCCTGGTGCTCGGGATGGTCGCTCGAAGGCTGTCAGGAAGGTCTCCGGCTCGACCGCGGGCAGATCGGTGCCGCATATTCCCGCAGGGGCGGTTGCTGATCGGCCGCGAGCGGCGGCTCGTGCGCCGCACCTGTCAGCTGCGCGGCTGATCAGCGGATCCCGGCCGGACCGCCGATCGTCACCACTGCGCCCAGCTCGTGCCGACGGGCACTACGGACGACAGCGAGTGCGCGGGTCATCGGTTCGGTCCGTCCCCACAACGATCCCGATCGCATCGCGCCTCCTCCGGTTCGACCGTCGCTGAACCGAGCCCGACCGGTGTCGGCCGGTCACGGACGACCTCAACACCTGCTATACCAATAGTGCAGATTCGATCATCGCTCCAAGGCTTTCCATCGAGTCGCGGATGAGGTCTTCGACCACCCCGGGCCCGTCCGAGTCCGCGGTCTCGATGAACTGCATACCGAACTCCACCGCCAGGCGGAGCACCCCGATGGCGGCGTTCTCGCCGCCACCTCGGCAACGAGGGAGATCAGCATCGCGCACACCGCCGAGACACGAACATCACCCATTCATGTGATGTCGGCACCAGCGCGCCAACACAGAGGATGAGCCGAAGCAGATCCCACGACGAAGGCCAGATGCGATGTCGGATACCCAGGTGGCGGCGTTCCCCGAGCTGAATGCCGAGCAGATGGATCGGCTGCGCGGCTACGGCATCAGCGAGAAGGTCCGCGGCGGCGAGGTTCTGGTCTCCACAGGCCAGCTGGTCTACGACTTCCTCATCCTCGATACGGCCTCGGCCGAAATCGTGCGCGAGGCCGACGACGACCAGGCCGAAGCGGTCGTGGCCCAGGTACCACCCCGGCGCTTCCTCGGTGAACTCAACCTGATCACCGGACAGGCGGTGTATCTCACCACGCGCGCCACCGCCGACGGCGAGATCATCCGCATCGATCCCGCGAACTTCCGCCGACTGATGGCAGAGGACACAGCACTGTCCGACCTCATCCTGCGCACATTTCTCCAGCGCCGCCACGAATTGCAGACCGGGGAAGGCGCGCTCAGCGTGCGCATACTGGGCAGCGGTCAGTCGCGAGAATCACTTGCGCTGCGAACATGGGCCGTGCGCTCCAGGATCGCGCACACGTGGATCGACATCGACTCCGAATCCGGGCGCGCCCTCGCGCGGTCGCTCGATATCTCACCCGGCCAGCTTCCGATCGTCGCGACACACACCGGTCTCATTTCGAACGCGACGACGGCGCTGCTCGCGCAAGCCATGAACTTGACCTATGCGCCGAGCGCCCCGGCGAGCGCGGAGAGCATCGTCGACATCGTGGTGGTCGGGGCGGGTCCCGCGGGGCTGGCAGCCGCGGTCTACGGCGCCTCCGAGGGCTTGCGAACGATGGTGTTCGAGGCGGTCGCCGTGGGCGGCCAGGCCAGTGCGAGCTCTCGTATCGAGAACTACCTGGGATTCGAATCCGGCATCAGCGGAACGGAATTGACCGGGCGCGCGATGGTGCAAGCCCAGAAGTTCGGTGCGCGCATCGCCAGCCCGTGCATCGTGGAATCGGTGCACCCCATCGACGGAACCTTCGAGGTCTCGCTGTCCGATCACACCACGGTCCGCGCCCGCACTGTTGTCGTCGCGACTGGGGCCCGCTTCCGAACCCTGAACCTGCCACGCTGGCACGAGCTCGAAGGCCGTGGCATCTTCTACGCGGCCACCGAGGCCGAAGCGCGGCTGTGTGAGGGTGGGCCCGTCGCCGTCGTAGGCGGCGCCAACTCCGCCGGACAGGCAGCGCTATTCCTGGCCAACCACGGCTGCCCGGTCGCCCTGGTCGTGCGATCGAACGACCTCTATGGCGGGATGTCGGCCTACCTCGCACACCGCATCGAAGCAGACTCCCGCATCCAGGTCCGGCTCGAGTCCGAAGTCACCGCGCTGACCGGGGACCGCAACCTCGCGGGGATCGCCGTGACCGACCACCGAACCAACCATGTTGACGCGCTGGACTGTTCGGCTCTGTTCTGTTTCATCGGCGCGGACCCGGCAAGTTCCTGGCTCGATGGCATCCAACTCGATGCCGAGGGATTCATCCTGACCGACTCCGCGCTACTCGCGCGCGAGAACAGTGCCGGCTGGAACCCGGTCGACCGTGTCCCACTGCCCTTCGAGACCAGTGAGCCCGGGATCTTCGCGATCGGAGACGTCCGAGCCGGATCCATGAAGCGTGTCGCCGCCGCTGTTGGCGACGGCGCGAGCTGCGTGCGTTCCATCCACCAATACCTCGGCCTCACAAGCTGATACGCCAGCCTCTCCGGCCGGCTGTTCAGGCCCCCGTACCGAGCCGTCAGAGCGGCGGCCGGATCTCGGTGACGATGGTGTAGAGCTCGGCGATGCGGCCGTCTTCGACCCGGGCGATGTCCATCCCGCTGACCATCGGAGGCCGGTCGGGCGGCCCGTAATGGAAGCCGAGGTGACCGATGTCGTCGAGCCCGGACGCCGGGCCCGCGGGCCAGAAGACCCAGTCGGGGTTCTCCACCAGCATCTCCGCGGCCCTACGCTCGAACTCGGCGCGGCCCTGATTGATCCGGTCCGGTTCATGCCACACCACATCGCGGGTGTAGGTCTCGGCGATCACGGCGGCCCGGCGATCGGGGTCGGGTTCGTTGAAGACATCGAGCAGGTTGCGTCGCATGAGCTCGGGGGGCGAACTGGTCATGTCGAATCCTTTCCTATCCCGGTGTCAGCGTCGCTGCCGATCATCCATCACAGAGTCGGCACGGCCAACGACCATGTCGGTTCCACGCCTCGTGTACTCCTAGCGTGCCGCGTTCCAGGCTTTGTGGACGAACTCGATGCGGTTACCGTCGATGTCGCGCACATTGGCAGCGTAGTAACCGGGTGCGAAGTAGGTTCGGCCCGCCGGTTCGCCTTCGTCGATTCCGCCTGCCCTGATAGCCGCGGCATAGGCGGCGTCGACCATTTCATCGCTGTCGCAGACGATTCCGAGGTAGAGGCCCGTCTCGCCGGACTCGCGCTGTCGCAGCCAAATGCTCGAGCCGACCCGCGCGCCGGAGATGTAGTCGGCGTCGCCGATGCCGAACAGGTCGGGCACGTTCTCCGGCCCGGAGGATGCGTTGTAGTTACCGAAAGCGCGCCAGCCCGCCGGGGCGAGAGCCTCGAGGTAGAAGGCCAGCGCCTGCTCGATATCGGTGACGGAGATGTAGACGTGATCGATCACTGAACATCCTCTTTCCACGCGAAGGCGTTGACCTGGGCGAACTCGTCGAAGGTTCGTGCGGGGCGGCCGGTGATCTGCTCGACCTGAGGCTGGTTATCACCGAAATATGTGAGGGATTGGACGGTCTATTCTGTCCCAGGATGGTGTTGCGGAATGTAAGCGAATCGGTGCCGGCCGGGTAGGTCGCTCACGGCTGACCAAGGCCGGCCTTCGTCAAAGGAGCAGCGCATGTCATCGCAGACCAAGCCGAGCATCGTATTCGCCCACGGGCTGTGGGCCGACGGATCATGCTTCAGCAAGCTCATCCCCTCGCTGCAGGCGGAGGGGCACGAGGTGTTCGCCTCGCAGCACGGCCTCAATTCGCTCGAGAGCGACGTCGCGTGCGTCAACTTCACGATCGACCACGTACCCGGCCCGGTCGTGCTCGTCGGCCATTCGTACGGCGGAACCCTGGTCACCAAGGCGGGCATGCACGACCGCGTCCGCGCGCTGGTATTCATCGCGGCGCTCGCTCCCGACGAGAACGAGACGTCCCAGGACCAGCAGAACCAGTTCGCCCGCACCCCGCTGTTCGATCACATCGAAGTCGGCGGCGGGCGCATCTGGCTGAAGCCCTCGGGCGTCCCGGACTTCTGCGGCGACCTACCGGCGGCCGAGCAGCGGCTCGTCCTTGCCACCGGCGCTGTGCCGGACGCCGACCTGTTCAACCAGCAGGTGCCGGGCACCGCCTGGAAGACCAAGCCGAGCTGGTACATCGTCGCCAACAACGACCGCACCGTGAATCCCGAACTGGAACGTGCCGCGGCCAAACGCATGGGCGCCAAGACCTACGACATCGACAGCAGTCACGTCCCGATGCTGTCGCATCCCGAGTTCGTCCTCGACGTCATCCGTGACGCCGCGGCGTCCATTCGGAGCGAGTAGCCGAGCCGGCGGACCGCCACCAATGCCGAACGCCGAACCAGGACGGCTCGGTCAGGGTTCGATTTGGCAGAAGCGTGATCGATCGATCACTGCTCGACTGATCTACGTCAAATGACGGATCCCTTGGCTGTTCTGCGCCCTATATTCGATTGTGCCGTATGGCAATTCACTCGCAGAGGGAGAGTTCGAACGGTGGCGCGGTCATCACCGAGGCGGGGACGCACGAGAAGGTGGCCGCGCTCGTGTACATCACCGCGTTCGCGCCGGACAAGGGTGAATCGGTGAACACGCTGCTCGGCACATTCCCGCAGGACGGCCCGCAGCCGCCGATCCTGCCGCCGGTGCAGGGATACCTGTTCCTGGACCGGGCCAAGTTCCCGGACTCCTTCGCCGGCGACCTCGCCGCACAGGATGCCAAGTTCCTGGCCGATTCGCAGGTGCCGTGGGGTGTGGAAGCGCTCGGTGGGGCCATCCATGAGGCCGCGTGGAGGTCCAAGCCCAGCTGGTACCTGCACGTCACCGAGGACAAGATGATTCCGCCCGCGGCACAGGCGTCCATGGCCGAACGCATCGGCGCGACGGTGGCCGAAATGCCTGGCAGCCATGCCATTTACGTGTCCCGCCCCGCAGTGGTCGCCGCCATCATCCGCACCGCGGCCGAAGCCGTCTGACTCAGCGGTCGGCGATGACGTGCCGTCGGCCTCACCCGGGCGCGGGGCCGACAGACTTCGTTCGCAGCGAGCGCCGTGTTCACGGCCGTTTCTCGACAATCATGTTCGGGATCAAGCTGATCGGAGATGATGCCGCCGGGAAGGGGATCCGGCGACACCCACCGCGACAACGGCTGCTCGCTCATCATCAGCGTGTCCAAGAGCGGCCGCGGGCGGGTACCCCGCGCCGCCCCGTCAAGTCCTGGCCAGGTTGAGCGCTTGGCATGCGATACCGACCGCCGGTGGCCCGGATCCCCGAGATGCGGTCAGGCGCCCCGGATTGCCGGTACAGCCTGCACGCCGGGAAACCGCTTGTGCAGCTGTTCGATCTGACGGCGAACGGCGGCGAGTTCATCGTCGTGCCGTGAGGTCCCAGCTCCGATCGGGAGGGATTCACGGCGCCGGACCAGCGTTTGCGCGTGCTGGGTGAGCTCCCGCAGGAAGCTCCGGGCTTGGGCGAGTTCGGGGTCTTCGGGCATTGTTCTCATATCGGCAGGGGTGCACGCATCGGCGGAAGCGTCACACGGGGGCAATCATTGAACCACGGGCTGTCAACCTGAGGTTCGCCAACTGTTCAGCCTCTCAGATCGATCCTCGCGCGCCGAGGCGGCACTCGCCCGGGAGGAGCCCGTGATTGCCCCGCGCGGACCGAGTGCACGCCACCCGCCAATTCGACGGCCACCTGGTTCATCGAAACAGCCTCGAGCCCTTCAGCATCGGCGCGAGCGACCGCGGCGATGCCGTCCTCTGTTGACATACTCCAGAACTGTTTATACCTTAAATACAAATGTTTACGTCATACACAGTTTGAGGAGTCATCATGCGGATCCCGGGCTCGAAGTACGCTCAGCGACTGCGCATCACCACCGAGAACGGCATCGACGAAGCCGGGTTCGTGCCTATCGGCGGGATCGAGCAGTGGATCTCGATCCGCGGCGAGGACCGCGGCAATCCGGTGTTGCTCGAAATCCACGGCGGCCCGGGTGCTTCCAATCTCATCTACACCGGGCGTACCCGCGAATGGGAGCGTCACTTCACTGTCGTGCGCTGGGACATGCGCGGCACGGGAAAGACTTTCGGCCGGACCGGGCCCACCGGGCAGGGCGAGATGAGTCTGCGGCGACTGGAACTGGACACCCTCGAGGTCACCGCGCACGTGCGCTCTCGGCTCGGTGTCGACCGGGTCGTTCTGATGGGCTGTTCGTTCGGTTCGTTCATCGCGCTGCGCGTCGCCCGCGGCAACCCGGAGTTGTTCTCCGCCTATGTCGGCACCGATCAGAACATCAGCGACCGCGGGCGCGACCACACCGCCTACCGCGGACTGCTGCGGCGCCTGGACGAATCCGGCAAGAACAAGGACCTCGCCGCTGTCACCGCCATGGGCGCAGACCGTTCGGCGTGGACGACCGAGCAGTGGTCGCAATACAACAAACACACCGTCGGCTCGGACCCTCTCACCTTCGACACCGTCAAGAAGGTCGTCATGGGTTCGCTGCTGACCTCACCGCTGCATTCCCTCGGCGAGGTCCGCACCTATATGAAGGCCATGGGCTTCTCCGAATGCCTTGCCCCGCAATCGGTCACGATCGACGAATGGGCCGAGGGAACCGACTTCTCGATCCCGTTCTTCCTCTTCCAAGGCGAACACGACGTCATCACCCCGGCGCAATCGGCCAAGCGGTTCTTCGACGACGTCACCGCCCCGGTCAAGGAATTCGCCCTCATCGAGAACGCGAGCCATTTCGCGGCCTTCCGCCGGCCCGACCGCTTCCTCGACCTCCTGCTCACTCACGTCCGACCCACCCTCGACCTCGAGCCGAGCAACAGGGTTTGAGAGTGTCTTTCGAGAACTTGCGCACCGCGGTCCGCGGCGGCGTGATTCTGCCCGGCGACTCCGATTTCGATCGAGCGGCGCAGCCGTGGAACACCGCAGTCGCGCAGTCCGTGGCCGCCATTGTCGAGGTGGCCGACACGCTGGATGTGGCGACGGTGCTCGAACTTGTCGGTAAGCCGCCCGACGAGTTCTCTGATCTGCTGATCCTCATCATTTGCTGCCATAGTTCATGATCGCCGCACCCCTGCACACGGTCAACCGCCGTGAATTCGATTGGGGCAGTATGCCACGATCGGCGCCATCCCGACAGCGCCTATATCGCACGCGTGCAAAGTAATTTGATGGCAGATCCGCCGAATACGCGGCTGCTCGATCGACACGATTCGGCGCTCACGGTCTCCGCATCACCGGTCATGGGAGGTCAGCGTAGGAATCGCGGGTTTGTGAACGCCATGAAAACAACCGACAAATTCATTGCCGAGAGATTGCTGCTTGACATAGTGTCGAAGAACGTCGATCGCGACGCTGCCATTTCCAGTGGAGCGCCGGTTTCCATTCAGCTTCACCACGCTGCGGATTCGACGGTCGGGGACCCGTCAGCGTAGGACCCACCATGAGTCAATTACCGTATTCTGCAACAGAATTCACACTGCCGCCGATCGCTGCGGCTCAGCCCAGCAAGGTCCTTGTTGTCGAGAGCAACCCGGCGACGGCGGAGATTGCGGTACTGGTGCTGGCCAACGCCGGCTATGAGGTGATCTCGGCCAGCAGCGCGCAGCGCGCCGTGACGGTCGCACAGCGATGGAAGCCGGACTTGGTACTGGTCGAGCTGGCCCTGCCGGACCGGCCAGGCGCGTATGTGTGCCGGCAGCTGCGGAAGCGGTCACCCATTCCGATCATCGCGACCTCCCTCGATGGCGACCCGGATGCCATCGACGACGCCTACATGGCCGGTGCGTGTGACTACCTTCCCAAACCGCTGCGAAGCGGTGAACTGCTCGACCGCATCCGAGTCCATCTCGCGGCACCGCAGGCGGTTCGAGGCGACGCTGCCGCCTAGAAGACGAAACCCGTTCAGCGGGGCGGACGGCGTAATCCGTCCATCGTCAAGTCCAGCAGCCGCTCGGCCTGCTCGCGTTGCTCAGGCTTTCCTGAGGCCAGGGCGATTCCGGTGAGTGCGGCGAACATGTCTGTCGCGCTGATGTCGGGCCGAATGGCGCCCGTCCGTACCGCGGTCTCGAGCAGCGCGGTCAGTGCGTCGAGCATCATCTCCTTACTGCGGGCGTAAGGGTCGGCGCCGGATTCCACCAGGGCGCGCAGCGCGTCGGCCATGCCGAGTTTCGCGGTCGCGTAATCGATGAAGCGGCCCATCCACTCGCGCAGCGCCCGTTCCGGGGGCATCGACTCGAGCAGGTGCGGAGCCGCGTCGCACAGTTTGGACAGCTCGTTGCGGTAGGCGGCCTCGATCAGCACCTCGCGCGTCGGGAAGTTCCGGTAGAGCGTCCCGAAGGTGCCACAGTGGTCATTACCGACCTGGAACAACAGGCACTCGACGACGCGGTGAAAAGGATCGGCGGCGACTGCACCGGCATCGTCGCCGACGTCACGCGTTCGGCTGATATGGAAGCGGTGTACCGCGAGATCGAGTCACGGCACGGGCGACTCGACATCGTCGTCGCGAACGCCGGCATCGGCGCGCACGCCGTGCTCGGCGAGATCACCGAGGAACAGTTCGATCGGACCTTCGACGTCAACGCCAAAGGCGTGCTGTTCACCGTGCAACCAGCACTTCGGCTGCTACCCAAGGGTGGGGCCGTGGTCGTCATCGCCTCGACCGCCTCCATCGAGCCGCCCACCGGGATGAGCATGTACGGCGGGGCCAAGGCGGCGATCCGCTGCTTCGTCCGAGCCTGGATTCAAGACGTGAAGGGCTCGGGCATCCGGATGAACGTCCTCAGCCCGGGCGCCGTCGACACCGAATCCCTGCGCGGCGCATTGGGAATGGTGCGCACACCGGAGCAGGTGGCCGAGGCGGTGCGGCAGATGGGCGAGGGCAATCCGACCGGTCGCATCGCCGATCCCCGGGAGATCGGGAAGGCCGCGGTGTTCCTGTCCAGCGAGGCGTCGAGCTTCATCACCGGTGCCGAACTATTCGTCGACGGTGGCATGGCCCACGTGTGAAGCGTTCCGCGACGAGGCCACCGAAGAAGTTGGCGCATGGCCGAAAATGAGGTTTTCATGGCGCGTTGAGCGGGGCGCGACTCTTCCGGCATCACGCAGACTGATCCGGCGCCGATCAATCCGAAGCGTTGTCGCCCAGCCAGTTCCAATTGTCTCAACCACGACCTTGGGCGATTCGAGTACGCAATCACAAGGAGTCCCCTATGCCTGTCGTCACCACACCCGACGGCGTCGACATCTACTACAAGGATTGGGGCAGCGGACAGCCCATTGTCTTCAGTCACGGCTGGCCCTTGTCCTCGGACGACTGGGACGCACAGCTGATGTTCTTTGTGTCCCACGGTTTCCGGGTGGTCGCTCACGACCGGCGTGGCCATGGTCGTTCCGCACAGGTCGCCGAGGGACACGATATGGACCACTACGCCGATGACCTGGCTGCCGTCGTCAACCATCTCAATTTGTCCGACGCGGTTCACGTCGGCCATTCCACCGGCGGCGGGGAGGTCGTGCGGTACCTCACCCGGCACGGACAGGATCGGGCGGCCAAAGCCGTTCTGATCAGCGCGGTGCCGCCGATCATGGTGAAGACCGCGGGCAATCCGGGTGGATTGGACAAGTCGGTCTTCGACGGCATCCAGGAGCAGGTCGCCACCCGACGGTCCGACTTCTTCCGCTCGTTCGCCGAAGGACCGTTCTACGGCTACAACCGGCCCGGAGCAAACCCCTCCGAAGGTGTGATCGCCAACTGGTGGCGGCAGGGCATGGCCGGCGGCGCCAAGGCACACTACGACGGCGTCGTCGCCTTCTCCCAGACCGACTTCACCGACGACCTTGCGAAGATCACCATCCCCACCCTCGTCATGCACGGGGAAGACGACCAGGTGGTCCCCATCGAAAACACCGGCATCCGCTCGGCCGAACTGTTGCCCAACAGCACGCTGAAAACCTATCCGGGCTTCCCGCACGGCATGCCGACCACCGAGGCCACGACGATCAACGCCGACCTGCTCGCATTCATTCGCTCCTGAGCAACGACTCCGCCTCGAATCCCGAGGCAGGTAACGACTTACCGAACTCATCGACGAGGACCCATGCCGAAAACACGCCCCGAGCCCGTCCGCGACCCGAGGGCAGATCACCTGCTCACACCCCAGAATTGCGCGATCGTCCTCATCGACTTCCAACCCGGCCAGTACGCCACGGTCGGATCAGCCACAGCCGAGGAGATCGACCTCGGTGCGGTGACCCTCGCCAAACTCGCACACGCCTACGCGATTCCGACAGTCGTGACGACCGTCGCGGTGGACATGGGCGTCAACGAGCCGACCAACCCCGCGCTACTCGACGAACTCCCCGGCACCACGGAGATCGACCGTACCGGGGTCAACGCTTGGGAGGACGCCGATTTCCGGGCGGCGGTCGAGGCCACCGGCCGGCGAAAGATCATCATGGCCGGACTGTGGACCGAGGTGTGCCTTGCGTTTCCGACACTCGACATGCTGCGCGAAGGCTATGAGATCTACCCCGTCGTCGACGCTGTCGGCGGCGTGTCGGCAGTGACGCACGACGTGGCGATCACTCGCATGGTGCAGGCGGGTGCCCAGCCGATCACTTCGCTGGCCCTGGGTTGCGAGCTGATGCGCAACTGGGCACGCTCCGATTCGGACCTGTATCGAGTGATCATCAACGACTACTTCCGACGCAAACGGGTCGTCGGAACCAACAGGGAGAATCCACTGCATCGGGCGGTCGGATAGCTCACTGTCTACCAGTTCGGGCCGTCGGTCGGCGCTGGTGTGGCGGATTTCCTCGGAATCGAGGCAAGATCGGAAGCGTCGGCGACGGCTCGCTCGTTGAGACCCTGAGAACACTGTCGAAGGAGATCGTAATGGCGGAAGCGTTCGTGCTCGGTGGTGTTCGGACCCCCTTCGCCCGGTACGGGGGTTCGCTGTCGCACCTTCGGGCCGACGACCTGCTGGGGATGACCATGAAGGGTGCGTGCGAGCGCGTCGGCGTGGGTCTCGATCAGATCGAGGACATTGTCGCGGGCTGCGTCAATCCGGCCCACGAAGGTATGGGTGATGTCGCGCGCTGGGCGGCGCTGGCGGCGGGATTCCCCGACACGGTGGCCGGGGCGACGATCAACCGGTTCTGCGGCTCGTCCCTGAGCGCAACCGTCAATGTCGCGCACGCGATCAGAGCGGGGGATCTGGGCGTCGGGATCGCCTGTGGTGTCGAGTCGATGTCGCGGTCGGGATGGGCCTTCATGAAGGGCGACAGCCCGTTCGGCCCCCGCGGCCCGGTCATCCTGCTCGACACCATGTGGGCGGGTGCGGGCGGTCCCGCCAATCCGGCGCTGCTGGCGCGCAATGCTTACATCGGAATGATCGAGACAGCGCAGAACGTCGCCGACCGCTACGGGTTGACCCGGGAGGAAATCGACGCGTTCGCGCTCCGGACACAGCGAAATGCCAAGGCGGCCAGGGATTCCGGACGACTGGCCAAGGAGATCATGCCGGTGGAGATCGCCGCGACGAGGAAGACTCCCGCCCGCCTGTTCGAGCACGACGAATTCATCCGCGACGACACCACCGCCGAAAGGCTGGCGGCGCTGACCCCGCAGCCGGGGACTACGCAGATGACCGCGGGGAACTCGACACCCCTCACAGACGGGGCCAGCGCACTGGTCCTGGCTTCGGGGGAACGAGCGGCCGAACTCGGAGTAGAACCGCTGGCTCGGGTGGTGTCGTCTGCGGTGTACGGGATCGATCCGCTCTACATGGGTCTGGCCCCGGCGTGGGCGCTGCCGCTGGCGATCCAACGCGCCGGCCTGACACCCGAGCAGATCGACGTGTGGGAAGTACACGAGGCATTCAGCGCCCAAGCCCTGGGCGTACTGCGTGAACTGCCCAACCAGCTCGACGGCTTCGTCATCCCCGACGAGAAGCTGACACCGAACGGCGGCGCGGTGGCGATCGGTCACCCGTTCGGCGCTACCGGCGCCCGCTACGTCCTGACCTTGGCCACCGAACTGCGGGAACGCAATGCGCGCTACGGCGCGATTGGAGTCTGCATCGGATCCGGTCAAGGAGTCGCAATCGTCCTCGAAAACCCGTCCGCCGCCTGAGAAATCTACCGAGGGAACGACGTACGGGGTTCCCCGTGAGGTCAGGAGGCGACCTCGATGAGCTCGCCGGTGGCGTTGCCGAAGACGAATCTCGGCGTGGTCGCCAACCGCACCGCGGGTGGGCCAGGATTGATCGCCTTCTACCAGCTCAGCGCGATACCCGAAATAGCCCGCCGCAATCGTCACCGCGATCGACACCGAACACCCCGCGCCGATCGGCCTCCCCACCATGAATCTCGTTACCTGAGAAAAACTTCCGCGCCCAGGCGCCACGCACCTGTCGGTCAATGTGATGCACCACAGGAGCATTGCTTGTCTAACGTACAAACTCTCGAAGCTGCGCCACCATATCGGTGATCCGATCTTCACCCTTGACGGTGACCTCGGAATCTGTGTCGGCAGCAACAACCTGCTGCTCCCAGGGCCGACGAGCTGGCCGACCGACGTCGCGATCGAACCCGACCAGTATGTCGCCGCTCGACGGATGGTCTGCCGGCCCGGCGCTCAGCCCGACACCGCCATCCTGGATGTCCCGGTCATTCCCGCCGCCGAGGATTGGCGATGCCCCGCACAATTGCCGAACTGCGGGAGACCCGCGACGACCGGGTGCGTGAGGAAGAGGAGATGGCCCGCCAGCTTCGGCGCGAGGAACTCCTGCGCGAGGACCCGGCCCGGCGGATCGCACAGGCACAGTGGGCCCAGGTGTTCGCCATGGTGATCTGTCATCTGCAGGCTGCCGAGCTTGTTGGACACCAATACTTTTCGACACGATTTCTCGACACACGGCCGGTTCGGGTGACCTGGGACTGCGAACCACACCGCGCCGAGGTGTCGATGGTGTTGTAAATCGACCGTTTTAGAGACAGAAGGAAGGCGGGCACGTATTCGGGCGAAGAACTTGTTCGATCTCCAAGTGCACGCTCGGCCTCCGAAATCCCTCTACCTATCAACGAACTCAGCAGGTGCTCGTTGAGGCCGAGCTCGTCGAACCGGTAGTACCCAGTGCTACGGCTGGGCGGTGCGGTCGTCGGGGGGTAGACCCTCGACGTGCCGCAGCCGGGCCGCGATGTCGGCGAGCAGGTCCATCGACTCGGTGGAGAGTCCGGTGGCGGTGGCGACGAGCCGCCGCAAACCCGGTGTGCTGAATTTGGTTGCCAGGGTGGCGGGGTCGGGTGTATCGGGGGCGGATGGGTGGCTGAAATGGTCACGTTCCATGCCGAAGAACTCGGCCATCGCCGACGCCAGGACGGGTGCGGGGTTGGCGCGGCGGCCGTAGCGCAGCTGGGAAAGGTAGGGCTTGGAGACAGGGTGCCCACGCGCGGCGAGTTGCCTGCAGAAGTCCGCATTCGACAGTGACCGCCCATGGCGGTGTTCCCACTGGTCGAACAAGGTATTGAGCCGGCGTGCGAACGGACTGGGCAACACTCACCCCTTCTGTGCAACGGTGGCGGGACCGAGTTCGCAGTGCCCACTGGCAGTTTCGGCGCGGTGGGTGAGGTTGGTCAGGCCGCTGGAGGTCAGCCCGTCGGGCAGGCCGCATCCGTCGTCCTCGACGACGATCACCAGATCGTCGGTCACGGTGAGTTCGACTGTCGAACCTGACATGACGGCAGCACCCCTCTCCCCGACCGGATACTGGTCGACAGCCCAAGTCTAGGGTCCAAAGTCCCTTTGGTGCCAAGAACCTTGGCCGGTGTGCAGCTGGGTGACGTCCGGAGGCGAAGACCACGGACCAAATTCCGCCTGTAAGACCTTCGGCGCAAGGGATCGAGTCTGGACCTCACACCCCGCCACACGCCCGAACGCCAACGAGTAGAGGGGATTCGGCAGGCGGTTGAACGGGTGGCACCAGGAACCCGAAGAACACCGGCACCCGACGTTCGCGCTCTGGACGGCGTTTTCCGAACGCCTGGGCAGGCTGTCCCGTCGCGGACACCAGCAATATGGCACCGAGCTTGCGACTCCGCCGGCCCGGTTTCGGCGGCATGGTGACCGGCACAGCCTCTTTAGACTGACGCCGTGTTTTGGCTGATCTTGTTGGTGCCGTTGGCCTGCTGGCTGTTCGCGGCCCGAACACCCCGTACCCGGTGGCTCGTGGGTGCGATATTGGCGGTGCTGACCGTGGCCGAGCTGGGTGTGGCGTTCGGAGGCTGGCGAGTGCGCCACTATCAGCACAGTCTCGAGGTGCTGATGATCGCCGCCGGTGTCATGGTGCTGCTGGCGGGACTGATCTGGGACAGGGCCGATACCGACGGTGGCAGGGTGCGACAGCGGATCGCCCGGGTGCTCGGCGGGCTGTACGGCGTACTGGCCTTGTTTGTGCTGCAGCTGTTCGTGCTGGGCGACCTCGGCGTCTTTGCGAGCGCCCCGTCCTACGGAGGCAAGGCCCTCGCAACCCCTGAAGCCAAACTGCTGGTACCCCTGCCCGGTGGTCTGACGGTCGTGAACGACATGACCAGCTGCGCGGACTCCGACGCGGGGGGCTTCTGCGATCGCACCTTCGCCATCGCCGCCACCGACGGCACGCCCGATGATCAGGTGGCTGGCCGCTTGCTCGCTCATCTGGGTGATTCCGGCGGCTGGACATTCGGTCCTGCGGTCGAGGAAAGGCTCGTCGACTGGAGCGGTACCCGGTGGCGCGCCTGCCGCACCGCGGGCTGGTGGCTGGATCGCCAGAACGAACACGTCTCGGTCTTCGCCTTCACCCCCGGCATACCGCACAACAACGGATTCGCCCCGGCACAGGCGGCCGCCACCGTTGAATTCGCGTTCTCCCACAACCAGGTCTGCAAATAGCGCGGGCGGACCATGCTCTGATCGGCCCCACCAGACCGGCACAAGCTGTCCTCGCCCGGACAGCGTTCGGCCCCGGAGTCCCGCCAATCTGCGCACGAACGCTGGCCAAGGATCACCCGATGATCTTTTCCGAACGCGGTGGCGCGACTGCTCACCCGGTCCCGGCGGTGGCCTCAGCGTCGGTGCCTGAGCTGGAGCAGATATCCGACGGCACCCGCGACCTACTCACGATGCGGGCTGTGCTCGACACACTGCGCCTGCACGGCGACGGCCCGTGGAACGTCGACGAACTCGCTGTACTCACCGGACGCGACCCCGCCAGCGTCGAGCGCGTGCTCCGCAAACTCACCGCCGACGGTATCGGCCACTTCAGCTGATCACTTCGCGATCAGGTGACGCCGAATTGGGGTCCCGGTAGAACGGTCCGGGCTACGTGCCGCGCAGGCGCGTCGTAGAAGGGGGACATGGGGTAGGACTTGTGGCACCCTCCAGCCATATGGCGACCCGACCCTGTGACACGGATCGATCCTGCCAGGCATGGCCCCGCGCACAGCAAGCGGTAAGCCCAGCCCGGCTTGCCGCGGGCCTGCCCTCGACGTCGCCGGCGGGGTCGGCCTCACCGCACCGAGCCAGGGGTGCGGCGGCGCGCGGTACGCGCTGCGCCGAGCCGCTGGCCCCGAGTAGCACAGGATGGGAGAGATGTCGAGGACGGCATCGTCCTCTGAGTATGTCGCGCCCTCGCGTTCACTCGGGAACGGCGGATCGCCGCCATATCAACGGGTCCCCGAGCGGGTCGTTCAGCTCGAGGTCGCGCCGGGCCGGGATCGGAGGTCCGATACGAAATCTCCTCCGCCGCAGCCCGATACGCGGAGCCGTAGAAAAAGCAATCGAATTCGATCATCGAATTCGGGGGCGGAATGAAGATCAAATAGCTTTACCTCGGCAAAGTCCGCTGTTTGCCCATTGTTAACGATGATTATTCACACAGAATCAGGAGTGGTTTTGCGGGTTTCTTCTTCATAACATTTTGGTGTGCGTCGTGATGGCGTCGTTATCTGGACTGTGAAAGGAAGCTCCCTACATGTTCTCTCGCAAGATTGTTGCCGCCGCGACCCTCTCGGCCGCCGCCCTGTTCCTCGGCCCGGTCGCGGCGGCCTCCGCTGCCGGCTCTCCCGCCACCGGCGCGGGTACGGCAGGCTCGTCCTCCGGTTCGGCTGACGCCGGCTCGTCCTCGGGTTCGGCAGGCTCGTCCTCCGGTTCCGCCGGCTCGTCCTCCGGTTCCGCCATGCTCGACTCCGGCAGCTCGGCACTCGACAACGGCAGCCACGCCATCATCAACATCCTCAGTCTGATCAACGGCACCGCGGGCCAGTCCAAGTCCGGCTCCTGATTCGGGGTGCGATGCCCGGCTCTGAGGTATCCGACGCACCCTTCAGCATGATGGTGGGCCGGGAGGGGTGCGCGACCTCCCGGCCCACCAGGTGCTCATGTCACGACCAAACCGATTGCTGTGTCGCTGATTTCGCGTAGCCGTCGGCGTGTTGCTGGATTGTTTGCCTGTGTGTGCGGATGGCTTTGTTGGGTGCCGTTGAAATACCTGCCTGTTGTTTGAGCCAGGCTTGGATCGCAGATCAGGCGGAGAGTGGCGTTTGCGCCTTCGGCGACGGTGCTGATCGGTGTGACACCGGCTTCGCGCACCATGGTCGTCGGCATGAGGGTTGCGGGGTGCAGGGCATTCACGGTGACACCGGTTCCGTCGAGTTCCTCGGCATAGTCGATGGTTGCCATGATCATCGCCAGCTTGGCGCGGCAGTAGGCGGTGTACGCGTCTCCACATACCGGGCCGGAAGGTCTCAGGCCTGGCGGAAACTCCCGCTGCGGCGCGCGACCGAAGCGGTCGTCGTCGGCTGGCTGCCCCGCCACGCCAGCGGCGAGGTGTTCGGATCCCTGCTCATCGCCGCCCACGACCAAGACGGGCAGCTGGTGCTCCTCGGCGCGGTCGGGACCGGGTTCACCGACGCCGCCCGCCGCTCCCTGCTCCTCGAGCTGCTGGCACTGTCCACCGCGACGCCGCCGGTCGCCGGCACGGTGCCGTCGTCGATCGCGGTCACCGCGCACTGGGTCACGTCGCGGCTGGTCGGCGATATCGCCTACCGCGAACGCACCGCCACCGGCCTGCGCCATCCATCCTGGCGCGGACTGCGATTCGACCGCGCACCCGAGGACATCACCATCCCCGAGACCAACTGAATCGCCCAAGACCATCGTTTTCCGAACAGCCCGACCGCCATCGGAAGGGGCGCGGGTACCTCCACAAATCGCCGCCCAACCCCATGGAATTCGGGGCTCTCGGCGCACCGAATCCGCCGGATGTTTTGAAATGGAAATGATTAACTCTTCGCCGACGGGGCCGAGCGGTTCGGGCCCGCGCTCGATCGAAGGGTTCTCCTGCATGCGCACTTTCCTTGCGGCAGTCGGCATTGCCACCGCACTGACCGTCGGAGCCGGGCAGGCGGTGGCCGCGCCGCCGGCCTTCGCCGACGCGCCAGCCCCGGTCGCGGAGACCGGTTCCTCCAGCGGGTCGGTCGGCGGTCTCCTCAACACCGGCCTCGCCTTCCTGCTGTGCATATTCACGCCTACCGGTTGCACCGCCAACACGGACGGCGGCAACGTGTAGCACCGCCGGCGCGCCGCCCCGGATTCGGGTGGTCCGGGCGTCTGGCGGTGGGCCCCCCGGACGGCAACCAATTGAGACCTGTCGGTTTGTTCAGTGGGTACGCTGCTGGTCATGGTGCGCCTTCCGGCGCCGATGTTCGCCACGCCCGGGCCCCGTACCCGCCGACGACGACACCCGGTACGCCTACGAATGGAAGTACGACGGAATCCGCTGCCTAGCATGGATTTCCGACGGCGTGTGCCACATGGTCAGCCACCGGCTTCGGTAACGACCCCATCATCTGTCGGCCACGATCGCGCACCGACCGGTTCAGAAGACCGACCCCTTGGTATGCGCTGAAGTGTCGGCGCAGCACACAAACCCTGACCGCTGAGCCGATACGAGGGTCTCGCCCCACATGTACCTATAGGACGTTGGGGGCGAGACCCTTGTCCATCCCGCCGGATGGCGGCAGGAGCACGTGGCGGATCCGGTTCAATGCCTGGTCAGGGGTGCGGTACGTGTATCAGATCGATGCGGCGCGGTCTGGGTGGCGTGCGAAATAATCGGATCGTGAGCGAATCACGGGATCCGGACAACAACGGCTACGTTCCGGAGTGGGTACAGGTCCCCGGGGTCCGGCCGATGGTCGGGAGCATCCGGTTCTGGTTCACCACCGGCCGGTGGGAATGGTCGCCGGAGGTGTACGTCATGCACGGCTACACCCCCGGCCAGGTCGAACCGACCACCGAGCTGGTGCTCGAGCACAACCATCCCGACGATCGCAACCACGTCGCCGAGGCGATCACCCGCTCGATCCGCCACGGTGAGCCGTTCTCGAGCCGTCACCGTTTCCTCGACACCTCCGGTGGCGAGCACGCGGTCATGGTGGTCGCCGACCGGATCTTCGACGCGACCGGCCACCCCGTCGGCACGTCCGGGTTCTACATCGATCTGTCCGACCGGCTGGCCGAGGCCGAACAGCACATGGTCGAGGAGCGGATGCCCGAGATGGTCGAAGAGCGCGCCGCGATCGAGCAGGTCAAAGGGGTGCTGATGTACGTGTACCGCATCAGTGCCGAGCAGGCGTTCAAGGTATTGGCCTGGCGCTCGCAGGACACCAACGTCAAACTGCGCGCCCTGGCCGAGCAGATCCTGCTCGAACTCGGCCGCGCCCAACCCGAGCCCGCCACTGTGAACGCGTTCGACAACATCCTGCTCACCGCCCACAACCGCGTCCTACCGCCCGAGCCGGGCTCGATCTCCTAGCCGCTGGCCATCGTTTTCCGAACAGCCGAATCGGTCGCCACACCGCGGTCGTCCTCAACGCCGTCGTCGCGTGGACAAAGGCGTTGTCAGTCGCAGCCCTTTCCTTCGATAAGGCGCACGACGAGGGTGACCCGCCCGGCTGGCGTCCACGCACCGACGGCGACGCTCCCCGAACCCAGATGGGTGAGGGTCTCGATATCTCCCTCGTCGCCGAGATCGATCGGCAGTGCGACGCGTTCGGACGAGTCGAAGTTCTCGTCGGTGACGATCAATGCGTCCTCGGTCGCGTGCACGGCGACCCGGTCGTCGTCGATCCAGCATCCGGCGAGCCCGAAACCGTACTCGGCGTCGACGTCGCTCGCGTCGAGCCGTGAGATCTCCCGCAGATCCGGCCACGACAGCATCCGTACGGTCTCCGGATCGCTCGGATACGGGGTGACGAGCAGCCTCGCGCCCGACGGACTGAAGCCCGCGATCACGGGATCATCTCCTGCGAGTATCTCGGTCAGATGTAGGCGCGATCCCTCGACATCGACGCGGAAGGCGAGGACGCCGTCCTGCCCCATGGCGAGCTCGAGAATCGCCGTGTCTCCGGCAGGATGCCGATGCAGGAAGGCGCGAGCGGCATCGGCGTCGACCGCCTGGTCGTCGAGGATCGCCCCGGTCGCGGAATCGAGTGCGAGCAGCCGGTGCCTCTCGCCGTCCGGGACGGCGACGACAAGTAGACCGCCCAGGAGCGCAGCCGCGTCGGCGGATAGTCCTGGCACCGTGACCACTTCTTCTCCGGCGATGACGAGCCCGCCGGCGGAAGCGAGGATGAGCAGATCGAGGCCGGACGCCGCAAGGACGCGAACGTCATCGTCCAGAGGGAGCTCTCGCCGCGAGTTCTCGGCGAGTCTGTCGTCGAGAAGGCGCACTGCACCGTCTCGCCACAGCGCGAACGTCGGACGCCCGCCAGCCTCGCCAGCAAGAACGAGACCCGACATCGGGTCCAGGACGTCGATCACGTTAGCGGAGTTGAGCATTCGATCACTGTATCGAGCACAGCGGTCACCTGAACGTGGCCGATCGTGTCTGCCCCCGGGGTCATACTGCCGCTCATCCTGTTCCAACACACACTCGCCAAGCTTTCAGCTGTGCGACCGGCTAAGGAGGGAACCCCGCTGCTCAGCTCGGGCCCGAATCGGACGGTGATGCGGTTGAACGTGGCGTCCTCTGCAGGCGCAGGCCATCGTTTTCCGGAAGCGGAGTAAGGGTTCAGGTCGACCCATTCCGGTGCCTGCCAGTCCGGAACCCCGACTGGTGGAGGTCCGTCATGTTCGGCGGTGCGTGCGCAGGCGGCCGAGCTGTTCGAGCGGGGAGTCATGGCACCGGAGGTCGCGCGACGACTGCGGGTGAGTGAGCCCGAAGTCGTCCTACTATGCGAGGGTGGTCCCCGTGGACGGGACGATCACGGCGGACGCCCGCGAACGCGCCGCCGGACGGGCGAACGGACGGCGGACGGCATGAGCGAGGTCTGGCGAGGGCTGCAGCCCCTGCGCGTGGCACCCGGCTGGCGGATCGACATCAACAGCCTCTACGCCGTGGACCCTTCACCGGAGACCATCGAGTGGTTCTACGGCTCCGCGCTGGTGAGCGGCCACCGGGTGCACGACGGGCTCTGCTTCGACGCGCGCTGGGAGCCGGAGGGCGATCCCGAGGGGTCCTACGGCGTCGACTTCCTCCGGCTCGCCGGATTCGGACGAAAGGGACGGAGCACCCGCGAGCCCACCCCTCTCGGCACCTGGACCACCAGGAGCCGGACCGCGCTCGTGACAGCCCTGGAGGAGTTCATGTTCACCGGGAACCTCCCCGCCGGCCACACCACTCCCGAACCATCACGATTGACTACCTGACTTCGGCTCGTCAGGGTGAACCTTCGCGCAGGCCCTGATGGGTCTGGAGCAGTGGCAGTATCCGGTGGTGTGTGAGCTATGCGCATGGGGCGGGCTGACCGCCGCGGCTGGAACCACTGTGTTCATCCCTGCCGGTCAACTCCGCCACGATCGGGGTCGCCGCAGCAGCGGCCGAAATTCGGGCGGGCAACGGGCCCGATCGTGTCGGCCCTCGGGGTCGTACTGCAGCTCATGGGAGTACGGCGTGCGGCGGCATTCTCCGCGGTGAATAACAGGCAGGGGTTACCGCCGCCGCCCGACCGGGCCGGGCCGCTACCCACAGCTCCGATCGCGTGCGGGGAGCACGCTCGGTGTAGCTCAGTCGTCCTGGGGCCATCTGGTCACCACACGTGCGGGGCGTGGACACCCACTACCGGGTCACATTCGGATCAGGGTCAGCCGACGTCGCGGGTGTGGATTTTCAGGCTTTGAACGTCACCGGTGGGGTCGTTGACAGCGAAGCTGAGGACCCGGTGCGGGTGGATGCGGATGATCGCGCCGTCGAAGCCGCTGCTGGGGTCGACGTAGACGGAGTCGGTCGGGGTAGTGAGGGCTTCGGCGTGGCCGCGGATTTCGAGCATCCGGGGCCGCCAGGGGGTGACCGAGGCCAGGTCGTCGACGACGAAGGCGACGCGCCCGTTGTCGGCTACGTTGCGGAATTTGCGGCTGGTGGCCATGCTGTGTCCAGCGATGTCGATGGTGCCGGTGCGGGAGTTGTAGTGGAATCCGACAGGGCTGACCTGCAAGGTGCCGTCGGGTTGGGAGGTGGCCAGCCGTCCGAGGGGCTGGCTGGCCAGGTAGTGCAGTTCGGCGTCGGTAAAAACCATGGCGGGATCACTCCTCGAGGATGTGGATCGCGGGTGCGCCGGTCCTGGCGTGTCAGTGCCGGGGTGTGAGACGGATGACGGGCAGTTGCCGGTCAGTTTTGCGCTGGTATTCAGCGAATCGTGGTGCGGCGGTGGTGATCTGCTGCCACGCGCGGTCATGGTCCGTGCCGTGGAGCTGTTCGGCGGTGACGTCGTGGGTGCGCCCGGCCAGTTCGATGCGGATCTTGTCAGGGTTGGCGGCGATGTTGTAATACCAGGCAGGGTTCTTCGGTGCGCCTGCGGCGGAGGCGACGATGAGCCAGCTGCCGTCCTCGCCGGGAAACCAGCCCACGGGGGTGCGGCGTTCGGTGCCGGTTTTGCGGCCGACGGTGGTCAGCACGAGAGCGTTCATGCCGCCGAAAAAGGTGCCGCCCTTGCGGATTCGTTTGGCGGCGAAGCGGTTCAGCCATCGCATCAGGGGTCCGGCCGTGGGCTGGCGGGCGCCGGTGGTGCCGTTGGGGGTGTCGAAAGTCATCGCGGCCTCTCGATAGTGGGGTTCGTAGCAGTCCGTGCCCACCCGCTTACGCCGATCTTGCGGGCCCCGACGCCGAGCCAGCGCTTTCGGCCCCGCATCGAATCACGATCGAAGCCAGGACTCGGGTGCAGGTCTGCGTTGGCCGACGCGGTCACCGTCTTCCACTCTCCAGGCACACGACGACGCTATAGCGGCTGAGCTGCGGGTACCGGGGAATTTCACCAGGACACGCGGGCACCACGTGATCCAGCCGGTCACCGTCATCGTCTTCCGAACGACGTCACCGGGTTCGCGTGACCTACTCGCGGATGCCACCTTACGCCGAGGCGGCAAGGGGGCGGTGGTTCGCCGCGTAGTTGGCTGTGGCCTGCCGTTGACCTTGAACGCCTACCTCGAGGCAAGTCGGCCCTCTTCACGATGGCGCAGACCCGTCGGCACTGGAGGGGTCGCCGAGAACTGTCACAGCCCCACCTCCTGCATGCGGTACAGCCATGCCTCAGCCTCCACCGCGCACGCCGCGGCGATGGCGGTGAGGACGACGACCGCGAGCGGCCGCGCACACCATCAGGAACACCAACTCGGCCAATCTGCGCGGGAGAGACCATTCGGACGGAAACCAACCGATCGTTTTACGAACGGTGAGGGTGCCTGACGAGGTGGCGGCGACCGGTCGCTGGCGTCATGCGTGCTGGCGAATCCGGCCCCCTCACACCGGCACGATCCGGTGTGGTTCGACACGCTCGGTTGCGCGGCGGATGCCGCGCAGGAGCAGGACGGCCGTGATCACCACCACCGGGCCCGGGGTCGGCTCGACGATGACAGCGCACAGGGCGCCCCAGGCCAGCACCGTCCAGGCCAAGAAGATCGGCGGCACTATGGCGTGCCGGGCCATCCACACCACGAGTAAGCCGACGAGCAACAACGGCAGGCCGAAACCGGCTGGGTTCGCCCAGAAGGCGTTTGCCGGCCCGGTGTCCTCCCACCAGTGCCCCCAAAGCCGCAACGTAAACCAGTCCCCGAAATGGGCCGAACTGATCAACAGCCCGACGGTGAGGTGCCCGCCACCCACGACCGCGAGAACGCGGCCCGCCCATTCGATCATCCGATGTGCACTGGCCTGCTCCATTGCGACCCCTCCAGACGTTATACGGTAGCGTATAACGCTGAGCTTAGACCGTGATATACGGTTCCGTATAGATGCTTGGGGCGTGACACGGGGCTCATACACCGAGAGGCGCCGATGACGGCGGACGGCTTGAGTGTGAACGAGTAGTCGTGGTTGTAGAGCGGCAGATCCTTGATCGGAATCTCGGTGAACTACTTTTCACCTACAGCGTCGTCCCGGGCTCACCATCGGACGTCGGCCTTCGCAAGCTCGCATGACCAAACCCGCAGCCGCTCGGTCGTTGCGGCAGAACAAGATCGGCTATTGTCCGACTCACCATCAACAGCATGCATGCGAGGGAACGTGGTGAGCGAGGCGAGGCGGGCTACTCCGGCCGACGGGGATTTGGATCCAGGATTCTTCGACGATGACGCGCAGCAGTCCGCGGAGTGGCTCGCGTGGAGCGACCAGGCCGCGATCGATGGCCGGCTCGAGTCGTTGTTCGGCGAGACGTTGCCGAGATTGGAAGCGGTGCGGGGCACCGATGGTCGTCCGGCCCTGGACGACCGGTTCAGCGCCGCTGCGTTCGACTGGGTCGTTTCACTGATCGAAGTCGCTGTGCTGGACGAGGATGGGCGTTACGGAGTCGAAAACGGCTATCTCGCTGAGCAATTCATCACCTATGTCGGTGAGTGGATGGTGCGGCGGATCGAGGGGGTTTGGTTCAACTCGCCGGGGAACGGGGTGCCGATCCTCGACGGGTTCGGCCCGGCGATCGGCTACAGGTGGTCGCAAGAATCCGCGAACGATCTTCTGGTGCCGCTGTTCATGATGGCCGTAGAAGCCGACGATGCGCCGTATGCGTATTTCGTCGACCTATTGTACGGGCGCGCACTGGAATTCGCGGAGGAGCGGGACCAGCCGGACCTGAAGGCGGAGCTCCTCGCCTGACGGTGGGCGGATGAATCCGAGGAAACGAATGGTGTACGCAGTCCGGTCGCACGGAATACGGCTGCACCTCAGCCCGCATTCTTCGTCTCGGCTTCGAGATCATCCGGGCATGGCGCATACCGCGCTGACCGAACCGGCCAGCGCGGGTCGGACACCAGTCGAGACGACCAGCCACTCTCCCGCGCGAGAGTCACCGTTCCGGGTGATCACCACAGCGGGAGGTACGTCTCCGACGTCAGGGCCGTAATGACACCAGCTTCCGCACCCACGAACGTTTCGGATCCTCATCCGAACGCTCGTCCGTCGCTGCGGATTCGGCCGATGCGAAGGGGCACCCGGACCCTGCTGCCGGGGCATTCGCGTCCAGCGGCGCTCGCCGCACGAAGGCCGGCCGCAGCCCGGGGTCCGGCGGATCGTAGTACCGGTGGAAGGTCGGGGTCAGACTCGCCGACAGCGGCGGATTGATCCAGCTCCAATCGGCCGGGCATGCTCGGCCCGCATCCGCCTCGCGCTCGACGTGGTCGATGAACTGCTTGGCGACCGTGTGGTGGTCGACCAGATGGACGCGAGACTGCTTGTAGCTGTGCAGGATTGCACGACTGAGCTCGACCAGCGCGCGGTCGCGCCAGAGTGTCCGCTCGCTCGAGCAGTCCATTCGCGCGTGCTCGGCGATCCTCGGAAGCATGTCGTAGCGGTCGGAATCGCCGAGGTTGCGGCCGATCTCCGAGGAGACGTACCAGCCGTTGAACGGCGCACACGGATAGCTGATGCCCCCGATCTCCAGGTCCATGTTCGACACCGCGGGCACCGCATGCCATTTCAAGCCGAGGTCACCGAACCAGGCGTGGTCGGGATGAGTCAGCGGAACCTCGAGGATGAGATCCGCGGGCACCGGGAACAAGTGCACTTGCCCATCGGGCGACTGGATGAGCAGCGGGAGCACATCGAAACGGCCCTTGCTGCGAGGCCGCCATCCCTTGGCCATAGCGAGATCGGTGAGTTCGACATTCGCGGGATCACCGAGCAGGCCGCCGGGAACTCGATACCCCGCATAGCGGATGAGCTGGGCGTTGAGAATTCGGAACGCCCGTCCTTCGGGATCGGCGGGCGGTCCGATGGTGATGAAACAGCGGACCGCGCCGCCATTGGTGGCGCGGCGCAGATGCTGCCAGCATGCCTGCGCGATGTCGGCCGCGGTGCGCGCGCTACGCGCATCGAGGACTTCCAGTGCGCGCCAATGCTTTCGGCCGACGCATCGATCGTGGTTGCGCCAGGCCAGCCGGGCGCCGACGCCGAGTTCGTCGACAGTGTGCCGGTAGGTGCCGGTACTCCGGAACTCGCGCAATGCGGTCGTCACGCGGTCGGAGGGCAGGTGCGCCAGTTCAGGGTGAGCGAAGAACTCCGCGCACTCACGCAGCCGCCCACCATCCGCGCCGGTAGCGGGTGGTGTGTCGGCGTGACCGACCGCCGCCTCCTCGTGCTGCTGACCGGTCGCGGGCGTTCTGCTCCGCCGTGATCCAGATACTGCGGTGGAGATCGTCATGAAGTTGTCGCCTTCGCGCTCGATTCAATCTCGCCTGATATCCAGCCTCAGCCCCTTCCTGACTTCCTTTCCCGCCGCTGAATATCGCACACTTCGCCCGCGAGTTGCCGCGGTTTGCCGCGTTGGAGGTCACACGTGCGGGTGCAGCCGATCGGGAGCACCGACCGGGCACATCCCGAATGATCTCGGCTACTCGGCTCTGACGCCGCCGTGCAGCCCCCACTTATCGAGACCCGAGTAGATCAGCGCAACACGTGCTCTGGGGAAATCCATGCCCTCGGCCTCCCCGGTGTACAGCGCCACCAGTGAGTCCGAGCCTCTCCACCAGGTGTCCGCGAGGCCCATCACCTCGCGCACCGGTTCGTAGTCGTCCAAGTCGATACCGTCGAGCTCATCGCCGACGAGCCTGGTGATCTGCCGCGCCCACATCGATGCGTGGTCGGCCAAAGCGAGCGATTCCACCCAGCCCTCGACGGTCGAGTGCAAAGGCACCCACCCCGCCCTGTCAGCTTGGATTCCGAACTCGCCGGACGGGCTGATCATAAACGCGAAGGGCACCGCGGTTCGCTGCGGGCCGGCTTCGAACCACCATCCCGCAGTGTCTGATTCGGGCGAATCCGGATAGAAATAGCGCGGGCCGCCGTCGTACTGCGGCGCAGGTGGCAAATGCAGCCCACCCCACTTCTTCTGGTAGGCCGTCATCCGGTCGATCACATCTGCGGGAATGCCTCCCTCGAGCCACCATTGCCGATGGTCTTCCACCGGCCGGACCTCGACTTTGACGCCGTGTGTGCTGACATACGATCGGGCTCGCGAGGTCAAGCCATCGGGAATACCTTCGACGGGACGGACGATCACCGGGGCGAGCTTATCCGGTGGAGCGAACCAATACGTTGGTAGAAGCTGGCGCGCTCGGCCTACCGAGAACGGTTGGGCGGTGGTGGAAACCGTGGCGTCGTAGCGGTGGGAAGAGATTCCCATCGTGCGGGGTTGACCACGCCCATGACTGTCACCGCGATATCCACCCTGCAAGCTCGACCCGGTAAGGAAGATCTGGTGCGGGCGCAGGCGTTGTCGTTGATCGAACCGTCGTTGGCCGAACCCGGATGCTTGGGTTACCAGCCCTACCAGCACCCGACGCGACCTGGGAGCTGGGTCGTGATCGAAACCTGGGACAGCCGTGCGGCTTTCGAGTCACATCTGAGCAGCCCGCACCTGCAGCAAGCCTTTGCGGCGGGCACCGAGTTGTTGGCCGGACCGCCCCAGGAACAGGTCTTCGAGGTGCCCGGCACGCTCTGATGTCGTGTGATGGTCGGCTTGTCGTCGGAGCGGGGGGCGATTTACGCGAGGCAGATCAGGAACTCTCTGACGTTGACGGCGGGCGGGAGGATCCAGGGTAGGCAGGGTAGGGCGGAGAAGCCGGCCATGGCTTCGGTCCGTTGCTCCGTTCCGAGGGCAGGCGCCGGGTCGGCTGTGGCCGCGCCCGCACCGGCGGTGGTGATGCAGGCAATCGCCAGGGCTGTTGCCAGCGCACTCGATTTCTCGGTCATGACAACCTCGCTGTCGTAGCATCGGGCGACCTCGCCCAGCACGCTCGATTGCGCTCGGACCACTGGACACGTCGACTCGGCGGAACCGGAATGCTTCAACATCAATTAACCCTCAGGGCAGCGATCTTCCGCAACTGGACCTGCTCGGACATCGGGATTTGGCCAACCCGGGATCGGCTGAGCCCATGGAATTCGGGGCACTCGGGTGCACAGATTTCCCGAACTACTTTGAAATGGAACTGATTAACTCTCTGGGGCGCTGGGCCGAGCGGTTCGGCCGCGCGCTCGATCGAAGGGTTTCCTGGATGCGCACTCTCATTGCGGCGGTTGGCATTGCCACGGCATTGACCGTCGGAGCCGGACAGGCGGTGGCCGCGCCACTCCCCGGCCTCGACACTCCGGCCACCCCGGTCGCAGCGACCGGCTCATCCACCGGCTCGGCAGGGATGGTCTCGGCCCTGCAGTTCCTCAGCAATCTCCTCGCGTGCATCCTCCCGCCTTCTCCTGGCTGCTACACGGGAGGAGATGGGTCCGTAATCTCGTAGCGCGGCCTTCGGCACGACGCCGGGTGACGATCCGCCTGCCGCCAGATGCGCTCGATGAGGTGGAAGCCGCGATCACGCGAGCTCTCGCTCCATTCGGGAGGCAGCAAGGGTTCGCGGAGCGAGATATGTCGCGATGTTCAGTCGCGCGGGGTCAGCAGGACCAGCGGAATTTCGCGAGTGGTGTGCTGCTGATAGGCGGCGTAGCCGTCATATCTCGCGATCACCTTCGGCCAGAGCTCGGCCCGTTCCTCCGCGGTCGCCGTCCGGGCGGTCATACGTCGACGGGGGCCGCTGCGGAACGACACGTCGACCTCGGGCTGGTCCCGCAGATTCAGATACCACGCCGGATGGGCCGGGCCACCACCGCGGGACGCCACCACGACGATCGTGTCGCCGTCGACCAGCGGGGCGGTGAGCATCACCGTGTGCAATCGTCCCGACTTCCGTCCGACCGTGGTCAATTCCAGTGACGGCATGCCACTGAAGGAGTTGCCCAACTTCCCGCCGCTCGCTCGGAGCAAGCCGCGGTGCGCGATGTTCATTGCCTTCAAGGCCAGGTTGGGTGGCAAGGGGTCTCCTGTGTCGGGATTCGACCGGTTGGCGAGCTCGCCCCGTGAGAATCGAGCATTTGCAGGCGGTCGAGCGCACCGGACAAGGCAACCAGGCCGGCCGAGTCGCGGTCTTGGATAAACGCGACAGCCTGGACTCGGACGCTCGATCCCCCGGTCTGCTGGGCGAGACATTTCGGCACAGGCATCACCAGCACTCTGTCGTAGCGCTGCCCGGACACGATGTACCCGAACCCAACGAGAACTAGAACATATGTTCGACAGTGAGATACTCTGCTTCGCGTGAAGACACCTTCGACTGCACTGGCCCAGGGTGCTCCGGCGCGGGGATGGTCGGAACTGGCCGATGTCGACTTGCTGCGCACCCTCGTCGAGACCGAACGCCACCGGCGTCGACTGGGTGCGGCCATGGTCGCGGCCGTCGCCGAGGCCGAGCGCCGTGGCCTCGCCGCCGATACCGGCTACCGCGACACCGCGGAGCTACTGAGTGATCTGCTGCGGATCAGCGCCTCCGAGGCGCGGAGGCGGATCGAATACGCCGCACCGCAGGTCCGCTCACGTTCCAGAAAGGCGTGGAGGGCGTTGACTGCGGCAGGGTGATGTCGGCCTGGAGAGCCTTGCCGAGGAGTCGGCGGCGCGGTCCGCGACTCCCCCACCAATAACGCACTACCACCGCGATGCCAGGACTCAATCGGCCCGGTGTGGCTGATATGGGCGAGTTCGCGGGTGCTCACGCAGTGTTCGTGAGTAGTTTCTCGGGTATGGACAACGAGGGACCCAGCCGGACGGCGCTCGTGACTGCTTACGCACGCGCCTATCATCAAATTGCTGACCGGCCAAGGATTCTCACCGATCCACTGGCGGCACGGCTGGTGGGTGTCAGCGTGGACGAACTGACCGAATTCGGGCAACCCGCGCCGGATCACCCCGGGGCTGAAGCGGACTCGGGAATTCTGCGGCTGGGGGTCAGTGATCGGCCGCGCCGCTTGTTCTTTGCCGCTCGTTCCCGTTTCGCCGAGGATCGTGTGGCCGAGGCCGTCGCTGCCGGGGTGCGACAGGTCGTGATCCTCGGCGCGGGACTCGACACCTTCGCCTACCGCAACCCACACCCCCGTTTGCGTGTCTTCGAAGTCGACCATCCCGCTACCCAAGCCTGGAAACGCCAACGCCTCGCGGCCTCCGGCATCGACCTGCCCGAGCCGTTGACTTTCGTGCCGGTCGACTTCGAAACCGACTCACTGGCAACACGATTGGAAACCGCCGGATTCGTCCGGACCGATCCGGCCGTGTTCGTGTGGCTCGGTGTCGTCTTCTATCTGACTCCCGATGCCGCCCGCACCACCCTCGAATACATCGTCGGCCAATCGGAGCCGGTCGAGGTGATCTTCGACTACCTGCAGGCCGCGGACACCGAGGAGGATCGCGCGCAGCTGCGGGCGCGCGAACATCGAGCGGCAGCTGTCGGCGAACCCTGGCGCAGCTATTTCACTCCCGACGACCTCGCCGCACAGTTGCGCGCGATGGGCTTCACCGACGTCGAAGACCACTCCGCCACGGACCTCATCGCCGGATACCTCGATGGATCCACGGAATTCGAGGGCGAACCACCCCAGGCACTGCGCCCGGTCCGGCTACTGCGGGCGAGCCGCATCCACGCCTGATCCGGCCGATCGGTCCGGGCCTTGCCTCTAAAATAGAGGCATGACCGAAAGTCTCATACTGCCGGTGTGGCAATCGAAAAACCCCACGCGGCTGCCGGACCTGCTCGCCGAGGAGGCGACGTTCTCGAGTCCGGTCGCCGATTACCACGGCCGGGCCCGCGCGGCGCACCTGCTCGCCACGATCGCGACGGTGCTCGACTCGGTGCACCAGACCCGGCAGTGGACCGACGGGCGGGAGGGGATGTTCGCTTTCACCGCACGATTCGCCGACCAGGAACTCCAGGGAGTGCTGCGGGAAGAACTCGCCGAGGACGGCTATCTGACCCACGTGACGTTGTTCCTCCGCCCGTATCGGGCCCTGCGCGCGGCCATCGCGGAAATGGCGCGGCGACTCGAGAATTCACCCGCGCCGCAGGAGATGTGATCGTGGCGGCCGGAACGCCACGCCCGGGAAGCCCGGTGCGCGGGTCGACCACCGGACGCCCGATCATGGCCCTGTTCGACCTGATCGGACGGCGCTGGGCGCTACGGGTGATCTGGGAACTCGATCGAGCCCCAAACCCCCTCACCTTCCGCGAGTTGCGCACCGCCTGCGGCGACCTCTCCTCGAGCGTGCTGACCCGCCGACTGGCCGAGCTCGTCGAAGCGCGGCTCGTCGAACACGAGGCGGGCTACCGACTGACCAGCGCCGGGCGTGCACTCGTCGAGCGGCTCACACCGCTGACGCAGTGGGCGCAGGAATGGCAAACGACGATGGATGAGTCGACACCCCACGCTGGGCGGTAGCCCAACGCGCCGAACGGGTCGTTCTGCGGAGTCGGCAGCGGATCCGCACTGCCGACCGCCATGGAAGTACCGGCACAGCACAACACGGCCGAAACTGCGATCACAACCGAGCGCAGCTGACCACGCTTCACCACTGAACCCGGTGCACCACAGGCTGATACGACACTGCCCATCATTCGGAATCCCCTCCCTGGAGGGGACCGACTCCCGCGGACCCCCTAAACGCCGTCAGAGTACATCCCCCGATCGGGATGGATACCCGAACCGACGACCAAGATCGCGCCGGTCGCGACCGCCGCGCACACCGGCGAGCGACCGAACTCCGGCAGCAATAGCACTATTCTGCCGATTCCGGTGCGCCCCGTCAGGGGATCACAGTTCGGACCAGGGGAGGTTCGGCCGGGTCGCGGGTGGAGGCGGAGGTGGGGATCGGCCAGTGCCCGGGGTGAATACTGGCCGATCCGGTTACCTCACTGCCGCTGTCCGCGCGCCGAGCTCAATCAGCATGCGGCAGTGGGGGTATTCGGGTGGGTGCCGCCGACCGTGGGGGTCGGGCCCGTTGGTCGGCGGCGCCCGGGTGCCTCATTCGGGGTGAGGCGATGCGAGCGGGAGTTGGGGGGTCACTCGCATGGAAAACGGTAGAGATCGGGTGGGCGGAAGGGAAACAGCTATTTGGGCGCAATTCATCAATGGCCGTTGTCAATTGCCGGTGCGCAGGGCGGCGGCGATCTTGCGGGTCATGTCGGCGACGACCGGCTGACCGGGGCGGCTCGTCGCGGCGGCGGCTTCGACGGCGATCAGGACGGTGGTGCGGAAGTTGGTGGCCTCGGCGGGGTTCTGGGTGTCGACGAGGGTCGCGGCGGCGGTGAGGGCGGGGAGGACCTGGTCGGCCAGGGCGGCGACGGTCTTGCCGGTCAGACGGATGTCCTTGGACTTGGCATTCAGGACGTGGCCGATCTCGCCGGTCGCCGACAGCAGGGCGGTGGTGCCGGCGGTGGCGGCCTCGCCGGGCTTGTCGGAGGCGGCGGCGAGCAGGGAGACCGCGCCGTAAGCGGCGGTGCGGAGGGTGGCCTTCGACTGGTCGGTCAGGGCGAGGGTGGCGGTGGCGGCGGACATGGAGTGCTCCTTCGGAAGGTGTTGTGGCCCTGAGCCGGTCGGTGGGTCGGGGCCGTCTTGCTCGATGGGAGTACTTTGTCCGGGACCGCTGACAGGGTGCTGATGACGGACTGACGCGGCCGCTGACACCGCCGCGTCGCCGACGACGCGGCGGTCAGGCCGGGCCGAATCCCGCTGCCGGAGGGTCAGAACGGGACCTGGGTGCCGAGCGGGGCGGGGGTGGTTCCTCGGCCGGAGAGGGCTCGGCAGAATTCGATGGCGTCGAGTTCGAAGGCTTCGCCGTCGGGGTCCGGGGAGGTCCAGGCGCCGCCGGCGGGGCCGGTGAGGGTGAGGCGGTAGGGCTTGTCGTGGCGGGCCGCCCATTCGCGGACCACGTCGTCGATGATGCGGCCGTCGTGGTCGGCGGTCAGGGCGAGGGGGCGGCCGGTGGCGCGGCTGAGGTCGATGCGGTGCATCCACGGGTCGCGGGTGAGGACGACGTCGATGAGGTAGCCGAGGGTCCAATGTTCACGCTCGCCGTTGACCAATTCCGAGCCCGCCATCGGGCGGCGGCGCAGGAATCCGGGGGTGCGGCGGCGGCCCTTGGCGGCCTTCGGGCCGATCCGGTAGAGGTCGGCGACCAGTTCGGCCGGTGTGTGCCTGCCGAATTCGCGGACCTGGAGGGCGGTGAGCGCGTCGACCATCTCGGCTTCCCCTCCGAGCCGTTTTTCCGCGATGCGCATCTGGCGGCGGCTCTCGAAGGGTGATGAGGCCATCGTGGCCATGCCCACCACGTGCGAGACGAGTTGGTGCACCGTCCATTCCGTGCATTCGGTGGGTCGTTCCCAGTCGCCCGGGGCGAGGGCGGCGACCGCGTCGGCGACGCGGGTGTATTCGTCGGCCGCGAGGCGCATGGCGTCCGGGCGGGCGATTCCGGGCTGGAGCGGCGTCGCGATGGCGCCGCGCACTGTGGTCTGGTTGTCACGCATGGCTTCCCCTAATGCGGTTCGGGCCCCGATGTTTCGGAGTCCGGCGGCAGGCCCACGCCGTCGGCCCACATCTCCACGGCCCGATCCAGCAGGCGGCGGCGGGTGTCGCCGCCGGGATCATTGGCCAGCTGCTGATCCACCAGGCCACCGATGATGGCGAAGAGGATCTCCACGTCGTCGCGGTCCGCGACCCCGGCCGAGCCCAGCAGGTCGATCGCCTGCTGGACGGTCCGCACCGAGGCCGCGAACGCCTCCTCGGACGGAACGAAGCCGGGGATCGTGCGCTGATTCATCAGCTGGTAGCGGGCCAGGTCCGCCACCGAGAACTCGAAGAACGATCGCGCCATGACCCGGACCCGGCCCCGCGGGGAGTCCGGCAGGTTCCGCAGCTCCCGCCCGGACACCTCCTCGTACTCCAGCCAGGCCGAACCGAACATGGCGTCGTAGATGGCGTTCTTGGAGGCGAAATGCGTATACAGCGAGGGCGCGCGCATCCCGACCCGATCGGCCACGGCTCGCAGCGTGAGCTGCGCCAGCCCGTGCTCGCGGGCCACCGACCACGCGACATCGAGAATCTCCCGCCGAGTCGCCTCACGACGTTCGGCTTTCCTATCGCGCGTAGTTTCACCTAACACAGTTAGGAGTGTGAGCCGGGTCATGGCAGAAGTCAATAGCCGGACGACATGATCGGCGGCCGGCGCGGTATCGAGATCGGCCGGACTCAGTCCGGCGCGCAGCCCTCCGAGCGCGCCGAGGTGAGGCGGAGGCCGCCGGAGAGGGCGTCCGCCATGGTGTGCAGCAGGGGGCTCCGGGTGGCGGTGCGCCAGGCGGCGGCGTAGGTGATGACCAAGGGGCGCGGGTGGAGGGGACGCCACACCAGGCCGGGGACCGAGGCCGTGCGGGATGAGCCGACCCCGATCGACTGCGGCCGCAGGGGCAGCAATTGCAGCATCTGGGCGTGACTCATGGCGCTGTCGCTCAACACCACCGACGCGCCCCGCTCACGCAGCTGGGCCAGCACCGAATCGTGGACTTCCGGGGCGGCGTCACGCGCGAACATGATGAGCTCCTGCTCCCCGATGCACGCCGGTTCCACCGAAACCGCCGCGGCGAGCGGGTTTTCCCGGGACATGACGATGCCGAGCTCCTCGTCGGCGACGGGCGTGCAGGTGAGATGGTCGGCCAGGCGGACCGGCAGCCGCAGAACCGCGAGATCCACCTCGTTTCGATCGAGCAGCCGCGCCTGATCGCCGCTGGTGCCGGTGGTCAGGGCGACCCGGACGCCGGGCTGGCGAGCTTTCACCAGCGCCTCGATCCGGCCGGGCAGCCAGGGCGGCGCGCCGTTCACGATGCCGAGCCGGAATACCGCGTTGCCCGGCTGTGCCACCGCCCGCGTCTCCCGCACCGCGATCTCGGCCGCCTCCAGCACATTTCGCGCCGTCTTCAGCAACACCTCCCCCGCCGCGGTCAACTCCACCCCGTGATTCCCACGGATCAGCAGCGGGCCGCCCACCTCCCGCTCGATGGCCCGGATCTGCTGGCTCAATGTCGGCGTCGAGATGAACAAGCGCTCGGCCGCCCGCCGAAAATGCAGCTCCTCGGCCACCGCCACGAAGTACCGCAACTGCCGCAATTCCACCATTGAACTGTAGGCGTCCACACCGCTCACGGGACCGCGCAGGGGCACGGGTTCGCGATATCGCGACCGGCGTGGGGGCGGACTGGACAGCCCGCCGACTACGCCCAGCCCGGATGCGGCGCGGGCTGGGTGACGGTGGCCCACCGCTCGGCGATGCGGCGACCTTGGAAGCGCCAGAGCACGAAGCCCTGAAAGGTCATGGGTTGACCGGTCTTCCGGTCGGTCCAGCGCCAGATATTGCGGCACATGACCTTGTCCCCCTCGGCCAGCATCTCCACCACGGTGACATGCAGACCTGGCAACGCCTCGTACATGCCGAGCATCATCTTCTCGTCGCCGATCAGGTCGGTCGGTTTCCCACCGGGGCCGTCGTGATCGAGGAAATCGGGGGTCATGTTGCGGTGGATGACGGCGGCATTGCGCCGGTTGACGAATTCCTCGAAATGGTCCGCCACGAACTGTTTCATGGAATCGAGGGAGAGGTCGGTGGGCATGTTCGCCTCCTCTGCACGGCCGGACGACCATTCCATGGTGCCGCCCGATCGCTCACGCGGGTAAGCGATTGGGCGGCAACAGGTCAGAGGTTGGGCAGTGTCAGAGGTTGGCCGGTCGGACGACCATCACGGACGAGGCGCGTTTGCCGGACTCCTGAAGGAGGGCGATGGCGTGGCCGGCGGGGTCCAGGGCCGCGTAAACGCCTGGGATACCGACCGGTTCGAGCCAGCGGCCGTTGCGGAGGTCGTTCGCCTGGGCGTCGGTGATGTCGCGAACCGGGAAGGCGGTGCGGACCGCGGTGTCGATGTCCAGGTTCAGGACCGGTTCACCCGCCTCGGCGGCGGCCTCGACCTGGGCCAGGCTGCGAGCATGATCGAGCGTGAAGGGGCCGACCGCGGTGCGACGCAGGGCCGTGAGATGGCCTCCGACGCCGAGCTTTTCGCCGAGATCGCGGGCCAGGGCGCGAATGTAGGTGCCCGAGGAGCAGTCCACGGCGACATCGAGGTCGACGAAATGGGTGTCGCCGGTGTCGATGTCGCGGCGGGCCAGGATGTCGAAGCGGCTGACGGTGACGGGGCGGGCCGCCAGTTCCACGTCCTCCCCGGCGCGGGCGCGGGCGTAGGCGCGCTCACCGTTGACCTTGATGGCGCTGACGGTGGCGGGGACCTGCTGGATGTCGCCGGTCAATTCGGCTACACGCGCGGCGATCTCGGCGTCGGTGAGGTGCCCGGCCGACGTGGTGGCGGTGACCTCGCCCTCGGCGTCGTCGGTGATGGTGGCCTGTCCCAGGCGGATGGTGGCCGTGTACGACTTCGTGGTCAGGATGAGCTGACCGAGCAGCTTGGTGGCACGCTCCACGCCCAGCACCAGCACGCCGGTGGCCATCGGGTCGAGGGTGCCCGCGTGGCCGACCTTCTTGGTGCGCAACAGCCTTCGGCTCTTGGCGACCACGTCGTGGCTGGTCCAGCCGCCCTCCTTGTCGACGATCAGCAGGCCGCCGAAGGCGTCCACCAGGGGCGGCAGCTTCTCCCGCTTGGGACCGGCCTGGCCGCGACGCTTCGCACCGCCGCGCCCGGCGCCGCGCTCGGTGTCCGCCGAGCCGGCTGCTGGGGCGGCCATGTCGGTTTTCGCCGCCCCCGAGGAGACCTCGCCACCTGCCACGCCGGATGCCGCTGCCGCCGACCCGGATTCCGTCGGTGCCGCGGCGTCTCCCGCGATCGATTCCTCGCCCATCAGGCCGTCACGATCGCGGTGAGGATGAGCCCGTCGCTGACGACCCAACGGCCGTCGAAGGACGTCAGCGGAGTACCGCCGTCGGTGACGGGGCCGGGGATCAGGAGGTCGCTGTGGAAGGTACCCGCGCCGCAGTCCGCGGACTCCTCGTCCACGGTGAAGGTGATGTGGGCGTCCTCGAACCCGAGCCACAGGCCGGTGAGGGGGAACCACGCTTTGTAGGTGGCCTCCTTGGCGCAGAACAGGAGCCGGTCCAGGTGCAGGCCGGTGCCGGGGAGCACCGCGGAGAGCCACGCGCGTTCGGGCTCGAGGCTGACCGACTCCAGGACTCCGTCCGGGAGTTGACCGTGCGGTTCGGCGTCGATGCCGATCGAGCGGAAGCGGAGCTTGTGGCCCAGGGCCGCGGCGCGATAACCGTCGCAATGGGTGAGGCTGCCGACGATGCCGCGCGGGAACACCGGTTCGCCGGTGCCGCCCTTGCCGATGGCGACCGAGGGCTCCCCCAGCTGGGTCAGGGCCTGCCGGGCGCAGTAGCGGGCGCCGATGAAATCACGGCGGCGCTTCTCGACCGCGCGGGCGATCAGATGCTCCTCGCCGGGATGCGGTTTCAGATCCTCCGGGTAGGCCGTCAGCTCGGCCGCCGCGACCCCGCTCGGGAGAATTCTGCCGAGTATGCGCGCCGACTCCGTCGCCGCGACTGCCCGCTCCTCGATGACCCGCCTCCTGCTCGCTTCCACCAACTGCCGAATCGAGCCTACCGGGCAGGCCGGTCACGGACCGCTTCGCGCGGACGTGCGCGGCCCGGCCCGGCCTTGCCGCGACGGATCAGACCAGGCCGCGACGGCGTTCGGCCTGCTCCTTCATCTTCACGGCGGCCGCCTGCATCTCCGGGGTGATCTTGAAGTGGCCGCCCCACTCGTTGAGGGTGTCGCCGTAGTCGGGGACCGGCAGGATCTGGCGCAGCAGCTTGTCCGGCAGGCCGCGGCGCTGCCACTCCCGCGGGTAGCCGAGCGACACCTCCTCGAAGCGGACGCCGTCGTACCAGGTGGTGCGCGGAATGTGGAGGTGGCCGTAGACGGCGCAGACCACGTTGTAGCTGGTGTGCCAGTCCGCGGTCAGGTCGGTGCCGCACCACAGGGAGAACTCCGGGTACCACATCATGTCGACCGGCTTGCGCAGCAACGGGAAGTGGTTGATCAGGACCAGCGGAGTGTCGGCGGGCAGCGCGTCGAGGCGGCGCTGGGTGTACTGGACGCGGGCGTGACACCAGGCGTCGCGAGTCAGGTACGGCTCGGCCGACAGCAGGAACTCGTCGGTCGCCACCACATTGCGGTCACGGGCGATGGCCAGCCCCTCGGCCTTGGTCTTCGCGCCCTCCGGCAGCCACGAGTAGTCGTAGAGCATGAACAGCGGGGCCAGGGTGACCGCGCCGCCGAACTCCTCCGCGCCCGCGCCCTCCCACACCGGGAACGGGTCCTCCGGCGTGACGACGTCCAGATCGCGGCACAGCGACACCAGGTAGTCGTAGCGGGCCGCGCCGTGCATCTGCACGGGATCCTTTGCGGTGGTCCACAATTCGTGATTGCCGGGCACCCAGATGACCTTGGCGAAGCGGCCGCGCAGCGTCTGCAGGGCCCAGCGGATGTCATCGGTCTTCTCGCCGACGTCACCGGCCAGGATCAGCCAGTCCTCGGGGGAATCCGCGTGGATCGCCTCCACCACCGGCTTGTTGCCCTGATGACCGACATGGATGTCGCTCACCGCCATCAACTTCGGAATCACCCGGTTCCGCCTTCCTGTTCACGACCGTCCTGGCAGCAACCATCCCGGCCTCCACCAGATTCCCATGCGAGGGAGAAACCGGCGTCACCGCACCCAGCGAAGGCGAGCCGCGGCGCCGAATCCGGCCGCAACGGTGAGGGTTCCGGACGGCTCGCGGCGACACGACGCCACCGCCACATGGCAGGGGCGCGGGATCTCGGCGGGGATGCGGACGCCGCCCTCGATCTCGTAGCGCATATTGGTGACCTTCCAGCGCTGCGCCCGAGGGTCATCGGGGTCGATCGGCGGGGCGTCGGCACGGGCCACCACCATGACCTCGGTGATGCCGGTCGGCCATTGGAAGACGAGCAGGCCATTGCGCTCGGCGAGGCCGCGCACCGTCGGCAGGCCGCTGGGCTCGGGTTCGGGAGCCGCGGGACCGCCTGGCCGGCCGTCGGACGCCGAGGGTCCGGTGCCGGCGGCAGTCCGGTCCGAGCGGGTCATGTCCGAGGCGCGGCCCGAGATCGAGGCGACCACGCCGTACACCGGCACCGGTCCGGCGGGTGCGCCGCCGTCCTCCATCGCCACGCCGCGGGTGCGGCCGACCACGCGCCAGGAACCGTCCGCGAGCAGTCGGGTGATTCGGTACTCGGCCTGGTCGGTGCTGGACGGGGTCCAGGTGATCACCACCGTGCCGTCCGGTTTCCGGCTGACGGTGACGTGCTCGGGCGCGGCGACACGGAGTTCGGCCAGGGCCGCTCGGGCCTCGGCGTGGTCGGCACAGACCTCGAGGACTTCGCGCACCGCCTGCATGCGCAGGCCGGGATCGGCGGGGAGGGCCTCGAACAAGCGGCCCGCCTCGATCACGGCGGCCCGCGCACGCCCGATCAGCAGTTCCCGGCTCGCCCCACGCGGGTCCGGATTCGCGACATCGGCGGCTCGTCGATCCAGGAAGTCCAGGTGCTCGGCCAGAGCCTCCACGAATCGCCGCCCCGCACAGCAGGACACGGCGGCGCGCCAGTGCACGACCGCCTCGGCGAGCACTCGCTCGACGTCCTCCCCCACCGCGCGCACCGAGCGCGCCGCCGCCGCGTCATCGCCGACCAGCCGCCGGGCGTCGGCGATGAAAGCCGCCGCCTCCTTGGGCTTTCCGGCCCGCAGTGATGCCCGCGCCGCCCGCAACGCGGCCTCCCACGGCCGCCCCGACTGGGTCGTGCCGTCATAGGGCGTCCGCTGCCACTGCTCCGGCTCGGGCGCACCGGGCGCATCCGCCCCGCCCTGCGGTGGCGCCGCGCCTTCCGAAGACCGCTGTCCGCCACCGGTTCCGGCCGCGCCACCAGCGGTTCCGGTACCGGCCGGAGTTCCGGCGGCGCGACCACCGGTTCGCGCGGCACCAGCACCGTCCGCCGGGGTTCGTGCCGCGCCGGTCGTGTGGTTCGACGATGGTGTGGCGGAGCCCGTGTGCGTCGAGCCGGTCGGCCGGTGCCGGGCGGCCCGGTGTTCGTGGCCCTCGACAGTCGTGCCGAGTTCATCGGCGAGGGCGATCAGGACGCGTTCGGCGTTGGCGCGGTCGAGACCGCCGGCGATGGCCACGCCGAGCAGGTAGTCGAAATCCGGTGCCACCAGGAGGTCTTCGACGAGTACGGCCGCGCGGACCTGGGGGCGCAGCTGGTCGGTGACCGATTCGGTGATGGTCAGCAGGTAGGCGTCGACCAGCGGGCCGCCGGGCTCGAGGAGATCGCCGATGTGGATGAGGAGCTCGTCGAGGACCACACGCAGGCGGCCGGGCGGGAGTTCGCGGGTACGGGCGCGCAGGGCCTCGGCGCGCAGGCGGATCTCGTTGCTGCGGTGCGCGGCCGAGAAGTCCATGTCGAGCAGCGACAGCAGGGTGGGCACCGGGTCACCGGCGATGAGCCGCTCGTATTCGGCCAGCAGCGACCGGATCTGGCGGCGGCGCTCGGTACTCAGCGCGGGCGCGGCCGGGGGCGGCGGCGCGGCCGGGGCCTCGTCGATGATGCGGTGGCGGCGCACCCGGGCGGCGACCTCGGCGACCGTCAGGCCGCCCAGGCGGCCGATGTCCTCGAGGCCCGCGATCTTCCCCGCGGGAATGCCGTTGTGCCGCTGGATCAGTCGCTCGATGGCGGCATCGAGCATCTCGTAGCGTTCGGCGTCGCGACGGTCGCGCAGCTGCTTGACCCGGTCGGCCTCGAGCAGCCGGGAACCGGTGTGCAGCAGCGGCTCGGACAGTTCCTGATGCGCCTCGACCAGCAGCCCGGCCAGCACCCGGAACTTGGGGTGGTCGCGCAGCTTCTGCCACAGCGCCCACACCTGCTCGACCCGCGCGGCGACGTCGGCGTCGCTCAGCCGGGGCGCGTCGGCGAGCGGAATGTCGTACAGCTCGAAGGCATCCGACTCCGCGAGGCCGCCGCGGCGTTCGACGGCGGCGAGGACGCGTTTGCGATAGTCATTGGGATCGAAGGCGTGCATGGCTTTTCGTCGGACAGCGTATACCGGTCAGGAATTGCGGCGGCGGGTGCGCTGCAGCTGATCCAGCTCGCGCTCCACATCCGCCTGCGACAAGGTGGCCCCGGTCTGCACCGACAAGGTCAGCGGCAGATCGGCGTCCACATGGTAGGCCGTCACGTGCAGCACACCGTCGAATCCCATCTCGAAGGTCACCCGGACTTCACTACCCTCCGGATATCCCGGCGGAATATCGCGAATCCTGCCCTCCACCAGCACCTTCGTGTCCTCGGGCCGGGTCGAGGCCGCCTGTCCCTGCTGCTCGACGATGGTCAGCTCGATCTGCTCCTGGTTCGCGCGCACCGTGCCGTAGGAGCGCCGCACCTTGATCGGCAACGTCTGATTGCGATGCACCAGCCAGCTCGCCGCCAGCCCGTTGAACGGATCCAGCGCCAGCACCCCGAACCCGCGCGACACCACGGTATCCACCTGGATCTCGATCATGCGGCGCACCAGGGTCACCGGCTGGCCGAAGGACGCGGCCACCCGCACCAGCGAGCCCTCCAGGTCGCCGGGATCGGCGTCACCGAGCGGGGCGCCGTCGCGGAGCCGCCCGCGGGTCACCAGGTCCGCGGCCACCAGCCGCTCCATCTCCAGCTTCTCGCCGTACAGCGCGGCGCCGCGCGCCACCAACAGGTCGGGGTCGCGGAGCTCGCCGGTGAGCCCGAATTCCTTCTGCAGCTGCTCGGCCACCATCGGCATGCGCGAGGAGCCGCCGACCAGCAGCAGCCGGTCCACCTGCCGCACTCCGCGCTTCTCGGCGGCGGCCAGCACGGCCTTGGTCAGGTCCAGGGTGCGCCGCATGAGCGAGGCGGTCAGCGATTCCAGATCGGAGCGGGTCAGCGGGATCACCGCCCGCGCGCCGTCGTGCGCGATCACCACCTCGGTGTCCTCGGCGGCGGTGAGCTCCTGTTTGGCCTGTTCGGCGGCAAGCACCAGCAGCTGGGAGCCGACCGAATCATCCAGGGGGTCTTCGGCATCCGGGTTGGCCGTACAGAACTGCTGCGAGAGATACAGCGCCAGTCGTTCGTCCCAGTCCGCGCCGCCGAGCTGATGGTCGCCCTCCACGGCGAGCACCGAGATGCGGCGGTCGGCCAGTTCGATGACGGTGGCGTCGAAGGTGCCGCCGCCGAGGTCGTAGACCAGCACCGTCTCGCGCGCGGGTTCCTTGCCGAGTTCGATGCCGCCGTCCAGGCGCCCGAAACCGTAGGACAGCGCGGCCGCGATCGGCTCCGAGAGCACGCCCGCCACATCGAATCCGGCGTAGGTTCCCGCCTGGATGGTGGCGCGGCGCTCCTCGTCACCGAAGTAGGCGGGCACCGTGATGACCGCGCGCCGCACCGGTTCGCCACCGGAGAACTCGGCATCGGCGGCAAGGCTTTTCAGGATGAGCGCCGACACCGCAGGCGCGGACCACAGCTGCCCGTGCGCGCCGAACCGCCATTCGGCGTCGCCCATGCGGCGTTTCACCAGGGTGCACACATTGTCGGGGTCGAGCCGGGCCTGCCGGCGCGCCCCCTCGCCGACCACATGGTCGGTCGCGGAGGCGAACAGCACAACGGAGGGAACGGTCGGTTCCCCCTTCAATCCGACCAGCACCTGCGGCCGGCCATCTGCGTCAATTGCCGCAATTGCCGAATTCGTTGTGCCCAGATCGATTCCATAGACCCCCATGGCGGCGATGGTAGCAGTCGTCGACGACAGCGGGGTCTATCGTTCGTGCATGACCGATCCAGCCCCGGCGGCCACGATTCCCCAGGCGCCCGCACCGACCGCGGAGGAGTCCGCCCCGACTCTCGACCGCATCACCGAACGCATCGACGACCTCGCCCGGGTCATCGCCCGGCAGGCCGCCACCATCGAGCGACTAGCCGACGCCGCCAAACTGAAGATCCGCGACGAGCGCGCCGAGGCCGACGCGCCCCTGCTCCGTGATCTGTTCGCCCTGCACGGGCTGGCGCAAACCTTCGTCTCCACCTCGAATTCGGAACCGGACCGTCAGGGCTTCGAGGCCATCAATCGCCGGGTCGAGCGCATGCTGGCCGAGCGCGGCGGCGAGCTGGTGACGCCGTTCCGGGGCACGGCGTTCGATCCGGAGACCATGGAGGCCGCCGAGGTCGCGGGCACCGACGATCCGGAGGCCGACAAGACCGTGGAGTCGGTCATCCAGCCGGGCCTGACCATAGGGGATCGCTCCATCCGGCCCGCGAAAGTCGTTGTGCGGCGGTATCGAGGAGCCTGATTCCGGACCAAAACTGACACGTGTTCTAGTAGGCTGCGGGTGCATGGACTGATCGATCGCGGAGGACGCAGATGAGTCAGCACTATCGCAGCATCGATGTCGGCGAACCGATGACGCGGTTCGCCCGGGGGTGGCATTGTCTCGGGCTCGCCGAGAGCTTCCGGGACGGACAGCCACATTCGGTCAACGCCTTCGGCACCAAACTGGTGATCTGGTCCGACAGCAAGGGCGAATTGCACGCGCTCGACGGCTACTGCCGGCATATGGGCGCGGACCTCGCCTACGGCAGCGTCAAGGACGACAATATCGCCTGCCCCTTCCACGATTGGCGGTGGCGCGGCGACGGCAAATGCGCCGCCATCCCCTATGCGCGGCGCGTTCCGCCGTTGGCGCGCACCAGGTCCTGGATCACCTGCGAGGAGAACGGGCAGTTCTTCGTCTGGAACGACCCCGAGGGCAATCCCCCGCCGCCCGAGGTCGCGATTCCGCACATCGAGGGCATCGAAACCGACCGGTGGAGCGACTGGGACTGGAATTCGGTCCTCATCGAGGGCTCGCACTGCCGCGAGATCATCGACAACAACGTCGACATGGCGCACTTCTTCTATATTCACTTCGCGTACCCCGTGTACTTCAAAAATGTGTTCGAAGGGCATGTGGCGACCCAGTTCCTGCACTCCAAGGGCCGTCAGGACATTCACGCCAAGTCCAACTACTCGCAGGAAATGTCGTTGCTGCGTTCGGAGGCCTCTTATTTCGGGCCGTCGTACATGATCAACTACCTGCACAACGACTTCGGTGACAACACCGTCGAGGTGGCGCTCATCAACTGCCACTACCCCGTCACCCACAACTCCTTCATGCTGCAGTGGGGCGTGAGCGTGCAGCGCATCGAGGGCCTGCCGCCGGAGAAGTCCGAGAAACTCGCCAAGTCCTTCGGCAAGAGCTTCGGCGTCGGCTTCCTCCAGGACGTCGAGATCTGGAAACACAAGACCCGCATCGACAATCCGCTGCTCACCCAGGAAGACGGACCCGTCTACCAGCATCGCCGCTGGTACGAGCAGTTCTACGTCGATGTCGCCGATATCACGCCGGAAATGACGGCCCGGTTCGAATACGAGGTCGACACCACCCACGCCAACGAGAACTGGCAGGCCGAGGTGGCGCAGAACCTCGAGAAGCAAGCGGCCGCCCGGGCGAACGGCGCCGGCGACTAGCGACTCCACCGGGACGGATCACGACATCCGTCCCGGCACCTCCGCACCGACGCGGGCCCAGCGGCCCGACAACGCCCGCCACGACACCGTGATCAGGCGCAGGACCAGGAAGGCGACCAGACCGGTCCAGATTCCGCCGATGCCCCAGTCGAATTCGAGCGACAGCCAGATCATCGGAAGGAATCCGAGCAGCGCCGAACCGAGGGTGGCGTTGCGCAGGAAGGCGGCGTCACCCGCGCCGAGCAGGACGCCGTCGAGGGCGAACACCACACCGCCGATCGGGATGATCGCGACGAAGAACCACCAGACCACATTGGTGCGGTCCAGCACCGCGGGGTCATCGGTGAACAGGCGCGGAATCAGCGAGTACCCCGCGGCGAAGAACATCGCCAGCACCGTCGCGAACACGGTCGACCAGGCCGTGACCCGCCGGGCCAAACCCTGTGCCCCACGCGCGTTTCCGGCCCCGAGCGCCGCACCGACCAGCGTCTGCGCCGCGATGGCCAGCGAATCCAGCGTCAGTGCGATGAAGTTCCACAGCTGCAACACCAGCTGATGCGCCGCCACCGACGCGGCGCCGAACCGTGAAGCCACCGCCGCCGCCGACACGAACGACGCCTGGAAGGCGAGACTGCGCACGATCAGGTCGCGGCCCAGCACCAGCTGCGCCTTCATGATCTCCAGGTGCGGCGCGATCGGCACATGCGCCTGCCACAACGCGCGCACGAACAACGCGCCGGACACCGCCTGCCCGGCCAGATTCGCGACCGCCGACCCCTCCAGCCCCAGCCGCGGCGCGCCCAGCAGACCGTGCACCAGCGTCGGGCACAACACCCCCGAAACCATCAGCCCCGCAACCACATACATCAGCGGCCGCCGAGTCTGCTGCACCCCGCGCATCCACCCGTTCCCCGCCATCGACAACAGGATCAACGGCACCCCGAACAAGGCGATCCGCACCCACGACTCCGCCGCATCGGCGATATCGGATCCACCGGCGATGGCCCGCGTGATCGGTCCCGCGAACACCTGCACCACCAGCACGATCGCCAACCCCGCCGCCACGGCGATCCAACTGGCCTGCACGCCCTCGACGACCGCCCCGGGCTCATCACCGGCCCCGTGCCGCCGCGCCGCGCGCGCCGTCGTCCCATAACTCAGGAACGTCAGCTGCGAACTGACCTGCGCCAGAATCAAACCCCCGACCGCCAGCCCCGCCAGCGCCAAAGCCCCGAGCCGCCCCACCACGGCCATGTCGAACAGCAGATAGATCGGCTCGGCGACCAGCACACCGAGGGTCGGCACCGCGATCCCGAGAATCCGCCGCGGCCCCGCGGCCGCCGCCTCCGCACCCCGCGCCGCCACCCGCTCGCTCCTGGCCGCCTGCTCTGCTCCGCCGGGGAGCCGCGGATCATCGCCGGCCGCCCGCTCACCCCCGGCCGAGTTCGCCGCAGCTCGGCCGGTTCCGGCCCCTGCCGGGGATCCCGGGTCCTCCCCGCCGTCCGCCACGATCTCCGCACCGCTCATCCGCCCACCCTCCCATACGGGCGCGGGCCGAACCGCCCGCCGAGGGCCGTGAGCGGGCAAATATATGGTGCGGCTACGGGCACCCGTCGACTGCCGGTCCACTCCCGAGCTGTCGGCGCTGCACGGCGCACGCCGACGAGGTTGCTACGGCTCGCAATGGAAGCCGCGGCCTTGATCGGCGACGGGTACCCCGAGGCGAGCGACCCGGCGTCGGCGCGGGTTGCCGGCGGCTCCGGCGAGCAGGCCGACCGCTCTCGACGACGCACGCCCTCACCAGGCGCTGGCGGACTCGATCCCCCGCGCGCTCGGGCCCAGCTCGGGGCTGGCTCTTGGATCAGGCTCGCACGGCGATCGTCCGGCGCGCCGGAAAGCAAAGTTAGATGCGCATGTCCGCATTTGCGCATGCGGGCCGGTCGCAGACGATCGATGACAGCCATCCCAGCGCCGCCCGGAGGGCTCGAACGTGACGTTCGCGGTGGCCGACTGACGTAGCCACCGATGTGGATGCCCGCCCCGGCATCCACATCTTGGTCCGCCACCTGATCGAGGTCCAGGTCTGCAACTACCCGAATCTGCTGGCACCGTGAAGATATCGCGCACGATCGCGACTTGCGTGCTGCCCGGCGTCAGCCTCGACCTACCGTCCGGAAGCGGGACTCGCCTCGCGATGACCGCGGCCGCTCCCCCGGAACAGGGCCGGAGGCAGGCGGTTTCATTCGCGGCGGGAGGCCCACCACAATGCCGCGACGGTGACAGCGGCGGCCGCGAGCGCCGGGCGGGTGTACGGGGATCGAGGGCGGGGCGATGTGGCGTCGCGGATGGCGGCCATGCGTTGCGGGGTCGCGGTGACGGGGCGGAGTTCGAAGACGCGGAAGGTGCGGCCGCCGGAGAGCTCATGCTCCATTTCGTAGCCGGGCCAGAATTCGACGGCGGTGTCCCAAGCGCGTTTTCGTTCCACGCCGGTGATCTGGGTGACGGTGACCGGGAAACGCTGGCCGCCGACGTGGACGGTGGCGACGGTCGCGGCACGCAGGTTCGCCGACCAGGACGGGTGTTCGGGGCTGCCCCAGTTGGATCCGATGAGCAGGATGCTGTCGCCATTGGGGACGTAGAGCAGTGAGGTGATGCGCGGGACACCGGTCTTGCGGCCGATCACGGTCAGTTCGAGGGAGGGCAGGCCCGCGATGTCGAGGACGCCGTTGCGGCCCCGCGTGATTCGCCGGACCGCGCGGTCGGACGCGAGAATCGTGCCGGATGCGTGCATGACCCAGCGCTGGGTGCCGAGACGGCGGGCGACGCGGGGCAGAACTGTGGACGCCATGGGAATTCCTCACCGGTATCGGGAGTTCCGCGAACGCGGCCGCGCATGCCTTCGCCCACTTCGAGAATGCTGAAACGTCCTTGTCATCAAGCGTATTCGCGCGGAAGCCCCGGACTGTTCCCCCGGCAAGCCGTCGGCGGAGGATGGTTGTCGCATCCACTGTAATCACACAGGCTTAATCGCGTGTGGCGAGCCGGAAATAAGATGAGATCGGCGGCACCGAGGCCATCGAAATCGGAACGACCGCCCGGCGCGACGATTCACGACCCGACCGGACGACGGCCTCAGTCACTCAAACGGATTTTCAGCGTCTCGACAATGTCGTCGTGCGATCCGGTCGCGCTGTACCCGGCGGCATAGCGATGCCCGCCGCCACCCAGCGACACCGCCACCCGCGCCACATCGACGCCGGGAGTGCCGTCGGCATTGGCATGCGAGCGCAGCGACACCGTCCACCGGTCCGGCTCGGTCCGCGATTCCTTGAACACGGCCGCGACCTGCGCCTCGGCCGCGGTGCGAATGAGGTCGATGACGCTCTCCACCTCCTCGGACCGAACCGCCTCGGAGTCCTCGCGGCGGACCACCGCGTAGACCAGGCCCGCTCCCCCGGCCACGTCGGGCAACAACCGCGCCGACCCCAGCACCCGCGACAGCATCGGCAGCCACGCGAAAGGATGGGTGTCCATGAGGGTGCGAGTGATGGCCGCGCCGTCGATGCCGGTGGCCAGCAGCCGTTCGGCCAGGGCGTGCGAGCCCGGCCGCACCCATTTGAACGAGCCGGTGTCGGTGACCAGTCCGGCGTAGAGGCAGTGCGCGATATTCGCGTCCAGCGGCTCGGACCAGGCGTCCAGGATGCGGGCGATGACACCCGCGGTCGACTCGGCGGCCTCGTCGACGATGTTCACGGCGCCGAAGCGGGTGTTGGAGCGGTGATGATCGATCACCAGAGTTGTTGCGGCACCGGCCAATCGGTCCCACAGCACACCGAGACGATCCGCGCTGCCGCAGTCCACCGTGACCAGAACATCCGTCTCGACGGGGACCTGATCGGGCCCGACCAGCAGGTCGGTGCCGGGCAGCGACCGCATGGACACCGGCAACCGATCCGGTTCGGCGAAGCAGACGACGACCGGGACCCCGCGCCGACGCAGGACCTGCGCCAACGCCAGCCCGCTGCCGACGGTATCGGCATCGGGCTGGATATGGCACAGGATGGTCACCGACTTCGCGGCGTCGAGAATCTCGACCGCCGGGGTGACGTCGACGGGGGTCACCGGTGGTCAGGCTTCGTCGTCTTCTTCGTCCTCTTCGCTCTTGTACGGGTCCTCGTCACCGGCGTAGGTCGCGCCGACGGCGACCTGCGCGACCCGGGCGTCGCTGGCGCGGGCCTTGGCCAGCAGCTCTTCCATCTCGCGCGCCGCGTCGGGCACGGTGTCGAGCTTGAACGCGAGGGTGGGTGTGAACTTCACACCGGTGCCCGCACCCACCTTGGACCGCAGAATGCCGGCGGCGGCCTTCAGACCGGCGGCGGCTTCCGCGTAATCGGGTTCGGCGTCGATGGTTTCACCCATGACGGTGTAGAAAATGGTCGCCTCGCGTAGATCCCCCGTCACCTTGGAATCGGTGACGGTGACGAACCGCAGTCGCGGATCCTTGATCTCGTACTCGATCGCCGTGGCGACGATGGACGAGATGCGCTTCGCGAGTCGGCGTGCTCGGGCTTGGTCAGCCATGAGAGCGCTCCTCACTTCTTCAGTCTTCGGGTCCGAAGATGCGGCGGCGTACCGACAGCAACTCTAACTCCGGACGATTGGCGACGTGCCGTTCACACTTGTCCAGCACCTCGATCAGGTGATTCATGCCGTAGCTGACCATTGCCACACCGAGCAATGACCGTCGATAACGGTCATGATCTCCGCCCTCGGTGACACTCACATCGAACCGTTTCAGGTCCGCGAGGATGGGGCGGATGACAGAGCGCTTCTCTTTCAGTGAATGCACATCACCGAGCAAGATATCGAACTCGAGCGCTCCGAAGAACATCTTTTCAGTCATATGAACGCGCCCCGGGGAATGCGCGCACAGTTACCCGGAAAGGTAAGGGGCACAACCCCGCCGGACCCTGGGGCCCGGCGGGATCGCGTGTACTGCTTCGCCTAGTCGCGCGGCTTCTCCCGCAGCTCGTAGGCCTCGACGATGTCGCCTTCCTTGATGTCGTTGTACCCGACGGTCAGACCACATTCGTAGCCTTCGCGGACCTCGGTCACGTCATCCTTCTCACGGCGCAGCGACTGGATGGTGGTCTCGGCGACCACGACGTTGTCGCGGATCAGGCGCGCCTTGGCGTTGCGCTTGACCGAACCCGAGAGCACCCAGCAACCCGCGATGTTGCCGAACTTGGAGGAGCGGAAGATCTGGCGGATCTCCGCCCGGCCCAGCTCGTGCTCCTCGTAGATCGGCTTGAGCAGACCCTTGAGGGCCTTCTCGATCTCGTCGATCGCCTGGTAGATGACCGAGTAGTAGCGGATATCCACGCCTTCGCGGTTCGCCAGCTCGGTCGCCTTGCCCTCGGCACGGACGTTGAACCCGATGATGATCGCGTTCGACGCCGACGCCAGGTTGACGTTGGTCTCGGTGACGCCACCGACACCGCGGTCGATGACGCGCAGACGCACCTCGTCGCCGACATCGATACCGAGCAGCGCCTCTTCGAGGGCCTCGACGGTACCGGAGTTGTCGCCCTTGAGGATCAGGTTCAGCTCCGAGGTCTCCTTCAGAGCGGCATCCAGATCTTCCAGGGAGATCCGCTTGCGGCTGCGCGCGGCCAGGGCGTTGCGCTTGCGAGCGTTGCGGCGATCGGCGATCTGACGCGCGATGCGGTCTTCCTCGACCACGAGCAGGTTGTCACCCGCGCCCGGCACCGAGGTGAAACCGATGACCTGGACGGGCCGCGACGGCAGGGCCGCCTCGACGTCGTCGCCGTGCTCGTCGACCATGCGGCGCACGCGACCGTAGGCGTCGCCCGCCACGATCGAGTCGCCGACCCGCAGGGTGCCGCGCTGGATGAGCACGGTCGCCACCGGGCCACGGCCGCGGTCGAGGTGGGCTTCGATGGCCACACCCTGCGCGTCCATGTTCGGGTTGGCGCGCAGATCCAGGGCGGCGTCCGCGGTCAGGACCACGGCCTCGAGCAGCGACTCGATGTTGGTGCCCTGCTTCGCCGAGATGTCCACGAACATGGTCTCGCCACCGTATTCCTCGGCGACCAGACCGTATTCGGTCAGCTGCTGGCGAATCTTCTGCGGGTTCGCGCCTTCCTTGTCGATCTTGTTGACCGCCACCACGATCGGCACGTCCGCGGCCTGCGCGTGGTTGATGGCCTCCACCGTCTGCGGCATGACGCCGTCGTCGGCCGCGACCACGAGGATCGCGATGTCGGTGGCCTTCGCACCACGGGCACGCATGGCGGTGAACGCCTCGTGACCGGGGGTATCGATGAAGGTGATGGTGCGCTCTTCGCCGTTGACCTCGGCCTCGACCTGGTAGGCGCCGATGTGCTGGGTGATACCGCCGGCCTCGCCCTCACGGACGTTGGCCTTACGGATGGTGTCCAGCAGTCGGGTCTTACCGTGGTCGACGTGACCCATGACGGTCACGACCGGCGGGCGGACCTGCAGGTCATCCTCGTCGCCGTCGTCCTCGCCGTAGGTGAGGTCGAAGTTGGCGAGCAGCTCGCGGTCCTCGTCCTCCGGGGAGACCACGTGCACGACGTAGTTCATCTCCGAACCCAGCAGCTCGAGGGTCTCCTCGTTCACCGACTGGGTCGCGGTCACCATCTCACCGAGGTTGAACAGCGCCTGGACCAGCGAGGCCGGGTTGGCGCCGATCTTCTCGGCGAAGTCCGACAGCGACGCGCCACGGGCGAGACGCACGATCTCACCGTTGCCGCGCGGCAGCCGCACGCCACCGGCGATGGGCGCCTGCTGGTTCTCGTACTCGGCGCGCTTCGCCCGCTTCGACTTACGGCCGCGACGCGGAGCTCCACCCGGACGTCCGAACGCACCCGCGGCACCGCCGCGACCGCCACCGGAACCCGGACGGCCACCGCCGCCACCACCGGGACGACCCCGGAAACCACCGGGAGCACCCGTGCCACCACCGGCACCGGCACCGGCACCAGCGCCACCCGCACCGGGAGCGCCGCCACCGCGGTAACCGCCGCCACCGCCACCGGGACGGCCGCCGCCGGCACCCGGACCACCCGGACGCGCCGGACGGCCTGCGCCACCCGGACCGGCCGGACGCTGAGCGCGAGCGGGCATGGCACCCGGGTTCGGCCGCGGGGGCATCGAACCGGGGCTGGGACGCGGACCGCCGGGACGGGGACCGCCCTGACCGGCAGCAGCCGGACGGGGACCGCCCTGACCGGGACCGGGGCGCGGACCGCCCTGGCCGGGACCCGGACGGGGACCGCCCTGACCCGGACCCGGACGCGGACCACCCTGCGGCTGACCCGGACGCGGGCCACCCTGGCCCTGACCCGGACGCGGACCACCCTGCTGCTGGCCCGGACGAGGGGCCGGTCGCGGCGCGGGACGCTCGGGCGCGGAAGAGAAGGGGTTGTTACCGACACGCGGCGGCTTCGGACCCGGCTTCGGGCCACCCGGACGCGGACCGGACTGCGGGGCGGGGGCGCCGCCCTGCTGCGCCGGACGCGGGGCCGGAGCGCCCGGACGCGGAGCGTCGGTACGCGGGGCCTGCGGAGCCGGAGCGGACGGCGCCGGAGACGCGGAAGCGGCTGCCGGAGCAGCGTTTTCGCGAGCCGCGGGCTTCACGGCCGGCGCCTCTCCGGGCCGGCCCGGAGCCGGACGCGCTGCGGGAGCGGCCGGGGTCGCGGGCGATTCGGCACGGGCGGCCGGAGCCACCGGTGCGGCGGGGGCCGGAGCCGGAGCCGCGGGGGCCGGAGCCGCCGGGGTCGGACGCGGGCCGGGACGGGGACCGGCACCCGGGGTGGCCGGCTTGGCGGCCGGACGCGGGGTGCTGTCACCACTGGGCTTGGGCGCCGCCGGCTTGGCGGCACCGGAGGGGGCGCTCTTGGGTGCGAGCGACTCCCGCAGCCGGCGCGCGACAGGTGCTTCCACCGTCGAGCTCGCCGACTTCACGAACTCGCCCTGCTCCTTGAGCCGCGCGAGTAGTTCTTTGCTCGTGACACCGAGTTCTTTTGCCAACTCGTGCACGCGGGCCTTGCCTGCCACTGCTCTCCTCACTCAGAGGCCGAGCGTGACAGCCCGCTTACAACGGGGCGTCCGCACGACCTCGACTAATTTCGAAGGCCGATCATTTCTGGGACTTCACGGTGTGCTCATGAGTGCTCGTGCCTGTTCTCTACGTAATGCTCCAGGGCTGAGATATCCAGATGTCCGGACACTCGTAGTGCTCTGCCGATTGCTCGGCGCCGAACTGCTTGACTCAGACAAACCGAAGAGGGGTGCAACCAAGCACCCCTTCCGGGAAGTCTGCGCCGCGGATCCGGAACGACCACAAGGGTTTGCCCACTCTCGGCAGACCCTTGCGCCACGACCCGCATCAGATCGGCAGCCAGCTCGCGTCTGCGACATCCGATGCAGGTCCGGACGGGTGCTGATCTTGCCGGCACCCGCTCGGCGCGCGGAGAAGTCGAAGACTCGCGCTGAGCCTGCGTCCACTCTACCGCTCTCACGTCCCGATCTCCGCATCCGTACCCCTTGGAAGTTACCAAGCTGTCATCCCAGGGGTCTGTTTCACAAATCCATTTCCGACCGGGCCGGACTCATCGAGCAAGATCAGCGCGGTGCCGTGCGGCCGCGACCGAGCTACCGTGGCGCCTCGATCCCGGCCGCACGACCCTCAGTTCCGGTGCGTGTCGGAGCCGCCGGTCGCCGCCGCGGGACGCGCGCCGCCCTGCGGGTCGGCCGCCGCGTCCGAGCGGATGTCGATCCGCCAGCCGGTGAGCCGGGCCGCCAGGCGGGCGTTCTGGCCCTCCTTGCCGATGGCGAGGGAGAGCTGGAAGTCCGGGACCACCACGCGCGCGGCGCGGGCGTCGGGGTCCACGATCGTCACCGACACAACCTTGGACGGGGACAGCGCATTCCCGACGAAGGCGGCCGGGTCCTCGGCGTAGTCGATGATGTCGATCTTCTCGCCCGCCAGCTCGCTCATGACATTGCGCACACGCTGACCCATCGGGCCGATGCACGCGCCCTTGGCGTTGACGCCAGGGACGGTCGAGCGGACCGCGATCTTGGAGCGGTGCCCGGCCTCGCGGGCCACGGCCACGATCTCGACCGAGCCGTCGGCGATCTCGGGGACCTCGAGGGCGAACAGGCGACGCACCAGGTTCGGGTGGGTGCGCGAGAGGGTGATCTGGGGGCCGCGCGGACCGCGGGAGACGCCGACCACGTAGCACTTGATGCGGTCGCCGTGCTCGTAGGTCTCGCCCGGCACCTGCTCCGCGGGCGGGATGACGCCCTCGGCCCCGTGGGCCTCCGAGCCGATGCGGACCACGACGGTGCCGCGGGCGTTCATGCGCGCGTCGCGCTGCACCACGCCGCCGACGATGTCGCCCTCGTGGGTGGAGAACTCACCGAAGGATTTCTCGTTCTCGGCGTCGCGCAGCCGCTGCAACACCACCTGGCGGGCGGTGGTGGCGGCGATGCGGCCGAAGCCCTCGGGGGTGTCGTCCCATTCGGAGATGACGTTGCCGTCGGCGTCGATCTCGCGGGCCATCACGCGCACGACACCGGTCTTCTGGTTGATGTCGATGCGGGCGTTGGGCTGGTGGCCCTCGGTATGCCGATAGGCGGTGAGCAGCGCGGACTCGATCGCGGAGATCACCGTCTCCATCGAGATCCCCTTGTCGGCGACAATCGCGCGCAGGGCTTCGATTTCGATGTTCATTCCACGATCCCTTCGGTCAGTGAATCGGATTCTGTTGTTTCGGTTTCGTTGTCCTCCCGGGCGCCCGGTTGAGGACGGCCCGGCGATACTCCCCCCGCGAGCTCCAACTCGGCCACGCCGGGCGGATTGAACTCCACCTGCACGACGGCCGATCGGATGTCGGCGAGCGGCACCGTCACCCGGTGTGGCTTCCGCTTGCCGCCGAGGACCAGGGCGATGTCGGCGCCGGAGAGGACGCCGACCCTGGCCTCGAACGTGGATTTACCCTTCTCCTCCGGCGATTCGGCGCCGGGAGCCAGGGTGATCTTGACCTTGCGCCCCTGCGCGCGCTGCCAGTGCCGCGGGGTGGTGAGGGGCCGGTCGATGCCGGGGGTGGTGATCTCCAGCAGATACGGGGTCTCGCCGAAGTCACCGGCGTCGTCGAGGGTCTGCGAGATCTCCGAGCTCAGTTCCGCGACCGCGTCCAGGTCCGGGGATCCGTCGCTGTCGACGGTCACCTTGACCTTGCTCGCTGGACCGGCAGCCGAGATCGCGACGCCTTCGAGGTCGAATCCTCGGCGTTCGACGAGCTCAGCAACTAGCTGGCTCACCCTTTCCTCGGTCGGCATCGGCATATGGGGCGGCTCCTGGTTCAGTTGTCACGGGTTGAGTTGTCTGTTTCGGCGAAATACCGGGCCGAAGGTCTAGCGTAACGCGCGGAAAGAGTGTAAAGGACCAGCCGACCCGCCCGAGTTCGGCATGGTCGGCCGTGCGGTACCGATGGCGCGTCGAGAGCGACGCGCCCAAGACGGTTGCCCGTCGTCGCTGATCACAGCCTATCCGACCGCCCTCGCGCAGCAAGCTGTCCGCGACGGCTGGCACCATGTATCCGTGCCCAGCAGTCAGAGCGGCCTCGTGGCCGATGTCGTCGGTCTCACGGTCCCGCCGGACCGAACCGGCTCCACCCCCACCCCGATCTCGTCGCCCCGGTCCGATGCCGCGGTGAATCGGCGCTCCGCGCTGCGGCTGGCCGGGGGCGGCCTGCTGGTGGCGGCCGCCGCGGGCGCGTCGGCCGCGTGTACGAAGAACGAGCCGCCCGCCGCGCCGGATCCGCTGCTGGCGCAGGAGACCGCGGCGCTCACCGACGCCGCCGCCGCCAAGGCGGCCATCGCGACCACCCCCGATCGCGCGGGCGCGCTCCAGACCATCACCGATCAGCGCACCGCGCACGCGCAGGCGCTGCGCACCGAGATCGACCGCGCCATCGGCGTTTACGGCGACGGAACCACCCCCAGCCGCCGCACCCCGCCGCCCACCGCGATCGCCGTCAACACCCCGTCCTCGGTGGCGGCGCTGCGCACCCAGCTGAGCGCCTCGCAGCGTTCGGCCGCCGACCTGTCCACCTCCCTCTCCGGATACCGCGCCGGGCTGCTGGCCTCGATCAGCGCCTGCTGCGGCACCCACGCAGGAGTCCTTCTCGCATGACCACCCTCGATCAGCAGGCGCTCATCGATGCCCTGAGCGCCGAGTACGCGGCGGTCTACGCCTACGGCGTGATCGCCGCCTACGCCAACCACGACCGGGACAAGCTGGTGGCGGAGTACACCGCGGCGCACCGGGCCCGGCGTGACGCCACCATCGACGCGCTGAACGCCGACGGCGCGACGGTTCCCGAACCGGCCGCCGCCTATACCGCGCCGTTCCCGGTGAACGATCCGATCCCGGCGGCGAAGCTGGCGATGACCGTGGAATCCGACGCCGCGGCCTCCTGGCGGGCGGTGGTCGAACGCGCCACCGATCCCGGCGTGCGCCGCACCGGGATCGAGGCGCTCACCGAATGCGCTGTGCGCCTTGCCACTTGGCAGTCCATCCTGGGTGCGAGCCCGGCGACCGTGCCCTTCCCCGGTAAGGCCTGATCGGATACCGGGAAACCGGTCCACGGGGTTACCGGGAATTCGCCGCGTCCGCACCTTCCGTTTCCGTTCTCGATCACCGGGCACAACCCTGGATCGATAGGGTCTGTGCGGCGCGGCTCTTTTCGCATTTTTCCTGCCGTGCAACGACATTCGGTGCGAGGTTGGAGGGAGATACCGTGGCGGTCGGCACTGCGCGGGAAGAGAAGGCTGCGCGGGAGGAGAAGGCGCTACGCGAGATGACGAATCGCCTGGTCGACGACTATGGCGAGGCGCATCCGCCGGAGCGGGTCGAGGCCGTGGTGGGTGCGGTGCGCAAGCGGTTCGAGGGGCATGCGGTGCGGGATTTCGTTCCGATTCTCGTCGAACGGATTGCGCGTCGGGAGCTGGATCCCAAACGTTCCAAGAACAGCGCGGGCCAGGTCGAGCTGAGCAAGTCCGAGCCGGTCGCGGAGAATGGCGAGAGCACTTCGCCCGACGGCCATGCGGCGGACACCACGAGTGTGTTCGCGGCCGTCGCCGGCCGGTTCGTTCCGGCCCGGCTGGTCGAGAACAAGCGGGTGCTGGGGGTCGCGGCGGCGGGCGTGGCGGCGGTCACCGCGCTGGGCGTGATTCTGGCTGTGCAGCAATCGGATTCGCCGTCCGACGGCGGCACCGCCGCGCCCGCGCCGACCACGGTGCGCGGGATCGTCGGGTCGGAGAAGTCGGCGTTCTTCGACGATCCGAAGGTGGTCGACGTCTTGCGCAGGCACGGGCTCGCGGTGGACGTCGAGCCCGCGGGGTCGCGGCAGATCGCGACGTCGGTGGATCTGGCGAAATACGACTTCGCGTTCCCGTCGAGCTCGGCAGCGGCCGAGCGGATCCAGCGGCAGCGCGGGGTGAGCGGCAAGTACGTGCCGTTCTCCTCCCCCATGGCCATCGCCACCTTCAAGCCGATCGCGGACCTGCTGAACCAGGCCGGGATCGTACAGCCTGGCGCGACAACGACTTTCGACGTCGAAAAGTACCTGTCACTGGCCGAGAAGGGGGTGCAGTGGGCACAGCTGGACGGCAACACCACCTACTCGGTGCCCAAGAACGTGCTGGTCTCCACCACCGACCCGCGCACCTCCAACTCGGCCGCCATGTATCTGGCGGTGACCGCCTACGTGGCCAATGACAACACCATCGTGCGCGGCGCGAAGGCCGAAGACTATGCGGTGTCACGGGTTTCGCGCCTGTTCACCCGCCAGGGATACACCGAGTCCTCCAGTGACGGCCCCTTCAAGGACTACCTGGCCAATGGCATGGGCACCGTCCCGATGGCCTGGATCTACGAGGCCCAGTACGTCGACGCCGCGGTGCACGACCAGCTCAAGCCCGACATGGTGCTGATGTACCCCAAGCCCACGGTGATGTCCCAGCACACCGTCGTCCCGTTCAACGACAAGGGCGACCGCCTCGGCAAACTCCTCACCACCGACCCCGACCTGCAGCGCCTGGCCGCCGATCACGGCTTCCGCCCGACCGACGTGAACCTGTTCACGAAAGCCACCGCCGCCCACCAGGTCCCGGTCGACCCGAATCTGGTGAACCAGGTCAGCCCTCCCGACTACGACACCCTCGAACACCTCCTCGACGGGGTCGCCAAGTCCTACAACTGATTTCGACACCACGAAGCCCCCGCCCGGAGAGTTCCGGACGGGGGCTTCGACGTTTTCGAAGTTCGTAGTCAGTGCCGCCAGATCCCGCTGTCGATAAAGCTCGACCACATCGGGGCAGGGAAGGACAGAACCGGTCCCCGACCATTGTCCTTCGTATCGCGGACGAGAGTGGCGTCCGGATCGTGACGGACCTCTACACACGCCGACCCGTGCTCGGATCTGCTCGACTTGTACCACGCGCCGACTGCCGGTCCCGTCACGCCGCATACTCCTTCGCGTACCGCATTACCAGGTCCCTGGTCTTCTGCTCAGTCAACGCTACCTCGCGGAGGGCCACGATGGTCCGCCCATATTTGCGAACCACGTCCTCCCGCTCGTGATAAACGCCGCCCAAGCCGTGAGCACCCTCGACGTACACGACCGGCGGATCCACAAAACCGTTCTGCAGCTTCGGAAATTCGAGCATCGTGAACGACTGCGCGGTCAACCCTCGATGCGCGCCGACCTCGAAGGTGACGACCCGAATACTGACGTTGGAGCGGTTCCCCACCTCCGCCAGCCAGCTCAGTTGTGCCGACATGGCCGACGGGCCTGCAGGCCGATAGCACAGAACCGCTTCCGACAGAATGACATCGAGCTGGAATCGATCTTCGTCAATTCTGGCTTGCCGCCGGGCGGTGAGCTCGATTCGGCGTTCCAGATCGACAGCCGACAGGTCCGGTTCATCGATCCGGATCACCCCTCTGCGGTAGTCGGCGGTCTGCAGCAGACCCGGCACGAGGATCATTTGGTGGACCGTGATCCGCCGGGCGGATGTCTCGAGTCGAAGATAGTGCGGAAAGTGGGCTTCATACTGGTCGGAATAAGGTCGCCAGAAGCCTTTCGAATTGCCCTGTTGCTGTGCCGACTTCGCCTGCTCCCGAACCTCGTCCCAGAGCGAGAGCGCCTGCACTCTAATCTCTTCCGGCGCATCGTAGTACGCCAGTAGGTCCCTGAGCTGGGATGTCGCGATCTTGGTTGCGAGGCCGTCCTCCATCCGTAGCAGCGTCTGCCGCGACACCTCGATCTCCAAACCCGCCGCCAGAGCGGTCTTTCCTGCTTGTTCACGAATCTGGCGAAGAAATCTACCGAACGCCCTGCGGGAGACCGTAGATCCGTTCATTTCGTTAGCCTCGCTATTCGGGTTGGCACTTTTTGGGCCTGCACAAATTGAGCTTCCAACGGTGTTCGCGATGCGCCTATTCTGCGCGTTCCAAACGCGCAAGACTAGATGCGCACAGCGAGTTGACATTCAGAGACTTGGAGTCGCAATGCCTTGGGATGCTTGGGCTTTGATGTTCTTGACGGTGACCTGCGCGATAGTCTTCATCATCTGTCTCATCGAGGATTTGAGAAATTCCGGTCGGTACGAAAAGAAGCCGCGCGGCCGCCACCGCCGCCCGCGAAACGCGCCCCTCATCCGCCGGGAGGTGAATTCGTCATGGACGACTACGACCGTCTGGAAAGCTGCGACGTCCCAGACGCCGAACCGCCGATGACGCCTACCGAGGCGATGGAATCCCTTGTCCTCCACCGCGACTGCCTCACCGCGATCTGCGAACGGAAGCTGGCGGCGACCCAGACCGTCCGTATCTCCCCCGGCCGGCACTCCACCGCGAAAGTCATCCGGTTCCCCACCCACCGAACGGACCACCCCCATGCCCCGCGCGACCACTGACCGCCACCGCGCACCGCACCGACCGCCCGCCACTCTCACCGAAGCGAAGGCCGGTCTCGACCGCCACCGCCCCTGCGCCGAGGACTGCGCCGCGCGACAGCACTACGCGGCCGCCGTCCGCGACATGGTTCGCGGTCGATCCCCGGGCTGGAATATCTGGGTAGCGCGCCGTGCGTCAGGGCGCGCGTGAACCGACCGGCCCGGGCCAGAATGGGCCGCAACGAACCCGAGGGGACATCATGACGATTCACCGCATGGATCACGTCGGCATCGTGGTCGAGGATCTCGAGGCCGCCATCGCGTTCTTCGTCGAGCTGGGCCTGGAATTGGAGGGCGAAGCCAGTGTCGGCGGCCGATGGGCCGACGAGCTGCTCGGCTTGACCGGCGTCGAAGCCGACATCGCCGTCGTCCGAACCCCCGACGGCCACAGCCGCATCGAACTCTCGACCTTCCACTCCCCACCCACCGGCCCGGCACCGAACGCCCCGGTCAATACCGCCGGCATCCCCCGCCTGACCTTCGTCGTCGACAGCGTCGCCGACGTCCTCGCCCGCCTCCGCCCCCACGGCGCCGAACTGGTCGGCACGATCTCCCACTACGAAGACATCTACCGCTACTGCTACATCCGCGGCCCCGCCGACATCATCCTCGGCCTGGTCGAGGAACTCCTCTGACCGCGTAGGCAGCCGTCGGCGACAAAGTCAGCGGGTGCCGATGGCCGGTTCGAAGACGGTAGCGGCGTTTTGCGCGCTGACGCAGGTGTTCCCATCGGCGTAGGAGACCTCGACGCTCATGACGGCCGTGGCGGTGCGGAGGATGACCGTGCACCCCAAGATGGTCTGGGGCCCGACATACGCATCGCGACCATTGATCTTGGTGACGGTCGGCGCCTGCCCGCCCGGACTGTTGACCGCGGACTGGGCCGAGGCCAGGTATCCCTCGTAGGACCGGATGGGAGCCGCGGCACTGGGATGCTCAAGATACAAGCTCTCATGGCCGCTGTACGAGGTGAACCTGCACTTCACCGAATAGTCGCCGATGGTCGGAACGTCCTTCTTGGATTCCGGGTCGTATCCGGCGCTGCGAATCGCGCTCTTCCGGATCTCCTTGCACGGATCGAACATCCCCGCCGGCGCACTCTCCGTTTTCGAACAACCACCGACCACCCCGACCGCGAGACCAGCGACGATCACGCCGATCAACTTCGTCCGCACACTTCCCCCGTCATACCTTCATACACAGCCACCGCGGCCGAGCAGGACGAGACTGTACTCGCCCATCACGATCCCATCCGCACCGACAGAGAAGTGTCGGCACGCGACGATACGCTCTGCCGTCGTGTACGAGATTGCCGAGACGGCGGGTTTCCATGGGGCGCACGCGATCTGGAGCGTGTCCGATTCCGAGGGGTTGACGCCGGTGCTCGGCTGTGTCGAGGACGACGGAACCGAAGGTCTGGAGCGGTTCGCTTTCGACGATGTCGCCGATGCCGTCCGGGTCGGGGGCGAGAGGTTGCGGGAGGGGCGGCCGGGCCGGGTGCGCGCCGCGTTCGTCGTCGATGCCTTCCTGCACCTGCCGAGAGGGCGGACCGATGCGCTGATCATCGACGCTGTCGAATATGCCCCGCGGCGCCGGTCGATCCGGATCGCGGTCCCGTACCGGCCGCACAACACAGCGCAAGGCTTTGCGGTGTACCGACCGAAATTCCTGGAGACCAGCGGTTTTACCGACCCGGACTACGAGACCTTGGGCGCGGCGTTCTACGCGGGCGTGGACTCGCACGAGCAAGCCGCGGCCGTGTGGAACGCTCACCTGCTGGACGAATCCGCCTGATCGCCACCCGGGCCGGGCCGACGATCTCGGCACCGCCTCGCCGCCCTCAGGCGAGTTTCATTCTGACCGAAGCGGTGATGGGGATTCCGCGCTCGAGGATGTCGGCGGTGAAGCGGCGGAGCAGCGGGTCGGCGGGGGTGGCGATGAGGCAGAGGAGGTCGCGGGACAGCGTCGGGTCCAGGTGTTTGAGGGTGCCGGGCGCGGACGTGGCGACAGCGGTGGTGGGGACCAGGGCGATGCCGAGGCCGGAGGCGGCCAGGTGGGCGGCGGTGGCGGCTTGGCGGACGCGGACGACGGGGGCGAGCGCGACGCCGTGGCGGGCGGCCTCGGCGTCCAGCCAGTCGGACAGGCCGTTGTCGGGGTGATAGTGGACCAGGGGTTGATGGCGTAAGTCGTTGAAGGTGAGGCGATCACGCTCGCACAGGGGGTGGTCGGCGGGCAGGACCGCGATGACCTCCTCGGAGCCGATGAGTTCCTCCGCGCCGTTCCAGCGGGTGGGCCGCGGGCCGAACGCCAGGTCGGCGGCGCCGGATTCGAGATGGTGGACGAGGTCGTCGGCGCTGGCGGCCTCGGTGAGGTGGATGCGCACCGCGGGGTGGCGGCGGATCCAGGTGCGCAGGACCGGAGCGAGCAGGCTCGCGGTGAGACTTTCGGCGCAGGCCAGCCGCAATCGGCCGGCCTCTCCCCTGGCCACCGATCGACCGCTGTCGACGACCCGGGCGGCGGCCGTCAAGGCCGCGCGAGCATCGGATTCGATGGCCCGCCCGATCGCCGTGGCCCGCACCCCACGCGGCAGCCGCTCGACGACCGGGGCGCCGATCTCCCGTTCGAGCGCCACGAGTTGATGCGACAGCGCCGGCTGGGACATGTGCAGTGCCGCTGCGGCATCGGTGATCGACCCGGCATCCAGGACCGCGATCAGACATTCCAGCGAGCGCAGCGTAGGCATTCGAGAATTCTATGGCAGCAATCGAAAAGATTCAGATCGCGAAGGGATGATTCGGGTCCGGCGCGCTGCTGAACCGGGCATGACAACACTGCAGAACACGAAGATGGTCATCGTCGGCGCGGGCTCGGGCATCGCCCGCCGGATCGCCGAGGATGCGACACACCAAGGAGCCCAGGTGATTTCGGTCGGTCGACCGGAGCTGGACCTGACCGACGAGGACACTATCCGCGCCCTGGCCGAGCGCGTCGGCGAACTGGACTACCTGGTGTCCTTGGCCGCCGACCACGCCAACGGCCCGGTCACCGACCTGGACCGCGACGCCGTGCACCGCGCCTTCGACGCCAAGGTGATAGGCCCGATCCTGCTGGCCAAGCACTTCGCGCCCCGCTTCCGCGAAGGCGGCGCGATGCTGCTGTTCTCCGGCGTCGCCGCCTGGCGACCGGCACCCGGCCGCACCGTCATGGCCACCACGAACGCGGCCGCCGCCACCCTCGCCGAGGCACTCGCCGTCGAACTGGCGCCGCTGCGCGTCAACGCGATCTCCCCCGGCATCATCGATTCGGGCGCATGGGACGGGCCCGGCAAGGAAGCCTTCTTCCGAACCATCGCCGACCGCAACCCGGCCCGCCGCGTCGGCACCCCCGCCGACATCGCCTCCGCCGCGCTCCTCGCCCTCACCAACCCGTTCCTCACCGGCACCACCCTGCACGTGGACGGCGGCGGCCGACTGGTGTGAGGCTCAGCGCGGCATGCGGGCCGAGGATGGCGGCGTATCGGTCAACGACCCGCGAGCGCGGCGACGACCGGTGCGAACCGGTCCGCTACGTGCGCGCCGAAGACGAAGTAGGAGAATCCGATCTCCTCTCGTCGCCGCTGGATCTCGTCGATCGCGGCCGCCGGGTCGTCCGGTAGCACGGTCATCGCGTCGGCCGCACGCAGCGCGGCGATGTCGGTGGTGGGCGGGGCCATATGCGGCGCGACCGTATCGCCGACCACCGGCACGGCCAGCGCGAGCTCGGGTCCGTCGCTGGTGCGAAACTCCTGCGCCAGCTTCTCGACCTCCGCCCGAGGCTGATCGCCCAGCGCCAAGGTGACGGTATCCGCCATCTCCGCCGCCAATGCCCGAGCCTTCGGACCGAACACAGCCATCGCCACGGGCGTATGCCGCTCGGGCCCATCCCATTCCCGCAGCATCCGCACGGCCTCGCGCATCTCCCCCAGCCGCTGCCCGGGCGGCGGCACCCCATCGACGCCCTTCCCCGCCAACTCCTCCACGATGCCCGGCCTGCCCACGCCGATCCCCATCTCGAAGCGCCCCTCGGTCACCATCGACAGCGAATGCGCCTCCCACGCCGTCAACCACGCGGGCCGCAGCGGCGACGCGTAAACCCAAGTCCCGACCCGCAAGTCGGTCTCCGCGGCGACCGTGGCCAGCATCGGCGCGGGCGCCGGCTGCAGCTGCGGAAAGTCCGGCATCAGCAACGTCGAGTACCCGTGTCCCGCCACCCGGCGCGCCTGCTCCCGCCACCGCGCCACATCACTCCTGAGCGGCGCCACAACCCCGAATCGAAACGGCCTCGTCATCTCGAACTCCTGTCAGTAGGTATGCCCACAGGATTCGACGTCGTATCCCACCGAAATTCATCGCCCCGGATTCAGCTGCGGGCGAGGAGGCTTCGCGCCCGAAGTGGTGACGCTATGAATTCCGGCTTCTTGGAATTCCGGCTTCTTGCGCTTCGGCTCAGTCGTGGGTGTGCGAGTGGTCGTCGAGGAGATCGCTCTGATGCACATGGGGATGCGAATGCACGGTCCCATCCTCATGGGTATGGGTGTGTTCGTGTTCGCTGTGGTCATGGTCGTGCGTGCTGTGGGCGTGGGTATGGGTGAGGGCGCCGTGACTGTGCGAGTGGGTATGGGGCTCGACGTGAGCGTGTTCGTCGGACATATCCCGGGTCCTTTTCTGTATCGAGTGGGCTCTACGGCAATGCATGCTTACCAGTACGCCGCCGTGATATCCGGGATGCCAGTGGTCGGCGGGTGCACGCGAGTCGCACCCGCGCATCCGACCGCGGAGGTTCTCACACTCCGAACCGGACCAAATGGTTTTATATTGGGTTCGGCGACGGCGGATCCGCCCATACGGTCGACAACCGGGCCGAAAACACCACACCATCAGCCCTCACCGAACAACGGGATCTGCCGCGACGGCGCGGGACCGCCTAGGCGGCGCAGACACCTCGCGCAGGTGACATCCGCGCGGGTCGGTTCCAGCGCGGTCGGGTCCCATCCGGCGATACCGGTGTGGCACAACAGTTCCGGGACCTCCTCGCCCGCGACCCATTGGCCGAGACTGACGGCGTGCACGGTGCGCCCCCGCCGGACGACCGCGTGCACACCCGGCGCGCCGAAGGTGGCCCGGGTGGAGGCGGCTAGGGGTCCGATGTCGGTCATACGCCCAACCATAAGGACAGCCGCCGACAGTAGACCGCTGTCACGGTGCGGAACTCACGGCGACCACGGCCGCTCGACAGGGGCGATGCGGGCGAGTGCGCCGATTTCCAACGCGGTCCATACGGCGCCGTCCGGCCCGGGAGCGATGCCGTGCGGTTCGCAGTGGGGAGTGGGCAGATCGTGGACGGTGAGGCGACCGTCGGGGGCGATCGTGCCGACGCGATTGCCTGCCCATTCCGTGAACCAGACCGTGCCGTCACCGTCGACGGTGATCGCGTGCGGCCGGGCGGTGCGGTCCGGGAGCGGAAACTCGGTGATCTGCCCGTCGGGGGTGAGCCGTCCGATCTGACCGGCGGCGATCTCGACGAACCACAGCGCACCGTCGCGGCCCGCTGCGATCCCCACCGGCGCGGCCGCCTCGGTCGGCAACCGGTGCAGGGTGATCGACCCGTCCATGCCGATCCGGCCGATGGCGTCGGCCTGGTTGAGGGTGAACCACATTCCGCCGTCGCCGCCGGCGGTGATCGCGGACGGGAAGGCTCCCGTGACGGGGAGTTGGAACTCGGTGATTCGGCCGTCGACGGTGATGCGGCCGATGCGGCCGGCGGCGGTCTCGGTGAACCACAGCGCGCCATCGGGTCCCGCCGCTATGCCGAAGGGACCGGAGCCTGGTGTGGGCAGGCCGAACTCATCGATGACGCCATCGGTGGTGATTCGCCCGATCCGGTCTGCCTTGTATTCGGTGAACCACAATGCGCCGTCAGGTCCGGGCGTGATGATGGTCGGCCCACAGCCGGGGTCCAGCGGGTGGGTCGTCGGCTGCTCGCCGGGGACGAGTCGGCCGATCCGGCCGTCGTGGACCAGGGTGAACCATAATGCGCCGTCCGGTCCGGTCGTGATGGCGTACGGTCCGGCCGCGCGGTCGGCCACCGTGTGCTCTTCGATGGTTACCCGGGTCAAAGGAGGCTCCTCACAAATCGTGCTGGGCGACAGCGTGTTCGATGGCAGCAGGTGGTCCGGCCGCAGGCTGATCCGGTGCGCTCAGTACGGCGCCTGGAAGCCGCCGATCTTCTCCTCGAGCAGTTCGGCCAGTCGTAGCGGGGTGCGGTCCTCGAACGTCGGGCCGATGAGCTGCACTCCCACCGGCAGGCCCTCGGGGGACCGGCCCGTCGGGATGGCGGTGGCGGGCAGGCCGGGCATCGTGGCCATACCGGCCCAGACGAGCTGGTCGAAGTACGGGTACTCGACGCCGTCGATGTCGATGTGCCGGTTCTCCAAACCGCCGGTGTGGTTGTGCGGGAAGGCGGGAGTCGGCGTGATGGGGCAGACCACGGCATCGAACTCGGCGAAGAATCGACGCCAGGCGTGGCGGTGGAGTTCGCGCCGGTTGTTCGTCTCGACCCACTCGCGGTGGCTGAGCACCATGCCGCGCACCCGCGCGGCATCGAGACTCCGGTCGTCCGCGCCCAGGGTGGCGGCACGGGTCCGCAGCTGTTCGTACACGTCGACGGGCAGATTCGCGGCGGCGTTCGACAACATGAGCTGCAGGTAGACCGTCGCCGCCTCGGTCGGGTCGGGCAGCAGCAGACTGTGCCGTTCGACGCGGGCGCCCGCGTCGGCGAGCGCCTCGGCGACCCGGTTCACGCCCGCCCGCACCGCCGATCCGGTGGGAATGAGCGGGTGGTCCTCGAGAATCAGGACCCGGAAGTCGGCCATCCGCTCGTGACGCGCCGGCGGCAGGGCGAGGTCGTAGGCGATGCCGTGGGTCAGCGGGTCCGGTCCGGCCATCACGTCGAGCAGGAGCGTGAGGTCGCGGGCGGTACGGGCCATCGGACCGACGACAGCGAGGTCGAGGTCGATCGGCAGGGCCGGCGCGGGCGGCGCGACCATGCCGCGGGTCGGCGCCAGTCCCAGCGACGGCTTGTGCGCGTAGATGCCACAGAAATGCGCGGGGGTGCGCAGCGAACCGGCGAGGTCGGAGCCGATGGACAGCGCGCCGAATCCGGACGCCAGGGCCGCCGCCGAACCGCCGGACGACCCACCCGACGTGCGGCTGTGATCCCACGGATTGTTGGTGGTGCCGTAGATGTCGTTGAAAGTCTGGATATCTCGCAGCATCAGCGGCACATTCGTCTTACCGAGCAGGACCGCGCCGGCGGCCTTCAACCGCGACACCTGGACCGCGTCCTCGGTCGGAACATGGTTCGCGTGCTGCGGGATGCCCCAGGTCGTGGGCAGCCCCGCCATGTCGTAGGACTCCTTGACCGTCACCGGGATGCCGAGCAGCGGCCGATCCTCGCCGCGGGCGCGCGCCTCGTCGGCGTGGCGTGCGGCGGCCCGCGCACGATCGAAGTCGGGTACACAGATCGCGTTGATCGCCTCGTCGTCACGCTCGATGGCGGCGATCGCCTCGTCGGTCAGTTCCACCGAGGTCACCGCGCCGACCCGCAAAGCGGCCGCGAGTTCTTCCGCCGATCGAAGATTCCATTGCATGAATACGACGCTATTGGCCTGCCACAACAGCCATAAAATGCCAGTTCTCGCAAACGAGAAATGCCGAACGGGTGTCCTTCGGCGCGAACTGTCGGATTCGTTCTGCCATATCCCAGGTCACGGCGTCGGCCGGGCCGAATACATGGGGCCGAGCCATGAAGTGCCTTTCGGCACAACGGGATAGATGTCACAGCCGGACCCGGCGGCCCCTCCATCCGCGGGTGCGGGCCGTCAGTCGCCGGATCGATCCGGGAAATACATGCGTAAAAAGTCCGCGAGCGGCTACGCTGAACCGACAAATAGATAGCCGAGAGTTTCCTGGACCCTGCCCCGGCAGGATCGCCGCTGCACACCGCGTTGCACCGAAGTCACCTATTGGCCACTGACGCGAGGGCGAGCCCGGACGCGCGACAACCCCATCAGGAGGCCGGTCATGGCCGAAAACACCAAGCCATCAATGCTCTCCCGTATTTCGATGAAGCAATGGTTCGCCATCGCTCTGGCCATCCTGGCCCTGGTGTTCATCGCCGAGAACCGGCATCGCGTCGACATCGAATTCCTGCTGCTCACCATTCGCTCCCCCATGTGGCTGGTCCTCCTGGTGACCTTCGGCGTCGGCTGGCTCTCCGGCGTCCTCAGCCGACGCGGCCGCTGACCTCCCTCGCGACCGCGACGCCGTTGTCGAAGGTGATCCCCGCCGCGGCGACCCGATAGCGCGGGTCGACGGCGTCCCATGCCTCGACGAGGGGATCGGGCGTGGTGAACGCGACCGGGGTGAAGTGGTGGTTCGGCTCGATGGTGACGCCGTCGGACCGGTAGGTGGAGAACATGATCCAGTCGTTCACGTCCCCCGCCTGAACATCGAGGCGAACGTTCAGCGTCGGCGCATCACGGTCGGTGGTGGCCGCCGCGTTGATCGACGCGACGATCCGCTGGGTGTGGAGTTCGAGGGCGACCGATATCCGGGGTGTGTTGATCGGCGGGTCGGGCTCGTATCGGATTGCGGCGATTCGGGAGTCGAGCTCGGCGGCTGACAACGCGCCGTGCAGCGGGACCGAATGGTCGCCGTTCGCGATGACGATCCCGTGGTGGTCGGCGATCACCGCCGGGTAATGCCGCAACTCGTCGTGCGGGCCGTCCTCGGTGGAGCGTGCCCGCAGCGCGACATCGCCGTCCCGGGTGGGATCGAGCACCCGAGCCTTGGACGCCCGGCTGCGGCCGGTCAGCACGACGAGCCCCTCCAGACGCCCCCGCCCGTCGGATCGGAAGCCGATCACCCTCCCCGGGTACGGGTTTCGGCGCATGAACTCCCGGATATCGATCGGCATCGCACTCCCTATCGGTCGACGACGTAGCGCTGCATCAGGACGGTGTTGAAGGGTCGGGTCTCGACCAGGCGGAGAGGGATGCGTTTGTCCAGCTCGGGGAACATGGGGGTGCCGCCGCCGAGGATGATGGGCGCTACGAAGAGTTGATACTCGTCGATGAGGTCGTGGGGGATGAGGGAGGCGGCCAGGTTCGCGCCGCCGACCTCCATGACGCCGTCGCCCTCGGACTTGAGCCTGCGGACCACGTCGACCGCGTTCTCACTGACCAAAGTGCTGTTCCACTCGACCTCGGTGAGGGTGCGGGAGAACACGTACTTGGGCTTGGCGGTCCAGAGCTCCCCGAACTCGCGCATGATCGGCCCTTCGTCCGCGGGGACGTGGGGCCAGAAGTCCGCCATCAATTCATAGAGGCGACGACCGTGCAGGGAAATGTCGATCTCGCGGTACCGATCGTTGTGGAACTGATGGAGTTCCTCATCCGGATCGGTCCAGTCGATATTGCCGTCGCGATCGTTGATGTACCCGTCCAGGGACACGCTGATGCCATAGCTCAGTTTCCTCATAGCTGAGTAGACCTCCTCGACACTCGAAACTCATCGGTGCGCTGCGTATCCCGGCCATCATCGCACCTGAGGCCATGGCCCGGGATACACAGCAGGTGGAATCACTCGGGTTGGAGGTCGATGGCGCTGGTGCCGGTGGTGACGTCGTAGGGGACGGAGACCTGGTCGTGGGCGATGAGCCAGGTGTTGCCGAGTTTGCGGAGGCCGTAGGTGACGCGGACCCACATGCCGGGGATTCGGTCGCCGGAATTCGTTGTGCCGGAGAGGCGGGCGAAGGCGTGGCCGTAGGCGACGTCGGCGCCGATGGTGAGGGTCAGGTCGCGGAGTTCGTAGTTCACGGTGTCGAAGAACTGGAAGACCTTTGACCAGTTCGCGAGTTTGGCTTCGATGCCGACGTGCTGGAGTGGGGGTTCGACGTCGAAGGAGATGACGTCGGGGGTGTAGGCGTGGCGGATGGATTCGAGGTCCCTGGCGTGCAGGGCCTTCATCACGCCGTCGATCTGCGCGCGGATCGCGGCTGCTTCGGAGGCGGTGTGGTCGGACTGAACGTTGGTGGGTGCGTTCATGATTCGCTCCTAGGAGTTGACGAGGGTGGGGTCGGTTGACCGCAAGGATGCGAGGGCGCCGGTCCAGGCGATGAGCTGGTCGAGGGTTTTGCCGAGGGCGGCGGTATGGGCGGCGGACGGGACGAAGGTGGTGTGGTTCTCGAAGTCGGTGAGGACCGAGATCCCCACCTGGTAGCCGACATCCGCCATACCGAGGGTGCTGCACACGGCGCGCAGCTGCACCACGGCGCGGGCGCCGCCGTTGACGCCGTACGAGACGAATCCGACCGCCTTGTTGTTCCATTCCGCGAACAGGTGGTCCAGGGCGTTCTTCACGACCCCGGGGTATCCGCCGTTGTACTCGGGGGTCACGATCACGAACCCGTCGCAGGCGGCGATGCGTTCGGCCCATGCGCGGGTGGGCTCGTTCGCGGAAGGGCCGAACATCGGCGGGACGGGCTCGTCGAAGTGCGGGAGGGGGTGCTCACGCAGGTCGATGAGGTCGTAGTCGGCGTCGCCGCGCGTCGCGGCCTGGTCCCGGACCCAGCGGGCGATCTGCGAGCCTTTGCGGTTGGGCCGGGTACTGCCGAGGATGATGCCGATTCTGGTCATGACCGAACTCCTGCTCTACTGAACGTTGCTTGCCTTACCGACGAAGCAGCCGTGCGGAATGTCAGGCCCCGCCCGCCCGTCGCCCCTGACCGAGACGCTTCGCGTCGCTCACATTCTTTGTCGCCGCATCGTCGGTATCGGTAATGGCACGCAGACCGAAGGAGCCGACCATGACCGACCCGCAGCTGCCCGCGGTGATGAACGAACGCCGTCAGCTGATCAACCTCGCCTACCGGCTGCTCGGGTCGCTGGCCGAGGCGGAGGACGTGGTGCAGGAGACCTACGCGCGCTGGTACGCGCTGACCGAACCCCAGCGGCAGCAGATCGAGACGCCCGGGGCGTGGATGACCACCGTCGCCAGCCGGATCTGCCTCGACCTGCTCGGGTCGGCGCGCGCCCGGCGGGAACGGTATGTCGGCGAATGGATTCCGGAGCCGCTGCCCGGCCGGACCGACTGGCTGGACGGGCTCTCGCCCGCCGATCCCGCCGACCGGGTCACGCTCGACGAGTCGATCAGCATGGCGTTTCTCGTCGTCCTGGACTCCATGACGCCCGCCGAACGGGTCGCCTTCGTACTGCACGACGTGTTCCGGTACTCGTTCGCCGAGGTCGCCGATATCGTCGGCCGCTCCCCCGCCGCCTGCCGCCAGCTCGCCTCCAGTGCCCGACGCCGCATCGACACCTCCCGCGCGCCGTCCAGCAGCGAACGCGCCGACGTGGTCCGGGACTTCAAACGGGCTTGGGAGACACAGGATATCGAAGCGCTCATCGGGCTGCTCGACCCGCGCGCGACCGCCACGGCGGACGGCGGCGGTCGCGTGCTCGCGTTCCTCGAGCCGATCATCGGGCGCGAACGGATCGCCCAGGCCTGGATGGAGATCGCCGCACGCGGGCTCCCGATGACGCTGATCGAACGGACCGTCAACGGACAGCCCGGTCTGGTCGCCGAGCTCGACGGCGCCGTCGTCTCGGTCTACGCCTTCGACATCGCCGACGGGCGGATCACCCGCATCTGGGTGATCCGGAATCCGGAGAAGCTGCGGCCCTGGACATCCGGGCACGCCTGAGACGTCGCCGGGCCGGACCGCTGGTGTCGGCCCGGCGACCATCCTCTACTTCAGATGCCGGTCGAAGAAGCGGTTCGCCGCTTCGCCCGCATGCTGCGGGACACCGGTGTGACCGCCCATATTCGCGTTCAACGTCTTCTCCTTCGAACCGAAGGCGTCGAACAGGTCCAAGGCCATCTGCCGGTCGTTCCCCTCGTCGTCCCACTGCAGCAGGACGTGCAGCGGAATGGTGACCTGCCGAGCCTCCTCCAGGATGGCCCGGGGCACGAAACTCCCGGCGAACAGGACCGCGGCCGCGATGCGCGGCTCGACCATCGCCAGGCGGGTGCCGATCGAGATCACCCCGCCCGAATACCCGACCGGGCCGCCGATCTCGGGCAGGTCCAGCAGGGCGTCCAGGGCGGCCTGCCATTCCGGGACCGCCTGATCGACCAGCGGGAGGACCAGCCGATCGACGATGTCGTCGGTGACCGGCTCACCGGACCGCAGCGCCCGCTGCAGATCGGCGCGAGCCTGATCGACGCCGGCGGAACGGGGCCGCACACCACTGCCAGGGAGTTCGAGGGCGGCCGCCGCGTAGCCCGCCGCCACGGCGGATCGGGCCCTGCCCAGCAATCGCGGGTACATCGTCGGCAGCCCGGCGGCGGAATGGCCGACCAGGATCAGCGGAGTCGGGGCGGCGACGGTCGTGGGCGTCCACAGGATGCCGGGGATATCGCCGAGAGTGAATTCACGCTCGAGGATGGTGTCGTCGAGACGCTTTTCGGAAATGAACTGCATGGTCGTGCCTTTCGGAGTGCACAGAACGGCGCTCCCGGACGACCTATCGCCCGACCATGACTCCGGAGGGGAGCACCCATGTCGATACTGCGTTCACGGGTATCACCTCCTCGTCCTCCGGCACGGTCCCCGGAAACGTAGCAATGGTCGCCCGGGTCGTGCAAAGGGTTTTCCCGAGGACTCCGAGGCGGTCAGAGCAGGGCGGCGACCTTCTTCGCCGTCGCCTTCGCCGACCCGGGATTCTGGCCGGTCACCAGATTGCCGTCGACAACGGCGTAGGAGACGAACGGCAGCATGGCCTTCTCGTAGCGGGCGCCCCGCTTCTTCATCTCCTCCTCCGCGTTGTAGGGCACCAGCTCGTCGACGCGCGCGAGAACCTCCTCCTGCCAGGCGAATCCGGTGAGTTTGCGACCCGCCACCAGGTAGGAGCCGTCGGAGAGCCGGGTGTTGAGCAGGCCGCAGTAGCCGTGGCAGACCGAGGCGACGATGCCGCCGCGTTCGAAGATCTCGCGGGTGATGCGTTGCAGGCCTTCGCTGTCGGGGAAGTCGTACATGACCGCGTGGCCGCCGGTGAAGTAGATGGCGTCGTAGTCGGCCGAATCGATCTCGCCGGGGGCGGCGGTGTTCTCCAGCAGGGTCATCCGGGCCGGGTCGGCGCGCCACGCCTTCGCGGTGCGGTCGTAGTTGGGGAACTTCAGCGACCGCGGTTCCAGTGGGGACGGCCCGCCCGCGGGGCTGACCAGGGTCTGATCGAAGCCGTGCTGCTCGAAGACGTGCCAGGCGTGAGTGAGTTCGGACAGCCACAGGCCGGTCGGATGGGACGGATCGTCGTAATGGCCGACATTGGTCACGACATTCAAGATGCGCTTGGACATGCTCGAAACTCCTTCTGGTCGTGGACTATTCGGTTACACGGGAGGGGCTCCCGACGGCGGGCAGGGAGAGGACGGCGGCGAACGCGGCCCGCACGTGATCGGCCACCTCTCGGCTCGACTCCGCCGGGAGCTTGCCGTCCAGGTGCAGGAACGCCAGCCCGTGGGCCAGCGCCCAGCCCGCCGAGGACAGCGCGTCCGAGCCGCCGTCCGGGAAGACGCAGGCCATCGCGAGACGCAGGAGATCGTGGATCTCCTCCGCCGCCGCGACCCGCTCCTCACTGCCCGCGTCGCAGGCGGTGCCGAACATCAGGCGGAACAGGGCGGGGCGGCGCAGGGCGAACTCGACGTAGACGACCGCGAGTTCGGCGAGGTCGGCGCGTGATTCCGGGAGCTGGCGGCCCTGGGTCAGGTCGGCCTTCAGGTCGCGCAGACCTTGGGCGGCCAACGCGGATTCCAGGGTTTCGCGGTCGGCGAAGTGCCGGTAGGGGGCGGTCGGCGAGACGCCCAGCTCGCGGGCCAGGGCCCGCAGCGAGAACGGTTCACCGGCCTCGAGGCCGCGCATCGCCGCCGCCAGCAGCGAGGCACGCAGGTCGCCGTGATGGTAGCCACTCTTCACTGATGTTGACACTGCTTACACTCCCTCCTAGCCTCATGTTAGCAATGTAAACATACCGCGTTCAGGAGAAAGCTGATGACACCGGTCTTCGATCCGTTCACGCTACCCAACGGCGTCACGCTGCCGAACCGGCTGGTCAAGGCCGCGATGGAAGAGAACATGGCCGCCGCCGGGCAACTGCCCGACCACGCCCTGTTCGAGCTGTACCGGCGCTGGAGCCGCGGCGGCGTCGGGCTGATCATCACCGGCAACGTCATGGTGCACGCGGACGCCCTCACCGGGCCGGGCGGCGTCGTCCTCGACCAGGATTCGCCGCTGGAACCGTTCCGGCAGTGGGCCACCGCGGCCAAGAGCGGCGGGGCGCGGGTGTGGATGCAGATCAATCACCCGGGGCGGCAGGTGCGGGCGGATATGCCCGGCGTCGCGTGGGCCCCTTCCGCGGTCCGGGTCGATACCGGCAAGACCAGCAAGATGTTCGCCGAGCCGGTCGCGATGAGCGCGGCGCAGATCGCGGAAACGGTGCGGCGATTCGCCGAAACCGCCCGCCGCGCAGCCGAAGCCGGGTTCGACGGCGTCGAAATCCATGCCGCGCACGGCTACCTGCTGTCGCAGTTCCTCTCGCCGTTGGCCAACCGGCGCACCGATCAGTGGGGCGGCAGCCTGCAGAACCGGGCCCGGCTGCTCCTCGACATCGTGCGCGCGGTCCGGGCCACGGTCGCTCCCGAGTTCGCCGTCGCCGTCAAACTCAACTCCGCCGACTTCCAGCGCGGCGGCTTCGACGCCGACGACGCGGCCGCCGTGATCGCCATGCTGGCTCCCCTCGGCGTCGACGTCGTCGAACTCTCCGGCGGCAGCTACGAGGCGCCCGCCATGACCGGCCAGGCCGGCGACGACCGCACCCGAGCCCGCGAGGCCTACTTCCTCACCCTCGCCGCCGAACTCGCCACCACCAGCCCACTCCCCCTCATGCTCACCGGCGGCATCGTCCGGCGACGAGTGGCCGAGGAAGTCCTGGCGGGCGGCGTCGACCTGGTCGGCATGGGCACCGCCCTCGCCGTCGACCCCGACCTCCCCACCACCTGGCGCCACGAACCCGAAGCCGCCGTCGAACTCACCCCCGTCCGCATGAAGAACAAAGCCATAGCCTCCGCCGCCTCCATGGCCCGTGTCCGCCGGCAACTCCGCCGCCTCGGCGCAGGCCGCCCCACCCGCCCCACCCTCAACCCCACCCTCGCCCTCCTCCAGGAAACCGCCCTCCAACGCCGAGCCCTCCGCCGCTACCGCACCTGGCTCACCACCCGTGCCGCCCTGGCGAATTCGGCGCACTGACCCGCGCCAACGCGGCCATCCGGCGACCCGCACAGCACCGAATCCTCGTATGACAGTGGCCATCAGGGGGGTTCATGACGAGCGGCGAGCGACGCGTTGGATCGGGGCCGGGCCTCGGTAGCATGGCCGATATGCCGACCCCGCCCGTCGAGCGACCCGACCTTCCACAGTTCATGACGTGGGAGGAACTCGAGAAGCTGCCCGATGAGATCGCCGGGCAGATCGAGTTGTGGGAGGGCCGCGTGGTGTGGGTCCGCAGGGGCCCGGCCGAGCATCAGGACTATTCGGTGGAACTGCGCAATGCGCTGCGACGATGCGCCCGGGAATCCATGGCGGCACAGCCTCAGCACTGCTGGCGGGCCTCGACCGAGACGAACATCTTCTTCGGCGCGACCGGGAAGTCCGATTTCGTCACGCCGGATTTCCTCGTCTATCGGTGCCCCGAGCAGGACTACCAGGACATCCGCGCGACCGCCGTGCTCATTGCCGGTGAGGTGCTGTCACCGTCGAACACAGAACGCGACATCGAGGCGAAGAAGGCGCGATACGCGGGAGCGGGCATCCCCTGGTACTGGGAAGTCATACTCGGCCGGGACCCGCGGCGGATCTCCACCATTCGCGTCTACGGCCTCGAGACCGGGCACGCGAGCCTGCCGGAAGGGGTTTATTCGCCGCGGCCCGCCAACTACATCGTCGCGGGCGAGTGGAATTCCGGCGCGTCGGCTGTCATCGCCTTCGACCACCCATTCCCCATCCACATCGCTTGGGACGACATCGGATTCTGATCCGGTGGGGCCATGCCGTTCATGTCGGCTGAGCCCTCGGCCATGACGCGCAGGACCAGGATGGCGGCGACCAGGGCGATCAGGAGGCCGAGGATCGCGCCCAGCAGTACCCAGGCCGCGTCTCCGAGTTTGCGCCGCATCGGGCCCCCTTCAGGGATTCGGGATCGAACCTGACGCTATCGGGAGTGCGTAGAGCGGGGCGGGCGTTCGTGGCGATCTTATTCCGTTGCCCGCCTTGGGGTTCGCGTCGACAATGGGGCCCACTGTCGACCGGGGGAGGACGTTCGTGAATCTGGATTTCGGTGTGCACCCGCTGTTTTCGTGGTACGTCGTACTACTACTGGTGAGCGGGATCGTCCTGTGGATCCTGGTGATCCCGCCGCGGCTGGACTGGTGGTGGCGGCTGGCCAACGCGGCCTGCGGCAGCCTGTGCGCCGGATATGGAGTGTATCTCGCATTCTTCTACCACTCCGGGACCTACCTGGTGATTCTCCAATTGTTCCTGCTGCCCGCCATGCTGGTGGTCATCTCGGTGTCGGCACTGCGCGGGGACACGACGCGCGGGCAGGGGTGACACAAAAGTGGCGCATCACCGGGAGGTGATGCGCCACTCGAGTTGGTTGGGTCAGCCGCGGATCTTCGCCGCCACCGTCGCGACGGCGGAGTCGGCGGGGAGTTCCTCGGCGGTGCCGGCGAAGCGGTCGCGGAGTTCGATCTTGCCTTCGGCCCAGCCTCGGCCGACCACGACGATGTAGGGCATGCCGAGGAGCTCGGCGTCCTTGAACTTCACGCCGGGAGACGCGGTGCGGTCGTCGAGGAGGACCTCGAAGCCGAGGGAATCCAGTTCGGCGGCAACCTGTTCGGCGCCCGCGCGGGCGGCGTCGTCCTTGTTGGCGATGACGACGTGGACGTCGAACGGGGCGACCTCGCGGGGCCAGCGCAGGCCCTTGTCATCGTGCTTCTGCTCGGCGAGCACCGCGACCATGCGGGAGACGCCGACACCGTAGGAGCCCATGGTGAGGCGGACCGGCTTGCCGTTCTCGCCCAGGACGTCCACCTGGAAGGCGTCGGTGTACTTCTGGCCCAGCTGGAAGATGTGGCCGATCTCGATGCCACGGGCGGCCTCGAGCACGCCGCGGCCGTCGGGCGACGGGTCGCCGTCACGAACCTCGGCGGCCTCGATGGTGCCGTCGGCGATGAAGTCACGACCGGCGACCAGGCCGACATAATGCTTGCCGGGCTCGTCGGCGCCGGTGATCCAGCTGGTGCCTGCCACCACGCGGGGGTCGACCAGGTAGCGGATGCCGTTGTCGAGCAGGGCCTTCGGGCCGATGTAGCCCTTCACCAGGAAGGGGTTGGCCTTGAAGTCGGCCTCGTCGAGCAGTTCGACGGCGGCGGGCTCGACCGACGCCTCGAGACGCTTCTCGTCGACCTCACGGTCACCGGGGACGCCGATGCCGAGCAGCTCGGTCTTGCCGTCGGGGTAGACCAGCTTGACCATGACGTTCTTGAGGGTGTCGGCGGCGGTGACCTCGCGGCCCAGCACCTTGTCGATGCCCGCGCCGTTGGCCCAGTCCACCAGGGTGGCGATGGTCGGGGTGTCGGGGGTGTCGTGGACGACCGCGCCGGCCTGGCCCTCGATGGCGATCGCGGGCGGCGCGGCGGTGACCACGGCCTCCACGTTCGCGGCGTACCCGGACTCGCGGCAGATGACGTAGGTGTCCTCACCGACCGGGCTGTCGGCCAGGAACTCCTCCGACGCCGAACCGCCCATGGCGCCGGAGGTGGCGGCCACGATCACGTACTTCACGCCGAGGCGGTCGAAGATCTTCTGGTAGGCCTCGCGGTGGGCGTTATAGCTGTTCTTCAGCCCGTCCTCGTCGAGGTCGAAGGAGTACGAGTCCTTCATGACGAACTCGCGGCCACGCAGGATGCCCGCGCGCGGACGGCCTTCGTCGCGGTACTTGGTCTGGATCTGGTACAGCGTGACCGGCAGATCCTTGTACGAGTTGTACTCACCCTTCACGGTGAGCGCGAACAGCTCCTCGTGGGTGGGGCCGAGCAGGTAGTCCTGACCCTTGCGGTCCTTGAGCCGGAACAGGCCGTCGCCGTACTCGGTCCAGCGGTTGGTGGTCTCGTACGGCTCGCGCGGCAGCAGAGCCGGCAGTGAGATCTCCTGCGCGCCGATGGCGTTCATCTCCGCCCGGACCACGTCCTCGACCTTGCGCAGCGTGCGCAGGCCGAGCGGCAGCCACGAGTAGACGCCGGGCGCGATGCGACGCACGTATCCGGCACGCACCAGCAGCTTGTGGCTGGGCACCTCGGCGTCGGCGGGATCGTCGCGCAGGGTGCGCAGGAACAGGTGGGAGAGGCGGGTGATCACGGATGAACACAGTAGCCGCTGCTAGCGAACAGTTCCCAAGGCATTACCGTGTTGGCTCGTGCTGGTGCTGCTGCCTCCCTCAGAAACCAAGTCCGACGGTGGTTCGGGCGGTCCCCTGGACCTGGATTCCCTCGCGATGCCGCAGCTCACGGCGGTGCGCGACAAACTGGTCACCGAGGTGATCGGATTGGCCGCCGACACCGACGCCTCCCGGGCCGCGCTCGGGCTCGGCAAGGGGGCTGACGCGGAGATCGCCCGCAATGCCGCCCTGCGCACCTCCGCCACCCGCCCGGCCCTGGACCGGTACACCGGCGTCCTCTACGACGCGCTGGACGCCGCGGGCTTCACGAAGGCGCAGCGCGCCAAGGCCGAAGCCCGCCTCGGCATCGGCTCGGCACTGTTCGGCGTGGTGCGGGCGGGCGACCCGATCCCCGCCTACCGGCTCTCGGGCGGCTCCAAACTGCCGGGACTGCCGACGCTGCCATCGCTGTGGAAGCCGGTGCTGCCGGGGGCGTTGCGCGCCGAGGCGGCCGGACAGCTGGTCGTGGACCTGCGCTCGGGCACCTACCAGAACCTGGGCCGCATCCCCGGCGCGGTCACCGCGACCGTCCTCACCGAACGCCCCGACGGCTCCCGAACCGTCGTGAGCCACTTCAACAAACACCACAAGGGCCTGCTGGCCCGCGCCCTGGTGCTGACCCGCACCGAGCCGTCCACCATCGACGCCCTGGCCAAGGTCGCCGAGAAGGCCGGGCTGCGCACCGAGATCGCGTCCCCGACCGAGCTGCTCATCATCACCAACTGATCCGGGCCTCGATAGAGTGGCCGGGTGGAACCCAACGAGCTCTCCCCCGAGGTCCTCGAACTCGCGAGCAAGATCTTCGACCTCGCCCGCACCGGCGACGCCGCCACCCTGGCCGCCTACCTCGACGCCGGCGTCCCGGTGAACCTCACCAACGACAATGGCGACACCCTGCTCATGCTCGCCGCCTACTACTCCCACCCCGACGCGGTCACCGCCCTCCTCGACCGCGAAGCCGACCCCAACTTCGGCAACGACAAGGGCCAAACCCCGCTCTCCGGAGCCGTTTTCAAGGGCTCCGACGAGATCGTGAACGCCCTCCTCGCCGCCGGAGCCGACCCGGACGCGGGCAGCCCGTCCGCCCGCGACGCCGCCGAAATGTTCGGCCAGACCAAATACCTGAAGCTGTTCGACGCCTGAGTTCGACGCCCCGAGCCCACCGGATCGACACCACATCCCCACAGTTTCGACGGGGTGATCCCGGCATGCCCTGCCGATAACATCGATCCGGTGATACGAAGCGGCAGAACTGATTTCGAACAATCCGCCGAACCACCCGAGGCCGACGACGCGGCCGATACACCCTCGAGGATCGGTGACGTCCTGGCGGTAGCACTCGGCATGCTGATCGGCCTGCTCGTCTTCCTGGCCCTGCTCGCCGCGTTCTTCTACGAGATGAGCAAGGCCTTCGGTGATGAGAACGCCGCTGGCATCACCGAAACAATCGTGGACCTACGAAGCGGCTGAGCTGGATCCACCCGGCCAAGATCCACCAACCCATCTCTCGACGCCGGTTGAGCCCGATGCCGACGGGGGTGTGCGACGAGCCGGATGTCCGGGTTCTGCGGAGCGCCGATGAATTCGGGTGGGTGGTGGCGTCCACAGAGGGGAATGTGAGCCGAGCTGGGAGGTATTCCGAGTGTCGAAGACGTCTTCTCGTGACGCGTTGTGGGCGATGGTGCGGGCCGAGCGTGGAGCGCTGGCCGAGGAACTCGCGCGGTTGAGTTCCGCGCAGTGGGGTGAGCGGTCACTGTGTGGGGAATGGACGGTCGAGGAGGTTGTCGCGCACCTCACGGCGGGGGCCAGTACGGGGCGATTGCGGTGGATGGTCAGTGTGGTGCGGAATCGGTTCGACTTCGGTCGGCACAATGATCGGCAGTTGGCCAGGCATCTCGGGAACACACCGGAGGAGACGCTGCAGCGGTTTCAGGCGGTCGTGGACAGTACGGTCGCGCCGTCGGGGCACACGGCGGCGTGGCTCGGGGAGGTGGTCGTCCACGGGCAGGACATTCGGCGGCCGTTGGGGCTGACGCGGGAACCGTCGATCGAGACGGTGAGCGAGGTGGCTCGATTCTTCGCGAGCCGGGACTTCACCGTCGCGGGGCGCAGCGCGATCGAGGGGCTGCGGTTGGAGGCCAGTGATGGGCCGTTCGCCGTGGGCGACGGTCCGGTGGTCGGTGGGACGACGATCGCGTTGACCATGGCCATGGCGGGGCGGTCGGTCTATTGCGACGATCTCGCCGGGCCCGGGGTGGACGTATTGCGCGGTCGGATCTGAATCGAGTCCAATGATGGTTCGGCGGTTACGCATTGGGGGCGGTCCGGGCGATTCATAATTCGTGATGGGAATCGTTCGGGGGACCGCCGAACGGCGGACCGTGCCGGCGGGGGCCGGGGCCCTCGTGCTCGACTTCACCGGGGCACCGAATCCGGATGCCCCGCAATGGACTGTCCCGCCCGTGACGCCCGGCACCTGCGGACCCGTCGCGGCCGACTTCGAGCAGTGGAACATCCTGCGCAAACTGGCCGCGACGGCGGGGTGGAGCCTGTGACCTACTGCGCGGAGTGACCGGGCAGCACGCAGACCGCGTCCAGGCCGAGCACGTGGTTGAGGCGGCCGAAGGCCAGCCAGGAGCCCAGGCACATGGACAGTTCCACGATCTCGGCGTCGGTGTAGTGCTTCTTCATGCGCTCGAAGAACTCGTCGTCGAGCGAGTGGTGGTCGAGGGTGTAGACCTCGGCGTATTCGGCGGCCATGCGGACGCGGTCGTCGAAGTTCTCGGTGGTGCGCCAGTTGGTGACGTCGTCGGCGAAGGACTCCTCGACCTTCTCGCCATCGCGATCGGTGCGCCAGTCCAGGCAGAACAGGCAGCCGTTGATCTGCGCGATGCGCAGCCGCGCGGCCTCGAACTCGCGCAGGCCCAGGGTGCTGTGCGAGTACACGGCGAGGGAGAAGTTGGAGGCCGCCACACCGATGCCGGGGACCATCTCGCCCCAGACGTAGCCGATGGGGTCCTTGCCCTCGGGAATGTCGATGATCATGCGGGCTCCTTTGAAAGTTGCTGTCTTCCGAGAGTGCCGAACGGCAGGGGCACGTCGAGTGCGTCGTACAAACCGGGTTCCGCGGTGGCCAGCCACGGGAGCGCGTTGACCAATCTGCCCACCGCGGTGGCGTTTCCGCCCGCGGAGTGATTGCCGTCCTCATCGGTGGCCTGCACGGTGATCTCGATGCGGGGACGGCCCTCGATGATGACGCGGTGCGCGCCCGCGCCGCTGGGCGGCTGCGGCCAGTCCGGGGCGCAACTGGCGTGGATGCGGGTGACGTGCTCGATGACGATGCGCGGGCTGCCGTCGACGATGCCCTGCACCTCGAAGCGCACCGCGCCCTGGGTGCCGGCGTCGAACTTGCCCATCAGCTCGGTCTCCACGGTGTCCACGAGGGGACGGCGCTCCACCACCTCGCGAATGTCGGTGAGCGCCACGCCGAGTCCGCGCGCGATGAGCCGAATCTGCCCGCCCCACACCATGGTCGGGATGGTCGGGGCCAGCATCGGCGGCTGATAGTCCATGGGCTGCCCCATGCCGACCAGGTAGCGCACCGAATCGGGCTGGTCGTAGGTGGTGTAGTCGAAGATCTCCTGGCAGCGCAGCACGTCCACGGTGCTGCCCAGGCCGCTCATCAGCAGCGGCAGGATGTCGTTGCCCCAGCCCGGGTCGATGCCCGAGACGAACAGCGTGCCACCGCCTTCCGCGGCGGCCGCGCTGACCCGGTCGCGCAGTTCGGCGGGGGCGCTGCGGTGGTCGTAGAGCGCGTACAGGGCGGGGGTGACCACGACGGCCCCGGCGCGCAGCGCGCGTTCGATATCGGCGACGGCGTCGTCGGGGCGGATATCACCGGAGGCGGCGTACACCACGGCCCGCGGGCCCGCGGCCAGCGCGGCGTCGATGTCGTCGACGGCCGCGACCCCCAGTTCGACGTCCAATCCGGCGAGCGTGCCGGCGTCGCGGCCGACTTTGTCCGGATTGTGGACCAGAACGCCGGTCAGCTCCAGTTCGGGATGCGCCGCGACGGCCCGGATGGCCGCACGGCCGACATTGCCCGTGCCCCAGACCAGGGTGGAAATCATGTCCGAAACGTAGCAAACGCTTGGTAGGTTGGTGTCCGATTCGGCTACATTGCGGTATGGATATCGCAGCACTCGAATCGATTCGCGCACTCAAGTACCGCTACCTCCGCACCCTCGACCTCAAGCAGTGGGACGAGTTCGCGGACACGCTGTGCGCCGACATCGTCGGCTCCTACGGTTCGCCCTCGGGCGGGCTGCCCGCGCAGTTCACCAGCCGCGACCAGATCGTCGACTACATGCGGGGCGCGCTGAGCGGCAACATCATCACCGTGCACGTCGCCAACCACCCGGAGATCACCGTGGACGGCGACACCGCCTCGGGCAGCTGGTGCCTGGAGGACACGGTCATCGCCGCCGACTACGGCCTGCTGATCCGCGGCGCGGCCTACTACCACGACACCTACCGTCGGGAGGACGGCGTGTGGCGCATCGCCAGCACCGGCTACCAGCGCATCTACGAGTCCAAGATGTCGACCGCCGAGCTGCCGGGCTACGCGCTCACCGCCAACCGCTGGGCTCCGGCCGAAGAGTCGCGCTGACACCACCGACCGACGCGGAGTTCCGCTGTCACACCGGCGGTTTCCGCCGTCGACGGCAGGCGTCAACCCAGCATGATCGCGTCCAATCGGGTGCGCAGGAACTCGGCCGAGACCACCGGCGCCAGGCCCGCGACGCGGCCGATGGGCGGATCCAAGGGCGTCACCCGGGCGTCGTGGTCGAGTTCGTAGAAGTAGATCAGTGAGACCAGGTCCTCCTCGGGCGCGGCGGCCTGGGGCGGCAGCACGCGGTGACGCCCCGCGGGCCAGCGGTGGCCGCTCCAATACGCCAGCAGGTCACCGATGTTCACGGTGAGGGCCTCGGGGTCGTAGGGCGCGTCGGCCCAGCCGCCGTCGTCGGTGTACACCTGCAGGCCGCCCGCGCCGGGTTCGCGGTCCAGGACGGTGACGGTGCCGAAGTCGGTGTGCGGCCCGATGCGGAACTGTCCGGGTTCGGGCGGGCCGATCGCGGTCAGCGGCGGGTAGTGATTGATGTTGCAGGTCCAGGTAGGCCGAGCGGCCAGGCTCTCGAAGGGGTTGTGCGACAGACCGAGTGCCGCCGCGAACAGCGCCAGCAGCTCGTCGGAGAGCACGCGCACGGCGGCGGTGTAGGCGAGCAGCGGCTCCCGCAGTTCACCCACTTCACCGGGCCACACATTGTCGAGGAACCAGACCCGGTCCACGCGCGGGTCGCCGGTCCGGGTGTCCGCGCCGACGGCGAAGGTCTCCTTCAGATCCGGCGGTGTCGCGGTGCCCTCGGAGTACCCATTGGCCTCGAGGCCCGGACCGATCCACCCGCGGCCGCCGACCGACACCGCGTAGCGCTGCTTCACGGCCGGCGGCAGTGCGAAGAAGCGGCGGGCGGCGGCGCGCACGTCGCCCGGAAGTCCTTGCGGCACACCGTGTCCGCGCACCAGCAGGAATCCGGCGCGGCGCAGGCCCGCGTCCACCTCGCGCAGCACCCGCGCCGCGGACTCGCCGCCCGCGCGCCAGCGGTCCAGATCGACGGTCGCGATGGGGGTCATCGCGGCACCCCGATGTCCTCGTTCCAGAGTTCGGGGCGTTCGGCGATGAACCGGGTCATCATGTCGACGCAGGCCGGGTCGTCGAGCACGGTGACCTCCACCCCGTGCTCGGCGAGCCAGTCGTGGCCGCCGGTGAAGGTCCGCGACTCCCCCACGATGACCGCGCCGATGCCGAACTGCCGGACCAGGCCGCTGCAGTACCAGCACGGGGACAGCGTGGTGACCATGATGGTGTCGCGGTAGTCGCGACGACGACCGGCACGGCGGAAGGCGTCGGTCTCGGCGTGCACGCTCGGGTCATCGTGCTGGACGCGGCGGTTGCGGCCGCGGCCGAGCAGCGTCCCGGTGCTGTCGAAAAGGGCGGCCCCGATGGGGATTCCACCCTCCCGCAGGCCGAGTTGCGCCTCTTCGTAGGCGGTGGCCAGCAGATCCCGCGCAGTGATCATGCCGACCATGCTGCCACCGCCCATGCCTCGAAGCCGGGTATCCGCGCTCAGCGCTCGTGCGATTCCTCGAGCACCGTCCGGCCCAGCAGCGCGTACCGTGCCGGGTCGGTGCGGCGCAGACGGGCGGCGTAGCCGAGACCCGCGAGGGCGACGGCGGCGACCAGGTACGGCGTCGCCTTCAGAATCATCGACCCGGCCTCGGTTCCGGCGGCGGTATCCATATTGAGGACCAGCAGCAGCACCACGCCGAGCATGGCCACGCCGCCGATCAGCGGGGCCACCAGCGTGCGGAACCAGTGGCGGCTCTCGGGATGGTTGGCGCGGAAGTAGGCGATCACCGCGAACGAGCAGGTGGCCTGGACGATCAGGATCGCCATCGTGCCCAGCACCGCGAGCAGGGTGTACAGGCCCGCGTACGGATCCTTGCCCGCGAGCCCGAACGCCAGCACCAGCAGCGCCGCCACGGCGGTCTGCACCAGGCCCGCGATATGCGGCGAACCGTGCCCGGGATGAGCCGTGCCGATGGTGCGCTGGAGCACCGGCACCACGCCTTCGCGGCCGAGCGCGAACAGGTAGCGGGCGGCGCAGTTGTGGAAGGCCATGCCGCAGGCCAGCGAACCGGTGACCATCAGCCACTGCATGACCTCGACCGCCCAGTGCCCGACATAGCGTTCGGTGGGCCCGAAGAACACATTCATCGGATTGTCGGAGGAGGCCAGTTCCAGAGCCTTGTCACCGCCGCTGCCCGAGATGGCCATCCAGGACACGAACAGGTAGAAGACGCCGACGCCGAGTACCGCGATCATGGTGGCGCGCGGGATGATTCGCTTCGGATCCTTGGATTCCTCGCCGTACATGGCGGTCGACTCGAATCCGACCCACGACCAGAACGCGAAGAACAGTCCCAGGCCCGCCGACGGCCCGTGGAAGGCGTTGGCGGGGTTGATGGGCGCCAGTGACAGGCCGTCGGGGCCGCCGCCGTGCAGCAGCACCGACACGGCCATGACGAACAGCACCGTGACCTCGGTGGCCAGCAGGACCACCAGCAGTCGTTCGGCCAACGCGACGCCGAACCAGGTGCCCACCGCGTTGATCGCCAGCATGAGGATCGCGAAAACCCACCAGGGCACGTCTTTTCCGAGCTGATCGAGCACCGTGTTGTGGGCGAAGCTGGAGAAGATGCCGATCAGCGACGGCTCGAACACCATGTAGGCGAAGGCCGCCAGCAGCCCGGCCGCCAGCCCCGCGCTGCGCCCCAGCCCGAAGGAGATGAATCCGTAGAAGGCGCCGGTGGCGGTGATGTGCTTGGCCATGGTGGTGAATCCCACGGTGAACACCGCGAGCACCGCCATGGCGATCAGAAAGGCCGCGGGCGTGCCGATTCCGCTGCCCGACGACATCATGAACGGCACGTTGCCGGTCATGGCGGTGATGGGCGCGGCGGTCGCGACGGCCATGAACACCACGCCGAGCAGGCCCACCACATTGGGTTTGAGCCGCGACACTGCGGGTTCGGGTTCGCCGGATTCTCCCGAAATCGCTACCGGTGTACTCGGTTCCATGGTGCAACTCCTCTATCTCTGGTCGATGACCTGCGAGGAATTGTGCGGACGGGAATGTTGCACGGATATGAAACGGAGTTACCACAACCGACCAATGGTGTGACTCAGATCACTACTCTTACAGTCGGATTGAAAGACCGTCCAGCCCTTTACAAATCGTCAGGCGGATACCGCAGTGAGCCCGTGGACAACGCCCTCGCCCGCGACCTGTGGCGGGTGCTGGAACCGCTGCACGCCGTCACCTACTGCGCCGCGGACTGCATCGCCGCCAACAAAGCCGTTGGCCTGCGCGGCTTCTGGATGGGCTACTTCGCCGCCCGCTCGGCCCCGTTCGGCACGGCCGGCCCCGCACCGACGCCCTCGCCATGACCGCCTACCGCGAGGTTCCCGGCATCGTCGAGACCCTCGCGGTGCTGACGCCCGCCGCCCGCGCCGTGGCCCGCGGCGGCGAGATCCCCTACCCGAATCCGATGGGCGCCGACCCGGCCTGAGCCGGGCTCACCGGGCATCGCCCGCGGTGGCCAGGTCGCGGATCAGCAGCGCGGCGTGCAGGGAGGTCCGGGTCTCGCCATTGTCCAGATCGACGTCGAGGATGCGCTCGATCCGCGACAGCCGGTCATAGAGGGTGGGCCGGCTGATATTGAGCCGCTTCGCGAGTTCGGTCTTGTTGCCCGCCAGGTCCAGGAACTGGCGCAGGGTGCGGGTCAGGTCGGTGGCATTGCGGATGTCGTGGCGCAGCAAGGCGCTCAGTTCGGTCTCGGCGAACCGCTGAACCCCGGGCTCGTCCCGGATGAGCGAGAGCAGGCCGCGCAGCCGGACGTCGCCGCTGCGATAGAACGGGCGCGGAGTCGAAGCGTCCAGGGAGAGCGCCACTTCCGCGACATGCGCGGCCTGGGCCAGTTCGCGCGCGGTGTCGAGCAGCGAATCCGATTCACCGCCGACGCCGATCACCGCGCGTCCCACGCCGGGCACCCGGCGAACCTCGGCGAGCATGGCCACGCAGATCGCGGTGAGCGCGGAATCGACGTCACCGCCGCGCGGCACGCCCAGCACGAAGGTGACCCGGTTGCCGTGATCGGGCGCGGCCAGCGCGGTCGCCTTGGCCAGCGCCACCCCGTGCAGCGCCGCGTCCAGCAAGGCGGCCGTACGCCGTTGCTGCGCGACCGGATCCGACTCGGCGGCGGCGGCGACCTCCAACGCCAGGGGCACATAGCGGACCCGGCGGGCCAGCCCCAGCGCGGCGGCCAGCGCGACCGCGTCGCGTTCGTCGGTGAGGCGGCCGTTGACCATGTCGTCGATGAGCCCGGTCTGCGCCTGCCGATGCAGACCGAAACGATCGCGCTCGATCATGCGGTGCAGGGTGAGGGTCTGGGCCGCGCGTTCGAGCACCATGCGGGCACGGGCGCTGGTCACGCGGTTCGAACGCAGGATGAGCCGGCCCCAGCGCTGCGTATGCGGGCCCACCGGAACCACATTCGGATCGATGTCCGACAGCAGCCGGGAGGTGGCCTCCCAGCGGTCGAGCAGCGCCGAGGTACCGGTGTGGCGCGCGGTCAGCGCCAGCACCCGGTGCGCCAGATCCTCGAGCACGACCGAGGCGTCCAGCATCCCGGCGGCGGTCTTCACGATCTCGGCCAGCGACGCCCGCCGCACGCTGAGCGCGGTGAAGGTCTCGTGCACGGTGCGCGCGAACTCCAGCTCCTCGTACTGGTCGGCCACGATCACCCGGTGCACCGCCTCGGTGATCTCCACGAACCGCACCACCCGGCGCAGCGCCACCACCGGCAGACCCAGCCGGTCCGCGGTCCGCGCCACCACGGGCGTGAACTCCCGCACCGAGGTGCCCAATTCCACCACCAGCCCCGACACCCCCGCCGCGGCCAGGGATTCCAGATAGGCCACGGTCTCGGCGTCGCTACCGGTCAGCGCCTGCCCGGTGGTGAGAATGAGTTCCCGGCCGACCAGCAGCTTCGCGACATCGGCCAGCTCGCTGACGTGCACCCACCGCACCGGCCGATCCAGCGGGCCGCCGCCGGCGACCTCCGGCAGCCCGGCGCGCACGACCGGCATGGCCAGCACGTCAGCAACGGAGAGGAGCACCGACGAATCGTAATACGAAGACGGAAAATGGATACACAATGTCGGGAATCAACCAGCCGGTAATGACGCAGAGTAGGGACGGACGAACCCCGGCCCGACCGGTGGAATCACGGAATCGAGGAGATATGCAGACCATCGCACACTGGCTCGACGGCAAGCCCTTCACCGGTTCCGCCGAGAGGACCGCGCCCGTCACCAATCCCGCCACCGGCGCGGTGACCGCACGGGTCGCCCTGGCGTCCGCGGCCGACGTAGGCACGGTGATCGACGCCGCCGTCGCCGCCTTCCCCGCCTGGCGCGACGCCTCGCTGGCCAAACGCACCCAGGTGCTGTTCCGGTTCCGCGAACTGCTCAACGAGCGCAAGGAGGAGCTGGCCGCGATCATCACCGCCGAACACGGCAAGGTGCTCGCCGACGCCCTCGGCGAGGTGTCGCGCGGTCTGGAGATCGTCGAATTCGCCTGCGGCATACCGCATCTACTCAAGGGTGGCTACACCGAGAACGCCTCCACCAAGGTCGACATCTTCTCGGTGCGCCAGCCGCTGGGCCCGGTGGCGATCATCTCGCCGTTCAATTTCCCGGCCATGGTGCCCATGTGGTTCTTCCCGGTCGCCATCGGGGCCGGGAACACCGTGGTGCTCAAGCCGAGCGAGAAGGATCCCTCGGCCTCGTTGTGGATGGCCGAACTCTGGCAGGAGGCCGGGCTGCCCGACGGGGTGTTCAACGTGGTCCAGGGCGACAAGGTCGCCGTCGACGAACTGCTGGCCAACCCCGCGATCAAGGCGGTGTCGTTCGTCGGCTCCACCCCCATCGCCCGCTACGTCTACGAGCACGGCACCGCCGCGGGCAAACGGGTGCAGGCGCTCGGCGGCGCCAAGAACCACATGGTGGTGCTGCCCGACGCCGACCTGGACCTGGCGGCCGACGCGGCGGTCAACGCGGGCTTCGGGTCGGCCGGGGAACGGTGCATGGCCATCAGCGCGCTGGTCGCGGTCGGCGATATCGCCGACGACCTGGTGGCACGAATCACCAAGCGCGCCGAGACCATTCGCACCGGCGACGGCACCCGCGGCACCGATATGGGCCCGCTGGTCACCGCCGCGCACCGCGACAAGGTGGCGGCCTACGTCGCGGCGGGCGAATCCTCCGGCGCGACAGTGGTTCTCGACGGACGCACGGTGTCCCCGGAGGGCGGCGCCGACGGATTCTGGCTGGGCCCCACCATTCTCGACCACGTCACCCCCGAGATGAGCGTCTACACCGACGAGATCTTCGGACCGGTGCTGTCGGTGGTCCGGGTGGACAGCTACGACGAGGCGCTGGCCCTGATCAACGCCAACCCCTACGGCAACGGCACCGCCCTGTTCACCAATGACGGCGGCGCGGCGCGCCGGTTCCACAACGAGGTCGAGGTCGGCATGGTCGGCATCAATGTCCCCATCCCGGTCCCCATGGCCTACTACAGTTTCGGAGGCTGGAAGAACTCCCTGTTCGGCGATTCGCACGCGCACGGCGCCGACGGCGTGCACTTCTTCACCCGCACCAAGGCCGTCACCACCCGCTGGCTCGACCCCAGCCACGGCGGCCTGAATCTCGGCTTCCCCCAGAACCACTGACGGCTGACACGATCGAAGGACCTGCGATGACCCTGCCCCATGGCCTGACCCCCGAGGCGGCGCGCGAACGGGCCGCCCGCGCCTACGAACTGGATCGCAAGCACGTCTTCCACTCCTGGTCCGCGCAGAAGTCGTTGAACCCCATGGTGATCACCGCCGCCCAGGGCTGCTACGTGTGGGACGGCGAGGGCAACCGGCTGCTCGACTTCTCCTCACAGATGGTGAACACCAATATCGGACACCAGCATCCGAAGGTGGTGGCCGCCATCCAGGAACAGGCGGCCACGCTGTGCACCATCGGCCCGGCCTACGTCAACGACGCGCGCTCGGAGGCGGCGCGGCTCATCTCCGAACGCACCCCCGGGGAGCTGAACCGGATCTTCTTCACCAACGGCGGCGCGGACGCCGTCGAACACGCGGTGCGCATGGCGCGCCTGCACACCGGGCGGTACAAGGTGCTCGCGCGCTACCGCTCCTATCACGGCGGCACCGAGACCGCGATCAACCTCACCGGGGACCCGCGCCGCTGGCCCAACGATCACGGCAACGCCGGCGTCGTGCACTTCTTCGGGCCGTTCCTGTACCGCTCACAGTTCCACGCCGGCACCGAGGCCGAGGAGTGCGAACGCGCGCTGCGGCATCTCGAGCAGACCATCGAACTCGAGGGGCCGGGCACCATCGCGGCCGTCATTCTCGAATCGGTGCCCGGCACCGCCGGAATCATGGTTCCGCCGCCGGGTTACCTGGCGGGCGTGCGGGAACTGTGCGACCGCTACGGCATCGTGTTCATCGCCGACGAGGTGATGGCGGGCTTCGGCCGCACCGGACGCTGGTTCGCCATCGACCATTTCGACGTGGTGCCCGACCTGATCACCTTCGCCAAGGGCGTCAACTCCGGGTACGTGCCGCTGGGCGGAGTCGCCATCGCGCCGCATATCGCCGCCACCTTCGACGACCGGCCGTATCCAGGCGGGCTCACCTACTCCGGGCATCCGCTGGCCACGGCCGCGGCCGTCGCGACCATCACCGCGATGACCGAGGAGCGCATCGTGGAGAACGCCGCCGACATGGGTGAGCGAGTCCTCGGACCGGGACTGCGCGAACTGGCCGAACGGCACCCGAGCGTCGGCGAGGTCCGCGGCCTGGGCGTGTTCTGGGCCGTCGAACTCGTCCGCGATCGCGCCACCCGCGAGCCCCTCGCACCCTACGGCGGCACCAGCCCGGCCATGACCGAGGCCGTCGCCGCCGCCCGGGCCGCCGGACTGCTGCTGTTCGTGAACTTCAACCGGCTGCACGTGGTCCCGCCCTGCATCATCGGCGAGGCCGAGGCCAAGGAGGGACTCGCGATTCTCGACCAGGCACTGACCGTCGCCGACGGCCATACTGTGTGACCCCCATCCGCGGATTCGATTCTTCAGGAGCGCAGTGAATCAGCAAGACCTGCAATTCATCGGCGGCGCACGGCGATCCGGGTCCGGAGCGCCGCTGTCGATCACCGCGCCGGCCACCGGCGCGGTGATCGCGACGGGTGCGGGCGCGAACGCCGCGGACGCCGCGGCGGCGGTGGCGGCGGCCCGGGACGCCTTCGGGGACTGGGCTGCTCGCACGCCCGGCGCGCGATCGGATCTCATGCACGAATGGGCGCGGGTGCTGCGGGAACGCGCCGGGGAACTCGCCGCCGTCGAAAGCGTCAACGCGGGCAAGCCGATTCGCCTGGCGAGCGAGTTCGACGTGCCCGGCACCATCGACAACACCGCGTTCTTCGCCGGGGCCGCCCGGCAGCTGGAGGGCAGGGCGGCCGCGGAGTACTCCGGCGATCACACCTCCTCGATCCGGCGCGAACCGCTGGGTGTCATCGGGTCCATCGCGCCGTGGAACTATCCGCTGCAGATGGCGGCCTGGAAGATCCTGCCCGCCGTCGCCGCCGGGAACACGGTGGTGCTCAAGCCGTCCGAGCTGACCCCGCTGTCGACTTTGCTGTTCGCGGAGGCGGGCACGGCGGCGGGCCTGCCGCCCGGGGTGATCAATGTCCTCACCGGCACCGGCGGCGCGGCCGGGCAGCCGCTGGTGGAGCATCCCGCGGTGGCGATGGTGTCGTTCACCGGCTCCACCGCCGTCGGCCGGCGGGTGGCGGCCGCCGCCGCGGGCGCGGTCAAACGGGTGCATCTCGAACTCGGCGGCAAGGCGCCCTTCGTCGTGTTCGACGACGCCGACCCCGAGGCCGCCGCGCGCGGCGCGGTGGCGGGCGCGCTCATCAATGCTGGACAGGACTGCACCGCCGCCACCCGCGCCTACGTGCAGCGGCCCTTGTTCGAGGAATTCGTGGGCCGAGTCGCCGAGCTCATGGACCGCGTCACCCTCGGTCCCGTCGAGGACCCCGGCACCGATATGGGACCGCTCATTTCCCGCGCACACCGCGAGAAAGTGCACGGCATGGTCGAGCGGGCCCGCGAATCCGGCGCGAAAGTCGTTCGGGGCGGCCGAATCCCAGCGCGGACGCCCGCCGGGGGCGCGTATTACGAGCCGACCCTGATCACCGGCGCGGCCCAGGATTCCGAGATCGTGCAACGGGAGATCTTCGGCCCGGTCCTGGTGGTATTGCCGTTCGACACCGATGACGAGGCCATCGCGCTGGCCAATGACACCGACTACGGCCTGGCGGCCTCGGCCTGGTCGCGCGACGTGTTCCGCACCCAGCGGGCGAGTCGGGAAATCCGGGTCGGCTGCGTGTGGATCAACGACCATATTCCGATCGTCAGCGAAATGCCGCACGGCGGGTACAAATCTTCCGGATTCGGAAAGGACATGTCCGCCTACGCATTCGAGGAGTACACGAATATCAAGCACGTCATGTCCGATATCACCGGGGCCGCCCGCAAACCCTGGCACGACGTGGTCTTCCAGGCCGAATAACTCTCCACGAGGTCGCGGAAAGGCTTCGATCAGGATTTTCTCCGCATTCCTGAGCTATCCTCGAGGCATCAAGAGGAGGCGGAAATGGACCTGCCGATGATGCCGACCCAGGTGTTGCGGTCCACCCTGCGCATGCCCCGCCGCTCCGAGGATCGCGCCGCCACCAGCTGACTCTCCCGCAAGCCGCCGACTGGTCCCGTCCGGGACCATCGGTGGCCTTTCACGTACCCCGATGCGTGCCGCGCGGTAGGAGAGAAGGAGTTGATCGGCCATGTCGGCCAAGGAGAGCAAACCGTGGGCGTCGGCGCTGGCGGATGCGGCGCCGACGCCGTACTGGACCGACCGGCCCGAACGGCCGGCCCCCACCGATCCCCTCACCACCGCCGTCGACGCGGGGCTGGCCGTCATCGGCGGCGGCTACAGCGGGTTGTGGACGGCACTGCTGGCCAAGGAACGCGATCCGGAAACCGATGTGGTGCTGGTGGAGTCGGGGCTGTGCGGACACGCGGCCTCCGGGCGCAACGGCGGCTTCTGCTCCGCCAGCCTCACCCACGGCCTGGCCAACGGGCTCGAACGCTTCCCCGACGAGATCGGGCAGCTGGAACGACTGGGACGCGCCAACCTCGACGACATCGAGAAAGCCCTCGTCCAGTACGGCATCGACTGCGACTTCGAACGCACCGGGGAACTCGAAGTCGCCACCGCGCCACACGAACTCGCATGGCTGCGCGAGAGCCACGACGCCACCGAGGCGCTCGGCCACCGCACCCAGCTCCTCGACGCCGGACAGGTCCGGGGCATGGTGCACTCCCCCACCTATCTCGGCGGATGGTGGGACCGCGACGGCGTCGCCATGCTCGATCCCGCGCGGCTGGCGTGGGGATTACGGCGCGCCTGCCTGGAATCGGGGGTGCGGATCTTCGAAGGCACTCCCGTGCAACGCCTGTCGAAGTCATGCGGCGGACTGACCCTGCACACACCGCACGGCGAGGTGCGCGCCCCACGGGTCGCCCTGTGCACCAGCGCATTCGCGGGACCGCTGCCCAAGGTGACCCGGCACGTGGTGCCGGTCTACGACTACGCGCTGATGACCGAGCCGCTCACCGCCGACCAGCTCGACAGCATCGGCTGGGGCACCCGCACCGGCGTCGGCGACGCCTCCTACCGCTTCCACTACTACCGGCTGACCAGCGACAACCGCATCCTGTTCGGCGGCTACGACGCGATCTACCACTTCGGCAACCGCATCGCGCCCGGACTGGAGTACAACGAGGCCACCTTCGAGACGCTGGCCCGGCACTTCTTCCAGACCTTTCCGCAGCTCGAGCGGGTGCGGTTCACCCATCGCTGGGGCGGGGTCATCGACACCTGCGGCCGGTTCTGCGCCTTCTTCGGCTCGGCCCACAAGGGCCGGTTGGTGTACGCGGCCGGGTACACCGGGCTCGGCGTCGGCGCGACCCGCTTCGGCGCGGAGGTCATGCTCGATCAGTTGTGGGGCCTCGACACCGAACGCACCCGGCTGCGGATGGTGCGTTCGCGACCGTTGCCGCTGCCGCCGGAACCGTTGCGCTCCGCGGGAATTCACCTCACCCGCTGGTCCCTGGCCCGCGCGGACGCGCGGCAGGGGCGGCGCAATCTGTGGCTGAAGACCCTCGACTACACGGGGCTGGGGTTCGACAGTTAGCCGGCGGTGGCGCCCGCGCGGATGCCCAGGCGAGTCGACAGCAGTTCCAGGGCCGCGAGCACGTCGGCGAGGGCGGCCGGATCGGCGTCGCCCAGGGCCGCGGCGACGGTGTCGTCGATGCTGGTCGCCCGGACCTGCGACACCCGCTCGGACAACTCGCGGGCGGGCTCGAGCAGCGAGCGGCGGCGGTCGTGCGGATCGGTCCGGGCCACCAGTGAACCCGTCTCCCGCAGCCGGGCCACCGCACCCGAGACCGCGCTCTGCGGGAGCCCGGTGCGGGCGGTCACCTCGCTGATGGTGGTGCCCGGGTGTTCGAGCACGTCACCGATGACGACCAGGACCGCCCGGTTTCCCGTGCGCTCGCCCGCGCCGGGCAGGGCCTGCTCCCCCATCTTCATCAGGGCGCGACCCAGCAGGAACAGCTCGACTCCATTCATACGGCGACGATACATCAATTCCGATACATCACTCTTGATACATCAAAAAAGATGTATTATGGTGATGGCATGACCACGATCGAGACCGCCACCCTCCCCGTCGACGGCGCCGAGCTGTACTACGAAATCCGCGGCACCGGGCCGATGCTGCTCATCTCCCAGAGCGGCGAAGGCGACGCGCGCCGCAGCGAGGGCCTGGTGCGGAACCTGGAGAACGAGTTCACCGTCGTCACCTACGACCGACGGGGGCTGTCACGCAGCCGGATTCACGAGCCGAGCCCACGGCCGAGCGTCGCCGCCCACGCCGACGACGTGCACCGGCTGCTGACCGCCATTACCGACCAGCCCGTACTGATGCTCGGGTGCAGCATGGGCGCGTCCCTCGGATTGCACCTGGCCGCAACGCATCCCGAGCAGGTGCACACCCTCATCGCGCACGAACCGGTCTCGCCATGGCTGCTCGCGGCCACCCAGCGCGCACACCACCAGCGCGAACTCGAGGAATGCCAGCAGGTGTGCCGCGCCGAGGGGTGGCGGGCCGCGCTGGCCCCGATGGCCCGCACACTCGGCATCAACCCCGCCGATCAGGAGATCGAGGAGGGTGTGCGGCTGCCGCCCATCACGCCCGAAAGGGCCGCGAACTTCACCTATTTCATCGAGCAGGACTTCACGGCCATCCGCGAGGACCGCCTCGATGTCGACCGGCTGGCGCGGACCAGCACCCGCATCCTGCCCGCCATCGGACGCCGCACCCCGGCGCAGGTCTTCGACCGCCTGTGCGCGTTCGAACTGGCCGAACTGATGGGCGTCGAGGCCACCGAATTCCCCGGCGGCCACAACGGCAACCTGACCCACCCGGCCGCCTACGCCGAAACCGTTCGGCGACTGGCGGATCGGTAGCTCAGCGCGGAGCGCGCAGGATCAGCAGGGTGATCTCGCTCGGGGCGAACAGGCGCAGCTGCGGACCCCAGAAGCCGGTGCCGCGGCTGGTGTAGAGCTGGGTGCGTTCGCCGTGGCGGCTCAGGCCCGCCACCACCGGCTGCTCCAAGCGGACCAGGTAGTGGAACGGCCAGATCTGACCGCCGTGGGTGTGGCCCGAGATCTGGAGGGCCACATCCGAAGCCACCGCGTCGGCGACCTGGCGGGGCTGATGCGCCAGCAGGATCACCGGCAGATTCGGGTCCGCGCCGGCGAGGGCGGCGGGCAGATCGGGGCCGTGGCCGCTCAGGCTGGTGCCGGTCGGGTCGTCGATGCCCGCGATCACCAGGCTGTCGCCATCGCGGGTGATGACCTCGTGCTCATTGCGCATGGGCCGCCAGCCCAGGCCCGCCATGTGCTCGATCCAGCCGGGAGCGTCACCGAAGTACTCGTGATTGCCGGTGATGTAGAAGCGCCCGTACTCGGCCTCGACCTTGCCCAGCGGATCCACCTGCGCGCCACGCTTGGCCACCGAACCGTCCGCGAGATCGCCCGCGTGGCAGGCGATGTCGGGGCGCAGGGCGTTGACCTCGGCCACCACCTTCTCCGACCAGCGCAGCCGGTCCGTCGCGGCGAAATGGGTGTCGGTGACCACGGCCAGCCGGAAGCCGTCCAATCCGGCTCCCAGGCGCGGAATCTCGACCTCGACGGTCCGCACCGTCGGCACCTTGCGGGCGCTGTAGATCGCGTACGCGGTCAGCACCACCGCGACCGCGAGCACGCCCGCGGCCACGATCCGGGAGCGGGCCGGATCGTCCACCCCGGCCACCGCCAGGCCGCCGCGCACCACCGCGCCGATCGCCGACCAGCTGAACACCACCCACATCACACCCAGCAGGGTGTCGCCCACCAGGGCCGCCGCATCCGACTGCCGGGGCCCGTGCCCGAGCAGCATGCCCGCGGGCAGCGCCAGGTATCCGAGCAGGAAGACCGCGGTGCCGAGCCAGAACGCCGCACCGGAGAGGGTGGTGTAGACCAGCAGCCACCACGGGAGCAGGAACAACAGCGCGGGTACGCAGAGGAACAGAACCGCGCGGGGAACGTACTTCACGGGAGATCATCCTTGTCGGACCGAATGCCGCCGGAGAAGGCGTGCTCTCCAACGTACCGGGTTTCTCGGGAAGGATGATCACACGTGACCGACCAGACCTCCGGACGCGGCGCCCCGCACCTCGACGACATCTCCAAACGCATCATCACCGAACTGCAGGAGGACGGGCGGCGGGCCTACGCCACCATCGGCAAGGTGGTCGGGCTGTCCGAGGCGGCGGTGCGGCAGCGGGTGACCAAGCTCGCCGACGCCGGCGTCATCCAGATCGTGGCCGTCACCGACCCGCTGCAGGTCGGACTGTTCCGGCAGGCCATGCTCGCCATCACCGTCGACGGGTCGGTACAGCCGGTCGCCGACGCGCTCGCCCTGATCGACGAGATCAACTACGTGGTGATCTGCGCCGGACGCTACGACATCCTCTGCGAGGCCGTCTGCTCCGACGACGAAGCACTGCTCGACCTGGTCTCCCACCGCATCCGCGCGCTGGCAGGCGTCCGCCACGCGGAGATCATGGTCTACCTGAAACTCCGCAAACAGACCTACAGGTGGGGCACCCGCTGAGCCCGACTGCCGACAAGCCGGGCCGTCAGCATGGCCGGCCGACCCGAATCTGCGCGCCTGGCACAGCCGATGGACGCACCCGGCCGGCCGACTCGTGGGCCTCGCCGCGACCCGCGGGCGCGGCCCGTCCACCCATCGGCTCGGGCGGCCGATCCGCGAACGCCGCTATTCGACTGTGAGCGAGGCCATTTCGGCGGCGAGGTTGGCGCGGGCCGCGGCCTCGTAGCGCCGCAGTGCGGTCGGGGTGCGGAACAGGGCGGGGCCTTCCGCCAGAGCGGCCAGGACCGCGGCGCGGCCCTGGCGGAACAGATCATCGGGGACGTGGGCGTATTCGGCGCGGACGGCCGCGGTGTAGGCGGCGTATCCGGCCGGGTCGGCGGCGAGGATGGCCAGGTCGGCGTCGCAGAGGACCGCGCCATTGCGGTCCGCCGGGGCCGGGTGGTGGCCGCCGGTGAGGCGGACCAGGCGGGCGACCTCGGCGACCCGGCCGGGCGCGACTCCCAGTGCGGGCAGGGTGGTTTCGGCCAGACGGGCGCTGGCCTCCTCGTTGTCGGTGCCGTCCATGGCGTACACCGCGTCGTGGAAGAACGCGGCGTAGCGGACAGCGTCCAGGTCGTCGGCGTCCGCGGCCAGGTCGTCGATGACCGCGAGCATGGCGGCCAGGTGTTCGACGGTGTGATAGCGGCGGTGCGGCTCGCGATAGCGGCGGACCAAGTCCTCCCCCACCGCCCGCGCCTGCGGCCCGGCCAATGTCGTCCAGCGGTCCAGCAGTTCCGTGTCCAGGCTCATCCCCATCCGGGCAGTGTGCCGAAAACCCGGGCCGGTGAAAACCCCTCGAGAACGGTGGCTTTCACCACTCGGCGGGTCAGGTCGGGGACAGGTAGCGCTGGATGGTGGGGCCGATCTCGGCCACGATCTGCTCCTGGGTGAGCGCCACCACCGGCGGCAGCCGCAAGATGTAGCGGCACAACGCGAGTCCCAGCATCTGCGCGGCGATCAGGCCCGCGCGGTGCGGTGCGTCAGCCGGGTCGCCGAAGCCCAGCACCGCGGGCATCAACTGCTGGGCGAAGATGCGCCGGGTGCGTTCGGCCACCGCCTCATCGGTGAGCGCGGACCGCAGCAGGGTCAGCAGGATCTCGCTGGTCGGCGGCTGCTCCCACAGTTCCAGGAAGCGCGCCGCCAGCAGGCCGCCCACCGAATCCGGCTCGGCCGCACCGAGATCCGGCAGGGCCAGGTCGACATCGAGCGCGGCGTCGAACAATCCGTCCTTGTTGCCGTAGTACCGCATCACCATCGACGGATCGATGCCCGCGTCGGCGGCGATGGCCCGGATGGTCGCCTTGCGGAAGCCGTCCTCGGCGAACCGTTTGCGCGCCGCCTCGAGAATCGCCGCGCGGGTGGCGTCCGAGCGCCGGGGACCCGTCTCCACAGTCATGCCCACAAGTGTAGGCCAACACGCGTTGACACCCAAGCGGCCCCGGACGCCCGGCTCAGTTCTTCTGCGCCTCGTCCTGCGCGTGCTGCGCCTGCGCCAGCTGGGCGGGCGTGTACCGCAGCGTCAACGCCAGCAGGCCCATGACCGCGGTGCCGATGGCGCACACCAGCAGCACCAGGGTGTAGCCGCTGCCCAGCGCGTCGATCTGATGGTGGGTCATCGCGCTCACCTTGCCGGTCGCGCCCTTGTCCAGCGACAGCGTGCGGGACAGGGCGACCGGGCTCAGGATGCCGACCGCGAACGGCGTGCCCATGTTCATGAACATCTGCCCCACCGCCGACAGCGGCCCGATGTGGGCCATGTCCACCCCGACCAGCACACACAGCGGCAGGATCACGATGCCGATACCGATGCAGAAGCCGACGATCGACATCATGACCAGCAGTGTCGGGAAGTAGTCGGCCGAACTGTCCAGGGTGGAACCGAAATACAGCGCGCCCGAGAGCACCACGGCCGCCGCCAGCAGCAGCCAGCGCGCCTTCACGTACATGCACGCCTTCGACGCCACCGCGGTGCCGATACCCGCGCCCAGGGTGAACGGGATGCTGGCCAGACCGGCCTGCAACGGGCTGTAGCGCAGCACGTTCTGCAGGAACTGCGCCACGAAGAAGGTGGTCGCGCCGAGCACGCCGGAGGTCAGGAAGATAGCGATGAACGTGATCACGCGGTCGCGGCTGTCGAACAGCGACCACGGCAGCAGCGGGTTCTCGACATCACGCTCGGCCAGCACGAACACCACCAGCAGCACCAGACCGCCGATCACCGAGCCCAGGATCACCGGACTGGTCCAGCCCAGCTCGGGCCCCTCGGTCGCGCCGAACACGATCGCCACACACGCCAGCGTGCCCAACACCGCGCCACGCACATCCATGGACATGCGCTGGTGCACGGTGTCACGCAGCTGGGTGACCGCGCCCCACACGATGAGCAGACCGATCGGCACATTGATCCAGAAGATCCAGCGCCAGTCCACCTGGGTCAGCGCGCCGCCGATCACCAGACCGCCGACCGACCCGACACCGACCATGGAACCGAAGATGGCCACCGCCTGGTTGCGGGCCGGACCGGGCGCGTAGGTGCTCGCCACCAACGCGAACGCCGTCGGCGCGGCGATGGCCGCACCCGTGCCCTGCAGCGCGCGAGCCGCGATCAGCCACGCCTCGTTCTGCGCGGTGCCGCACAGCGCCGAGGCCACCGTGAACAGCGCGACACCCGTGATGAGCATGCGCTTGCGCCCGAACGAGTCACCGAGCCGCCCGCCCAGCAGCATGAGCCCGGCGAAGGGCAGACCGTACGCGGTCACCGTCCACGCGCTGCCCGCGTTGGACAGACCCAGCTGCTCCTGTAGTCGGGGCAGCGCCAGGATCATGACCGTGCCGTCGAGCACGACCATCAGCTGCAGCCCGCTGAGGACGAGAATCGCGAGCCCGAACGCCCGCTTGGTCACCGGATACTGCATCGTCGCAGCGGGGTTATCGAGCACGGGCCCACTCTAGAGGATGCAGTGACCGGGGCAACCGTCCTCATCACGCGCGTCAGGAGTCGGCCAGGTCCGGAGCTCCGGCGGTGAACCCCGCGGTGGGGCCGATCACGATGATGGCCGGCGGACGAATGCCCTGGGTCCGGACCCGTTCGGCGACCGTGGCCAGGTCGGCGCGCAGGATGCGCTGGGTGCGCAGGCTGCCCTCCTGGATGACGGTGACCGGGGTGTCGGTCGCGCGGCCGCCGGAGATCAGGGCGTCGGCGAACTTCTCGATCCGCTCGACCGCCATGAGCAGCACGATGGTGCCGCGCAGCCGAGCCAGGGCGGGCCAGTCGACCAGGGAGTCCGGGTGGTCGGGGGCGACGTGGCCGCTGACCACCACGAACTCGTGGGTGACGCCGCGGTGGGTGACCGGGATACCGGCCAGCGCCGGAACCGAGATGGCGGAGGTGACGCCGGGAACCACCGTCACCGGGATGCCCGCGTCGACGCACGCCTCGAGTTCCTCGTAGCCGCGACCGAAAACATAGTTGTCGCCGCCCTTGAGCCGGACCACGAACTTGCCCGCCTTCGCGCCCTCGATGAGCGCGGCATTGATGTGCTCCTGCGCCATGGCCCGGCCGTAGGGGATCTTGGCGGCGTCGATGACCTCGACATCGGGGCCCAGCTCGGCCAGCAGCTCCGGCGGCGCGAGCCGGTCGGCGACAACGAGATTCGCGCGGGCCAGCAGGCGGCGGCCGCGCACGGTGATCAGATCCGGGTCGCCGGGGCCGCCGCCGACCAGGGCCACGCCCGGGGTGACGGGGGCCGAATCATCGGTCACCACACCGGATTGCAGGGCCTCGAGCAGCGCGTTGCGGACCGCGGCGGAACGGCGGTGCTGCCCGCCCGCCAGCACACCCAGGGTCATGCCGTCGTAGCGGGCGGTCGCCGGGGTGACCGCGGTGCCCAGGCGGGCGGTGTCGGCGCGCACGCAGAAGATGCGGCGGCGGGTCGCCTCCGCGACGACGGCGGCATTGGTGTCCGGTTCGTCGGTGCAGGCCATGGCGTACCAGGCGCCGTCCAAGTCGCCGTCGGCGTAGGCGCGCAGCTCGATGGTCAGCTGCCCCATGGTGCCCATGCCCTCGACCGCCGGAGTGACCTCGCGGCTGATCACGTGCACGTCCGCGCCGGAGGCGATGAGCAGTCCGAGCCGCCGCTGCGCGACCGTGCCGCCGCCGACCACGACCACGCGACGGCCGTTCAGATCGAGGCCGACCAGGTAGTTCGGGTCACCGGTCTCGGCCCGGGACGCGGGAACCGGCTGGTCATCGGGGGTGGCTGCGGGGTTCTGCACAAGGATTCAGGGTACGGCGTGCGAGGCCGCGCACGACAATCGCCTGGCGTCCGTGCAGCAATCGATAGGAAGTTCACGATCCGCGCGGACAGCACGCGGCGGTCCGCGTAACTTGCGACGGAACCGGCCCGACAGTTCTTATGCTGAATAGCTATGACACGCAGGGTCGTCGTGGTCGTTCGCAGTCTCCTGCTCGCCGCGCTCCTGGCGCTCGGCCTCACCCCGGGCACCGGCCACGCGGATCCGCCTGTGGAGAGCGCGTATTCGCAACCGGGCCCCTGGCAGGTGACCGAGCGCACGGCCTTCACCTGCTGCGATTCCACCGGAGCGGCCTACGACATCTGGTATCCGACCGACCTGGGGGCCAAGGGGTTCCGGCATCCCATCATCACCTGGGGCGACGGCACCGACGCGCACCCGGGCCAATACGCCTACCTGCTGCGGCATTTCGCCTCGTGGGGGTTCGTGGTGATCGCCACCGAGAACGCCGCCACCGGCTCCGGCGTGGACATCGCGGGCGCGGTGGACAAGCTGCTGAGCCTGGCCGCCGACCCGGGCAGCGTGTTCCACGGCAACCTCGACCCGGATGCGGTCGGGGCCGTGGGACATTCGCAGGGCGCGACCGGAGTCCTCAATGCCATGGCGCATTCCGGCGGCCGGATCACGACCGCGGTGCCGATCGAACTGCCGATCCAACTGCTGTGCGTCTTCGGCGTGTCGTGCCCCGATATCCGGGCGCTGACGGCGGGCTCGGTGTTCTTCGTCAACGGCGCGGCCGACACCGTCATCTCGCCCTCGGACCAGATGCTGCCGTCGCAGGCCATCGGGCTGGAGTCCGTGCGGGCCTACTACGACGCGGTGCCCGCCGGCATCCCGAAGGCGTGGGGCACCCTGGTCACCCCGAATCACAATGACGTGCAAGGCCAACCGGATTGCGCCCGCGCGGCCTGGCCGTGCGCGATCGGGGTGCACGGGTACCTCGGGTATCCGACGGCCTGGCTGGCGGCCCACCTGCTGGGCCGGACCGACGCCCAGCAGGCCTTCGTACGGGGCAGCGGCGAGTTCCTCGCGCCGAATCCACTGTGGGACAACCAGTGCAGCACCGTCGGTGTCAACTGAACCGCGGCACGTCCTGGACCAAGTGAATCCCGCCTTGCCGCAATCGGATATCGCTCTCGTCGACCCGTTGCAGGGTGACCGTCACCGGATGCCCGGACACATCACCGGTCAGCACCAGCCGCTCGAATTGCGGGCGCTCGAAAGTGAAGGTGGCCAGCGGCCGCGGCCCGTCCGAGCCCGCGCCGCCGGGCGCGAGCAGCGCCAGCGTGTGCGCGGACGCGTCGATCTTCGCGCCGACCGTGGTCAGCGTGTCGTCCATCGACTGATAGGAGGCCGCCTCGGGGTTGTCGAACACCAGTCGCCGCCACCGCGTTTCGTCGGTCACCAGCGGCGGCACGGTCTGGCCGTCGCGAGTGAACTCGGTGACCGTCCAGATGCCGTACAGCTCCGACTGCGGCCGCCCCGGACCCCACTCGTGGTAGGCCCGGGTCTGCTGCACCACCTGCGCGATCAGGAACCAGGCGAGCAGCGCCACCTGCCCGATCGCGAGGATCCGGCGGCCCCTGGCGCTCGATACCGGCTCCGGGGTGTCCGCGGGTCCCGCCGCCCGGCCGGTGAGCACCGCGGTCAGGCGCCGCGCCTCCGGGACCAGCAGCATCAGGCACAGCAGCACGAGATGGAACGACAGCAGCTTGACCGGGATGTCGAACGTCATGTTCAGCACCCACACCTGCGCCATGCTCACCAGACTCAGCAGCACGCCCGCCAGCGTGGTGCGCGGCAGCAGCAACAGGACGCCGCCCAGCACCTCGGCCCCGCCCAGCAGCATTTCGTAGACCGGCGAGGTGCCGACCTGCAGCCACAGCATGGACGAGTGGGTGACGTTGCCCAGCGGCTGGACCAACGCGTCCAGCGGCGGCACCGGCATTTGCGTCGGAACGAGTTTGGCGAAGCCGTAACCCAGCATCTGCCCGGCCAGGCAGAGCCGGATGAACAGCAGGAACCAGCCCGCGAGGCGGCGGTATTCGGTGCGGCGGCGGTCCAGCACAGTCCAGACCAGGGTGCCGGCGACGGCGACCACCAGCACACAGAAGACCAGCACCCACAAATAGCCTTGATCGCCGCTGCCCGATTGCGGATTCAGGGCGACCTCGGCGCCGAATACGGTCCGCCCGACCCATTCGATCGGCGCGTGATACCAGTTCACCATCGTGATCTGGGTATTCTCCGGCAGCCATTCCGCGATGACGCCGAGAAAAGCGAAGATCGGCTGCGGATAGAAAACGCAGAACAGTCCGAAATAGAGAAAGCCGAATCGGAAGAGAATCCGGGTGGCCGGTTTCCAGCCGGCGCGCTCCCCCGGCGGCCGCGCCGCCAGATCGGTTCCGTCCTCGGCCGTCAGCAGGCTCATCCCACATCCCCTCGTCGTCGATCCGGACCTTCGACGCTAGGTTCCGGACCCCGCCCGGCGCCTCCGTGAAGACCCTGAGCCGACCCGGAATATGCCTAATCGGAAGTCCTCCCAAGGGATTACGGGACAGCACGAGTCAACACCCCCGACCAGCCGTCATCCCGGTCAGCGGTACTGCTTACACCAATCGCCGAGAGCGCTTCCCACCCCCCACTAGAACCGGTTACATTTTGGGCACGTGTTACTCAGACCACACGGCCGCCGCCGATGCTGGTGCGCTAGAAGGGACGGCAATGTCCGCCGACGACCTCAATGAGAAATGGGAATTGACGGTCTCCGACCGCGATGACGACGAGCTCGCGACCAGATTGACCCAATGGCTGTCCACCAAGGTCGAATCGGACACCCCGCCGCGGGTCACCTCGCTGACCCATCCCCAGGCCGGCGGCATGTCCAGCGCCACACTGCTGTTCGACGCCGAATGGACCGAGAACGGTCAGCCCGCGGGCGGCTCCTTCGTCGCCCGGCTCGCCCCCGAGGCCGATTCCTTCCCGGTCTTCGAGAAATACGATCTCGGCGGCCAGTTCGCCACCATGGCGGGCGTCACCGAGGCCACCGACCTGCCGATCCCGCCGCTGTGCTGGTACGAGGCCGACGAGAGCATCCTCGGCTCGCCGTTCCTGGTGATGCGCCGCGTCGGCGGCCAGGCGCCGGCCGACAACCCGCCCTATGTGTTCACCGGCTGGCTCTTCGACGCCACCCCCGAACAGCGCATGGAGATCACCCGCAACACCGTGGACGTGATCGCGCGCATCCACGCCATCGACAAGCCCGCCGAGCGGTTCCCGCACCTCGACGGCGACGGCCCCGCGCTGCGCCGCCATCTCGACGCCCAGAAGCGCTGGTATGCCTGGGCTCTCACCGACGACGGCTACAACATTCCCATCCTGGACCGCGCCTTCCAGTGGCTCGAGGACAACTTCCCCGAGCACCCGAGCGCCGACGTGCTCAGCTGGGGCGACGCCCGCCCCGGCAACATCATGTTCGAGGGCCTCACCCCCAACGCCGTGCTCGACTGGGAGATGGCCGCCATCGGCCCGCGCGAGCTCGACGTCGCCTGGACCCTGCTCATCCACCGCTTCTTCCAGGACATGGCCACCAAGTACGGCCAGCCCGGCGTGCCCGACTACATGCGGCGCTCCGACGTCGAGAAGCTCTACACCGAGGCCACCGGCCACACCCTGCGGGACCTGGACTGGTACCTCACCTACGCCGCCCTGCGCCACGGCGTCGTGATGGCCCGCATCTGGCGGCGGATGATCCACTTCGGCGAGACCACCGAACCCGAGAACCGCGACGAATTCGTCATGCACGCGGATCTGATCGAAACACTGCTCGACGGCACGTACAACTGGGATTGAGAGACGAGGACATGATCGGTCCGCTGGACGAATACCCCATCCACCAGACCCCGCTGCCGATGGCGCGGGTGGTGAGCAGTGATCGGAACTTCTACGACCGCAGCTACTACAACGCCATCCAGACCGGCGGCGACACCATGCTCATCACCGGGTTCGGCGTCTACCCGAACCTGGGCGTGACCGACGCCTTCGCGACCGTGCGCCGCGGCGACACCCAGCGTGCGGTGCGGTTCTCCGACGCGCTCGAACAGCGCGGCCTGGACCTCGCGGTCGGCGGCTACCGCATCGAGGTGATCGAGCCGCTGCAGAAGCTGCGCGTGATCTGCGAGCACGACGACCTGTCGTTCGACCTCACCTGGGAGGGCGCGCACCCCGCGGTCGCCGAGCAGCCGCACACCATCATCACCAAGCTGCACCGGCCCATCATCGACGCCCAGCGTTTCGCCCAGGTCGGAACCTGGTCGGGCACACTGAATGTCGACGGTGACGACTTCGCCATCGATCCCGCCGTGTGGTGCGGCACCCGCGACCGCTCCTGGGGCATCCGGCCCGTCGGTGACGCCGATCCGGCCGGGCGGGTCGCCGACGAGCCGTCCGAGGGCTTCTGGTGGCTGTACGTGCCGCTGAAGTTCGACGACTACTCGATCATCGTCATCGTGCAGGAGGAGCCCAACGGCTTCCGCACGCTCAACGACGCCACCCGCGTCTGGCACGACGGGCGCGTCGAGCAGCTGGGCTGGCCGCGTGTGCATCTCACCTACAAGTCCGGCACCCGCATCCCGACCGCGCTGCGCCTGGAACTCTCCACGCCCGACGGCAAGCCCCTGGAAGTCGAGGTCGAGGCCGGAACCTTCATCGCGCTCAACGCCGGCTGCGGCTACGGCGGCGACCCCGACTGGCTGCACGGACAGTGGAAGGGCCGCGACTGGTCCGAGAGCAAGCTCTACGACCTGACCGATCCCGCTGTGGCCGGGCGGATTCCGTTCGGCGTCATCGACCACGTCGGCAAGGCGCGCTGCGGCGACGACGAGGGCTGGGGTTTGTTCGAGCACGGCACCATGGGCCGGCACGATCCGACCGGATTCGCCGATTGGGGTTCTGTCGCGCCCTGATCGCGTGAAGTCGCAGCCCTCGCCGATACCCAACCAGTCGGCGGGGGCTGCGGCGTGTCAGCCGTTCGGCCACCAGTAGTGGTAGACGACGTAGAGGCTCAGGAGCAGGCCGGGGAAGAAGATCAGCGCCCCGATCGGGATGCTCAGGGACGGCCGCCAGCCGCGTCTGCGGGCCATTCGCCCCAACTGCCAGGTGACGGCTCCGCCCGCCGCCCACACGTACATCGGGAACGCGCCGATGGTCAGGGTGATCCACGGCGGGCAGGGGTGCCGCCAGCCGCAGTAGGCGGGGACGCCGTCCAGATCGCTGATGATCAAGAACGTCAGGAAGGCCGAGCCGCAGAAACCCAGGATGCCCCAGAAGCGCCACCAGGTCAGGAAGGTGCGCCAGCGGTCCGGGGTGAGGGTCAGGGTGGGGTCGGCCACATGGCAAAAGATAGAGAAGAAAAGGTCTGAGGCCAAAGACCGAAAGCGGCAAAGATCAAAAGACGCCTGGAGAAGGAAGAGAGGTGGCCGAGCTTGCGAGGCCCCTCGCCTACCAGCCCCCGCACGGCTCGGCCGTGCAGCATCCCGGAGCAAGACCGTCCAGCATCCCGGAGCAAGAAGGGGTGAGGGGTTGGGGTTCGGGCTCGAGCAGGTGATGCGTGCGGTCCGTGGGCTGGGATCGGCGGGAAGCGGATCTCAGCCCGGCGACAGCCCCAGTCCGGCAGGGCAGGCGAGGCGACCACGCTCCCCGTCGCTTTGCGCACGCCAGCAGGGCACGAGCAGCCGGGAATCACGCTGCCCGCGAGCGCCACGTTCGGCAACTGGAATCGATGGCAGCGGCGATCGCCTGCCCCACGTGATGACGATCGTTCACGCGCGGCGTGCCGGTGGGATCAAGACTCTTCGGTGCAATCCACCCCGTCCGGCCGGGGAACGGTGAATCTTTACCCATCACAACGGTTTTCCAACCATCCTGGCCGTCATTGATCAGCGCGTGGCAGTGATCGCACGCCAGGGTCAGGTTGGTGATGTCGGTGGGGCCGCCCTTGGCCCAATCATTGATGTGGTGGGCGGCGCACATGTTGGCGGGTTGTTCACAACCCGGGCGAGTACAACCCTTGTCCCGAGCCAGAAGCGCCAATCGTTGGGCGCGGTTCGCGGTACGGCGGGAGCGCCGCAGGTAGAGCGGCATCCCGTCGCCGTCGAGGACCGCGATCACCGGGCGGGTTCCCTCGGCCATCTTCAGGGCCTCGTTGATCGAGATCTGGGTGCCCGACGCGGTGGTCGCAACCCCGGTCCCGTTCTCCAGGTCGGTCAGACTCATGGTCAGCACGACCTCGACCGGCAGCCCACGGTGCATGCCCAGGGTCCGCATGTTCACACCCGGCTGCACCAACGCCAGCAACGCGTCGTGAGTCCGCTGCCCCGCGTCACGACGGTCACGACGCGCGGCAGCATCGAGGATGCTGTCCGCGATGAACCCACCTGTAGCGGAAGGGCTTTCGGGGTCCTCGACGTTGCACATGCCGGGACGAGCGAGCTTGGCGAACACCGCATCCAGGCAGGCACGCAGTTCGGGGGTGATCCACCCCTCGATGCGCGTCATACCGTCCACACCGGGACGGCACAGGGTGATCCCGCGACGGCGACGACGATCAGCGTCCGACACCACTTTCCCGTCGGGATCGAGGCTGGCGAGGATGTCGCGGCCGATCTTCAACAGATCATCGGGCCACCCATGACGCGAGTAGTCGACGAGGATCTGTTCAGCCTCGGCCCGTGCCTCGGCAGGGACATCGACGGGCAGGTGGTTCATCACGTCCATGATGTGGCGCACGTGATCGCGGGAAATGTCCCCGGCCGCAAACGCTTCGGCCGTCACCGGCAGCACCGGCGGCGCGACGTGGCCGGTCTGCTGCACGAATTCGCCGCAGTGGTGAGTGATCTTCACCCGCACCGACGCGTCATACCGCGACAAGCCGAGGGTGTGGCGCAGGAACGGCACCATCTTCCCCGCGCCACTGCGTGAATGCAGCGACCGTTCTCCGGCTTCGATGATCAAACGGGTATCGAGTGCGGCGAGCTGACGCTTGCAGGTTTCGAGCTGCCGCATCAACAACACGACATCCTCATCAGAGAAGTCGGTCATCTTCCCACCCTGCAAGGATTCCGAAAGGGTCGAGACCGCGGCCGCCAGTTCAGCGATACCGCAGTCGTCGAGTGTCACCCCATTCGAATCCATGCCCCTATTTTACGCCCGCATGATCACCCAGAGAACCCGAAATGTCCAGTATCGCAACGATTTTCATAATTCTCGTCGAAGTTCCGAAGCTCAGTCCATCGCTGGGAATCGAAGCGCTGAGTCGTCTTCCCGTTTCAGTCGAGTCCCGGAAGGGGCGGCATCATGAACCCAGGTCTAGCGGTCCCAACAAATCGAATTCCACAGCAGCAACCACAATTCCGGATACAACGGTCTTGGGGAGCGTCAAATCCCCACCCCCACCGGCCAGCACGGCAGCGGCCTCCGCGACGCTCGTGGCGCCGACAGCCTCCGAAACCCGGCTTGACGGATTGGGAACGGCCACGGCTGCCAATTCCAGAGCCGAGAACCCCATGGCCACCGCGTGCAGCCGCAACGCCGCCTCTAGAAACCCTGGTTCACCGGCGCGCCGGTCGAGGGTCGCCAATCGGCCGACCGCCCTGTCCCCCAAGGCTTCCCGCACCGCCGCCACGATGACCTCGGCTGTCGTCCCGGGGCGCAGCCCGACGCCGACCGCCAGGTCAGACCGTGACATCGGTCCGGGCGAAGTCGGCCGCCGCGGCGACGAACCGTCCGACGGCCGCCGGGTTCCCGGCCGGGTGCGTGTGCAGGTAGGACGCGTGCACACGGTGCAGCACCGCGCCCTCGCGGACCGTCTCGCCGGCGGGTGAGCGCCAGGCCCAGCCCGGTTCCGACGACCCCGCGGAGGTCAGCCGGGTGCGGTGGAATTCGTGGCCGCGGACGCGGTCGCCCGCGTTCCAGAGCGGAGAGTCGGTGAGCGCCACCGCGTCTCGGTAGCCGAGGGTGAGACGCGGGCCGAACTCGGCGTCGGCGTCGAGGACACCGGCCATGCGGTGGCCGTCGAGGGTGCGGGTCAGGTACAGCAGACCGGCGCACTCGGCGTGGATCGGGAGGCCGCGGCGGGCCTGGTCGGCGATGGCCGCCAGCAGTCCGGTGTTGGCCGCGAGGTCGGCGGCATGTTCCTCGGGGAAGCCGCCGGGGATGACCAATCCGGCTGTGCCGGAGGGCATTTCGTCGCGCAGCGGGTCGAAGACGCGGACCTGGGCCCCGGCCGCCGCGAGCAGCTCGCGGTGCTCGGCGTAGCCGAAGGTGAAGGCCGGTCCCCCGGCGATGGCCACCACCGGTCCGGATTCCTGGACCGCCACTTCCGCGGCCGGATCCCACGCCCGGCCCCGCACATCGGAGGCGGCCAGGGCGGCCACCGCGGCCAGATCGATGTGCGCCGCGACGAGATCCGTCATGGCGTCCACGGCCGCCTGGGCGGCATTGCCGTGTTCGACCGCCGGGATCAGGCCGAGATGCCGTGAGGGCACGGCCAGTTCGGCGAGCCGGGGCAGGGCGCCCAGCACCGGCAGGCCCACGCGGGCGCAGGCGGCGCGCAGGACCTGTTCGTGGCGTTCGCTGCCCACGCGGTTGAGAATCACTCCGCCGAGCCGGATTCCGCTGTCGTAGGTGGCGAAACCGTGCAGCAGGGCGGCCAGGCTCTGGCTGTGGCCGCGCGCGTCCACCACCAGGATCACGGGTGCGCCGAGCATGGCCGCGATCTGGGCGGTCGAGCCCTCGGCGATAGGTTCGGTATGGTGTTCGTCGATGCGGCCGTCGAACAGGCCCATGACGCCCTCCACCACCGCGAGATCGCTGTCGCGGCTGCCGTGCAGGTACAGGGGTGCGATGCGGTCCGCGCCGACCAGGACCGGGTCCAGATTGCGGCCCGGGCGACCGGCGGCCAGGCCGTGATAGCCGGGGTCGATGTAGTCCGGGCCGACCTTGAACGGCGCGACCCGGTGCCCGGCACGGCGCAGCGCGCCGATCAATCCGGTGGCCACCGTGGTCTTCCCGCTGCCCGAGGCGGGCGCGGCGATGACGACGGCGGGGGTGCTCGCCGGGCTCACCATGGCGGGCCCGCTCACCACTCGATGCCGCGTTGGCCCTTGCGGCCGGCGTCCATCGGATGCTTGACCTTGGTCATCTCGGTGACCAGGTCGGCGGCGTCGATCAGGGCCTGCGGGGCGTCGCGGCCGGTGATCACCACGTGCTGATTGCCCGGCCGCTCGCGGAGCGTCTCGACGACCTCGTCGACATCGACCCAGCCCCACTTGAGCGGGTAGGTGAATTCGTCGAGCACATAGAAGCGATGCTGTTCGGTCTCCAGGCGTCGCCGGATCTCCTTCCAGCCCGCTGCGGCGGCGGCCGCGTGGTCGTCGTCTGAGCCCTGCTTGCGGGTCCAGGACCAGCCCTCGCCCATCTTGTGCCACTCCACCGCGCCGCCCGCGCCGGTCTCGTCGTGCAGCTGCCCGAGGGTGCGGAACGCCGCCTCCTCGCCCACCTTCCACTTCGCGCTCTTCACGAACTGGAACACCGCGATGTCGAAGCCCTGGTTCCACGCCCGCAACGCCATCCCGAACGCGGCCGTCGACTTCCCCTTGCCGGGTCCGGTGTGCACCGCCAGCACCGGCTGGTTGCGCCGCTGCCGGGTGGTCAGACCGTCATCGGGAATGGATTCCGGGAGGGGAACACCCTTCGGCATCGCTGGAAGCTCCTTTCGCTGCGGCAAGGCACACCGCTGTCGACGTTCACCGTGCCATACGGCGGCCCCGGCCCCGCACGGCGGCCCGGCCGGAGTCGCCACGGGGCGGACAGAATCGAGGCCGCTACCGAGTCCACGTATCAGACCTCGAATCGCGGTGAGCTCCAGCCGCGCTGCCGTGGTGCTCGGATTCGGGGGTGCTCGCCGACAGCCGGTGGCCGATCCCGTTGCTGCCGCTCACCGTGTTCGCGATCCGGCGGCCGGTCATCGCACCCTGGGCACGGCATCGCGGTGTGCGATTCGGACAGAGCTGTGCCCACTACCGGAACCGGATGTGGCGGTCGCCGCAGGGGCGGGCCTATGCGGCGCGGGTCGCGCGCACCACGTGCGCCACGGCGTCACCGGTGAGTTCACCCAAATGCAGGTAGCCGCCGCGCAATTCGGCGGCGATGTCGCGGGCCAGGCCGAGGCGGATCATGCCGCGTTCGCAGTCGACGACCATGGCGGTGACGGAATCGTTGGCCAGCATGCGGGCGGCGGCGCGGGCGCGCGGGACCGGGTCGGTGCCGCCGGTGGCGCGGCCGTCGGTGAGCAGAACCAGCAGGGGGCGGCGGTGGGGGTCGCGGGTGCGCTCGCGGCGGATCAGGTCGCGGGCCCGCAACAAGCCTTGGGCGAGTGGGGTTTTGCCGCCGGTGCGCAGGTCGGCCAGGCGGCGGACGGCGATGTCGACCGAGGACGTCGGGGGCAGGACCAGGTCGGCTTCCTGGCCGCGCATGGTGATGACGGCGACCTTGTCGCGACGCTGGTAGGCGTCGCGGAGCAGGGCCACGACCGCGTTGGTGACGGCCGAGAGGCGGTCGCGGGCGGCCATCGAGCCGGAGGTGTCCACGACGAAGACGACCAGGTTGCCCTCGCGGCCTTCGCGATACGCGCCGCGCAGGTCGTCGGGGGCGAAGGCGAGAGGGCCGGTCAGGCGCCCACGCTCGAACTGGCGAGGAGCCGCGGCGAAGATGGTGCCCAGCAGGTGCAGGCCCGTGGAGGTGTCGTCGGTGGCGCGGACGATGCGGCCCTGGCGGGTGTGGGCGCGGGAGCGGCGACCGGGGGCGCCTTCACCGACGCCGGGCACCTCCCAGCGCGGTGGCTTGGGGAGGGTGGCGGCAGGGGCGGCGACGCTGCCCTCCCGGGCGGGGCGATCGGCGGACGGGTTGCGCTCGGCGCGGTCGTCGGAGGGATTCCGGTCTCCCCCAGGGGGATTCGGGCCACCGCCGGGGAAATCCGGGCCGCCGTCCGGCGAGTCCGGGCCACCACCAGGCGAGTCCCGGCCATCATCAGGCACGTCCGGACCGTCGGGACGGTCCACCGAGGCCGAGTCGGCGGGATTCCGGCCCGCGGGTGAGTTCTGTTCCGCGTCAGGCGAATCGGCGTCGCGCCCCTCGCCCTCCGCCGGATTCCGCGGTCCCGCGCCGTTCGGCGGGACCGCTTCACCTTTTCCCAGGCCGTCAGCTCCATCCTGCTCGGCGCGGGCGGCTTCGTCGGCGGCGTGCCGCATGGCGTCGTCGAGTTGTTCCTCGCTGATGCCGGGTTCGTCGAAGGGGTCGCGGCGGCGGCGGTGCGGCAGCGCGAGTTCGGCGGCGACGCGGACGTCGGACTCGGTGACCTCGGTGGCGCCGCGCCAGGCGGCGTGGGCGGTGGCGGTGCGGGCCACCACCAGGTCGGCGCGCATGCCGTCGACGTCGAAGGCGGCGCACAGGGCGGCGATGCGGCGCAGCTCGACATTGTCGAGGCTGACCTCGGCGAGGTGGTCGCGGGCGGTCAGAATGCGTTCGGCCACCTCACGATCCGCGGCCGCGTAGCGGTCGGCGAAGGCGGCGGGGTCGGCCTCGTAGTCGAGGCGGCGGCGGACCACGGCCATGCGCGTGTCCACGACGCGGGAGGCGACGACGTCCACGGTGAGGCCGAAGCGGTCCAGCAGCTGCGGCCGCAGCTCGCCCTCCTCGGGATTCATGGTGCCCACCAACACGAATCGCGCCGGGTGGGTGTGCGAGACGCCGTCACGCTCGATGTGCACCCGGCCCATGGCGGCCGCGTCGAGCAGGACGTCCACCAGGTGGTCGTGCAGCAGATTCACTTCGTCGACGTAGAGCACGCCGTGATGGGCGGCGGCCAGCAGACCCGGCTTGAACGCCTGCTCCCCGTCCCGCAGCACCCGCTCCAGGTCCAAAGACCCGACCACGCGGTCCTCGGTCGCGCCGACCGGCAGCTCCACCAGCCGCGCGGGCCGCGCGCCGGACTCGTCCACGACCGGGGGCAGCAGCTGCGCGAGCGCGCGCACCACGGTCGACTTGGCGGTCCCCTTCTCCCCGCGCACCAGCACCCCGCCGATGCCGGGATGCACCGCGCACAGGATCAACGCCAGCTGCAGCCGCTCCTGCCCCACCACCGCGGAGAACGGAAACCCGGCCTCGTCACCGGCCGCACGAACACTCTCGGAGTACGCCACAGAAGGAACAGACACGCCGCCAACTCTATGCGCGGCGCATTTCTCCACCCCGGCTACCCCTCGGCACCGCACCTGCGCCCGCCCCCGCGTCATGCATGACCGAACCGCGCCCCCGCGCTCACGGCTCGACGCCCGCTCCCCCGAACGGCCGCCCACCGGCCCGCAATCACTCCGGCCGAGCCCACGCTCCCGCAGTACGGTCGAACCACACGCTCCCGCGACCCAGCACTCGCTCCGACCCGGGCCGTCGCGGCCGCCACGACATCGGGCGCGCTGCCCCGGGTGGTACGTGAGCACGGCCCCGCACCGCCGACTGGCGCCGCGCACCGCGCACGCCGCATACGCATGAAACAGCCGCGCCCGCTGTGGGTTTCACAGCGGGCGCGGGACGTTGCGGGGGGCGGGGTCAGCCGCGGCGCATGGGGATGTGCGGGATGCCGTCTTCGATGTACTCCGGGCCGTCGACCTTGAAGCCGTGCTTGGTGTACATGTCGAGCAGGTAGGTCTGGGCGTTCAGGCGGACCGTCGCCGAACCCGCTTCGGCCAGGGCGGCCTGCAGCAGGCGGGTGGTGTAGCCGTGTCCGCGGGCCTCAGGGGTGGTGCAGAGGCGGCCGATCCGGAAGGACTTGACGCCGTCCTCGTGCTCCTCCATGAGACGGAGGGTGCAGATGGTCTCACCCTCGTCGTCGAGCCAGAAGTGACGGGTCTCCGGCAATAGATCGAACCCGTCCAGTTCCGGGTAGGCGCACTTCTGCTCGACGACGAAAACCTCCACGCGAAGTTTCAACAGCTTGTACAGCGTCGCGGTGTCCAGGTCTTGGGACCACGACCGTTTGAGAGCAACCGTTGACATCATCGCGTCTTGCTATCACATCTACGCGTGAGAAGCGATACCCGCGGGCTTCGGCGTGTTGTCGGCGTCCAGCTGCAGGGCCTTGGTGGACCAGTCCCACACATCGCGGAACAGGGCCTGGTTCTCGGAGAGCTTCACGCCCAGCGACGGCACCATTTCCTTGAGTTTCGGCTCCCACGTGGAGAATTCGCGCGGGAAGCACTTCTTCATCACGTCGAGCATGGCGCTCACACAGGTGGACGCGCCCGGCGAGGCGCCGAGCAGACCGGCGATGGTGCCGTCCTCGGCCGCCACGACCGCGGTGCCCAGCTCCAGCACGCCGCCCGCGCCCTTGCGGCGGATGACCTGCACGCGCTGACCGGCGACGATCAGCTCCCAGTCGTCGCCGTCGGCGCGCGGGATGAACTCCTCCATCGAGCCGATCCGGTCGTTCTGCGAGTTGAGCAGCTCACCGACGAGGTAGTTGACCAGGCCCATCTCGGTGACGCCGACACCCAGCATGGAGAACAGGTTGTTCGGCTTCACCGACTTGATCAGGTCGGTCAGCTTGCCGTCCTTGAGGAACTTCGGCGTCCAGCCGGCGTACGGGCCGAACAGCAGGCCCTTCTCACCGTTGATGACGCGAGTGTCCAAGTGCGGCACCGACATCGGCGGCGCGCCGACCGAGGCCTGGCCGTACACCTTGGCCTCGTGCTGGGCCACCAGCGCCGGGTTGGTGCAGCGCAGGAACAGGCCCGACACCGGGAAGCCGCCGAAACCGCGGATCTCCTTGATGCCCGACTTCTGCAGCAGCGGCAGCGCGCCGCCGCCCGCGCCCACGAACACGAACTTGGCGTTGATGACGCGCACCTTGTTGCTGCGCAGGTTGCGCACCTTCACCAGCCAGGAGCCGTCGGACTGCTTGGTCAGGTTGGTCACCTCGTGGCCGAACGCGATGTCCGCGCCGGACGCGCCCAGGTAGGCCAGCAGTTCCTTGGTGAGCTCACCGAAGTCGATGTCGGTGCCGTAGTCGGTCCAGTTCAGGCCGACCGGGTCGGAGAAGTCACGGCCCTTGGACATCAGCGGTAGTCGCCGCGCGAACTCGTCGGCGTCGTCGATGAACTCCATGCCTTCGAACAGCGGATGCCGCGACAGCGCCTCGTGACGCTTGCGCAGGTATTCGACGCCGTCCGCGCCGTGAGTGAAGCTCACGTGCGGGATGGGGTTGATGAAGTTCGACGGGTTGGCCAGCACGCCGTTCTCGACCGAGTAGGACCAGAACTGGCGCGAGACCTGGAAGCGCTCGTTGATGTCGATGGCCTTGGCGATCTCCACCGAGCCGTCGGCGTTCTGCGGCGTGTAGTTCAGCTCGCACAGGGCCGAGTGGCCGGTGCCCGCGTTGTTCCACGGGTCGCTGCTCTCGGCGGCCGCGGCCTCGAGGCGCTCGAAGATGGTGATCGACCAATCCGGCTGCACCTGGCGAAGAAGGGCACCGAGGGTGGCACTCATGATGCCGGCACCGATGAGTACTACATCGGTCTTTTCAATCGTGGCAGCGTTCGACACGGCGGGGATCGACTTCCTTGTCTTTTTTGGGTCACCAGGTGGGGGTTAGGTTACCCGTCGTTCACTTGGACTCAATTCTGCCCCTGACCATTCCCGAATCCCGCTTCGAAATCCCCGAATGTGAGAGATCCCTCCCAAATAGACATCTACGCGCCGCGGTCTATGTTGAGTTGGTGACCCGCGAAACGTCCTCCACCACGTCTTCGACCACCGCCTGGCAGCCCGACGTCCTGGGCGCCGACTACCAGCAGCTGACGCTGTCGATGGGCCCCGACCCCGACGGTCAGGGCGACGCCGTCGCCACCCTGGTCCGCTACACCCCCGCCGACGCCCCCGCCGCGACCGGAGCCGTGCTGTACGTGCACGGCTTCACCGACTACTTCTTCCAGGAACACCTGGCCCAGCACCTGGCCGCCCAGGGCTACGCCTTCTACGCGCTGGACCTGCGCAAATGCGGGCGTTCCACGCGGGCCGGGCAGACCCCGCACTATGTCAGCGACCTGGCCCTCTACGACGAGGAGCTCAACCGCTCGCTCGAGGTCATCCGCGCCGAGACCGAGCTGCCGGTACTGATCATGGCCCACTCCACCGGCGGTCTGGTGACCTCGCTGTGGCTCAACCGGCTCGAAGCCGCGGGCGGCGTGCGCGCGCAGGGCATCACCGGACTGGTGCTCAACAGCCCATGGTTCGACCTGCAGGGGCCCGGCTACTACCGCTCGGTGGGTACGCCGGTGCTGGAGGGCCTGGGCCGGTTGCGGGCTTTCGCCCGGATCCCGCTGGGCGTGTCCACCAGCTACGGCGACAGCCTGCACCAGACCCAGGCCGGTGAGTGGGACTACAACCTGGACTGGAAACCGTTGAGCGGCTTCCCCGTTCACGCGGGCTGGCTACGCGCCATCCGGCGCGGGCACCTGCGGCTGCACAAGGGGCTCGACATCGGGGTGCCCGCGCTGATCCTGCGCTCCAAGGTCACCAAGTTCATGCGCAACTACGGACCCGCCGCCGATGTGTCGGACGTGGTGCTCGATGTGCGGCAGATCCAGCGCTGGTCGGGCTGCCTGGGCACCCGCACCAATATCGTGCCGATCGAGGGTGCGCGGCACGACGTGTTCCTGTCGTCGGAGAAGCCGCGCACCGAGGCGTTGCGGGAACTGGACTCCTGGCTGAAGTGGCAGGCTGAAACACCGGCGGCGGCCGCGGCGCCTGCCGTGGTCACGCAGGCTGCCGCGTCCAGGCCCGTCGCGGCCGCCGGCTCACCAGAAGCTGGTGCGTAGCACGACCTCGGTGGCCAGTTCGTGGCCCGCTTCGGCGGCCACGGCGGTGACATCCATGGGGACCAGCCGGAATTCGCCGTAGACGAACCTGGCCGAGCCCTCGGCCACCTCGCGCGGGAAGGGCTTGGTGGCCAGCAGGGTGGTGGGGATCTCCACCGGCGGGCAGGAGGCGTCGCGGACGGTGCCGTCCACGCCGGGCACCGCCGGGTGGCCGCCACCGGCCACGATGAGGCTCATGAAATGGCTGAAGTGGCGGGCGGCCAGTTCCCAGGCCAGTTCCGCGCCCGCACCGATGCCGACGAGGTTGACGTACGGGACCTTCAGCCGGCCCAGGATGTCGACAACCGTCGCGGCGTCGAGACCGTCGATCGACTCGAAGGCGATGGTGTGCAGGTCCGAGGTCTGCAGTCGTTCGCAGACCTGGTCGTAAACATCGGCCGGATCACCCGCATCGGGGAGCAGCAGGACGTGGTGCCGGGTGTCGGGCCCGCCGACTCGCACCGCCCACTCGCGGTCACCGACCGTGATCCGCCGAGATTCCATGGTCGATCACGCTACAGCAGGGGTGTGGAGGCCGACCGCCAGTCGGTCGGATAACTGTGACCGGGGTCACTTTCCCACGGTCAGGGTCGGGAGATCCAGGGGTGCGCCCGCGTCGATCAGACGCTCGAGCGCGTCCGGATCGAGGTGCTTCTCCATCAGATCCGCGAGCAGGTCGAGCTGGGAGGCGCGCACCTCATCGACCGAGACGTCCTCGGCGACAACGAAATCGGTGCGACCCGCGCGCTGGGCGACCTGGTGCAGCCAGGTCCGGCGAAACTCGTCCGCCGCCAGGGCCCCGTGCAGGTGCGTGCCCCACACCGATTCGCGCACACTGCCTTCCGGGGCGCCGCCGAGCTCGAACCAGGGCCGGTCGGCGGTGCGGGTGACGCGGCCGTGGTGGATCTCATAGCCGTGCACGGGGAGATCGGTGTCACCGGCGCGATCCAGGACCCGGCCGCCGGAGCGGCGCAGCACCTTCGGATCCGCGAACTCGATGTCCAGGTCCAGCAGACCCAGGCCCGCGACGGTCCCCGCGCCGGACTCGACGCGGTCGACGATGGTGCGGGCCAGCATCTGATAGCCGCCGCAGATGCCGAGAATGGGGCCGCCCGCGGCCGCGCGGGCGGTGAGGGCGTCGGCGATTCCGGTGCGGCGCAACCACTCCAGGTCGCTGACGGTGGATTTGCTGCCGGGGATCACCACCAGATCGGCCCCGGCGAGGCGGGACGGGTCACCGGCCCAGCGCACCGAGACGCCGGGCTCGCAGGCCAGGGCCTCGACATCGGTGGAGTTGGAGATGCGCGGCAAGCGGATGGCGGCCACGGTCAGCCAGTCGCGGCCCAGCGGCGGCCGGGAGCGGCCCACGGGGGCGTCGGCGACGGTGCCGAGGGAGTCCTCGGCGTCGATCCACAGGTCCTCGGCGAAGGGGATGACGCCGAGCGTGGGACGGCCGGTGAGTGCGGTGAGCTGATCCAGGCCGGGCCGCAGCAGGTCCACATCGCCACGGAACTTGTTGATGATGAAGCCCGAGATCAGTTGCTGGTCTTCGGGTTCCAGAATCGCGACGGTGCCGAACAGGTGGGCCAGCACGCCGCCGCGATCGATGTCGCCGACCACCACCACCGGAAGCCCGGCGGCGCGCGCCAATCCCATATTCGCGAGATCGGTTGCCCGCAAATTGATCTCGGCTGGTGAACCCGCGCCTTCACAGATCACCACATCGAATTCGTCGCGCAGCGAAGCCAATTCCTCGGCGACCACGGTTCGCAGTTCTCGCCGATGCCGGAAATAGTCCTTGGCCCCGACGGTGTCGACGGCCTTGCCCCGCACCACGAGCTGCGACCGTCGATCACTGCCGGGCTTCAGCAGGATCGGATTGAACCGCACGCTGGGTTCGAGCCCACAGGCCCGCGCCTGCAAGGCCTGCGCCCGCCCGATCTCCCCGCCGTCGAGGGTGACGACGGAGTTGTTGGACATGTTCTGCGCCTTGAACGGCGCGACCCGCACCCCGCGCCGCGCCAGCATCCGGCAAAGCCCCGCCACCACAACGCTTTTGCCCGCGTCGGAGGTGGTTCCGGCGACCAGCAGCGCACCCTTCACTCGCGTCGACTCACCGGGTGCTGTACTCCGCCCGCGGGCGGTAGACATAGTGGTCGCGGCCGCTGCTGGTGTAGGCGTCCCGATTGTCGTAATCGCCGCGGGTGTCGGCGACGACGTCCTGCTTGTCGGCGTCGTCCACCGGCCGACCGGCGGAGAGTTCGACGTGGCGGCGCATGGTGGCGCGCAGGGCCCCCTGACCCTCGTCCCGGGGGTTCGGGGGAAGGAAACGGGAGGGCTTGCGCCGGGGGCCGCGGGAGCCGATGCCGCGCGTGGTGACGCCCCGCTGGGGCATGGCGATCTTCACGGCAGCGTCAGGATCTCTGCGCCCTCGTCGGTGACGACGAGAGTGTGCTCGAACTGGGCGGTCCACTTGCGGTCCTTGGTGACCACGGTCCAGCCGTCGTCCCAGATCTCGTAGTCGATACCGCCCAGATTGATCATGGGCTCGATGGTGAAGGTCATGCCCGGTTCGATGACCGACTCCACGGCGGGCTGGTCGTAGTGCAGGATGACCAGGCCGGAGTGGAAGGTGGGTCCGACGCCGTGGCCGGTGAAGTCGCGGACCACGCCGTAGCCGAAGCGGTTGGCGTACGCCTCGATGACGCGGCCGATCACATTGAGCGCGCGACCCGGCTTGACCGCCTTGATGGCCCGCTTGGTGGCCTCCTCGGTGCGCTCGACCAGCAGGCGCACCTCCTCGTCCACGTCACCGGCGAGGAAGGTCTTGTTGGTGTCGCCGTGCACGCCGTGGATGTAGGCGGTGACGTCGATATTGACGATGTCGCCGTCCTCGATCACGGTCGAGTCGGGGATGCCGTGGCAGATGACCTCGTTCAGCGAGGTGCAGCAGGATTTGGGAAATCCCTTGTAGCCCAGGGTCGACGGGTACGCGCCGTGGTCGAGCATGTACTCGTGGGCGATCCGGTCGAGCTCGTCGGTGGTGACGCCCGGCGCGACGGCCTTGCCCGCCTCTTCCAGGGCCTGCGCGGCGATCTTGCCCGCGATCCGCATCTTGTCGATGGTCTCCGCGGTCTGCACCCAGGGCTCGCTACCTTCGTTGACCGTCTTCTTCCAGACGTACTCCGGCCGTTCGATGTTCTTGGGGACCTCGCGAATGGGCGACTGCGTGCCGGGTGCGAGGGGCTTGCGGGTGCGCACAGACATGGGTACCAGACTATCTGCCGGTCCGAATGGTGGGATTCCCAGGTCCGGGGCACGCGGGAATTCTTCCGGACCACGGTCCGTTTATCCTGTCGGTTGACTTGGCAACAAGGCTCGAGAAGGGCAACGGCCGTGGAACTGGGACTGACGACATTCGCCGAAACGCATCCTGTCGGCGGCGACGGGCCGGTGCCGACCGCAGGCGAACGCCTGCGGCAGGTGGTCGAGGAGGCCGTGGCCACCGAGCGGGCCGGGCTGCACGTGTACGGCGTCGGCGAGCATCACCGCAAGGACTTCGCCGCCTCCTCCCCCGCGGTCGTGCTGGCCGCCATCGCCTCGCGGACCGAGCGCATCCAGCTCACCAGCGCGGTCACCGTGCTCAGCTCCGCCGACCCGGTCCGCGCCTACCAGGACTTCGCGACCCTGGACGGCCTGTCGAACGGCCGCGCCGAATTGATGGCCGGGCGTGGCTCGTTCATCGAATCGTTCCCACTGTTCGGCTACGACCTCACCGACTACGACGACCTCTTCGAGGAGAAGCTCGCGCTGCTGCTGAAGATCCGCGAGGACGAACCGGTCACCTGGTCCGGCAAGTTCCGCGCGCCGCTGGACCACGCCATCGTCTATCCGCGCACCGAGAACCGGCCGCTGCCGGTGTGGATCGCCGTCGGCGGCAGCCCCGAATCCGTTGTGCGCGCGGGACTCCTGGGCCTGCCACTGGCCATCGCCATCATCGGCGGGCAGCCGGCGCGGTTCAAGCCGCTGGTGGACCTGTACCACCGGGCGCTGGCCGAGGGCGGGCACGAGCCGCAGCCGGTGGCGGTGCACGCGCACGGGTACATCGCCGACACCGACAAGCAGGCGGTGGAGGACTTCTACGGCTCGTACGCGCGGGCGATGACCGGCATCGGACGTGAGCGCGGCTGGGGTCCGATGACCCGTCAGCAGTTCGACGCGCTGCGCTCGCAGAGCGGGTCGCTGTTCGTGGGCACGCCCGACTACGTCGCCGAGAAGATCGCCGAGGTGCGCGACACCCTCGGGCTGGACCGGTTCATGCTGCACACCAGCGTCGGCACGCTGCCGCACGAGAAGGTGCTGCACAGCATCGAGCTGCTGGGCGCGAAAGTGGCTCCGCAGCTGGGCTGACCGCGAGCTCGGCACCGGCCGATCGCGGGCTCAGTAGTCGGTGAGCTTGGCCTGGAAGGCGATCCGGTCGCCGCGGTACAGCGAGCGCACGCGTTCGATCGGCACGCCTTCCCCGTCCACGCTGCGGCGGTGCAGCAGCAGCATGGGCAGGGCCGTCGTGCATTCCAGCAGCGCGGCCTCGCGCGGGGAGGCCAGCACCGTCTCGATGCGTTCGGTGGCGACCGCGTACACCACGCCCATGCCGCGGGTGGCGACGTAGAGCGAGGTCTGCGGGTCGTAGAACTCGCGCAGGACGGCGAAGCGGTGCAACGGCATCCAGGTGCTCTCCAGGCCGATGCGTTCCCCGTCGGCGAGCAGGATGCGTTCCAGGTGCATGACCGGGGTGCCCGGTTTCACGGCGAGATCGTGGGCGGTGTCGGGGTCGGCGGGGACGTCGGACCAGTCGACGAGCAGACGGCCCGGTTTGCGGCCGAACTTGATCGCGCCCTCGGTGTAGGAGCGTAAGGACAAGGGCTGCACCATCTTCGGGCGCGAGACCACGGTGCCGCGGCCCTGCCGGCGAATCCGCCCCTCCACCAGCAGTTCCCGCACCGCCTGACGCACGGTCTCGCGGGCGACGCCACAGCGCAGCGCGAGTTCGCGCTCGGACGGCACCGGGTCGCCCTCGGAGAGCTCACCGAGCAGCGCCTCCAGTTCGGCGCGCACCCGGTACGACTTGGGCATGCGCCCGGCGGACGCGGAATCGGTTCCCGTGCCGGCTGTTCCGGCCGCCGGACGGCCCGGCCCCGCCTGGTCTTCCACCCCGGCGGCCTCCCTCGTCTCCATGCCCCCAGCGTACACAGGATTGGTCTATACCAATTATTAACCTACCGTTTCCACACGAAACACCCGTAGGTCTAGACCATTGCCCACGATGACAACCATGCGATTGGTCATCATCGGCGGAGGGATCCTCGGTACCGCCCACGCTCTCGCCGCCATCGGGCGCGGCCACCACGTAGTCCACCTCGAACGCGAGGTGGAGGCGCGCGGCGCGACCGTGCGCAACTTCGGTCTGGTGTGGGTGTCCGGGCGCAGCGCGAGCGAACTGGAACTCACGCTGCGATCCCGGCAGCTGTGGGAGGAGATCGGCGGCAAGGTGCCGGGCGTGGGCTTCCGGCCCGCGGGCTCCATCACCCTGGTCCGCGGCGAGAACGAGCTCGCGGTCGCCGAGGCCGCCGTGGCGCACCCCTCGGCCGCCGAACGCGGTTTCGAACTGCTCGACCCGGAGCGGGTGCGCGCGCTCAACCCCGCGCTGCGCGGCAAATTCCTCGCGGGCCTGCACTGTTCGACCGATGCCGCCGTCGAGTCCCGGCAGGCGCTGCCCGCGCTGCGCCGCTATATGGAGGCCTGTGGCCGCTACAGCTTCTTCGCCGGCACCGAGGCCCGCACCGTCACCGGCACCACCGTGATCGACGACCGCGGCCGCCGCCACGAGGGCGACCTGGTCCTGGTCTGCCCGGGCGCGGCGCACACCGGCCTGACCCGCGAACTGGTCGGCGACCTCCCGGTGCGCCGGGTGCGCCTGCAGATGATGCAGACCGCTCCCCTGGGCGAACCGCTCACCACCGCCATCGCCGACGGCGACAGCTTCCGCTACTACCCGGCCTTCGCCGGACCGGAACTGGATCGCCTCAATCGCGAACAGGCGCAGCCGTTCACGGCCGCCCAGCACAAGATGCAGCTACTGGCCGTGCAGCGCCTGCACGGCGGGCTCACCATCGGCGACACCCACGAATACGACGAGCCGTTCACCTTCGACGTGGACGAGGCTCCCTACGAGCACCTCACCGGCGTGATGGAGGAGCTGCTGGGCCGCAAGCTGCCGCCGATAGTGCGGCGCTGGGCGGGCGTGTACAGCCAGTCCATCGATCCGGGCGCCATCGTCACCCGCGCGCAGGCCGCGGACGGCGTGTGGGTCATCACCGGTCCGGGCGGACGCGGCATGACGCTGGGCCCCGCGCTCGGCGAGGAGACCGCCGACCTGCTCGAGCTCTGAACGAACCTCACCTAAGGAATCATCGTGTCCGACAAGCAGATCGAACTCGCCGTCTTCGACATGGCGGGCACCACCGTGGCCGACGACGGGCTGGTGGAGCAGGCGTTCGAGGTGGCCGTCACCGCCGCGGGCGTGCCCGCCGAGGGCCCGGAGCGCGAGGCCGCCCGGACCTTCGTGCGAGACACCATGGGGCAGTCCAAGATCTGGTGCTTCCGCACGCTGCTCGGCGACGAGGACCGTGCCCAGGCCGCCAACCGCGCCTTCGAGGCCGCCTACACCGAGCTCGCCGAGGCGGCCGGGGTGACCCCGATTCCCGGTGCCGCCGAAGCCATTGCCGCGCTGCGGGCCGCCGGGATCAAGGTGGCGCTGACCACCGGCTTCAGCCGCGAGACGCAGGACAAGCTGCTGAACGCGCTGGGCTGGAACGACATCGCGGATCTGGCCCTGGCGCCCTCCGACGCCGGTCGCGGCCGCCCCTACCCGGACATGGTGCTCACCGCGGTGCTGCGCCTGGAGATCGACGCCGTGGATCGCGTGGCGGTGCTGGGCGATACGACCAGCGACATCGCCACCGGCCTGGCCGCGGGCGCGCGCATCGTCGCGGGCACGCTCACCGGCGCGCACACCGAGGAACAGCTGCGGGCCGCGGGCGCGACCCACGTGCTGCCCTCGGTCACCGAGTTCGCGCAGCTGCTGCTCGCCGAGCGCGGCTAGAGAATTCCGCGGCCCCGGCGCGCCTCGCCGGGGCCGCGGATCACCCCCTGTTCCTACGATCCGTCACGTCCCCTGAACCGAAAGTTGCAGTCACCGTGCGTAATCCGAACAACCGCCTCGCACGCACCATCGCCCGGACCGCCCTGATCCTGACCTCCGCCACCGCGGTCGCCTTCAGCCTGACCGCCTGCGGCGGCACCGGCGCCGGCGACTCCGGGGACAAGACGGTCACCGTCTACTCCGCCGACGGTGTCGGCGACTGGTACAAGACCCAGTTCGCGAAGTTCAAGGACCAGACCGGCATCGCGGTCAACCTGGTCGAGGCCGGCTCCGCCGAGGTCGTGAGCCGTGTCGACAAGGAGCAGTCCAACCCGCAGGCCGACGTGGTCGTCACGCTGCCGCCGTTCATGCAGAAGGCCGACAAGTCGGGTCTGCTGCAGACCAGCGGTGTGGACACCGCCGCTGTCGCGGCCACCGACAAGGACGCGAACGGCAAGTGGGTGACGCTGGCGGGCAACTACCTGTGCTTCATCGCCAACCCCTCGGTCGACTCGTCCAAGCTGACCTGGGACGACCTGCTGAAGCCGGAGTACAAGGGCAAGCTGCAGTACTCCACCCCCGGCCAGGCCGGTGACGGCACCGCCGTGCTGATCCTGCTGCAGCAGCTGATGGGCAAGCAGGGCGCGCTGGACTACCTGGGCAAGCTGCAGGCCAACAATGTCGGCCCGTCGTCCTCCACCGGCAAGCTCCAGGCCAAGGTCGACAAGGGCGAGATCCTGCTGGCCAACGGCGACGTGCAGATGAACCTGGCCACCGTGAAGGAGAAGGGCTCGAAGTTCAACGTCTTCTTCCCAGCCTCCGCGGGCGGCAAGCAGTCCACCGTCGCGGTGCCCTACCTGATGGGTCTGGCCAAGGGCGCGCCGCACTCGGACGCGGGCAAGAAGCTGATGACCTTCCTGCTCTCGGCCGACGCGCAGAAGGCGCTGCCGGACGCCTACGCGGTGCCCGCCCGCCAGGAGCTCAAGGACGCCGCGCCGTCCGCCGCCGGCGCGCAGTCGCCCGCGCAGGTGATCAAGAACGTCGAGGTCCTGCACCCGGATTGGACCAAGGTCCTCGACGAGCTCGACGCCGACCTGGCGGCCTACACCAAGGCCACCGGTAGCTAACCCACCCACAGGAGCAGCAGCCATGTCCTCCGCGTTGACGACATCCACGGTGGTCACCGACACCACCGCCGAACCGGCCATCGTGTTCGACCGGGTCGGGGTCACCTACGGCCGCGGTCGCAAATCGACTGTCGCACTGGCCGATTTCAACCTGCGCGTCGCCGCGGGGGAAACGGTGGCGCTGCTCGGGCCCAGCGGCTCCGGCAAGTCCACCGCGCTCAAGGCCCTGGCCGGATTCGTCCGGCCCACCTCGGGCGCGGTGCGACTGGCCGGCCGCGACGTCACCGACCTGTCCCCCGCCAAGCGCGGGATCGGGGTGGTGGTGCAGTCCTACGCGCTGTTCCCGCACATGCGGGTGCGCGACAATGTGGCCTTCGGGCTCAAGGCACATCGGGTGGCGCGCAACGAGATCGGGGGGCGCGTCACCGAAGCCCTCGAGATGGTCGGCATGGGCGGCTACGCCGACCGGCTGCCGCGCGAACTGTCCGGCGGCCAGCAGCAGCGCGTCGCCATCGCGCGCGCCCTGGCCATCCGCCCCAAGGTGCTGCTGCTCGACGAGCCGCTCGCCGCCCTGGACGCGCAGCTGCGGCAGAACATGCTGGGCGAACTCCAGCAGCTGCGACAAGCGTTGCCGGACACGGCGATGCTGTACGTCACCCACGACCAGTCCGAGGCGCTGGCGCTGGCCGACCGCATCGCGGTGATGCGCGAAGCCCGGCTGGTCGACATCGACACCGCTCGCAACCTGTGGCAGCGGCCCGCGACCGAGTTCACCGCTTCCTTCCTCGGCGGCGCGAACCTGATCGCCTGCGAGGTCAAGCACGTCTCCGGCACCGCGGCCCTGGTCACCGCCGGTGAGCACACGCTGCGCGCGGACGCCCCGCCGCCGGGCATCGGCCGCCCCGACTGGGTGCCGAACGCCGAAGCCCAGCTCTGCGTCCGCCCCCACACCGTCCACGTCGTCCCGCTCACCGAACGAGACGCGTTGCGCGCCACCGTGATCACCAGCGTCTGGAAGGGCGCCTCGACCCGCCTGCACCTCGAAATCGCGGGCCTGCCCACCGAACTCGCCGCCGACATCCTCGGCCACACCGACATCGCCCCCGGCGACCACGTCGGCGTCCGCTTCGCCGACCCGGCGGGTGTTCTGATCCCGCCGGGCATCGGGACCCCCTCCGCCGCAGAGGAACCCGAGGTGCGCGCATGAACGCCGCCGATACGGCTGAATCCACCGCGGTCCTCGCGATGCCCGGGCCGGTGCGGCCGGGCCGGACCGTGGCGCAGTCGGCGGCCACACCGCTCCCACGACGCTCGCCGGGTGCATTCGCCTGCGCCGGAATCACTTCCGACTACGAAGACAGCAGCACGGTGGGCACCGGCGGTCGATCGATCAGCCTGCTGGATGGGACTCGCCGGGCGGAGCCCCGGCCGCGGACGGTGGTCGGCGGCGTCTGGGCCGCCTTGTTCGCCGGAGTCACAGCGGCCCGGGAGCGGAGAACGTCATGACGGCACTGCTCGAATCCCCGTCCGTGCCTTCCGATCCCGGGGCCCGGAAGGCCGGACGGTCGTGGCGACCCGTGCTGTGGACCTTGCCGCCGGTGCTGGTGGTGCTGCTGATCGCGGTGTATCCGATCGTGCGGGTGCTGTTGGAGTCCACCGAGACCAAGTCCGGGCGAGGGATCGGGACCTGGGCGAAGGTGCTGGGTGAGGAGTCGTTCCGGAATGCGCTGTGGCGCACCGTCACCATCGCGGTGAGCTCCACCGCGGGATGCGTGGTGCTGGGGACGTTCCTGGCGATCGTGCTGGCGTTCGTGCCGTTTCCGGGATCGCAGGTGGTGGGGCGGCTCATCGATTCGGTGCTGACACTGCCGTCGTTCCTGGTGACGCTGGCGTTCACGTTCCTGTACGGGACGGCGGGCGCGGTGAACGCGTTGATCGATCGGATCACCGGGGGCACGCAGCCGGTGCTGGACTTCCTGAGCACGCCCTGGGGCGTGATCCTGGCCGAGGTCACCTTCTTCACCCCGTTCGTGGTGCGGCCGCTGCTGGCGGCGTTCGCCCAATTGCCCAGGGAGCAGCTGGATGTGGCGTCCAGTCTCGGGGCCTCGCCGTGGCGGGTGCTGCGGCAGGTGGTGCTGCCCGAGGCGTGGCCCGCGCTGGCGGCGGGCGGCAGCCTGGCGCTGCTGCTGACGCTCAACGAATTCGGCATCGTGCTGTTCACCGGCGCCAAGGGCGTGATCACGCTGCCCGCGCTGATCTACACCCGTGGCATCGTGACCTTCGATCTGCCCGGCGCGGCCGTGCTGGCCTCGGTGCAGGTGCTGCTGTCGCTGAGCCTGTATCTCGGATACCGACTGCTGTTCGCGCGCCTCACCGGCGCGCGCAAGGAGAGCTGACCCATGCTGGTGTGGACGCGTCGCGGGCGGGCCGTGGTGCTCGCGGTGTTCGGGATCGTCGTCACGGTGGTGTTCGTCGCGCCCATCGCGACCGTGGTGGCCGCGGCGCTGGCCGGGCACTGGACCGGGCCGCTGCCCTCGGATCTCGGCTTCGCCAACTTCGATCGGGCGCTCTCCGGTGAGGAGTCCGCCAGCCTGTCCGTCAGCTTGCAGACCGCGCTGCTGGCGAGCCTGTTCTCGCTGATCCTCGGCACCTGGGCGGCCCTGGCCGCGATGGAGGCCCCGGCCTGGCTGCGGCGGCTCACCGACGCGGTGTTCCACGTGCCGGTCGCGGTGCCGTCGGTGGCGATCGGGCTGGGCGTGCTCATCACCTTCAACGAACGCCCGCTGCTGCTGGGCGGCACCAAATGGATCGTCATCCTGGCCCACACCGTGCTGGTGCTGGCGTACGCGTTCAGCGGCGTCTCCGCCGCCCTGGACCGGCTCGATCCGGGCTACCGGCAGGCCGCCGAATCACTCGGCGCGGGACCGGTGCGCGTCCTGCTGTGCATCACCCTGCCGCTGCTGCTGCCCGCCCTCGGGGCCGCGGCCGGCCTGGCCATCGCCCTGTCCATGGGCGAACTCGGCGCCACCATCATGGTGTACCCGGCCACCTGGAAGACGTTGCCGGTGAGCATCTTCGCGGCCACCGACCGCGGCGCCGTCTTCGACGCCGCCGCCAGCACCACCCTGCTGGTCCTCGTCACCCTCATCGCCCTGGTACTGCTGGGCCGCGTGAAAGGACGTGCGGCGCTGCGCTGAACGGCGCGGCCGCACCCGCACCGCTGACCGGGTCATGAGGGGACGGTCAGCGGTGTCTTGCGTCGAGGCCCGGGCGTGGCGACGCCCGGGCCGGTAAACTCGCCTGGAACTCATGTATCGGGCGGGGGCTGTTCGATGGTGGTTGTCACAGGTCTGTCCGGCGAGTCCTACGACGTCGACGGCGAACCCTTCCATGCCGCGGGCGCGCGCTCGGTGCAGTACCTCTGCCGGGATCCCCGCGGGCACCAGCGGCTCTACAAGCTCTACCGGAACCCGGTCACCGCGCCGGATGCGATCGAATGGGCCCGGCAGGCCATGCTTTTCGGGCGGCAGACCGTGCTCGCCGCCACGGGCGGATCGTCCGGGGCGGCCGAGGCGGTGAACTGGCCGATCGACCTCGTCCAGCACGACGCGGCGCTGATCGGCGCGGTCCTGCCGCTGATCCCCATGGACTATCTGCAACCCGACGGCAGGCCGCGCACCCTGGATCAGCTGTGGGCCGCACCGGGGCAGACCACGCCGTATCTCCGTGCGGGACTGGCGGTTCGGCTGTGCGAGATCGTGCGGGTGCTCGAGGAACGGCAGCTGATCCACGGGGATCTGTCGGCCGCGAACGTGCTGTGGCAGCCCGCCGCGCCGCTGGTCCATCTCATCGACACCGCCGGGCTGATGCCCGCCGACCGGGCGCACGATCGGTACAAGGATCGGTACGACCTGGCGGCGCTGCTCTACCGGACCCTGCTGCCCGACAGCGCGGGCCCGCCCGGCGCGCCATGGCAGCCGGGTGGCGTGCCGGCCGATCTCGATCCGCGGGTGCGGGCGCTGTTCGACCGGGCCTTCGGCAATGGCGGATTCGGGCCCGACGCGCGGCCGTCCGCGCAGGAGTGGGGCGACACGCTGCGGACGGTGTACCTGACGCAGGCGGGTTTCGGCTCGTCGACGGCGCCGCTGCCGCCGACCCACACCTCACCGACCGGTTGGTCCGCACCGCAGCCGCTGGTGACGTATCAGGGTGCACCCCAATCGAATTCGACCAATACCGCCCTCAAAGTGATCCTCGGCGTCCTGCTGGTGGTCCTCGTCATCTCTATCGGCGTGGGCGCGGTCGTGCTCTCCGGCGACGACAAGACCACCGACGGAGCCAAGGGCTCGAGCATCACCACCACCGCCCCGACGACCACCACCACCAGCACCACCGCCCCGTCCACCCCCGGCACCCCCGGGGTCGACAAGGCCACCCTCAACCAGCAGGGCACCGACAAGACCCCGTTCACCGCCGACGCCCTGCTCCCGTCGAGCTTCACCGACAGCAAGGGTGTGGTGTTCACCCGCCGCTCCTCCGGCGTGAAGGACTGCATCGCGAGCAATATGTCGCAGAACGTGAAGACCGCGCTGCAGGCCAACAAGTGCGTTCAGATGGTGACGGGCACCTACATCGACAAGTCCGACAAGCTCATGACCTCGCTGGAGGTGTTCGCCTTCCCTTCCAGCACCGAGGCCGAGGCCATCTACACCAGCCTCAAGGGCCAGAAGCAGACCTGGGACGTGTGGTGCCCCACCCAGGGCATCGGCGCCAGCGTCTGCCAGTCCGACCTCGATACCCTGTGGGCCGCAACCTATTCCAGCTGGGGTCGCTGGCAGTACCGGTACCTGTACGAGGCGTACTCGCTGTCGATCGACCTCGCGGTCGACGCCTCGCTCCAGCCCAGCCTGGACGCGCCGTCACGTACCATCCTGCAGCTGGTGGGGCCGGACAACTACTGGAAACCTCGCTGACCCAACCGCTTTCGGCCTCCGAGTGCGGGTCAGAGACCCGCGGCGGCGGCCAGGAGGGCGCGGGAATGCGTGTCGTCGGTGGCGCGGATGAGGCCCGCGGCGAGCAGATAGGCCGCGGCCATGTCCTCGGCGGAGCTCCGCAGCGCGGTGAGCGTGCCGGTGAGGTCGCGGCCCTTGCGTTCGAAGCCGCGCCGCAATTGCCGGGCGGACCCGAAATCGCCGAAGCCACCGAGGGTGTGGACACGGTGGCTGCGGTCGATGTGCGGATCCAGCACGGCTGCGAACCGCAGGAAGGTTGCGGCGCAGTGGCGCGCGGTGGCGACGTCCAGCCGGAAGTCGCCGGTACGGGCCCGTTGGTACAGGTCGGTGGCGGCGCCCTCGCCCTGGTTCATGTCGAACTCCCCCCTCATAGTGCGGAACGCCGTATTTCACCCGCACGGTCATGAATTCGAATCCGTGTGAATGAAATACTTCGCGAATAAAACACCGGACGGTTGGTTCTAAACGCTTCCCACTAATTCAGGGCGGGCGTGCCGCGCCAGTCGACCACGCGGCACGCCGGGCGGGGCGCCCCGTTGCGCCCGCCGTCTACGGGCGGGACGAATCAACGATTCGGTGGCAATACATCAATTGTGTCAATGCATTCGGGATCACTGTTCCGGCAAACGGCGACGACCACCGGCCACGTCGAATACGAGATCAGTGTAGCCGTCAACCAGTTCGGCCAGGTGGTACCAGTGTTTATGGGTGTTATCACTGGAAGCGCCCTCGTGATCGATCACCTGGTTGGCTTCGACCCAGCTCCGGGCCATGCGGTCCACCACGGCGCCCAGGCTCTCGGTGTGCATGGTGGCGCCGTTGCGGTGCTGCGGCAGTTCCTGCTCCACCCAATCGTTGATATCGTCAACGAGTTCGCCGCGGCGGCAATCGATCTCGCTGACCATCATGGGATCCCGTACCTGGGCGCGACGTTCGTGCAGTTCGGCGAGTGCGTGCGCGGACCTCAGCAATACTCGATCTTGAAATCGCCTCCCTTGGAACGCACAGAGCAATTGCGGAGCGGTCGGCAGAACACCGGCTATCGACATGGTCATCGAGACTCCCTATACGCACCCGACAGCATCACTAATCGCACCAACATGATTGGTCTCCGGATTCAGCTATACCGGTCATCGGATCGGTTGTTCACGAATAGGCTAGCTGGATCATGCTCTTACAAATGCAAGAACGCAATACTGCGTTCTAGCAAGTGCGCCAAGGGAAAGGGTCGTCATGGCAGGCAAGCGCACCGTGCTCACTGTCCGTTTGCGGAGGCTCGCCGCGATGCTCCACGAGATGCGGGAGAGCGCCGGGCTCAGCAAAGAAGTGGTCAGCGCCAAGACCGGCATCAACGTCACCACGCTGTACCGGATCGAGACCGCCCAGGCCAGGCCGCAGCGCCGCACCCTGACGGCCATGCTGGACCTCTACGGGATCGGTGAACCCGCGCGTTCAGATGCCTTGCAGTTGCTGGTCGACGCGTTACGCCCCGGCATGGCAAGGTCTTTCGAGGACGCGGTGTCGGAGGTCTACGGCGCATACATCAACTTCGAGGCCGAGTCGCTCTCGGCGCGGTTCTTCCAGTCCACCTACGTCCCCGGCCTGCTGCAGACCGAGGCGTACGCCAGCGCGGTCTACCAGACCACCATGCCCAAGGTGTCGGATCAGGTTATCGAGCAACGGATTCGGGCTCGGCAGGAGCGGTCGAAGGTGCTCACCAAGGACAACCCCCTGGAGCTGTGGGTGGTGCTCGACGAGGCCGTCATCCGCCGTATGGTCGGCGGCCCCGAGGTGATGAACCAACAGTTCAGTCAGCTGCTCGACCACACCAACAAGCGGAACGTGATCCTGCAGATCCTGCCCTTCGACGCCGGCGCGCACCCGGGCATGCTGGGCTCCTTCACCCTGCTCGACTTCCCCGACCCCGCCGACCCGGAGCTGGTGTACGTGGAGGGCATCGCCAGCGACGAGCTGATCGAGGGCCACCCGGAGGTGCGCCGCTACGGGGTGATGTTCGACCAGCTCCGGGCCATGGCGCTGAGCCCGCGCGACTCGATCACCATGATCTCGGCGGCCATGGACGCCCTGAACGGCTGATCTTCCACCCACCCCAGGGTGGGACAACGCGCACCCTCGGAGCGGATTACGGCAGCACTGTGGTCGCTACCGGCGGCGGCTCGCGGCGGCGAAAGTGGATACATACCGAACGCCACCGCAAGCGGCCCCTCCGAGAGGATGATGTTCATGTGCAAGACGGTCGAATCGCCCGCGGCTCCCACGGCCATCGCGGTGACCACCGCCGACTGCGACCTGAGCTACGCCGAACTGGATCGCTGGAGCAACCGGGTGGCGCGCATGCTGCTGGGTCTCGGGGTCCACCCCGGGGCCAAGATCGTGATCGCGGAGACGCCGCGAGTCGAGGCCATGGTCTCCCGCCTGGCCATCGAGAAGACCGGCGCCATTCCCGTCCCGGTGACCACCGAGTCCAGCGTGGCCCGCGCCGACTTCGGCGTCACCACCAAGGCCGGACTGGATCTGGTCACCGACCCGAGCCGCTGGCTGGTGCTCGATGACCGCAGCACGCTGGTGCAGTACCTCACCGGCTCGGACGCCCCGCTCAGCGAGGCCGAACTGAACCTGGCGCGGAAGGCCTCCTGACCGCGCCGAAGCCGCCGCAGCCCGCAGAAGGTTTCCGCAGTATGGCTCTCAGCAGTCCCCTGCCCTCCACTCCCGACACCTCGGCGGCCTTCGCCCTCTCCGCCGCACAACGCGGCATCTGGTTCGCCCAGCAGCTGGCCGGGGACACCCCCGTCTCCATCGCCCAATACGTGGAGCTGACCGGGCCGATCGACGCCGAACTGCTGGCCGACGCCGCACGCCGGGCCGGACGCGAGTTCGGCACCGGCTACCTGCGGCTGATCGAGATCGACGAACTGCCGTGGCAGCTGGTCGACACCACCCTCGACGACGCCGTCCAGACCGTGGACTGCACCGGCGCGCCCGACCCGCGCGCCGCCGCCCAGGAGTGGATGCGCGCCGAGTACACCGCGCCCCTGGACCTGACCCGCGACCGCCTGTGCACCATGGTGATGCTGCGGCTGGGCGAGGACAGCTGGTACTGGTATTCGCGGTTCCACCACATCCTGCTCGACGGCGTCGGCGCGCTCACCATGCTGCAGCGCACCTCGGAGATCTACAACGCCACCGTCACCGGGCAGGAGGTCCCGGCCGGCAAGGCCGAACCGTTGCCACGCATCGTGGAAGCCGATGCGGCCTACCGGAATTCGGACAAGCTGCAGGCCGACCGCGACTACTGGCGCGAGCACCTGGCGGGGATACCGGAGCCCGCACTGCTGGGGCGGCGCACCGGCGCGGTCGACGCCCACCCGCGACTGCTGAGCGGCGCGCTGCCCGAAGACACGGCGGCCCTGCTGGACTCGCTGACCGCCGCGCAATCCACCAGTCCGGCACCGGTCGTGGTGGCCGCCTTCGCCGCCTACGTCGGAGCCATGACCGGGGCGGGCGAGATCGTGCTGAGCCTGCCGGTGTCCGGCCGCACCACCGCCACGCTGCGCCGATCCGGCGGCATGGTCGCCAATGTGGTGCCGTTGCGCCTGCCGCTGTCCCCCACCGCCACCGTCGGCGATCTGCTGCGCGCCACCCAGGGTGAGCTGACCGCGGCGCTGCGCCGCCAGCGGTACCGGCAGGAGGACATCTTCCGCGACCTGGGCTGGGCCATGGACGAGGTCGCCGGCTTCGGGCCGACCGTCAACCTCATGCTGGCCGACACCCGCATCCGTCTCGGCGGGGTGACCGGGCAGCTGCACGTGCTGACCTCGGGCATGATCGACGACCTGTTCGTCAACGTCTATCCGGGCACCGGCGGTGAACCCACCCACATCGACTTCCAGGCCAATCCCAACCGCTACGACGAACCCGAACTCGCGGCACTGCACGCCCGGTTCCTGGACTTCCTGCACCGCTTCCTGGCGGGCGGCGTCGAACAGTCGCTGACCGCGGTGACCGCGCTGTCGGAGGCCGAACGCGCCGCGCTGGCCCCCGCGCGCGGCCGCGACGGCAGCCGGCCCCACACCCTGCCGGAGATCCTGGCGGGGGGCGCGGCGAAGGCCCCGTCGGCCATCGCGCTGCGGGTGGACGGCACCGCCTTCACCTATCGCGAGCTCACCGAGTACGCCCACCGGCTGGCGCGGGTGCTGATCGCCGCGGGCGCGGGACCCGAACGCGCCGTGGCGATCTCGATTCCCCGCTCCGCCGAGTCGGTGCTGGCCATGTGGGCGGTCGCGGCGACCGGCGCGGCGTTCGTGCCCGTCGATCCCGGCTATCCGATCGACCGGATCGAGCACATGCTCACCGACAGCGGCGTGGTCGCCGGCGTCACGGTGGCGGGCTCGCGAGCCGCGCTGCCGGACCGGGTGCGGTGGCTGGTCCTCGACGATCCGGAGACCGAGAAGACCATCGCCGCAACCGATTCCGCTCCGATCACCGACGCCGACCGGTTGGATCCCGTGCGCCTGGACCAGGTCGCGTACCTCATCTACACCTCCGGCTCGACGGGTCTGCCCAAGGGTGTCGCGGTCACCCATCGCGGTTTGACGAATCTGGTGACCGGGTCCGGGGCGGCGTTCGGAGTCGGCTCCGATGCCGTGGTGGCGCACGCGGTCTCCCCCAGCTTCGACATCTCGGTGGAGGAGCTGCTGGTCGCGTTCGCGGTCGGCGCGACGGTGGGCGTGGTGCCCCCGGCCGCCTACGCGGGCGACGATCTGGCGCGGGTGCTGCGCACGCTCGAGGTCACGCACCTGAATGTGACTCCAGTGGTAGCGAATTCGCTGGAACCACAGACCTTGCCGCGGCTGCGGACCGTGGTGGTGGGCGGCGACTCCTGCCCGCCGGAGCTGCCGGTGCGGTGGGCCGGCCGGTGCGTCATCAACGGGTACGGGCCGACCGAGGCGACCATCACCGCCACCCTCAGCGCGCCGCTGACGCCGGGCGAGGCGATCACCATCGGCGCGCCGTCGCGCGGGGTGGGGGCGCTGGTCCTCGACCCGTGGCTGCGGCCGGTGCCGCCCGGGGTGGTCGGCGAACTGTATTTGAGCGGTGCGGGTCTCGCGCGTGGCTACCACCAGCGCATCGGGCTCAGCGCCGGACGATTCGTGGCCAGCCCCGTCGATCCCGGCGCCCGGATCTATCGCACCGGCGACCTGGTGCGCTGGCGACGGCGGTCCGGCCGCTGGGAGCTGGAGTATCTGGGCCGCGGCGACACCCAGGTGAAAGTGCGCGGCTTCCGCATCGAACTCGGCGAGGTGGACGCGGCCGTGGCCCGGCACCCGGGCGTCGAGATGGCGGTCACGATCGGCGCGACCACACCCGGCGGGGCGACCGCGCTGGTGTCGTACGTGCTGGCGGCCGATTCGGTGGTCGCGCCGGAGGACGTGAAAACCACCGTCGCCCAGCAGCTTCCGGCGCACATGGTGCCGTCGGTGGTGATGGTGCTGCACACGCTGCCACTGACCCCCGCGGGCAAGGTGGACCGGCGCGCGCTGCCCGCACCCGACTTCGGATCCGGGCCGCGGGCCGGACGCGCACCCTCGACCGACACCGAACGGGCGTTGGCCACGGTGTTCGAATCCGTGCTGGGCGTGGAAGCGGTGTCGGCCGACGACAATTTCTTCGCCCTCGGCGGCGACAGCATCGTGGCCATCCAGCTGGTGGCGCGGGCCAAGGCCGCCGGACTCGGGCTGCGCGCCCGGGATGTGTTCGAGCACAAGACCGTCGCCGCGCTGGCCGCCATCGCCACAGCGGTCACCGCGCCGGTGATCGAGGAGCTGCCCGGCGGGGCGGTGGGCCCGGTGACCCTCACCCCGATCGTGCACGACATGCTCGAACACGGCGACACCTGGCCGAGATTCGCTCAGGCCGTGCTGATTCCGCTGCCGCACACCGAAGACATATTCGCCTCCGGCGAAGCTGCCCGGGCCGCGCTCACCGCGGGCGTCCAGGCCCTGCTCGACCGCCACGACCTGCTACGCAGCACCCTCACCCACGAGCCCGGCACCGGCGCGCACCCCTGGGTGTGGCGGGTCGGCGAGCCCGGCGTGGTGGAGGCCGGAGCCCTCATCGACACCGTCACCGCCGAACCCGGCAGCGACGGCGAGAACGAATTGCAGCGCGCCGCCGACCTGCTCGACCCCTCGGCCGGGGTGGTGGCCCGGTTCGTGTTCATCGACCGGGGCGAGGCCCTGCCCCTGCTGTGGGTGGTGCTGCACCACTTGGTCACCGACGGCGTCTCGTGGCGCATCCTGCTGCCGGACCTGGCCACCGCGTGGGCGGGCGGCGCCCTCGCGCCCGTCGGCACCTCCTTCCGGCGCTGGGCGCACGGGCAGTCGGAACAGGCCCCCGCCCGCGCCGCCGAACTCCCCTTCTGGCGCGAGGTCCTCACCGCGCCCGACCCGCGGCTGGGCACCCGCGACCTGGACCCCGAGCTCGACACCGTGGCCACCATGGGTCAGCTGCGCACCGTCATCGACCCCGACACCGCCACGGCCGCACAGGAACTCATTCCGGCGCGGTTCCACTGCGGACTCGAGGACGCGTTGCTGACCGCGCTCGCCCTCGCCTCGAGTCGGCTGCGGCAGACGCCGCGGACCCTGCTCACCGTCGAAGGCCACGGCCGCGAGGAAGCGGTGCTGCCGGGCGCGGACATCTCCCGCACCATCGGCTGGTTCACCAGCGTCTTCCCCGTCGCCCTCGACCTGGGCGAGCTCGCTCTCGACGACGCCTTCCACGGCGGACCCGCGGCGGGCGCGGCGCTCAAGGCGGTCAAGGAGCAGCTGCGGGCCATCCCCGACAAGGGCGTCGGCTTCGGCATGCTGCGCCGGCTCGACGCCGCGACGGCGGCCGAACTCGCGGGCGCGCCCACACCGCAGCTCAGCTTCAACTATCTCGGCCGCACAGGCGCCGGCGTGGAGCATCCCGGTGGCGCGGAAACCCCGTGGGTGCCGATCCGATTCGCCGCCACCCAGGACGACGCCGCGCCGCTGGCCGCCGTCATCGACATCAATGCCTTCCACACCGCCGCCGGCCTCGAGGTGACCTGGGCCTACGCGTCGCGGGTGCTGTCCGCCGCGCAGGTGGAGGAGCTGGCGCGGCTGTGGGGGCTGGCGGTGACCGCGCTGGTCACCCACGCCCGCCACGCCGGGGCGGGCGGGCACACGCCCTCGGACTTCCCGCTGGTGGCCGTCGAGCAGGCGCAGATCGATGCCTGGGAACGCGAATACCCCGACCTCACCGAGGTCTGGCCGCTGTCACCGTTGCAGTACGGCCTGCTCTTCCACGCCCGCTACGACACCGACACCGCCGACGGCTACACCGTGCAGACCCAGCTGAATCTGGCCGGGCGCGTCGACTCCGGGCGGCTGCGCACCGCGGCGGCGGCCCTGCTGCAGCGGCACGAGGTGCTGCGCGTCGCCTACGTCGAGACCCCCGACGGGCCCCGGCAGCTGGTCCTCGGCCAGGCCGAGATCCCCTGGCAGGACATCGATCTCACCCGCATCGCGGAACCGGCCGAACGGCAGCGGGAACTGGCGCGCCTGATCGCGGTGGACGCGGGCACCCGTTTCGACCTCACCCGGCCGCCACTGCTGCGCTTCAGCCTCATCCGCACCGACGCCGAGGCGTACACGCTGCTGATGACCAATCACCATCTGGCGCTGGACGGCTGGTCCACGCCGCTGGTGGTGCGCGAACTGCTCGCGGGCTATCTGGCCGCGGTCACCGGGCACGAGATCCCACAGGCCCCGGCGCACTCCTATCGCGAATTCCTGACCTGGCTCGGCGAACAGGACGACGCCGCCTCGCTGGCCGCCTGGACCGAGGCCCTGGCCGGGGTCGACTCCCCCACCCGGGCGATCCCCACACTGGCGGGCATCACCTCCACCGAATCCGGCATGGTCTCCGCCGTTTTCGGCACGACGAAACTGGAGCAGCTCACCGAGACCGTGCGCGCTGCCGGGGCCACGGTGAACACCGCGGTGCAGGCCGGGTGGGCGCTGCTGCTGGCCATGCTCACCGGACGCACCGACGTGGTCTTCGGCGGCACCGTCTCGGGACGGCCGCCGCAGCTGGGCGGGATCGAGGAGATGGTGGGGCTGTTCATCAACACCCTGCCGGTGCGGGTGCGACTGGATCCCGGTGAGCGCGTGGGCGATCTGCTGGCGCGGGTGCAGACCGAGCAGGCGCGGCTGCTGGACCATCAGCACATCGGGCTGGCCGCCATTCACCGGGCGGTCGGGCTGCCGGAACTGTTCGACACCCTCACCGTGTTCGAGTCCTATCCCATCGACCGCGAAACCCTCTCGCGGGCACTGGATATCGCGGGCATGCGGATCCTGGACGTGTCCGGCACCGACGCCACCCCCTACCCCCTGAACCTGATGGTGATCCCGCAACGCGCCGCCGACGGCAGCGAAAGCCTGCGCATCACCGTCAAATTCATGGCCGACGAGCTGCCCGAGGCCGCCGCGCGGCGACTGCTCGACCGGTTCCTGCTGCTGCTCGACCAGATCGCCGAACACCCCGAACGCCGCACCGCGCAGCTGCAGCACTGCGACCCCCTGGAGCGGGCACAGCTGGTGCCGGTCCGCGGCGGCACGCCCACGCCGCTGCGCACCCTGCCCGACATCCTCGCCGCGGGCGCGCGCGCCAACCCCGATGGCGTCGCGATCAGCTCCGGCACCGTGTCCATGACCTACCGCGACCTCGACGCCTGGTCCAACCGGTTCGCGCGAGTCCTGTTGCGGCGCGGGGTCGGTCGCGAGACCTTCGTGGTGCTGGCCCTGACCAGGTCGGTGGAATCGGTGGTCGCGGTGTGGGCGCTGGCCAAGACCGGCGCGGCGTTCCTGCCGCTGGACCCCAACTATCCGGTCGAACGCATCGAGCACATCCTCACCGACTCGCGCGCGCCCATCGGCGTCACCGTGTGCTCGGTCGGCGAGACCCTGCCCGGCACCATCGACTGGCTGCTGCTCGACGACCTCAACACCATCCGGCGCGTCATGACCGTGTCCGACGCGCACATCACCGACGACGAACGCGGCGGGCCCATCAACCTCGCCCAGACCGCGTACCTCATCTACACCTCCGGATCCACCGGCAAACCGAAGGCCGTGCTGCTCAGCCATCGCGGACTCGCCAATCTCGCGGCCTCCCAGCAGAGTCTGCTCGATCTGGACGAGACCTCCAGCACCCTGCAGGTGGCCTCGCCCAGCTTCGACGCCTCGGTGCACGAGCTGCTCATGGCGCACGGCGCGGGCGGGCGGCTGGTCATCTCACCACCCGACGTCTACGGCGGCGACGCCCTCGAGGAACTGCTGCGCACCGGAGGGGTCACGCACGCGGTCATCACGCCGTCGGTGCTGGCCACCATGAACCCTGCCGGACTCGACGGCCTGACCTGCCTGTCGGTCGCCGGTGAGGCAGCCGGGCCCGAACTGGTGGCGGCCTGGTCGACCGGGCGGCGCATGGTGAACCTGTACGGGCCCACCGAATTCAGCGTGTGGGCCACCGGCCCCGGCGAACTGCGGCCCGGCGAGCAGATCACCATCGGCGCCCCCGTGCGCGGCGCGGCCACCCTGGTGCTCGACAGCTGGCTGCGGCCGGTGCCGCTCGGGGTGACCGGCGAACTGTATCTGGCCGGGCCGGCGCTGGCCCGCGGCTACTTCAACCGGTTCGGGCTCACCGCGGCCCGCTTCGTCGCCAATCCCTTCACCGCGCCCGGCGCGCGCATGTACCGCACCGGAGACATGGTGCGCTGGGTGGAGGTCAAGACCGCCGACGGCACCCAGCTGGAACTGGAATACCTGGGGCGCAGCGACTTCCAGGTCAAGATCCGCGGCCTGCGCATCGAACTCGGTGAGATCGACGCCGTGCTGGCCGCCGACGAGCAGGTCGACTACGCCGCCACCCTCGGCTGCCCGGGACCCGGCGGGCAGACCGTACTGGTCTCCTACGTGGTCGCCGCCCCCGGGCAACGCCTCGACACCGAACTGCTGCGCACCCGCATCGCCGCGGCGCTGCCCGGCTACATGGTGCCCAGCTACCTCATCGAACTCGACGACGTGCCGCTCACGCCCGTCGGCAAACTGGACCGGAACGCGCTGCCCGCACCGGATTTCGCGACCTTCGATCAGCAGTACCTCGCGCCGCGCACCGAGATCGAGACCGCCGTCGCCCAGGTCTTCGCCGACGTCCTCGAGGCCGAGGAGGTCAGCATCGACCGGTCCTTCTTCGAGCTGGGCGGCAACTCCCTCACCGCCACCCGCGTGGTGGCCCGGGTCAACGCGGCCCTCGGCGCGACCATCGCGCTGCGCGACCTGTTCGACGCGCCGACCGTCGCGCAACTGTCCGCGCGCATCGTGCCCGGCGCGGAACTCCCCGGCCTGCCGACCCTGGCCCCGCGCATCCGGCCGGACCGGATCCCGTTGTCCCCGGCCCAGCAACGCATGTGGGTGCTCAACCGGCTCGACCCGAACTCGGCCGCCTACAACATCACCGCCGCGCTGCGCCTCACCGGCGAACTCGACGTCGACGCGCTGCGCCGGGCGGTCGCCGACGTGGTGACCCGGCACGAATCGCTGCGCACCATCTATCCCGCCGACGCCGACGGGCCCCGTCAAGTGGTGCTCAGCGCCGACGCCGCGGCCCCCGAGATCAGCTTCGCCGACACGAACGATGGCCCCGACCTGCACGCCGCCATCGCCGAGAACACCGGGACCGGTTTCGATCTCACCCGCGAATCCCCCCTGCGCGTGCACGTCCTGCGCCTCACCCCGCGCCCCGGCGAACCCGCCGAACACGTGGTGGTGCTGGTGGTGCACCACATCAGCGCGGACGGGGCCTCCATGGCGCCGCTCGCCACCGACCTCGTCACCGCCTACCTCGCCCGCACCCACGGCGCTGAGCCCGAGCGGCCGCCGCTGCCGGTGCAGTACGCCGACTACTCGATCTGGCAGCGCGAACTGCTCGGCGACGAGAACGATCCCGAATCCCGTGCCGCACAACAGGTCCGGTTCTGGAAGCAGCGACTCGCCTCGACACCGGACGTGCTGGAACTGCCCACCGACCGGCCGCGCCCCGCGGTGCAGAGCCTGCACAGCCGCGACCTCGAATTCCGCATCGACGCCGGCACCCACGAAGCGCTCACCGAATTGGCGGCGGCCACCGACACCAGCCTGTTCATGGTCTTGCACGCCTCGCTGGCGGTGCTGTTGTGGCGGCTGGCCGGAACCCCGGACGTACTCATCGGCACCGCGGTGGCCGGGCGCGGCGAGGCCGCCCTCGACGACCTGGTCGGCATGTTCGTCAACACCCTCGCACTGCGCACCCCGGTCGACCCGGCACTGGGATTCCGGGACTTCCTGGCGCAGGTCCGGACCGCCGACCTGGACTCGTTCGCGCACGGCGACGTGCCGTTCGAACGACTCGTGCAGGTCCTGGACCCGCCGCGCTCCACCGCCCAGCACCCGCTGTTCCAGGTCTCGCTGTCGCTGCAGAACTTCGAACCGCCCACCGTGGAATTCCCGGGCCTGCGGGTCGAGGTCGAACCCATCGAACGCGACGCCTCCCAGTTCGACCTGACCTTCGACCTGCGCGCCCCGCTGCCCGGCTTCGACGAGGCCGGACTCGACGGCACCCTCACCTTCGCCACCGACCTGTTCGACGAGACCACCGCCTCGCGGCTGGTCACCCGCTGGCGGCGCGTGCTCACCGCCGTCACCGCCGACCCGGGCATCCGGCTCTCCGATATCGAACTGCTCGACCTCGCCGAACACGCCGCCCTGGTCCCGGTGCGCGGACCCCGGACCAGCGGAATCACCACCCTGGCCGAGGTGTTCCGGGCCGCCGCCACCGCGCACCGGCTGTGCCCGGCCATCATCGCCGGCGGGCGCGCGGTGTCCTACCGCGAACTCGACACCGCCTCGCAGCGGCTGGCCATGCAACTCTCCGCCGCCGGAGCCGGATCGGAAACCGTGGTGGCGCTGGCCCTCTCACGCGGCGCGGAACTCATCACCGCGATCTGGGCGTGCGCCAAGGCCGGGGCCGCGTTCCTGCCCATCGACCCGCGCCACCCCCTCGACCGCATCGACCACATGCTCGCCGACTCGGGCGCGGTGCTCGGGCTCACCACCAGCGCGCACCGGGAGGTGCTGCCCGACCGGATCGGCTGGCTGGTGCTCGACGACCCGGCCGCCTCCAGCGTGCGAATCCCACTCGGGGGCGGGCGGGTTCGCGCCCTGCGCAGCCACCCGGACCACCCCGCCTGGCTGATCTACACCTCCGGGTCGACCGGCACGCCCAAGGGCGTGTCCGTATCGCACCGCGGCATCGCTGATCTGGTGCGGGCCCAACGGGAACTACTGGCACTGGGCGAGCACTGCCGCGTACTCCAGGTCGCCTCACCGAGTTTCGACGCCTCCGCCTTCGAGGCGCTCATGGCCTTCGGGTCCGGCGGCACCGCCATCGTGGCCCCGCCCGACGTGTTCGGCGGCGAACCGCTCACCGAGCTCATCGCCACCCAGGGGGTCACACACCTGGTCATCACGCCGTCGGCGCTGGCCACCCTGGACCCGGACGCCGTGTCCAGCGTGCGGGTGCTGGCCGTGGCGGGCGAGGCCATCGGGCCGGATCTGGTGGCGCGCTGGGCCACCGGGCGCACCCTGATCAACCTGTACGGTCCCACCGAATTCACCATCTGGGCAACGGCTTCCGAGCCGCTGGTGGTGGGGCAGCCCGTCACCATCGGCGCCCCGATCCGGGGCGCGGCCACCCTGGTCCTCGACGACCGGCTGCGGCCGGTCCCCATGGGCGTCGCCGGCGAGCTGTACCTCGCCGGGCACGCGCTGGCCCGCGGCTACCACCATCGCCCCGGCCTCACCGCCGCCCGCTTCGTCGCCGACCCGTACGGGCGGCCCGGCGAACGCCTCTACCGCACCGGCGACCTCGTGCGCTGGACCGGCTACCTCGACGAACCGCGCCTGGAATACCTGGGACGCACCGACTTCCAGGTGAAGGTGCGCGGACAGCGCATCGAGCTCGGCGAGATCGACGCCGCGCTGTCCGCCGCCGACGGCGTCGAATTCGCCGTCACACTCGGCGTTCCCGGCCCCGGCGGCGCCACCGCCCTGGCCGCCTACCTGCTGCCCGAACCCGGCCGCGAGATCGACCTCGCCGACCTGCGCGCCCACGCCGCCGACCGGCTGCCCGGCTACATGGTGCCCTCGGCCTTCGTGGTGCTCGACGCCATCCCGCTCAACGCCGTCGGCAAACTCGACCGGCGCGCACTGCCGGCCCCGGTGTTCGAGGCCGAGACCGAATACCGCGCGCCCAGCGGCGATCTGGAGACCGGGCTCGCCGAGATCATCGCCGAACTGCTGGGCCGCGACAAGGTCGGCGTGCACGACTCGTTCTTCGCCCTCGGCGGCGACAGCATCCTCGCCATCCAGCTGGTGTCACGGGCCAAACTGCGCGGCATCGAACTGACGCCGCTGCAGATCTTCGAACACCGCACCGTCGCCGCGCTGGCCGCGCTCGCCGCGGCCGGAGGCGACACCGTCGTACTCGAGGAACTGCCCGGCGGCGGCGTCGGCGACCTGCCGCTCACCCCGATCGTGCGCTGGATGCTCGAACGCGGCGGCGACCACCGGCGATTCGCGCAGACCGCGGTCCTGGAACTGCCGCAGGGGATCAGCCGCGAACAACTCGTGGCCACCGTCACCGCCGTCGTCGACCACCACGACGCGCTGCGCGCCCGGCTCGCCCAGGAGGACGGCGAATGGCGGATGAGCATCGGGGAACCGGGCTCGGTCGACGTCGACGCACTGCTGTACCGCATCGAATTCGATACCGCCGACGCGGTCGACCTGCGCGAATACGCCGTCACCGAAACCGATTCCGCACTCGGCCGCCTCGATCCCGCCACCGGCACCGTGCTGCAACTGGTGTGGCTCGACCCCGCGCCCGGCAGCCCCGCCGACCGGCGCGGCCGCCTCATCCTGGTCGCCCACCACCTCGTCACCGACGGCGTCTCCTGGCGCATCCTCGTCCCCGACCTGATCGCGGCCTGGGCACAGATCAGCGGCGACACCACCCCGATCCTGCCCGAGACCGGCACCTCGCTGCGCCGCTGGGCGCACGCCCTCGAGGAGGCCGCACGGCGCGACACCCGCACGGCCGAACTCGATTACTGGCGCGAGGTGACCGCCACGCCCGACCCGCCGATCGGGCCGCGCGAACTGGACCCGGCCGTCGACCGGGTCCCCACGGTGCGCGCCGTGGAGATCGAACTCGACGCCGAGGTCACCGACACTCTGCTCACCACCCTGCCCGGACTCTTCGACGGCACCGTCGAGGACACCCTGCTGGCCGCGCTCGCCCTGGCCGTCATGCGCTGGCGCATGGACCCGTCCGAGGCGGTACTGGTCCGCCTCGAAGGACACGGACGGCAGCAGGAGATCGTGCCGGGCGCGGACCTGTCCCGCACCCTCGGCTGGTTCACCACCGTCTACCCGGTGCGGCTTGCCCTGTCCCACATCCCGATCCGGGACGCCTTCGCGGGCGGACCCGCCATGGGCGCGGCCATCCGGGCCGTCAAACACCAGCTGTTGGCCGTGCCGGACAAGGGCATCGGCTACGGCCTGCTGCGCTACCTCAACCCCGAGACCGCCGCGGCCCTGCCGCACCGGGTGCCCGGGCGCATCGGCTTCAACTACCTCGGCCGCTACGCCACCGCCGACATCCCGGCCGGGCTCGAGGACCTCGGCTGGCTGCCCACCGACGAATTCGGCGACCTGCGCACCACCGAACACGCCGACGTGCCCGTCACCGCCGAGATCGAGATCAACGCGGTGGTGGCCGGAGACCGGTTGCAGGCCAGCTTCACCTTCCCGCAGACCCTGCTGCCCCGGCACGAGATCACCATGCTCGCCCACCTGTGGACCGACGCGCTCGCCGCCGCGGCGTACTTCGCCACCTCGCCCGCCGCCGAATTCGCGGCCGAGGCCGAACGCCGGCACATGGCCGAACTGCGCGAGCAGCAGGCGGCCGCCGCGCTGGAAGCCTCGCGCGCCGAAGCCGGTCCCGGACTCGGCCTGGATGTGGTGCTGCCCATCCGGCCCGGCGGCGATGAGCCACCGCTGTTCTGCGTCCATCCGTCGTCCGGCATCGCCTGGACCTACCTCGGATTCGCCGAGGCCCTGGCTCCCGGGCGGCCGATCTACGGCCTGCAGGCACCGGACCTTTCCGGCGAACCGCACGCCCGCAGCATCGGCGACTTCGCCGAACGCTACGTGGCCGAAATTCGCAGACTCCAACCGAACGGGCCTTATCATCTGCTCGGATGGTCATTCGGCGGCCTGATCGCGCACGCCGTCGCCGCCCAGCTCGAGGCAACCGGAGACGAGGTCGCCACCCTGGCCCTACTCGACGCGGACAGCACCGATATCGACGGTGACAGCATCGACAAGCTCACCGCCGGTTCCTTCGTCGCGACCTTCGGGTCCGTCTTCGGCATCACCGACATCCCCGCCGACACCACCGCCGCGCAGGCCGCCGCCATGATCCGCGACCGCATGGGCGGGGTCGACCTGGTCGACGCCGCCACCCTGGAACGGATGGCCGCCTCCTACAACGCCTCCGCCGCCACCCGCACCGGCTACCAGCGGCCCGTCTTCCACGGCGACGCGCTGTATTTCAGCGCCACCGTGCACACCTCGGACATCTTCGGCCCCGAAGGCTGGCGGCCCTGGATCACCGGCACCATCACCAACCACGACATCGACGTCAGCCACGAAGAACTGACCGCACCGCACGCGCTCGCGGCCATCGCCCGAATTCTCGACGCGCACCTGGGAGGGACGCCGTGAACACCGACAATGGCAAACCCGATACCACCGATGTGAACACCACAGCGGCCACCCTCGGCACAGACAAACCGGCCACCCTCACCAGCTCGGCGGACACCTCGGTCGACGGCGTGGTCGTCGAAGGCGTCGAGAAGTCCTTCGGCGCGGTCCAAGCGCTGCGCGGAGTCACCTTCAAGGCCGCGCCCGGCGAGGTCCTGGGCATTCTGGGACCCAACGGCGCGGGCAAGACCACCATGGTCAACATCCTGTCCACCCTCATCGCACCCGACGCCGGGCGCGCGGTGGTCGCCGGGCACGACGTCGTCGCCGACGCCGCCGCCGTCCGCCGCTCCATCATGCTGACCGGACAGTTCGCCGCCCTCGACGACGCCCTGTCCGGCTACGAGAACCTCGTCATGTTCGGCCGCCTGATGGGGCTGCGCAAACGTGCCGCCCGCGCCCGCGCCGACGAACTCGTCGAGGAATTCGACCTCACCCAGGCCGCCGGACGCCGCGTCGGCACCTACTCCGGCGGCATGCGGCGACGCATCGACATCGCCTGCGGACTGGTCGTACGACCCGAAGTGGTGTTCCTCGACGAACCCACCACCGGACTCGACCCCCGCAGCCGCCAAGGCGTCTGGGACCTGGTCGGCGGATTCCGCAAACACGGCATCACCACCCTGCTCACCACCCAATACCTCGAAGAGGCCGACGCGCTGTGTGACCGCATCATCGTCATCGACCACGGCCTCGTCATCGCCGCCGGCACCGCCGACGAACTCAAGGCCCGCACCGGCGGCAGCTACTGCGAGATCGTCCCGCTCCGCCTGGAAGACCTGCCCGCCCTCATGACCGCCCTCGGCGACCTGCTCCCGGACACCGTTCGCGAAGCGCTGACCGAGGATTCGGACCGGCTCGCCATCCCCGCTCCCGAAGGCGCGAAAACCCTCGCCGAGGCGCTGCGGCGACTCGACGCGGCCGGACTGGAACTGGTCGACATCGCGCTGCGCCGCCCCTCCCTCGACGACGTATTCCTCGAACTCACCGGGCACATCCCCAAAGCCGAGGAACCCGAAGAGGATTCACCCTCGATCCGGCTCCGCGGGGACGGCGGCCGCCACCGCGCCACCGAGGATCGGACCCGGGCATGACCGCCACCGCCGCACGCACCGGCTGGCTCACCGACGTCCGCGCCACACCCGCCACCCTCGCCCAATGGTGGGTGCTGACCGTGCGGCTGATCGTGCCCTCGGTCAAGACCGGCGAGATCATCACCGCCATCGCCGCACCCATCACCTTCACCGCCAGCTTCTACATCCCGCTCAACCGCGTGATGACCTTCGCCGGACTGGGATTCAGCAGCTACGCGCAGTTCATGGCGCCCATCGTCATCCTCCAGGCCTGCGCGTTCACCGGCGTCTCCGCCGCCTTCCGCGCCGCCACCGACGCCGTCTCCGGACTCGACCGGCGCTTCGACGCCATGCCCATGCACCCCATCGTGCCCGCCGCGGCGCGCATGGCCTCCAATGTGTTCCGGCTGCTCATCGGGCTCGTCTCGGGCGTGATCAGCACCTACGTGATCGGCTTCCGATTCGCCGGCAGCTTCGCCCACACCCTCGGATTCCTGGCGCTCGGCCTGCTCATCGGCATCAACTTCTGCCTCGGCGCCGACGCCATCGGCACCGCCACCCGCAGCCCCGAGGCCACCACCCAGATGCTGGTGCTGCCACCGCTGATCCTCGGCATGCTCTCCACCGGCCTGGCCCCCGCCCACCAATTCCCGCACTGGGTACAGGGTTTCGTCCGCAACCAGCCGGTCTCGCAATTCGCCGAGGCGCTGCGCGCGCTCGGCGGCGACCCCGGCGGCAAAGCGCACCCGGTCACCTGGTCACTGATGATGCCGACGGTGCTGTGGATCGTCGGCACCATCGCCGTGTCCTGCTACTTCATCGTCCGGCAGAACCTGAAGAGGTCGTGATGGCCACCCTCGCAGACCCCGAAGCCACCGACACCCTCCTGTTCGGCGAAGGCTCCGCCCCGGCCTTGTTCCGGCACACCTGGATTCAGACCCAGCGGCTGCTGACCCGCTGGGTGCGCGACCCGGTCACGCTGCTCGAGACCCTCGTCGTGCCCTGCCTGCTGCTGCTCATGCTCGACATCGTGGTGGGCTCGCAGATCGAGAAGTTCTCCGGGCACAGCGCCCTGTATGGATCCACGCCCATGGTGACCCTGGTCGGCGCGCTGTCGGGAACGGTAGCCAGCGGCGTCATGCTCGGCCGGGAACGCGAGGCGGGGATCCTGGCCCGCTTCTGGGTGCTGCCCGTGCACCGCGCCTCCGGACTGGCCGCGCGGATCATCGCCGAGGGGATCCGGATCTTCGCGGGAACCGTGGTCATCATCTGCTTCGGCATGGCTCTCGGCTTCCGCTTCCAGCGCGGCCCCTGGCAGGCGCTCGCGTTCCTGGGTATTCCGGTGCTGTTCGGGCTGGCCTTCGCCACCATGGTCACCGCCATCGCGGTGTTCACCGCCAAGGCCGCCCTGGTCGAGGCGGTGGCACTGCTGTCCTCGCTGCTCATGTTCTTCAGCACCGGCTTCGTGCCGCTCGCGGCCTACCCCAAGTGGATTCAACCGGTGGTCGAGCATCAGCCCATGTCGGTGGCGGTCGACACGATGCGGGCGCTGGCCGCGGGCGGGCCGGTCGCCGGGCCGCTGCTCAAGACATTCGTGTGGTCGCTCGGGCTGATCATCGTGTTCGCGGTCCCCGCCGGCTACGGCTATCGGCGGGCAAGCCGCAGCTGAAAGATCAATACCCCTATCCGGAAAGTCGGCGCGCGGGTGCCCCGACCTCGCGCGGCGAGGCGGGCGGCGGATTAAGCTGTCCGCCGTGCTCGAACCCGAAACCGCCGTCGCGCCCCACCCCGATATCGCCCACCTGGCCCCGCTGCTGGGCACGTGGCGCGGCCGCGGCCGCGGCGAATACCCGACCATCGACTCGTTCGAGTACCTGGAGGAAGTGCACTTCGGCCATGTCGGCCGTCCCTTCCTGACCTACCGGCAGCGCACCCGCGCCGCCGACGGCAGCCGTCCCATGCACAGTGAGACCGGCTATCTGCGCGCGCTGCCCGACGATCGGATCGAACTGATCCTGGCCCACCCCACCGGCATCACCGAGATCTGCGAGGGTCGGCTGGTCCAGGAGGACGGCGAGCTGCGCCTGGAACTCGACTCCACCTCGATCGGGATGAGCAGCACCGCGAAGTCGGTGACCGCGCTGGGCCGGACCATCTCCGTCACAGGCGACACTCTCGACTACTCCTTACGCATGGCTGCCGTCGAGCAACCTCTCACGCACCATCTGGCGGCAACCCTGCAGCGCACGAACTGAAAGTAAACTTTACGGTCGGATAGTTGCCGCTACCTGCCGTTCTTCGCCACAAGCGGAGTGCGGCAGCATATTTACACCTTGCCTCGGCATAAGTCACCGATTACCGTTTCCTGCATTGGCAAACAATCAGCCAACCCCTAATCGAGGACCGGATCACCGAATCCATACCGTTCGGGTCTCCTTACTCATCCCAAAACAAGGGAGCGGGATATGAAGCGCTCGGCCCTTTTGCTAGTCACCACCGCGGGCATGATTCTCGCGGGCGCCGGTGTCACCGAGATGCTCGGTGACGGATCCGTCGAGGGACCACCCGTCAGGACCTTCGCCGATCAGCGATTCGTGACCGACAATGTCGGTGAGATCCAGTCCGCCGCATGCGTGAAGGTCGACGGCCGCTACACCGGGCGCTGACTTCACTCCCGAGTGCTCACGGACCCACAACCCTCCTCGATAGAACCGCCAGGCAGCCTCAATACCCGGTAGGCAGGGCCGCGACCATATCGCGAGTCACCGCCACGGCGTTGTCGGAACTGCCTCCACGCACCACCAGGGTGGCCCAGGCCAGATCACCGCGGTACCCGATGAACCACGAATGCGAACCGCCGTCCACCTCGGCCTCACCGGTCTTCCCGTACACCTCACCCTGATCGACGATGCGCTCGGCCGTACCGCCGAGCACCACCTTGCGCATCATCAACCGCAGACCGTCGATCACCCCCGGCTTCAACTGCGGACGGTCCCCCGACACCTGGGTCTGATGACCCGCGATCAGATACGGCGTCGGCGCCGAACCGTGCGCGACCGTCGCCGCCACCAACGCCATCCCGAACGGGCTGGCCAGCACCTTGCCCTGCCCGATGCCGTCCTCGGCGCGCTGCACCAGATCGTGGTCGGCGGGCACCGAACCCGAGGCCGTCGGCAGGCCCGCGATCGTGTAGTCCACGCCGAGGCCGAGCGCGGCCGCGGCCGTGCGCAGATCATCGCCCTCGAGTTCGGAGGCCAGCTTGGCGAACGACGTGTTGCAGGACCGCTCGTAGGCGGTCGCCATGGCCACACTGCCGACACTGAACAGGTCGTAGTTCGGAATCGTGCGCTCCCCCACCACGATCTGGCTCGGGCACGGGACCACCGTGTCGGGGGTGGCGTGGCCCGCGGTCATAGCCGCGGCGGCGGTCACCGTCTTGAACGTCGAACCCGGCGGGTACAGACCGGTCGCGGCCACCGGACCGTCCTTGTCGGCCGCCTCGTTCTGGGCGACCGCCAGAATCGCGCCCGTCGAGGGCTGCACCACGACCATCATGGCCTGTTCCGTGCGGACGTCCACCGCGTGCTGCGCGGCGTTCTGGACGTAGCGGTCGACACTCAGCGAGAAGGACGGGGAGGTCTGCGGATCCACCTCCTCGAGCACATCGGTGTCGACGCCGTTGGCGTTGACGGTCACCACGCTCCAGCCCGCCTTGCCGTCCACCTCGTCGATGACGGTCTTGCGGATCTGGGTCATGAGATCCGGGGCGAAGTGGCGGTCGGTGGGGACCAGGTCGAACTCCTTGTTGAAGATGACCCCGGACAAGCCCATGAGGACCGAATCGACCTCGCCGAACTCCCATTCCGAGAGCTGGGCGACCGTGTAGGGACCGTCGGCGCGGCGTGCGGTCCGCAGCAGCGTGGCGGCGTCGATCTTCTCGTCGAAGCGGCGCAACGCATTCGCGAGCGCGATGCTGACGCCGTTGGGATCAGACGAAGCGGACGGTTTGAACTGCACCCGATACAGCGCGCCCGGCACCAGCACGTCCCCGCCGGAGCGTTCGTTCACCCGAGCGCGCGGCGCCGGGTTCGAACGCAGTTGCAGCGTCTGGGTATTGCCCAGCTGCGGATGGATGTCGGCGGCCGACCAGCGCACCTGCCACTGGCCGCCGGCGCGGCCCATCTGCAACTGGCCCTGGTAGGTCCAGACGCGGTCCTTGGGCAGATGCCATTCGTAGGTGTAGTCGACGATGGCGGTGTCGCCGGTGATCCGCGCCGCGCCGGTGGTCGCCACCAGCTTCTCCGCCTGCAACCGGTCCCACGCCGAACCGAGTGCGGCACGGGCCTTTTCGGGTTGGCTGGTGCGGTCGGCGGCCGCGTCCACATCGTGGTCGGCGAAATCGGACACAAAGGCCTCGGCGGCCTGGGCGGGGCCCTGGGGACCCGAGGAGCAGCCGGCCGCGGCGACCGCGACCGCGGCGGCGATCAGCGTGGAGAAGACCCGAGTTGACATCGGATCCGATGCTAGGAGCCAACTGCTGGCAAACCGGCGCGACACACTGCACCGGAACAGATTTCACGCCGACATCCCGCTCCGCCACCCCGCGCTCGAAATTCGGTCAATCCAGCAGCACTGTCGCGAATGTGGCGATCTGCCGGAAACCGACCTTCGCGTAGGCGCGGCGCGCAACCTCGTTGTAGCAGTTGACATACAGGCTGGCCGTGCGCCCCGAGGACACCACCACATTGGCCACGGCGGCGGTGCCGGATGTCCCGTAGCCTTCGCCGCGTTTGTCCGGATGGACCCATACACCCTGAATCTGCCCGGTGCGTCGCGACAACGCGCCGACCTCGGCCTTGAAGACGACCTCACCGTCCTCGAAACGCGCCCAGGCCCGGCCTGATTCGATGAGTCCCGCCACCCGGCGGCGATAACTGCGCCCGCCGTCCCCGGTACGCGGGTCGACGCCGATCTCCTCGGTGAACATGGCGATCGCCGCCACCAGGTACCGGTCGATCTCCTCGGGCCGCACCCGGCGTACCCGCAAATCCGGGGCGATGCCCGCGGGCCGATCCAGCGCGAGCAGCGGCTGATCCGCGCGCAACTCCCGCGGCGGCCCCCAGTGCCCGGCCAGCAACTCCCACAGCGGCAGCGTCAGCTCGCGTCGCCCCACCACCGACGAGCAGATCCGCGGGTTCTTGATCGCCTTCTCCGCGAACGCGCGCAGATCCTCGCGGCCGCCGCGCAGCGGCACCAGATTCGCCCCCGAGAAACACAGTGAATCCTCCGGTCCGCCGCGACTCCACAGTTCGCCGTAGACGCCGCGCTGATCCAGTCCGAACTCCTGCAGGCGCGCGGCCACCATGCAGGTCGCCACGGGATCGGTGTCGAGCACACGCAGAACCTGCGTCAGGTCGCGGTTCGCGAGCTGACGGGCCCCGGACGTCCGGCCCCGGCGAGTCGGCTCCAGCACACTCCGCACGCTCACAGCCTGCCAGAACTTCCCGCCGCGCGCCGCAAGATTGCCACCAGCCGCCCGGCGACCAGCGAAAATATCACGCGCCCAGGGAGATCGGAGACGGCGACGGCCCGGTCCCTGCGCGGGTGTCGCGCGGGCCGGGCCGTGTCGATCGGGGTGGGTCAGCCCGCGGTGACCACCGGGGCGCCCGAACCCGCTTCGTCGCCCATCTCCTCGGCGATGCGCAGGGCCTCCTCGATGAGGGTCTCGACGATGAGGTGCTCGGGCACGGTCTTGATGACCTCACCCTTGACGAAGATCTGGCCCTTGCCATTGCCGGAAGCGACACCCAGGTCGGCCTCGCGGGCCTCGCCGGGGCCGTTCACGACGCAGCCCATGACGGCCACGCGCAGCGGGACCTCCATGCCCTCGAGGCCCGCGGAGACCGCGTTGGCGAGGGTGTAGACGTCGACCTGGGCGCGACCACAGGACGGGCAGGAGACGATCTCCAGCTTGCGGGGGCGCAGGTTCAGCGACTGCAGGATCTGCGAGCCGACCTTGATCTCCTCGGCGGGCGGGGCCGAGAGCGAGACGCGGATGGTGTCGCCGATGCCCTCGCTGAGCAGCGCGCCGAAGGCGACGGCGGACTTGATGGTGCCCTGGAACGCCGGACCGGCCTCGGTCACGCCCAGGTGCAGCGGGTAGTCGCACTGGGCGGCGAGCTGGCGGTAGGCCTCGACCATGATCACCGGGTCGTTGTGCTTGACCGAGATCTTGATGTCGCCGAAGCCGTGCTCCTCGAACAGGCTCGCCTCCCACAGCGCGGACTCGACCAGCGCCTCGGGAGTGGCCTTGCCGTACTTCTCGAGCAGCCGCTTGTCCAGCGAACCGGCATTGACGCCGATGCGCAGCGGGATGCCCGCGGCCCCGGCCGCCTTGGCGACCTCCTTGACGCGGCCGTCGAACTCCTTGATGTTGCCGGGGTTGACGCGCACCGCGGCGCACCCGGCGTCGATGGCGGCGAAGATGTAGCGCGGCTGGAAGTGGATGTCGGCGATCACGGGGATCTGCGACTTCTTGGCGATGGTCGCCAGCGCGTCCGCGTCCTCCTGACGCGGGCAGGCGACGCGCACGATGTCGCAGCCGGACGCGGTCAGCTCCGCGATCTGCTGCAGGGTGGCGTTGATGTCGTGGGTCTTGGTGGTGGTCATCGACTGAACCGAGACGGGGAACTCGCTCCCCACTCCGACATTGCCCACCATCAGCTGGCGCGTCTTGCGCCGTGGTGCGAGGACGGCCGCCGGTGCGGCCGGCATCCCCAATGCGATGGCACTGCTCACGATCGGCTGCCTACTTTCCACTGATTCCTCACCCTTACCGGCTCCGAGCTTACCGAGGCTCGAATACCGGTCGCCCTGTGACGGCGGCGACAACGGTACCCGCGCCGGAAGCGGGACTCGGAAGCGGCCGGGAACTACAGTTCATATTCGTAGCAATCGACGCGAAGGTTTACGCTCCGAGAAGTGAAGGTAGCGAATCCCGGCGACTGGCCGTCCACACCGGAACAGGCAGTGGCACTTCAAGATCGGCTACGCAGCGCGGTGATTCCCGCGAATCCCCGGCCACCGCAGTTCCGAACGATTGCCGGCCTCGATTCGGCCTACGACGACCACGGAAATGTGGCCGCCGCCATCGTCGTTCTCGACGCAACCACCCTCGACACCGTCGAAACCGCCACCGCCCGCGGCACCACCGCATTTCCGTACGTCCCCGGCCTGCTCGCCTTCCGGGAACTCCCCACCACCGTCGCCGCCCTCGAAACCCTCACCATCACACCGGATCTGATCATCTGCGACTCCCAGGGCCTGGCCCACCCCCGCCGTTTCGGCTTCGCCTGCCACCTCGGCCTCCTGACCGGAATCCCCACCCTCGGCGTAGCCAAGAATGCCTGGGGCGATTACGACGAACCGGCCCCCGAACGCGGCTCCTCCGGCATCATCACCATCGACGGCGACCCGGTCGGCCGCGCCCTGCGCACCCGCACCGGCGTCAAACCCGTCTTCGTCTCGATAGGCCATCTCATCGACCTGGACACCGCCTGCGCCCAGGTCCTCGCCCTGACCCCGGAATTCCGCCAGCCCGAAACCACCCGCCGAGCCGACCGCCTCTGCCGCCAACTCCTCCGTGAAATTTCCCAGGTGCAGCCATGAGATCGAGTTCCGACAAACCGAACGACGCACAACTGCGACTCCGATTCGAGCATGCCCTCGCTGACGCACAGGTCGGCATCGAGCGCTCATGCCTCGGGCTGGGGTCGCGTACAAAGGCCGCGCTGGGGGCCATCGCCGACGCCACACCCGACGTGCCTCCGGAACTGCTCGCACAGGCCGAAGCAGCCTTCACCCGCGATATCGAGGCGAGGAAGACACCACGGCCACCGCACCTATGAGGGCCGAGGTGCCCGATCGGCGTCTGGAAGCGCTGGCGTCAGGGCCTCGGGCGCGATAACGTTCGCGCGCCCTGAGCCAGGTTGCGGCCCCGACACCGGACCTGGGGGCTCCTACGGGGACACCAGGCCCAACTTCTCGAGGGTGATTCGGTCGGCGTCACCGGTTTCGGCCAGGCCGGACCGGCGCTGGAACTCGCGGACGGCCGCTGCGGTCTTGGGGCCGTAGTCACCGTCGACGACCAGGTGGGAGAAATCGGGGAAGTCGCGGTTGAGGCGCGCCTGGAGCATGGCCACCGCCGGACCGGCGCTGTCCAGGTTCAGCGGTAGCTCCGGGACCGCACCGACGGCCAGGTCCACCAGGGCGGCCTGGGTGCGTTCGGCCGCGTCGGCCGGGGTTCCCATGAACTCGAAGTGCATCCAGTCCTTCTTGCCGTGGTAGTTGCCACCCCACGCGAATCCGTACCACTTCCACACCGTGGCCACCAGGTCTGTCACGGTGTGCTGGGGGTCGAAGCTGAACGGGTTGTCCTTCCAGTTCAGGTCCACCGCGATGGCCCAGGAGTGGTTGGAGGCGACACTGGTGTTGTCGATGGGACGGCAGTTGAATCCGCCGCACTGCTCGGGCTTCAGCCGGTAGTTGCCGCCCTCGGGGCGCTCGGTCCAGTCGACCAGCGTATCCACCAGCACCGCCAGTGCTTTGCGGACCGCGAGGCTGGTACCGGACCGTGCGGACACCACGGTGGCCAGGTCCGAGCCGGCGACACAGTTGGGCCAGCCGCTGCCCCAGCCGCGATCGGCAGCGGTGTGGGCATAGTCGGTGAGGTCTATGGGCATTATCGGGCCTCCTGCGCGGCGATCGCGGCAAAGTCCCTTTCGGTGGGTTCGATCGACCAGTTGGCCGGCCATTCGGGATCGTCCGATGACCGGTAGGCGCGAATTCGCGGGAAATTCGGGTCCTCGGCGGGGTCCCGCCGGGGGTCGAGCGCATCCCACGTCTTCGGGCCGACAATCCCGTCGACCGTCAGACCGTGGGCGCGCTGGAACTCCTTCACGGCGAGCTCGGTGGCGGGTCCGAAATCCTGGTCGATCGCCACATCGAAGCCGAGCGTCCGGAGCATGGTCTGCAGTGTGCCGACCGCCTCGCCCACCGAACCCCGGTGCAATACCGGACGGGGATCAGGATGTCGGCCGTCAATTCGATGCGCCTCGATACGGGCCAGTTCGCTCTTCGCCCTCGCGAGGAGTGTTCGACGATCGGCCAGCCCGTTGAGGCCGCCGTTGATCTTCCTGGTCACGGTGATGATGTCGTCGCGGTCGCAATCGGGATTGATCTTGTGCCGTTTCCAGTACTCACACGCGATCCGCAGTGAGAGTGCCGGCTCGGCGGCCCGCAGCGGATCGCCTTCCAGGTCGACGCCGAGCGCTTCCCCGTAGGTGCGGTAGTTGGCTCGGCCGGTGAGCTGCAGCAGGCCCCGGCCCTTGTAGCGGCGGCCGTCGCCGGGGTGAATGTTGCCCAGGTCGACGCGCCCCTCGTATTGGTCGCCGCTGGCGAACTCCTCGGTGGTGCGGTAGCCGGCCGACTCATGGCAGGTCTGCGCGAGGAAATGCGCGATCCGCAGCGAGGTCGTGATGTCGAAGCTCGCCAACGTCGATTGCAGGACCGGAGCGACCTCAGCGATGATCTGGGCTTGCCGGACCCCCGCCTGGCCCGTGAAATGTGGTGCGATAGCACGCATTACGCCGCCGTCGATCGGAATCATCGGCTGTCCTTATCTGTGTCGGCGATGGAACCTGACCACAGCACGGTGCACTGACTATCCTCGAGCGCGCTCCACTCTCATCCAATGGTGAGGGTCGGGGCCGCCACGCGGATAGGTAACAGCCGAATTCGTCCGGCCTTTTCGGGGGAGCTACGGGAAGAGCTTCACCGGGTTCACGATGTCGGCGACGAGGGTGAGGATCATGTACGCGCCGCCGAGGACGACCACGACGTAGGTGGCGGGCAGCAGCTTCAGGTAGTCGACGGGGGCGCCGTCGGGGAGGCCCTTGCGGTTGCGGAAGAGGTTGCGGAACTTCTCGTAGATGACCACGGCCATGTGGCCGCCGTCCAGGGGCAGCAACGGCAGCAGGTTGAAGGCGCCGAGGAAGAAGTTCAGGCTGGCCAGGGTCAGGATGAACATGGACCAGAGGCCGTGTTCGGCGGTTTCGCCGCCGATCTTGGAGGCGCCGTAGACCGAGACGGGGGTTTCGGGGTCGCGGGTGCCGCCGGTGACGGCGTGCCAGAGGTCGACGACCTTGGCGGGCATCTGGGCCAGGGACTCGACGGTGCGGACCGCGATCTGGCCGGTGAAGGCGCCGGCGGCCGGGATGGCGGAGAGGACGTTGTACTGGACCGGGCCGTAGAAGTCCTGGCCGACGCCGACCTTGGCGACCGTCTTGGGGGCGCCGTTCTTCTCCGGGTAGACGACCGCCATCTTGGGGGTGACCGGGGCGGTCATGGTCTTGCCGTCGCGTTCGAAGGTGTAGGTGAAGGGGCCGGTCTGCTTCTCGGTCTCGGCGCGGAATTCCTTCCACGTCGTGATCGGGACGTCGTTGACCTTGGTGACCTTGTCGCCCTGCCGGAGTCCTGCCGACTGGGCGGGGCCGGTGCCGGTGCAGTCGATCAGCTTCTGATCGGCGGTCATGTCGGAGACGCAGCCGAGCTTGCCGAGCTGGGTTTCCGCCGGCTGATCGAAGCGGGGCAGGCCCCACCCGACGGCCAGGATCACGATGAGGATGTAGCCGATCAGGAAGTTCATCAGGATGCCGCCGGACATGACCAGCAGGCGCTTCCAGGTGGCCTGCCGGTACATGGCCCGGTCCAGGTCCTCGGGCTCGAGCTCGTCGAGGGCGGTCATGCCCGCGATATCGCAGAAGCCGCCCAGCGGCAACGCCTTGAGACCGTATTCGGTCTCGCCGCGCCGCCACGAGAAGATCTTGGGCCCGAAACCGATGAAGTAACGGCGCACCTTCATCCCGGTGGCCTGCGCGGTCCACATGTGACCGCATTCGTGCAGGGCGACCGAGGCCGTGATCCCGAGGGCGAACAGTGCGAAGCCGATCGCGTAGACCATCCGGTTACGAGCCCTCTCCTGGAGTCAGCCGCGCACGATCGTGCGAGCGGTGTCACGCGCCCACGTATCGGCCGCGAGCACCTCGTCCAAGCTACCGGGTTCGGCGGCCCAGCGGTCGGCGGACTCCACGACGCGCGCAACGGTTCGCACGATGTCGGGGAATCGGATGAGACCGTCCAGGAATGCCTGCACCGCGATCTCGTTGGCGGCGTTGTAGACCGCGGTCACGCAGCCACCGGCCTTACCGGCGCTGCGGGCCAGCTCGACGGCCGGGAACACCTCGTTGTCGACGGGCTCGAAGGTCCAGGTCGAGGCGGTGGAGAAGTCGCAGGCGGCGGCCGCGCCCGGCACCCGGTCCGGCCAGCCCAGGGCCAGCGCGATGGGCAGCTTCATATCGGGCGGGCTGGCCTGGGCCAGGGTCGAGCCGTCCTTGAAGGTGACCATCGAGTGCACGATCGACTGCGGGTGCACGGTGACGTCGATGTCGTCGTAGCCGATGCCGAACAGCAGGTGCGTCTCGATCAGCTCGAGGCCCTTGTTCACCAGCGACGCCGAATTGAGCGTATTCATCGGACCCATGGACCAGGTCGGATGGGTCTTGGCCTCGGACGGATTCACCGACTCCAGCATCTCGGTGGTCCAGCCCCGGAACGGCCCGCCCGAGGCGGTGAGCACCAGCTTGGACACCTCGTCGGCGCGCCCGCCGCGCAGGCACTGGGCCAGCGCCGAATGTTCGGAGTCCACCGGCACGATCTGCCCCGGCGTGGCCGCCCTCGTCACCAGCGAGCCGCCCGCCACCAGGGACTCCTTGTTGGCCAGGGCGAGCCGCCGCCCCGACTCCAGGGTGGCCAGGGTGGGTTCCAGCCCGAGCGAGCCGACCAGCGCGTTGAGCACCACGTCCGCGTCGGTGCGGCGCACCAGCTCGGTCGCGGCGTCCGGACCGGCCAGCGCCACACCGAGTTCCGCGGCCGCGGCCGCGTCGGCGACCGCCACATTGGTGGTGCCGGTGGCCGCGATCTGGCTCGCCAGCAGTTCGGTGTTACCCCCGCGGGCCGCGAGCCCCACCACTTCGAAGCGGTCGGGATTGGCGGCGATCACCTCCAGTGCCTGCGTACCAATCGAACCGGTGCTGCCCAGCAGCAGAACTCTCACAACGTCGGACACGCACTTATTGTCCCCCGCCCCCTGGTCGCTACGACGCTGGGTCGTATGTCACGATATTGGCCAGCAATCGATTCGAGCCGTAAAGGAGCCACAGTGGCCGCCACGGAACTGGAACCCGCGCACCCCTCTGAGGTCGTCACCAAGGTCGACACCGCCGAGGTTCCGTCCGCAGCGTGGGGCTGGAGCGGCGAGTCCCGCCGGACCTTCCGCATCGCCGGCTGGGTCGTCGTCGTGATCCTGCTGACCATGCTGTTCGAGAACCAGCAGGGCAGCTCGTCGGGTACCGGCAATATCGGCTACATCTCGCTCGTGCTGTTCGCGGCGGGCCTGGCGGTCATCCTGATCCGCGACTCCATCCTGTCGCGTCGCCCGCGCTAGTCGCGTAGCCCCACAACGACATTCGGTCCGGATCGCCCTGCACGCGATCCGGACCGAATTGTTTTCGCCCGCCGGCCTGTGGTCGCGACCGGCGGAGCTACCGCCTCAGTTCGCCGGGGCGGAGTCCGGAGCGGTCATGCGGTTGTAGAGGCCGATGCCGACCGCGATGGCCGCGGGCACACCGGTCAGCACCAGACCCGACGCGGCGCCCAGCGGGATGCCGATGGCCGCACCCGCGACACAGCCCGCGATACCGGTCGGCACGGACATGATCACGACACCGGCGATCGCACCGCCCGCGGCGCCGATGGCGCAACCCGCGACACCACCGATGACGGTGCCGAGCAGAGTGCCCATGGAGGTGGACAGACCGAACTGGTTGACCGCGGCCGACATGGCGGCGTCCTGATCAGCCTGGCTGGCGACGCTGTGCAGGGCGGGAGCGGGCAGCGCCGGGGCGGGGAAGGCGGCAGCCGGGTCCAGGTTCGGGGTGAGGGTCGCGGTATTGCCGTCGATCTGGGCGGCGACCGGGTGGGCCACATCGCCGGTCACGTAGCTCAGCGGGAACTGGGTGACGACCGCGCCGTCGGCGGCGCGCACCTGGAACTGACCGTTCTCGGTGGTCAGCGAGCCCGCGTCAGTCTTCAGAACGACGGAAGCACCCTCGATCTTGGTATCCCAGTGGATGCCCTCGGGGGCGGCGGCCGGGGCGGCATTGGCGGTACCGGCGGAGATGCCGACGGCCGCGATGGCGAGAGCCGAGGTGGCAGCAAACTTCTTGAAACGCATTACTTTTCGTCGCTTTCTTGACTGGGCGCTTCCCTCACGGGAGCGAGGTCCTCATCGAGCACCCGAGACAAGATAAGTCAGCAAATGTTGCCTATTTGTTGCTAAATCGTGGCGAAAACGGTCCTGAACGTATGTTTTGCGTAAAGACGGTGTTTGCCGATCATGTGTTCGGTGATCTGAGCAACTTCTCAGAACGTGAAGCGACCCGCGTCACACCCCACCGTGGGGCATGGCCGCGGGCCGCGGTGCGCGAACTACCGGCTACTGCTCGGCCGGGTTGTTGATGCGGTTGAGGAAGATGATGCCGACGATGATCGCCGCGGGCACGCCGACCAGCACCAGGCCGGCCGCCCCGCCCAGGGTGATACCGGTCGCGGCGCCCGCGAGGGCGCCGGGGATGGACAGCACGCCGCCGCCCGCGAGGCCGCCGACCAGGAAGCCGAGGGTGCCGCCGATGACGGTGCCGACCAGGGTGCCGATGGCGGTGGCCAGGCCGAACTGGGTGGCCGCAGCCGAGATGGCGTCATCGAAGCTGGCCTGGTGGTCGCTGGTGACCTCGTGCAGCGGCAGGCTGGTCGGGCGCGCGGCGGCCCGATCGGTATTCGGGGTCAGGGTGGCGCGCAAACCCTCGACACTGGCCTGGATCGGGTAGTCGAGATCCTCGACGGTGAACGACAGCGGGACCGCGGCGACGACGATGCCATTGTCGTCGCGCACCTGAAGCCGGCCGTTGTCGGTGGTCATCGAACCCTTGTCGGTATCGACGACGATGGCGTTGCCCTCGATGCGGGCATTCCAGTGGATGGCGGGGGCCACCTGGTCGATGCCCTGGTTCACGCCGTCGATCAGCGAGGGCAGGACCGGAACGGGGGCCGGGGCGGGGTCGGCGTGGACGACACCGGCGGTGATGCCGAGGGCCGAGATGACCAGCGCCGAGGTGGCGGCGAGTTTGCTGAACTGCATGACTTCTGGCTTTCATACGGGCGGGCTTCCACCGGGTTGGCCCGGAAGATCGGAAGGGACGCAGTTCGAGCTACCCTGATCGAGCGTCCAATAAGAAGCTACTGAGAAATAGCCACAAATGTTCCTTTGATAGCGAACATCACTCAGTGCCAGAACCGGTGACACAGGCCACTATTGGAGCCCGCCGATCAGCGGCGGAAGCGTTCCCGCAACTGCGGATCGTGCTCCCACCACAGTCCCGTGGAGACCGGCTCCTCGGCCTCGACGGCATCGAGTTCGGCGTCCAGCGCACCCGCCTCCCGCTTCTCGTCGTCGGCGAAACGCCGCATCACGACCAGGGAGTAGATCAGGCCGAGCAGATCCCCGAGCAGCCACAGGATGCCCGCGCCGATCGTCTGATCCAGGCGGACATCCGGTCCCCAGGTGCGGCCGAGCGAACCGTAGTACCCGGCGGCGACGAGCGGGCCGAGCCACAGCACGATGCCCAGGATGCCGTCGGCGAGCGATTCGCCGACCGTGATGAGCAGCGACAGCCCCTGCGTGAAATGCCGTGGCACCGGATCGATCTGCAAGCGGGAGTAGAAGTACAGAAACCCGATGGCCACCACCAGGATTCGCGTGACGGCGTCGACCGCGCCGTGCCGCAGCACCGCCTCGTACCAGGGCGAGAGGAACAGCGCCCACGGCAGCAGCAGGATCAGCATCGACGCGGTGGCCGGATGGGTGAGCACCCGGGCCACGTCGCCGGAGAGCATGGCGTCCAGGCGTTTCCGCCCCGCGTCGCCGAGCGCCGCGCGCAACACGGTGAACGGCGCTCCGGCCGCGAGCGCGAACGGCACCACGTACAGCAGCAACAGCACCTGCAGCGCGCGCACCCAGAACAAGGTGTCCGAATACACCCCGGGCATACCGAGGCCGGTGTACAGCCACACGCCCAGCCCGGCGACGCCGAAGTACGCGGCCCGGATCACGGGAAGCTGTTCCCCGCGACGGCGGCCCAGCACGAAGCAGGACGCGTAGGCGAGGCCCAGCAGCGCGACGACCAGCGCCGTCGAGGCGTCCCACCGCCAGGCGCTCACCAGTCCGCCGAGTTGCAGCGGTGCGTCGATCCGAACCACGGCCCCAGTATGCGCGCTGCGTTCGCGGCGTTCCCTGGGAGATCGCTGGGAATCAGTCGGTCTCAGGGGTCATCGGGCCTGCATGGGACACCTCGTAGTCAGCCTCGAACGAGCGCTCGCGGCGGCGTTCCCGCAGCTTCCACACGATCAAGGCGACCACCACGATCGCGGCCGCGCCCAGGGCCAGATCCCGGCCGACCGTCTTGGCCACCGCCTCGTAGGACTGTCCCGCGACGAAGCCGAGCACCACGAAGATTGCGCCCCACACGATTCCGCCGACCGCGTTGAAGATCAGGAAGCGGCGGTACGGCATGCGGGAGGTGCCCGCCAGCGCCGGCATCATGGCCCGGAAGAAGGCGGTGAACCGGCCCAGGAACACCGCCCAGCCGCCGCGGCGGGCCAGGTAGTCCTGGGCGCTGTCGAGGCGGCCGCGATGGCGATCCAGCATCCTGGCCTGCAACAGTTTCGGGCCCACCCGCTTGCCGACCTCGTAACCGACGCTGTCGCCGATGATCGCGGCCGCGATCACGAGCACGATCATCGGCCACAACTGCACGTGGCCCTGGCTGGCGGCGACGCCGCCGAGCACCGCGGCCGTCTCGCCGGGAATGACGAAGCCGACAAAGATCGCGTCCTCGGCGAACACCAGCAGCGCGACGACGAGGTACACCCAGACCGGCGCGATATCCAGGATCCGGTGCATCAGCGAATTCATGTCCGTCACGGTACCGACGGCGCCGGTCACCCGCGGGGCCGGTCGCACGATCCGGGCGGGCGCAACGGTTTTCGGGTGGCTCGGCGTCGATTCCGGTCCGGCTCAGCGGGTCACGTCCGCACCGAGGAACGCGTCGAGCACCTTCGCGGTGGCCTCGGCCGGGATGCCGTGGTCCGCGCCGCCGGGCACCTCCGCGTAGTGGGCGCGGGCGAGGCGGGCGGGCAGGGCCTCGGCGGCGGAACGGACACCCGGCCAGGATTCGGGGCTGCTGATCACCACGGTTTCGATATCGAGGCGGGCCATCTCATCGGTGGGCACGTTCGGCGGGCGGCAGATGGCGGCGTCGTAGACCACCGTCTGGGCGATCGCCTCGAGGTGCGGCCGGATCGGTGACCGCTTGACCTGCTCGACCACGGCCGGAGGCAGGCCGATGCCCTCGAGCTGCATCAATTCCACGGCGGCTCCGCGCTCGCCGCGGGCGATCAGGTCGGCCAGTCGTTCGGGCAACCGCTGCGGCGTGTGATCGGCGAGGCCGCCCAGCGCGAACGGCGGTTCGTAGAGGGCCAGTCGGGTGATGCGCGAGCCCGCCGCGGCGGCGCGCAGGGCCAGGATGCCGCCGGAGGAGAAGCCGAAAACCGCTGCGCTGCCGCCGATATCGGCGATGACCGCGTCCAGGTCCTCGATCTCGCGGCGCACGTCGTAGCGGCCGGCGTCGGCGGGGGCGAGGGCGTCGGTGCTGTCGCCACGGCCGCGCCGGTCCGGGCGGACCACGGTGTAGCGGTCGGCGAGCTGTTCGGCCAAGGCCGCGCAGGTGCCGCTGTCATTGAAGGCGCCGGGCAGGAACACGATGGCCGGACCCGCGCCGGCGCGGTGATAGGCGATGGTGGTGCCGTCGGTGGACGTCACGGTGGGCATGGTCGTCTCCGGTCTGTGGGTGGACTCGATACCGGATCGACGAACGGGAATCCCGGCAATGGACAGCGGCGCTCGGCATAGTGATGTCCATCCGCGTCCGTCCCGTTCGTCGTGCGGGTGAAAGGAGACGACCATGCGATACCTCTTGCTGATCAGCGCCGACGAGAACCGGGTCGACGAGCACCGCACCGACGACGGGATGAGCGAGTTCCGGGACTGGCTCGACGACCTGCTCGCCCGCGGCGTGCTCACCGCCCACGAGGGCCTGCATCCCAGCCACACCGCCACCACGGTCCGGGTGCGCGGGGACGAGGTGCTGCTCACCGACGGGCCGTTCATGGAGGCGAAGGATCAGATCGGCGGGTTCGCGCTCATCGAGGTGGCGGATCTGGACGCGGCCATCGAGGTCGCGGCCCGGCATCCCGCCAGCCGGTTCGGGCAGATCGAGATCCGGCCGGTGCTGACGCTGTGACCGAGGTCGACGCCGCGATCACGGCCGCCTTCCGCACCGAATGGGCGCGCCTGATCGCCACCCTGATCGGCGGGCTCGGCGACTGGGACCTGGCCGAGGAGTGCGCGCAGGAGGCGTTCGCGCTGGCCTGGCGCACCTGGCCGCGCGACGGCGTGCCCGAGCGGCCCGGGGCGTGGCTGCTGACCGCGGCCCGCCGCCGCGCCGTCGACCGGCTGCGCCGCGAACGCGTCGGGGCCGGGAAACTGCGGGAACTGGCCCGCGCCGCGATCCCCGATGCGGGAGAGGCCGTGTCCGGCACCGGCATTCCCGACGATCGGCTGCGGCTGATCTTCACCTGCTGCCATCCGGCGCTGGCGTTCGAGGCGCAGGTGGCACTGGCATTGCGCACGCTGACCGGGCTGACCACCGGCGAGATCGCCCGCGCGTTCGGCGTTCCCGAGCCGACCATGGCCAAGCGGCTGGTGCGGGCCAAGCAGAAGATCCGCGACGCGGGCATCCCGTATCGGGTGCCGCCCGCGCATCTGCTGCCCGAGCGCACCAATGCCGTGCTCGGGGTGATCTATCTGCTGTTCAACGAGGGGTATCTGGCCGGGGCGGGGCCGGATCTGCAACGGCCCGATCTGGCGGCGGAGGCGCGCCGGTTGGCCGCGCTGGTGGTCGAGTTGATGCCCGATGATCCCGAGGCGGGCGGGCTGAACGCGCTTGTCCTGCTCCAGCAGTCGCGGGCCGCGACCCGGACTCTGAACGGGGTGCTGGTGCCGCTCGAGGAGCAGGATCGGAGGCGGTGGGATCGGGAGTTGATCGCGGCGGGGCTGGCCGAGTTGCGGCGCACCGCGCCCCGGGATCGGCTGGGGCCGTATCGGTTACAGGCCATGATCGTCGCCTGCCATGTCACCGCCGCGGGTCCGGAGCAGACGGATTGGGCGCGGATCGCCGAACTGTACGACATGGTGTGGGCCCGGATCCCCTCCCCCACGGTGGCCGTGAATCGGGCCATCGCGGTGGCCATGCGCTCCGGGCCCGAGGCGGGCTTGGAGCTGCTCGACACGGTGGCGGCCCCGGCCGGGTCGGAGGTGGCCCGGCAGGTCACCGCGACGCGGGCCGATCTGCTGCGGCGGCTGGGCCGCGACGATCGCGCGGCAATCGAATACCGGGCAGCCCTCGACCTCACCGCCAATGACGCCGAGCGCGACTATCTGCGCCGCCGGTTGGCCGAGGTCGAGGGCTGAGGGTCAGTTCGCCCGCGTGCGGGTCATCAACAGCAGGGGCCGTCCGGTCGAAACCACCCAGTACTCCCAGGCATTCAGGCCGACCAGGACCGCGGTCACCGCGGCCAGCGTCACGATCTCCGGCAGCAGCGTCGAGGCGAGGGCCAGCGCCGCCAGCACCAGCGCGGCGATGAACCGGCCCAGGGTGGCCGCGCCGAACATGCGCCAGCGGGTGAACAGGAAGGTCGACACGTACAGGGTCGCGCCGATCGGCAGCAGGAACGCGTTGACGCCGTGCGCGGTTTCGGTCGGATGCTCGACCATGCTGCGCGCGCCCACCGCCACCCCGACCAGGCCGATCACCAGCAGAATGTGGCCGTAGCTGAGCACATCCCGCACCACGGTGCCGCGAACCTGGTTGGTGCGCAACGAATGTTCGACCGCGGAGAACCCGTACGCGAAGTACAGCCACCACAGGCCGCAGCCGAGCACGAAGATCAGCACCACCGCGATCCACGACATCACGCCCAGATGCGCTTCCGCCGCTTCCGAACCCACCGATGCGACCGTCTCACCGAGCGCGATGATGACGAAGGTGGCGAACCGCTCCGGCAGATGCGTCGCGCCGAACTGCACCGACTCCATCCGCCGCGCCAGCAGCGCCGGGCCGCCGAAGGCCAGCAGCACCGCGACGATCCAGAGCACGTTGCGCGCCCCGCCCTCCGGAACCAGCGCCGCGATCACCAGCAGCGCCGCCGCGACCAGAGTGATCGTGAACGGATTGACCCAGCTGCCGAACACGCCCGCCTGCGAGAACGCCCGCTTGCGCCGCATCTCGGCCCACAGCAGCAGCCGAAGCACCAGATGCGCCACCGCCAGGATCAGCGGCAGCGCGCGACCGATGAACGCGTGCGGCGCGGCGATGGCGATCACGAACATGCACAGCCCACACGCGAACAGGAAGATCCGCTGCCGATTCGAGTCCTCGACCCCGTGCACCGACAGCGTCGTCCCCACCCACGACCACCACATGATCGCCAGCAGCAACACCGTCTGCCCGACGGCTCCCCAGCTCTCCCCGGCCACCGCCACATGCGCGGCCTGCGTCACCGCGAACACCAACACCAGGTCGAAGAACAACTCCGCCCAACTGGCCCGCTCATGCGCCTCACGTAGAGGTTCAGTCACACCCGTCATTCCCTGCCTAGCACCATTTCCAGCGCGTTCACTCTAGTCACACCAGATGACCGGTTTGTCCCATTAGTGACCGCGGGGCCGGTCACACCCGGGCGCTGCGGCGCATCACGCTCGACCTCCTCACCACTCTCCGATGCCCGCGACTCATCGCACTGGTGGGCCCGCGGCTGATCGCTTTCGTGGGCCCGCAAGTCACCGCACCCGACGGCCCCTCGAGCCATCACGCCAGATCGGAACGGGGCCTGTCGCGGGGGCTGGCGGATCTGCGCGACGGCGACGAGATCCTCTACAGCCCACGCGAGGCAACTCCGCCGCTCGCCTCACCCGATGATCGTTCCCGCATCAACGCGCATCAAAAGGGCTGGGCAGCGTCGGCTTCGGCGAGGGCGCGGAGGAAGGCGGGCGGGACTTCGGGCCAGGCCTGGTCCCAGTTTCCGTCGGCCTGGTCGGCGGATAGCTCGTCGAGGGTGGCCACGACGTGGGGGCCGCCGTCGAGGAGGAAGCGGAGCGCGCCGAGTTCGGCGCATTGGGCGGTGATGGTGGCCAGCAGCGATTCGGCCGCGGTGGTGCGGCCGGTCGCGGCCAGGCAGGCGACGAGCAGGCGGCGGGCCTCGAGTAGATCGCGGGGGCGGCGGGCGACTTCGAGCTCGTCGACCCATTCCTGCGCCCAGGCGCGGGCCAGTTCCCGGGATTCGGTGGTGGATTCGGCCAGCAGCAGCCGGATCGCGGTGAATTCCTCATAGAGAACGGTGAATTCGTCGATGGGGTCGGTGGGCTGGCGGCGGGCGGCATGATCCGCCCCCGGGAACGGGCCGAAATCCGGGTGCGGCGGCAGACCCTGACGGACGCGCTCGTGCTCGATCTCGGCGCGCAGGCGGGGCAGCGACATCGACTCGGCCACGCGCGCACCCTCGTTCAGGCGGCGGATGGCGGCGCCGCGGTCACCACGCAGCGCCTTCACCCGCGCACCCACCACGTAGCGGGCGAGTTTGAAATCGACCACTCCCGCGTCGGCGCCGAGCTTGTAGCCCTCGTCGAGCAGCCGTTCGGCTTCGGCGACCTCACCGCGTTCGTAGAGCAGTGCCCCCAGCAGCGACCCGGCCAGCCGCGCACCGTAGGAGTGGCTGCCCGCGAACTGCTTCGCGATCTTCAGTGCCTTGCGGAAGTACCGCTCGGCGCGCGGGAGGTCCAATTGCAGGCCGGCGGCCAGGCCCAGGAAGCACAATCCGTGAATATTGTTGTAGCAGCCCTTGTTCCGGCGCATGTAGGGCGCGGACCATTCCTGCAGGCGGACCGCCTCGTCGAAGTCGTAGCGGTAGCCCGCGGCGAAGCTGGCGCAATTGGCCCCGACGGCCACCACGTACGGCGAGAGCTCGTCGGCCATGCCGAAACACGGTGCGAGCCAATCCTCCACGCCGTTGAGCACGTCGGCGCGCACGGTCACAACGGCGTGCACCACGCCCGCCTCCGCGTGCAGCCGGGCCGAGGTCCGCGCATCGAACTCGCCACTGTCCAGGGTGCATTCGGCCAGGAACAGCGCGCGCTCGGCCTGCGAGGCCCGGTGCAGCAGGATATTGGCCCAGGCCAGATCCAGTTGCAGCCGCGGATGGGTTTCGATGACCGCCGGGGGCAGCTTGTTGACCAGGACGATGAGGCTGGCCATCTGGCCGTACTCCAGCAAGGACATGCCGTCGCGCTCCACGATGTCGACGGCGCTCTGCTCGTCACCGGCCAGCAGGGCGTGGTCGACCGCCTCGCTCACGTGCCGGTGGTCGGCGAACCAGCGCGAGGCGGCGCGGTGCAGCTCGTCGATCCGCTCGGGCCGGTCGTATTCGAGGCGCTGGCGCAGGAAGTCCTGGAACAGCTGGTGGTATTGGAACCATTGGCCGCCGTCGACGCGGCGCAGGAACAGATCCTGCTGCTCGATGTGTTCCAGCAGGGCCTGTGCGTCCGTGACGCCGGTGAGCGCGGAAGCCAGTTCGCCGCAGGTTCTTTCGGTGATCGAGGTGGCGACCATGAAGTCGAGCACCCCGGGTTCGAGGGTTTCCAGCACGTTCTCCGCGAGGAATTCCCCGATGGCGTGGTGGCGGCCGGTGAGACGGCCGATGAGCTGTCCGGGATCGTCACTGCCGCGCAGCGACAGCGCGGCCAGCTGCAGGGCCGCCGCCCAGCCGCCGGTGGATTCGGTGAGGTCCTCGACATCGCCGCGATCCAGGTCCAGCCCGCCCAGCCCGACCAGCAGCTGATATGCCTCGTCGAGGGTGAATCGCAGTGCGGCGGTGTCGATTTCCACCAGGTCGTCGCGCACCCGCATGGAGCTCATGGGCAGGCCGGTCTGGAAGCGGCTGGTCACCACGATGCGCAGCGCCGGGCTGGCGCCCTCGATCAAGAACCGCAGCGCGGCCTGGGTTTTCGGGTCGGTTACCCGCTGCCAGTCGTCGATGACGACGGTCACCGGCTCACCGCGTTGGTCGATGTCGTTGATGAGCGAGGTGAGCACGAACCGCGTGGCCTCGTCACCGTGTTCCTCGAGCAGCTTGCCGAGTTCGCGCGCGAGGGCGGGCCGGACCGCGCGCACGGCCTCGATCAGGTGCGAGAGGAACCACACCACATTGTCGTCGTCACTGTCGACGGTCAACCAGGCCACCGAGGCGCCCGACGCCGCGAGCACCGCACTCCACTGCGCGGCCAGGGTGGTCTTGCCGAAGCCGGTGGGGCCGTGGATCACCGCGAGCCGACGGTCACTGCCCGCACCCAGCGCGTCGAGAAGGCGGGGCCGTTCCACCAGGGCGCGGGTGATGGTGGGTGGGCGTAGGCGGGTGGCGGGGACCGGCGGCGTGGCCGCCGTATCGCGGGCGCGGCGGCGGCCGCCCAGGGTCGGCGCGGCCGGGCTCGGCGTGGGCGGCGCGTTCCCCGGCTCGGACTCCTCGGCGGGCACCGGGATCGGCAGGTCGTCGACCGGCAGCCCGTGCGATTGCTGAAGCTCCCGCAGCGCCGTGCCGAATTCGACGGCCGAGGCCGGGCGTTGCGAGCGTTCTCGCGCCATCGCGGTCTCGATGATGCCGGTCAGGTCGGCGGGCAGGCCCGCAACGGTGAGGTCCGGCAGCGGACGCTTGGTAATCCGCACGAATTGTGCGACCAGCTGCTCCCCGCTGCGCCGTTCGAACACCGCGTGCCCGGTGGCCGCGCAGAACAGGGTGGCCGCCAGTCCGTAGATGTCGGCGGTCGCGTCCGGGGCCTGGCCCTGCAGCACCTCGGGCGCGGTGTAGGCGGGCGATCCGGTGACCATGCCCGCCGCGGTCTCGAACCCGCCGGGCACCCGCGCGATGCCGAAATCGGCCAGCTGCGGTTCCCCGTACTCGGTGAGCAGGATGTTTCCCGGCTTCACGTCGCGATGCAGCAGCCCGCGCCGGTGCGCGGTCTCCAGCGCCCCGGACAGCCGCACTCCGAAGTGCAGCACCTCGGGCCAGTCCACCGGGCCGCGCTGCTGAATGCGCGCGTCCAGGGACCCGTGCGAGTGATACGGCATCACGATGTAGGGCCGCCCGGTCTCGGTGGACCCCACCTCGAACACGGGCACGATGTTCGGATGCCCCGACAACGTGCCCATGGCGAGCTGCTCGCGGACGAACCGCTCCAAACCATCGGATTCCAGGTCCGCGGTCAGCACCTTGATCGCCACCGTCCGCCCCAGTGACGGCTGGAAACATCGGTAGACCACGCCGAATCCGCCGCGCCCGACCTCGACCGCCTCCCCGAATCCGGCAGCCTCCAGCTCCGCCGCGTACCCGAGGGTGGTATCGCGGCGCGTTGAGAACGGATCGACATGCGCCACGGCGACCTCGATACCCAGAACGTGCCAGTAAACCCGAGCATAAGCCGATCACCGCCCGCCGGCGGGGCCATTCGAACCGGCGCGCGCCCGGACCCGCCCCCGAGGTCCGCGCCCGGGAAACCGCCGCCGCGCCTCGATCAGCCAATCGGGCCGTTCCCGTCGCAGCCGCCACACCTCCCCGACCGTCCAGCCGGCGCCGAGCTCCGGAAGATCCGCCACCGCGATTTCCAGCCGGGCCGCCGCTGCCGCCCGCTTCAACGGTTGTGCCGCCGAGTCCATTCGGCTTCGTTGTGTGCTCATACGTCAAGGCTGGCCCCGCGGCGCGGCACACCGCGGCCGTTCGAAAACTTCGCACCCCGCGATCGATCGCCCCGGCACACGACGAGTGCGCGCCGCCGGGCACCGGCCCAGTCACGGTGCCGCCCAAGCAGATCCGGCTGGAGTCGGGCCATCGAATCGCCGGCAGGGAGGTCAGGCGTGCGCCACGACCAAGCACCACGAGCGACTGCACGCACACGCCGAACGGGCGGCACGAAGCAGTTGCTTCGCGCCGCCCCGGGTCGCTACCGCGCGAACGGCCACCCACGCGGGCCGGATTCGCCCACCCGCCGACCGCTCCGGCCGAGTGATCCCGTGGCGTCACGGCTTCCAATCGATCGAGCGCAACCACGCCGGCAGATCCAGCAGGCCAGGGTGTTCGGCGCGCAGCGCCGCCAGGTCCAGCGGCCCGTCCGGGCTCTCGTTGAAGTGCGTGAACATCTGCCCGACGTGCGGGTCGAACGCCCGGACCTGTTCCAGTGGCACCACATTGCTGCGCGCGGGCAGTCCGGCGTGCGCTCCGATGATCTCCGCGATCCGCGGCGGGGTCAGGTAGTCCCCGGCCAGCGGCACCGTGCGGCCGAGGAACTCCCGAGGCCGGTCGAAGGCGATCGCGGCGAAGGCGCCGATGTCGCGCGTCGCGATCAGCGATACCGGAATGTCGCCGCGCACCGCGAGATCGATCTGCAGCACGCCGTTCTCGTCGAGCACCGGCCGGTTGAAGCCGTTGAGGTTGTCCATGAAGAAGGTGGGCCGCAGGATGGTGGCGGGCAGTTCGAGTTCGCGAATGTACCCCTCGATGGCCGTCTTCGCCGCGTAGTACTCCACGCCGGTGTTCTGGCCCGCGCCCCGCAGGGAGCTGTAGACGAAGTGCTCGATGCCCAGCTCCTTCGCCAGCTCCGCGACCGTCCGGCCCCGGCGCTGTTCGGCCGCAATGCCTTCCGTGGTGATGTGGACGCCTTCCATCATGGTCAGCATCATGAACACGCCGTACGCGCCTTCCATGGCGGCCCGGATCGAATCGGTGTCGTCGAGGTCGCCCTGGATCAGGTTCGCGCCCTCGGCGCGCAGCGCGGTCGCGGCGGGCGACTCCAGGTTGCGCACGAAAGTGTGTACTTCCCAGCCGCGTTCGAGCAGCTGCCGGGTGGTCGCCCGGCCCTGCTGTCCGGTCGCGCCGATGACCAGAACCGGTCCCTTGTCGTTCGTCATGTCGTTCTCCCCGTGCGCGGCGATCCGTGTCGATCACCTGATGCCTCTGACGGTAAGGACGCGCCGACACCTGGTCCTGGTACCGATACCGCTAGCCACAAGGGGATGCGATGCCCGACAATCACCGTTCCGAACTGGCCTCGTTCCTCAAAGCGCACCGGGCCCGGCTCACGCCCAAGGACGTCGGCCTGGTCGACGATCTGGAGCCGGGTCGCCGCCGCACCCCCGGGCTGCGGCGCGAGGAGGTCGCCGAGCTCGCCGGCGTCAGCCTGACCTGGTACACCTGGCTCGAACAGGCCCGCAAGATCGCGGCCAGCCCTCAGGTGGTCGACGCCCTGGCCCGCGCCCTGCTCCTGTCCCCCGCCGAGCACCGCCATCTGCGCACCCTGGCGGGCCTCGCGGATCCCGTGGAGCACAAGGATATCGACGACGGCCGACTACAACGCCTGGTCGATGCCCTGATGCCCGACCTGGCCGTCGTCCACGACGCCCGCTTCGACTTCGTCGTCTGGAACGCCGCCTTCGCCCGCGTTCGCATCGACCCCGCCGAGCTCCCCGCCGACCGCCGAAATCTGTTGTGGTGGATGTTCACCGACGACCGCACCCGCGCCATGATGCCCCGCTGGGAACGCGCCGCCCGAGCCATTCTCGGCCAATTCCGCGCCGTAGCCGGCCGCACCCCCGACAATCCCCGCCTCACCGCCCTCATCGCCGACCTCACCGCAGCCAGCCCCGAATTCCGCACCTGGTGGCAGGAATACCCCGTCCAGGACTTCCGCCCCGCCACCATCACCCTCGATCACCCCACCGCAGGCCGCCTCGACCTCGACGTCTACCAACTCCGCCCGGTCGACAACCCCGACCTCCTCATGGTCGTCCAACTCCCCGCCACCCCCGCCGACCGCCACCGCATCGCCACTCTGCTGGATAACGATCGCGCAAACTGACCTACCGGGTGGTAGGTCATCTTCTAGGGTCGGCGGCGATCCCCTCCCCGCTCTGCCACCAGGACCCTCTCTTGAAACTGAAACACTGCTTGTCCGCAATTGCGCTGATCGCCGCAGCCTCCCTGACCAGCATCACCCCGGCCACCGCCGACAGCGGAAAGTACGTGGCACTCGGCGATTCGTATGCGGCGGGGGTGGGCATCTCGACCATTCTCGACAAGAGCTGTTCCCGGTCGGACCGCAACTACGCGCACCTGTTCGCGGCCCAGCGCGGGTATGCGCTCACCGATGTCACCTGCGGGGGCGCGACCATCGACTCGGTGGCCGGCACTCAGCTCTCCGCGGTCACCGCCGACACCACGCTGGTCACCCTGGGCGTCGGCGGCAACGATATCGGCTTCGGGCAGCTGGTCAAGGACTGTGTGCTCGCGGGCACCCTCGGAACAGGCAGCGGCACAGGCAGTCTCGCGACGGGCAGCGCCAGCGGCAGCGCGGGAGCAGTCGCCGAATTGGTGGCGGGCTGCAAGAACAAGTACGGCCCGGAGATGCCCGGCCGTCTCTCGATGACCGCCGCCAAGCTCGCCCAGCTGCTCGCCGCCATCCGCACCCAGGCCCCGCAGGCCCGCATCGTCCTGGTCGGCTACCCGAAGATCCTGCCGGACAACGCATCCCTGTGCGCGGGCCGCCAGCCGGTCCTGGCCGCGGACGCCGACTGGATCCGCGACAGCGTGATCGGCGGCCTCAACACCATGCTGCGTTCCCAGCCCGGCACCACCTACTTCAGCACCTACGAGCTCTACGACGGCCACGACGTCTGCGAGGCCATCCCGGACCGGTGGGTCAACGGCACCTCGGTCGACAATGGCGAAGGCGCGCAATTCCATCCGAACCAGTACGGTCACGCCGCCACCGCGCAGCGGATGATCGCGACCCTCTGACGCCGGATACGAAGCCGGGCGGCCAACCCGCCCGGCCACCCGCCCGCACTATTCGAGGTAATCCTGCAGCAACTGTGAGCGCGACGGATGCCGCAGCTTCGACATCGTCTTCGACTCGATCTGCCGGATCCGCTCGCGCGTGACGCCGTAGATCTTCCCGATATCGTCGAGCGTCCGGGGCTGCCCGTCGCCCAGTCCGTAACGCAGGCGCACGATCCCGGCTTCGCGCTCGCTGAGCGTGCCCAGCACCGCCTGCAACTGCTCCTGCAGCAGGGTGAACGCCACCGCCTCCACCGCGACGACGGCCTCGGTGTCCTCGATGAAGTCGCCGAACTGGCCGCTGCCCTCGTCACCGATCGTCTGGTCCAGCGAGATCGGTTCCCGGGCCATCTGCTGAATCTCCAGCACCCGCGCGGCGGTGATGTTCAACTCCTGCCCGAGCTCCTCGGGCGTGGCCTCGCGACCCAGCTCCTGCAGCAACTCACGCTGCCTGCGCCCGAGCTTGTTGATGATCTCCACCATGTGCACGGGAATGCGGATGGTGCGCGACTGGTCGGCCATGGCACGGCTGATCGCCTGGCGAATCCACCACGTGGCATAGGTCGAGAACTTGAATCCCTTGCTGTAGTCGAACTTTTCGACCGCACGCACGAGCCCCAGATTGCCCTCCTGGATCAGATCCAGAAAGGCCATGCCCCGCCCGGTGTACCGCTTGGCAATCGACACCACCAGGCGCAGATTCGCCTCGAGCAGATGATCCTTGGCGCGGACGCCATCGCGCACGATCCAGGTCAGGTCCCGGCGACGCGCGGCGGTGAGACCGGACGGCCCCTCGGATTCGATCCGCAGCTTCTCCGCCGCGTACAGCCCCACCTCGATCCGGACCGCCAGATCGACCTCCTCCTCCGCCGAGAGCAGGGGAACCCGGCCGATCTGCTTCAGATACGCCCGCGTCGAATCCCCACTCGCGGTGAGCCCGGCTTCCTTGCGCGCCCGGCGCAGGGCCGCGGACTCGTCCTCGTCCCAGATCCCGGCGTCGGTGTCGGCGCTCTCCACCCCGCCGTCTGCGAAATCCTGGTCATTCGTCTCGCCTGCGGTCGTTGCCACATGTGCCTCTCCGAGAAATTTCGGGCGGCATCGCGATTCGAGAACAGGACCGCAGAGAGGCCTCGAGCGGCTCGGCAATCGCCGGGCCTGCCGTCAGGCTACTGGTTCTCAGCCGATATCTCGCGGCTCCCACCCCGAGGCGATGCGGAGCGCGCCGGCCGAAATCCTCGGATCAGGCGGCGACCGTTGATCGCCGCCCTCCGCCGCGACCGGTCAGGCCGCCATGTGCCGGAGGTTCTCGCAAACCAATGTGACGCTGTTGTACAGCATTTCGCCGGGGCCGTCCCGCAGGGCCGAGACCTCGATCTTGGACGGCCACGCGTGCTCGAGCAGGTAGCCCGGGACCGGGGTGCCCTCATCGCCGTACATCGCCAAGGTGCAGTCGCGGCGGGCAACGGCCATCTGGCCGTTGCGCGCCGACTGGTGCCAGGCCCACAGGTCGGCGGTGCCGGTGCGGCCCCTGCACAGGGTGACCTGGGGCGGCTTGACCTTTCCGGGCAGTTGGATCGGACCGCCGCCACCGCCTTCGAGGTAGGACACCGGTTCGATCTCCGAGACGATGCCGCCCAGCTCCGCGAAGGACGCGATCTGGAGGCCGTCGATGACGATGACGAAGGAGGAGATGGTCGTGAGCTGCGACATTGGCATCATGCGCTCCTCGGCCGATCGGACGCCCGGCAAGCGTCCACCTTCAACCCAGTGTAGGAAGCGCGGGACGCCCGGCGACAGGAAATCAGCCGCATAGCTACCCTTGGGCAACAAGTCCGCTGGTGGGAACGCTATTCGAGAATTCCGGTCGGGCGGGCGATACCGGCGACATCGCAGAGCGCGAAGTAGGCGTCCTGAATGGTCTTCGAATCGACGACACCGGTCACAGCACCGTCGGCGTCGAGGTCGATGAACGCGCCCTCGACGATGAACAGGACATCGGCGTCCTCGGCGACCGTGAGGGTGTGCACAGACCCGGCGGGCTCGTGGATGAACGTCCCGGCGGTGTAATGGATGCCCTGCTCGGCGTAGAACCAGTCGCCGGAGAAGGTGTACGCGTTCACCGCACCGGTGTGCTTGTGCGTGGGCAGGCTGAACCCGGCCTTGAACCGATTGCGCAGCACGAACCCCGACGGCGAGACGCGCAGCAACTGCAAGCCGACATCACCGGCCCACACCCAGGGGATATCGGCTTCGTTCACGTGCCCTACGAGCGGTTGCTGCAACATGAAGCAAACGCTAGGTCAAGAGCCTTCCCGGCGAAGGGAATCCGGAATATCGAGACGGTGGCGTTCCACACTCTTGCTCCGACGACCGCGGAAGCCCGCTCGCCCACCAGGTTCCGACGTGATTTCGGGTGCGCTGTCGGCGTCGAGCTCGGGAAATGGTGTTCGATCTGGTATCCCAATGACCCGGTCAAGATTCTCCCGACCGGACCGGACGGGAAGTTCGCGCTGCCGAGGAACGGCCGCAGATACCACTCCCCTCGGGTCTCGGTGGCCAGGTCCCGTCGAGTGAATTTCTCGGCGCCGTCGGGGAAATGGCCGCAGAAGGTGACGATCTGCTCCCACATGTTCTTCGCGACATTGGCGGTCAGGTTGGCGCGGACGGTCGATTTCCAGTTCCGCGTCGACAATGCGGGGAAGGCGACATAGTCCTTGAAGAGCTGTTTACTCGCCTTGCGGAGAATCTCGTCGCGGGCCCCTCTGAGCTTCTGCGGATCCTTGCGGCCCGCCACGACTTTCGGGATCTCCAGATGATAGACGCACATCCCGAACTCGTAGAGCATCGAGATCGGCAGGACGTAAACAGCGTTGCCCAGATGGTAGGGGCGCCATCGCCGGTCGCGAGTGACCCGCAGCAGCCCGTACACGAAAAGTCATGCCGGATAGCCGACTTGGCCAAGGCCCCAGCGAGACCGGCGCCCGGGTCAGCCTTCCGCGGCGAGCTGGCCGCAGGCGGCGGCGATCTCCTGGCCACGAGTGTCGCGGACCGTGCAAGTGACGCCCTGCGCCTGGACCCGGCGGACGAACTCGTCCTGCACCGGCTTCGGGGACGCGTCCCATTTGCTGCCGGGTGTCGGGTTGAGCGGGATCAGGTTGACGTGCACCAGCGGGCCCAGCGCCTTGTGCAGCTTCTTGCCGAGCATGTCGGCGCGCCAGCCCTGATCGTTGATGTCGCGGATCAAGGCGTACTCGATGGAGACGCGGCGGCCGGACTTGTCGGCGTAATAGCGTGCGGCATCGAGGACTTCGGCGACCGGCCAGCGATTGTTGACCGGCACCAAGGTGTCTCGCAGCTCGTCGTCGGGGGTGTGCAGCGAGACGGCCAGCCGCACCGACATGTCCTCGTCGGCCAGCTTGCGGATGGCGGGAGCCAGGCCGACCGTGGAAACCGTCACCGAGCGCTGCGAGATGCCGAAGCCCTCCGGCGACGGAGACGTGATGCGCCGGACCGCGTTCACCACGCGCTTGTAGTTGGCCAGCGGCTCGCCCATGCCCATGAACACGATGTTGGACAGGCGGCCTGGTCCACCCGCGACCTCGCCGTCACGCAGGGCGGCCGCGGCGGCCCGGACCTGGTCGACGATCTCGGCCGTGGACAGGTTGCGGTTCAGACCGCCCTGACCGGTGGCGCAGAACGGGCACGCCATGCCGCAACCAGCCTGCGACGAGATGCACAGGGTGTTGCGGTCGGAGTAGCGCATCAGCACCGACTCGAGCAGGGTGCCGTCATTGGCGCGCCACAGCGACTTGCGGGTGGTGCCGTCATCGCATTCGATGTGCCGGATCTCGGTCAGCAGCTGCGGGAACAGCGCCTCCGCGACCTTGGAACGCATCGCCTCGGGCAGATCGGTCATCTGATCCGGGTCGGCGACCAGGCGGCCGTAGTACTGGCGCGCGATCTGGTCGGCGCGGAATTTGGGGAGGCCGAGCTCCTCGACCACCGCCTTGCGCTCCCGCGAATCGAGGTCGGCGAGATGCCGCGGCGGCATGCCGCGACGAGGGGCGTCGAAAACGAGGGGCAACGGGGTAGTCATAACCCTTCCAGTGTTCCATCCGAAACACGCGTTCGGCGCCGCGGGGTGCGATGCGCTCGTCACACCGCCCGGACCAGGTGACGGTAGCCGCGCGATCGATCAGAGCAGGGCGGTCAGCACCAGCCACGCCACGAAAGCCGACGGCAGCATCGAGTCGAGCCGGTCCATGATCCCGCCGTGCCCGGGCAGCAGGGTGCCCATGTCCTTGATGCCCAGCTCCCGCTTCACCTGCGATTCGATCAGGTCGCCGCTGGTCGCCACCAGCACCAGCCCGACGCCCAGCAGCACGCCGATCATCGAATTCGCCTGTAGCAGCAGCGTCACCGTCAGCAGACCGCCGATCACGCAGAACACCAGCGAACCGCCGAAGCCCTCCCAGGACTTCTTCGGGCTGATGTGCGGCACCATCGGGTGCTTGCCGAACAGCACGCCCGCCACGTAACCGCCCACGTCGGAGCAGACCACCAGGATCATGAAGGACAGCACCCGCAGGTTGCCGTTGTCCTCGGACAGCATCAGCACCGCGAACGAGGCCAGCAGCGGAATCCAGGTGAGGGTGAACACCGAGATCGCGGTGTCGCGCAAGTAGTTTCGCGGGGTGGCCGTCAGGCCGTGGTCGAACAGCCGCCACACCATGAGGGTGAGCGCCGTCGCGCCGAACGCGCCCAGCACGCCTTGCGGTCCGACCGGCCAGGCCAGCCACACCACCGCCTGCCCGCCGATCAACAGCGGAATCCGGGGCACCAGCACGTCGGCCTCACGCAGCCGCTTGGTCACCTCCCAGGTGGCCACCGCGACCGCGACCGCTATCACGCCGACGAGCACCTTGGGGGCCCACAGCAGGATCGCGATCAGGGACAACCCCAGCCCGAATCCGACCGCCAGCGCCGCGGGCAGGTTGCGGCCCGCCTTCGACGCGGGCGCGCTCGGCTTCCCGCCCGAGGCGGCCTCGCCCGCATTGTCCGGCGCGGCCGAATCCGCGGCCGGCGGGTCGGCCGGCGATGCGGTGGCTTCCTCCGGCAGCTCGCCGGTGGCAGCAGTCTCTTCGGCCACGATTGTCCCGTCGCTCACTTGTCGTCCGTTCCCTACCCCCGGCCGAAGATCGGCCGTCTAGACCTCGAGCAGTTCGCCTTCTTTGTGCTTCACCAGCTCGTCGATCTGCGCGACGTACTTCTGCGTGGTCTTGTCGAGTTCCTTCTCGGCGCGACCGACCTCGTCCTCGCCCGCCTCGCCGTCCTTCTGGATGCGACCCAGCTCTTCCATGGCCTTCCGGCGGACGTTGCGGATCGAGATCTTCGCGTCCTCGCCCTTGGACTTGGCCAGCTTGACCATTTCCCGGCGCCGCTCCTCGGTGAGCTGCGGGATCGAGACCCGGATGATGTCACCGTTGTTGGTGGGGTTCACCCCGAGATCCGAATTGCGGATCGCGGTCTCGATCGGCTGCATCTGCGCCTGCTCGTACGGCTTGATCACCACCATGCGCGGCTCGGGCACGGTGATCGAGGAGATCTGGGTGATCGGCGTCATCGAGCCGTAGTACTCGACGACGATCCGCGCGAACATACCAGGATTCGCGCGACCGGTCCGGATCGAGGCCAGGTCGTCCTTCACCACCGAGACGGCCTTCTCGAACTTTTCCTCGGCGTCGAAGAGCGCTTCTTCAATCACGGCGTTTCCTCCACTGCGTCATGGTTCTTGTCGTCGGTCACGACCGGACCAGGGTGCCGATCTTCTCACCGGCGACGGCGCGGGCGATATTTCCCTTGGTCAACAAATTGAACACCAGCATCGGCATCTGGTTGTCCATACACAGGCTGAAAGCGGTGGCATCGGCGACCTTGAGGCCCCGCTCCAACGCTTCCTTGTGGGTGATCTGGGTGAACATGGTGGCGTCGGGGTCCTCCCGCGGGTCCGCGGTGAAGACGCCGTCCACGGCCTTGGCCATCAGCACCACTTCGGCGCCGATCTCCAGGGCGCGCTGCGCGGCGGTGGTGTCGGTGGAGAAGTAGGGCATGCCCATACCGGCACCGAAGATCACGACGCGGCCCTTCTCCAGGTGCCGCTTGGCGCGCAGCGGCAGGTACGGTTCGGCGACCTGACCCATGGTGATGGCGGTCTGCACCCGGGTGTCGATGCCCTGCTTCTGCAGGAAGTCCTGCAGCGCAAGGGAATTCATGACGGTGCCGAGCATGCCCATGTAGTCCGAGCGGGCCCGCTCCATGCCGCGCTCCTCGAGCTCGGCGCCACGGAAGAAGTTGCCGCCGCCGATCACCACGGCCACCTGGACGCCGTCCTCGACGACCTCCGCGATCTGCTCGGCGACCGCCTGCACCACATCGGGGTCCAGCCCGACACGGCCACCGCCGAACATCTCGCCACCCAGCTTGAGGAGCACTCGGCGATAGCCCTTGCGATCGGGGGCGGTATCCGGGTCCGTCATCGGTCTCCTTGTCCAGACGTTCGAGCGTGCGCAGGCACATGAAAAGACCATCCCGGCCGACGAATTGCACGGGACGGCAACAAAGCTCCATCCATCCTGCCTCACGACCGGTCACGAGCGTGAGCCGACCCTCGTATCGGGCTACCGGTTCGTCACAATCCGGGCGCACGGGAGTCCCCGCGGCAACTGTTCCCGCAATCGCGGAGCTATGCCTTTCCCACCGTACCGGCAGGGCCCGGCAAGGATGTGCCACCAAGAAATCGGGGGCACGCATTCAGATTTAACGCACTCGCATTTCACATATCGTCGGCCCGTGAACTCGAAGAACCTCACGGCCCGAACAGGATTCGCCGCCTTCGCCCTCGCCGCCGCCCTCACCACGGTCGCCGCGCCCGCCTCCGCGGAGATCGCCCTCACCCCCGCCGAGGCGCCGACCGCCGTCGCGGGCACGACGACCGGCTCCGGCACCGGATCCTGGAACCCCTACACCGGTTCCGCGAACAGCCCGGTGGTCCCCTACATCTCCCCTGGAAGCTCGAGCGTCATGGGCAACCTGATCGACGCGATCACCATCCTGATGGGCGGAAAGCCCTGCCACGGCTGCGCCAACGACCCCGAGTAAGCAATCACCCACCACAGATCGGACTTCACACCATGAAGGTCACCACCCGGGCGGCGCTCGCCGCTATCGCCCTCGCCGCGGGCCTCGCGTCGGCCGCGGCACCCGCCTCGGCCGAGGTACCGCTCACCCCCGGGCCCGACAACGGCGCGCTGCCGATCGCCACCGGCCTCGACTCCGGGAGCAGCGCCTTGACCTCCGGCAGCGCCCTCATCTCCAACATTCTCAACCCGCCCAAGCCGCCGGGCGGCTGCTCTTTCTGTAGCTGAGTCCCCGGGCCAGGTACGCGAAAAGGCCCTCCGCTCATCGAATCACGATGGGCGAAGGGCCTTTTCGAGCATGTCAGGCGATTACGCCTGGCCGACCTCGAAGCGGGCGAAGCGGGTGATGGTGACACCGGCGTCGTCCAGCAGGGCCTTGACGGTCTTCTTGGAGTCGGTGACCGAAGCCTGCTCCAGGAGGACGACGTCCTTGTAGTAGCCGTTGACGCGGCCTTCGACGATCTTCGGCAGCGCGGCCTCCGGCTTGCCCTCTTCCTTGGCGGTCGCCTCGGCGATCTCGCGCTCCTTGGCGACGAGCTCGGCCGGGACGTCCTCGCGGGTGAGGTACTTGGCCTTGAGGGCCGCGACCTGCATGCCGGCGGCGCGGGCAGCGTCGGCGTCGGTGCCGGTGTACTCGATCAGCACGCCCACGGCGGGCGGCAGGTCGGTGGCACGCTTGTGCAGGTAGACGGTGGTCTGGCCGTCGAACACGGCGACGCGGCGCAGCTCGAGCTTCTCGCCGATCTTGGCGGCCAGCTCCTGCAGCACCTGGTCGGCGGTCTTGCCGTCGACCTCGACCGCCTTCAGGGCGTCCAGGTCGGCCGGGCGGGCCTTCGCGGCGGCGGCCACGATGGCGGCCGCGACGTCCTGGAACTCCTGGTTCTTGGCCACGAAGTCGGTCTCGCAGTTGATCTCGATCAGGACGCCGTCCTGCGAGACGACCAGGCCCTCGGCGGTGGCGCGCTCAGCACGCTTGCCGACATCCTTGGCGCCCTTGATACGCAGGAACTCGACGGCCTTGTCGAAGTCGCCCGCGTTCTCCTCGAGCGCCTTCTTGCAGTCCATCATGCCGGAGCCGGTGAGCTCGCGGAGCCGCTTCACATCGGCGGCGGTGTAGTTCGCCATCTCGGGCGAGCCTCCCTGTGTGAGTGAAAGTCTGTGGTGGTCACACCTTGCCGACCGTCATCGAACGACAGCGGTCGGCAAGGTGAACAGATGCCTGGCGGCGGTGGATCAGAAGTCGGCCGGGGTCTTGGTGGCCGGGTCTTCCTTCAGCTCCGCCTCGGCAGCGGTCTCCACGGGGGCCTCGGCGGCAGCCTCGGCCGGGGCAGCCTGCGACAGCAGCTCCTGCTCCCACTCGGCGAGGGGCTCGCCCGCGCCGGCCTCCGGCTTCGAGTCGCCACCGGCGCGCGAGGCACGAGCCTGCACACCCTCGGCGACGGCGGAAGCGACGACCTTGGTCAGCAGCGCGGCCGAACGGATCGCGTCGTCGTTACCCGGGATCGGGTAGTCGACCAGGTCGGGGTCGCAGTTGGTGTCCAGGATCGCGATGACCGGGATGTTCAGCTTGCGAGCCTCGCCGACGGCGATGTGCTCCTTGTTGGTGTCGACAACCCAGATGGCCGAGGGAACCTTGGCCATGTCCCGGATGCCGCCCAGGGTGCGCTCCAGCTTGTTCTTCTCACGCGTCAGCATGAGGATTTCCTTCTTGGTGCGACCCTCGAAACCGCCGGTCTGCTCCATCGACTCCAGCTCCTTCAGGCGCTGCAGCCGCTTGTGCACGGTCTGGAAGTTGGTGAGCATGCCGCCCAGCCAGCGCTGGTTCACGTAGGGCATGCCGACACGGGTCGCCTCAGAGGCGATCGACTCCTGGGCCTGCTTCTTGGTGCCGACGAAGAGGACGGTGCCGCCGTGGGCAACGGTCTCCTTGACGAACTCGTAGGCCTTGTCGATGTAGGTCAGCGTCTGCTGCAGATCGATGATGTAGATGCCGTTGCGGTCGGTGAAGATGAAACGCTTCATCTTCGGGTTCCACCGGCGGGTCTGATGACCGAAGTGCGCGCCGCTGTCGAGCAGCTGCTTCATTGTTACGACAGCCATGGCTCCGTAACTTCCTCTCGTTGCTGGTTGACACAGGAATCGGCGATCCCTGCCCTGGCGCCCACGGCCACCGGAACCCTCCGAGAACGAATCAGGGGGACCAGCCGGCGACACTCACTGTGGGCGCGCGAAGTCGGTCCGCGTTAACGCAAACCGCTGAATCAGTTTACGCAGCGGTTCCGTCAGATCGAAATCGGGCCCGGAGCAGGGGCGGATCCGGACCCGTCGACGCAGGTCAGAACGCTGCGCTTGTTCTATTCACAATACTGAATTTCATCCACACTCGCGGGGCGGGAGGGACTGGATGACGGTTGCGGGGGCGCACGCTGATTCGCATGTCCGCGAACTACTTCGATCCGGAATTTCGCCGCGCATTCTCATCCGCGGCGATGGTGGTGATGACGGTCGTCCTGGCCGCGCCCGGGTCGGCGGCACCCGGCGGGGAGTTCGGGTGGCCGCTCGCGCCGCGGCCCGCCGTGGTTCGAGTCTTCGACAAACCCGAGCACGACTGGCTGCCCGGACATCGTGGCGTGGACCTGGCGGGGAGCCGGGGCCAGGCGGTGCTGGCGGCGGGTGACGGGATCGTGGTCTTCGCCGGAATCGTGGCCGGGAAACCGGTGATCTCCATCGATCACCCGGGCGGACTGCGCACCACCTATGAGCCGGTCACCGCGTCGATCACGGTGGGCCGCAGGCTGACTCGCGGCACCGTGATCGGTGTGCTCGACGACGGACATCCACCCTGCTCCCCCTGCCTGCACTGGGGCGCCCGGCGCGACGGCGAATACGTCGATCCGCTCGGCCTGATCCATCGCGCGCCGATCCGGTTGAAACCGCTCACAGATCCATCCACCGGGTCACGAGGCGGGCCATGATGGACCGATGTCGCAGCAGCCCTTCACCTATCCCGACGTCGGCGCGACCGCGGGCGAGTTCCCGGCGGGGTACCACCACTTCCGGCTGCGGCGCCGAATCGGTTCCGGCCGTGCGTTTTTCGACCAAGCCGCCGAACAGGTCCTCACCTACCGCATGCAACGCGGCAGCGGCGTCTTCCAGAATGCGACCACGCCCGAGGCCCGGCCCGGCACCGACATCACCGTCCGCATCGGCGTGGGCCCGATCGGCTTCACCGCGCCCTGCCGCGTCGTCTATGTCGTCGACCAACCGAACCGCCGCGGATTCGCCTACGGCACGCTCCCCGGCCACCCGTTGCGCGGCGAGGAACTCTTCGCCGTGGAATACGATCCCGCCGACGACTCCGTGTACGGAATCATCGCCTCGTTCTCCAACCCCGACCCCTGGTACGCCCGCCTCGGCGCACCTGTCGTCCGCCTCGTCCAACGCTGGTTCTCCGGTCGCTACATCGCCGCGCTCGGGCCCCGCTGAGCGGCGCGAACCACCGCGCACTCGACCGGATCACGATCGGTCGGCGCGCGGTTCGGCAGCGCCGAGGGCGAGATCACCCTTTGAGGTGCGCGGCGAGTGTGGCGGCCTCGGCACGGAGACCGGCGGCGCGATCCGCCCCACTCTCGAACTCGGCGTATTCCCTTGCGGCGGTGAGACGTTCGTCGATCTCGGCGCGGACGATGGCGGCGACCTCGGCTTCGGTCAAGGTGCGGCGGGGACGCTCGGCCGCGCCGACACCGACGGCGCTGCTCTCGATCGCTCCGGCGCGAGCATCGGAACCGTCGACGGCTTCGGCATTGTCGATCGCGGCCAACGCCGAGCGCAGCGCGGCGGTGGCGTGACGATCGCGGACTTTCATGGCGGCGGGGAGTGCTGCGCGGAGGCGTTCGCGTAGGGCGGGGGTCTCGGCGGGCGGCGTCGTCATGACAATCGACGCTACCCGCCGATATGCCCCGAACCGGATCTCAGCGACCGGGTGTCGCCGGCGGGGAATTCGGCTGCCACACCCGGTGATCGAGCGCTTCGCGGTGCGTATCCGAATCCTGCGCAGCGGGGACAGTCGCCACCCGCCGGTCAGCCCGGACATCGGACATCCGCGCGGCGTACGGCGCGATCGGCTAAACGGCTGCGGGCGCGGCCTTTTCGCGTTCGGCCAGTTCGGACTTCCAGGCACGGAAACCCTCTTCGGTGCGGCCGCGTCGCCAGTAGCCGGAGATGGAGGACGCCCATTCGGCGGGGACGGCGCGTTCCTTGCGGATGTAAGGGCGCAGGTCGTGCATGACCGCACGGGCCTCGCCGTGGATGAAGACCTGGACCCGGCCGTCTCGCCAGGGTGCGGAGCGGACGGTGGCGGCCAGCCGGTCGCCGGGTTCGGCGTCGCCGCGATGGACCCAGGTGAGCTCCACGCCCTCCGGGTGCGGGAAGGCGAGTTCGTCCGAAGGGCCGCCGACCTCGACGAATACCTGGCCGACGGCATCCGCCGGGAGGGCCGCGCAGGCGGCGGCGATGGCGGGGAGGGCGGATTCGTCTCCGGCGAGGAGGTGCCAGTCGGCGTCGGGGCGCGGGGCGTAGCCGCCGCCGGGGCCGAACAGATCGATGGTGTCGCCGGGCTGGGCGGCGGCCGCCCAGGGGCCGGCGACGCCCTCATCGCCGTGGTGGACGAAGTCGATGGCGATCTCCTGGGCGGCGCGGTCGACTTCGCGCACGGTGTAGGTGCGCATGACGTCGCCGTCCGGGCCCGGGAAGATCAGTTTGACGTAGGCGTCGGTGCTGTCGTTGGGCTGGAAGGACGCGAAGCCGGGGCCGCCCAATCGGACCCGGATCAGGTGATCGGTCAGGTGAACCGTGTTCTGAACCACCAGCGTGATGCGTGTGCGCGCCAAAGGACACCTCCATGGTCAGTGCATAATTAGGGTTACCTAACTGACGCTAGCACGGGTGTCGATAGGTCGTCGATAGCTTTCCGATAGGCCGTAGATCACCTATCGCTTCTCGGGCCCGGGCGAACGGGCCGGTCAGGCGCGCGGGTGCGCCTGGTCGTGAACCTTCTTGAGCCGGTCGATCGAGACGTGGGTGTAGAGCTGGGTGGTGGCCATGCTGGCGTGGCCGAGGATCTCCTGCACCACGCGCAGGTCGGCGCCACCCTCCAGCAGGTGGGTGGCGGCGGTGTGACGGAACCCGTGCGGGCCCATGTCGGGTGCGCCGGGAATCGCGGAAACCACCTCGTGCACCACGGTTCTCGCCTGCCGGGGGTCGATGCGGCGGCCGCGGCGGCCCAGCAGCAGCGCGCGACCCGAGTCCGGCGTGGCGAGGGCCGACCGGCCGAACCGGAGCCAAGCCTCGAGGGCCTGTTCCGCGGGCCCGCCGAACGGCACCGAACGCTCCTTGTTGCCCTTGCCGAGCACCCGCACCAGGCGCCGTTCCCGATCCACGTCCTCGATATCGAGCCCGCACAGCTCGCTCACGCGAATCCCGGTGGCGTACAGCATCTCCACGATCAGCCGGTCCCGCAGCGCCATCGGATCCTGCTGTGCCGCGCCCGATTCCGCCGCCTCCATGGCCGCTCGGGCCTGCTCCTTCCCCAGCACCGACGGCAGCACGCGATGCGCTCGCGCCGACCCGAGGCGCGGCCCCGGATCCACCGCCAGCCGACCCGTATGCGTCAGCCACGCGGTGAATGTCCGCGCCGATGACGCCCGTCGCGCCATCGTGGTGCGGGCCGCTCCCCCCGACGCCTGCGCCGCCAGCCACGACCGCAGCAACGCCAGATCCACTTCCCCCACACCGGAATCCACCGCCCGCTCCAGCAAATGTTCCAGCAATCCGCGAGCATCCCCCACATAGGCCCGCACCGTATGCGCCGATCGATTCCGGCCCAACCGCAAATGCCGGCCGTACTCGGCCAGCAATGCCTCCAAATCCTCGGGCAACCCACTCATCCCCCCACGCTGACCGCATTCCGCCGCCTTTTCAAGCACCCCCGCCGCACGATCGCGCCACACCCATTCCGGCGGACGGGATCACCGATGGTCCTCATGGCTCGCGACAATGGCCCCGCCCGCGCCGGCCCCCGGCGACCGCATCCGGTACCAGCCGTTGCCGTCGCAGCCGACCAGACCGGCGATCTCCAACGCGGACAAGGTGGCTCGCACCGTCGGCAACGCCAGGCCGGTATCGGTGACCACCGCCCGCGGCAGCCGCGAACCGGTCGCGGGCAACGCGGCCAGGACCAACGCCTCATCCCCCGACAGGTTGTCCTCCGGAGCGGTCGCGACCGCTCCCGGCAACGACAACCGCAACGGCCCGGCCTCGTCGAGAATGTCCTCGGCCCGAGTCACGATGAACGCCTCCCCTTCCCGGATCATCCGGTGACACCCGACCGACGCCGCCGAAGTGATCGGCCCCGGCACCGCCATCGCCGGCCGCCCCAACCTCCGGCACCACTTCACCGTATTCCGTGATCCACTACGAATCCCGGCCTCCACCACGACAACACCGTCGGCGAGGGCCGCTATCAACCGATTGCGAGCGAGGAACTGGTGCTTGCGCGCGGATGTTCCGGGCGGGTACTCGGTGACGACCAGACCACGATCGGCGATCTCGGCGAGCAGATGATCGTGCTGCACCGGATACGGGCGATCAGGACCGCACGCGAGTACAGCGATCGTCATGCCGCCGACTCCCAGCGCGGCCCTGTGAGCCATTCCGTCGATCCCGAACGCAGCCCCGGACACGACGGTCCATCCCCGCGCGGCCAGCTCCCCAGCGATCTCCCCGGTCGCATGATTGCCATACCCGGTGCTGCACCGAGCCCCCACCACCGCGATCGCCCGCTCGGTCGTCTCCAGCAGCGACCTGCTCCCGCGCACCCACAACACCAGCGGCACTGCCCCATCGGCATCATGCGCCGGATCCAATTGGCGCAACCCGAGCATTCGCCACGCGGGCCACTCCGCATCCTCCGGCGTCACCACCCGACCGCCCAGCCGCTCGATGTGCGCCAGATCCGCATCCGCCTGCTCGATCCCGCGCCGTACCTCGGTAGGCCCCCGCAACACCTCCGGCAACTCCCTCTCCCGCACAGCCCGAGCCGCCTCCACCACCCCCACCGACTCGATCAACGCCGACAACGCCGCACAAGGCCCCTCCACCACCCGCGACAGATACACCCAAGCCAACCGCCGCTCGTCCGCATCACCACCCGCGGCCGAACCGCCGTCGTGGATCGCCCTCCCGTACAAGACTCCTGTCCAGCCGGAGCCACGGCCATGCTCAGGGTTGCCTGGCGGGCGGGTCCCGTCGTCACCGGCATCAGAGGACCCCTGGTCGGTCCTACTACTGTGCCCGTAGCCGGACACCTCGGCACCGAGCCCGAGACCGACTGCCTCATCGAGCCCAGGCACGATCGACTCGCCGGGCGGAGCCGCCGTTTCGTCATCAGGAGTACGCACGGTCATGCCATGCGTCCGCGCTTCGATCGGGCCGTCAACAGTGGGCACGGGCATATCGCCGGTCCGAGGCGCGGTCGTATCGAGATCGACGGTCGCAGCAGCGGATCGATTCGCCTCATCCGTTGGGGGCGAATCGGATTCGCCGCTCACAGCGGGCCGACGTGTCGGATCCGGTCCTTTCATGCTTTCGCTCATGTTGTACCTCGCTGCCGGAAGCTCAAGGCTTGCAGGACGTCCTGGGCATTCGGTATGTCGCCGCCGCGAAGGTCGCAGACGGTCCACGCGACTCTGATTGCGCGGTCGGCACCGCGGGCGGACATGCGGCCGTGTTGGAGAGCGTTCTCGACCGGGGCGAGGGCCTCGTGGGGGAGGCGGAAGCGTTGGCGGAGAACGTGGCCGGGGACTTCGGCATTGGTGGACATGCCGAGTTCGATCCATCTCTTCGCGGCAGCCGCGCGGGCCGCGGTCACGCGGGCGCGGACGACCTCGCTGGTCTCGACCTCGTCGCCGGTGAACGCGCCCGCGGCCTGGGCGTGCATCTGCACGGCGATGTCGATGCGATCCATCAGTGGGCCCGAGAGTTTGCCGAGGTAGCGACGGCGAGCCAGGGGCGCACAGATGCAGTCGATATCCCGGGCGGGGGCACACGGACACGGATTGGCCGCCAACACGAGCTGAAATCTCGCCGGGAAGCGGGAGACTCCGTCCCTGCGCGCGATCCGAACCTCGCCCTCCTCCAAGGGAGTTCGCAAGGCTTCGAGGACCTTGGCGCCCAGCTCCGCGCATTCGTCGAGGAACAGGACACCACGATGGGCGCAGCTCACCGCGCCCGGCCGCGCGGAACCGGAACCGCCGCCGATCATCGCCGTGACCGACGAGGAGTGGTGGGGCGCCACGAATGGCGGCGCGGTGATCAGCGGTGCGTCGCCGGAGAGCGTGCCCGCGACCGAATGGATCGCGGTCACCTCCAGGGAATCCCGCTCACGCAGCGGCGGCAGCAGACCTGGAAGGCGTTGCGCCAGCATGGTTTTCCCGATGCCGGGCGGACCTGTCAGCAGCAGATGGTGCGCACCGGCCGCGGCCACCTCCAGCGCCCAGCGCGCCTCGTCCTGGCCCACCACCTCGCTGAGGTCTCCGATCGGTGGATCGGCAACCGGCAGGACCGGATCCGGGACGGTCAGTTCTCCCCCGCCGCGCAGCCAGTCGAGCAGTTCGAGGAGGGTGGCCGCGCCGAGGACTCGGATGCCGTCGACCAGGCCCGCTTCGGGCAGGGCGGCGGTGGGGACGATGACGGTGCGGCGGCCCGCGTTTCGGGCGGCGAGGACCGCGGGGAGGATGCCTCGGACTCGGCGGACGCGGCCGTCGAGGGCCAGTTCGCCGAGTAGGACGGATTCGGCGAGGCGGTCGGCGGGGATGACTCCCGCCGCGTCGAGGACCGCGCCGGCGAGGGCGAGGTCGTAGACGCTGCCCACCTTCGGGAGGGTGGCCGGCGACAAGGCCAGGATGACGCGGCCGTCGGGCCATTTCTCGCCGGTATTTGCCACTGCGGCTCGGACTCGGTCCCGGGATTCCTGGAGGGTGGTGTCGGGGCGGCCGACGAGGTGGACCGAGGGGAGGCCCTGGCCTATGTCGGCTTCGATTTCCACGAGTTGGCCTTCGACGCCGTTGACGGCGACGGAGAAGGCCCTGCCGAGGGGCATGTCAGAACGCCGCCTTCAGGTGCAGGATCTCCGGTGGGCGGCCGGGGCGCAGGATGACGGAGACGACGTCGAAGCGGATGCGCGGGAAGGGGCCGGGGTTGGCGTGCAGCCAATGGCGGGCCAGGGTGCGGATGCGTTGCTGTTTGAGAAAGGTGACGGCTTCCTCGGGGCGGCCGCAGGTCAGGTTGCGGCGGGTTTTGACCTCGATGAAGGCGGTGATGTCGCCCTCGCGGGCGATGAGGTCGAGTTCGCCGTAGCGGCATCGCCAATTGCGGGCGACGATCGACATGCCCGACGTGCGGAGATAGTCCGCGGCCAGGTCTTCCCCCTGCGCTCCCAGCGCCAGATGCTGTGCCATTCAGCCAGCATGGCCGCGCCCGTACCGGACGCGGCCATGCCGAACTGGGAAAACAGCGGGGCTGGGGATAACCTCCAGCCTGTGGATCAGTCGGGAAGCCGCAGGTCGGTCTTCTCCAGCTCTTCGATATTCACGTCTTTGAAGGTGATCACGCGAACGTGCTTCACGAAGCGGGCGGGCCGGTACATGTCCCACACCCATGCATCCGACATCCGAACCTCGAAGTACACCTCGCCATCGGCGTTCTGCGGACGCAGTTCGACGGAATTGGCGAGGTAGAAGCGACGCTCGGTCTCCACCACGTACGAGAATTGCCCGACGATGTCCTTGTACTCGCGGTACAGGGATAGCTCCATCTCGGTTTCGTACTTCTCGAGGTCCTCGGCGCTCATCGGGTGGAACGTCCTCCTTGTCGCCCAACTGGGTGTAGAGACATCATCCCGCATACGCCGTGTCGGTAGCCACTCGGCCGGTCTCCCGGACGTTTCGCCACGATCGACGGTGCTCGGGCGTGATGCCGAGACGGGTCAGCGCCTCATTGTGCTCGGGGGTGTTGTAGCCCTTGTGGGCCGCGAAACCGTAGCCGGGATACTCGCGGTCCATCTCGACCATCATGCGGTCGCGGGTCACCTTGGCCAGCACGCTGGCGGCGGCGATACAGGCCGCGGACGCGTCGCCGCCGATCACCGGCAGCGACGGCACCGGAATGCCCGGCACCCGGAAACCGTCGGTGAGCACGTAGCCGGGCACCGGATCGAGTCCGGCCACCGCGCGCCGCATGCCCTCGATATTGGCCACGTGGATGCCGATGGCGTCGATCTCCCAGGCCGGGATCACCACCACCGACCAGGCCAGCGCGATCCGCTTGATGATCGGGAACAGCTGCTCACGGGTGTTCTCGGTGAGCTTCTTGGAATCGTCGAGGCCGGCCAGCGAGGTGTAGGCCTTGGGCGGTAGCAGGCAGGAGGCGACGACCAGCGGTCCGGCCGAGCAACCGCGCCCGGCCTCGTCCACGCCCGCGACCGGGCCCAGTCCGCTGCGGATCAGCGCGGCCTCGAGCGTGCGTAGCCCGCCCGCCTGCCGCATCACCACGCGCGGCGGCCAGTCGCCGCGGTCGATCCGCTGAATCTTCTTGCCGCCGCGCTCCTTCCGGCGCGCGCCGGCGGCTCCGCCTGCCATCTTCCCCACCGGTCGATTATCTCGCGATTCTCAGTTCGTCTGCGGGTTCTCGGCCCGGACCGGACCGATGCGGCTGGGTGGCCAGATCTTGAACACGGCCTTGCCGCGCACATCCTTGACCGGGACGGTGCCGTTGAGCTCGTCGCGCATGTGATAGCGGGAGTCGGCCGATTCGGCGCGGTTGTCGCCCATCACCCACAGATTGCCCTCGGGCACCTTGACCTCGGGGAACGCGCGACCGCCGGCATTGAACTGGATGTCGGGGTTCTGTGCGTTGAACGGGTTGTTGTGCAGCACGTACGGCTCGTCGAGCGGCTTCCACTCCGAACCGGGGGCGCTGTCCTTGACCAGGATCCGGCCTTGCGCGTCACAGCATTTGACCGACTGGCCGCCCGTCGCGATGACGCGCTTGACCAGGTCGTTCTCGTCCGGCGGTACCAGGCCGAAGAAGGACAGGAAGTTCTGGACGCCGCGCACCGCGGTGTTCGACGAGCGGATCGACTTGTAGTGCCGGTTCCAGTCGTCGGTCGGGCCGACGAAGACCACCACGTCGCCCGGCTCCGGGTCGCCGAAGTAGTAGCTCAGCTTCTGCACGTAGATGCGGTCACCGGTGCAGCCCGCGCACCCGTGCAGGGTGGGTTCCATGGACTGCGACGGGATCACGTACGGCCGCCCGATGAAGGTCACCAGCAACGCGACGATCAACGCCGCGAAACCGACCAGGATGGGCAGCTCTTGCCAGAACGGGCGCTGCTTCTTCTTCGGCTTCGGCTGAAGGGTTTCGGGCGTTTGGGACCCATTGCCATCGCCCGACCCGGACTTCGTCACCGACTCGCTCTCGTCTGCCACCGGAACAGAGTAGCCCGGCACCGCGAAGAACCATGCGGTGCCGGGCTACTCGGCGTCGGCGAGCCGACAATCAGGCATTGTGGCGAGCCGACGATCCAGCATTGTGGCGAGCCGACGATCAGGCATTGTGGCGAGCCGACAGTGATGCTCTGTGAGAACCGATCCCCCGACGAGTCGGGGGCGGTCGCTACCTCAGCGCTTCTCCTTGATCTTGGCGGCCTTGCCGCGCAGATCGCGCAGGTAGTACAGCTTGGCGCGACGCACGTCACCGCGGGTCACGACCTCGATCTTGTCGAGGTTGGGGCTGTGCACCGGGAAGGTGCGCTCCACGCCGACACCGAACGACACCTTGCGCACGGTGAAGGTCTCGCGGATGCCACCGTTCTGGCGGCGGATGACGACGCCCTTGAAGACCTGGACTCGCTCCTTGTTGCCTTCAATAACCTTCACGTGCACGTTGACAGTGTCACCCGGGCGGAAGTCCGGGATGTCGTTGCGCAGCGAGCTTGCGTCGACGAAGTCGAGGGTGTTCATGTCCGTCCTTATTGGTTTTCGCGCGAACAGAGGAACCTGGCGGCTACCCGGGGAGGGTGCTCTACCGGTTCGTGCTCCGGATATTTGGGCGGTGCCCGGGCGAAGTGCACCCAAGGCAACCTGAGCATTGTGCCAGAGGACGCGACCCGGACGGGAATCGGGGTCGGGCGCCGGCTATTGGCTGTCGACAGGCTCCGGGGGCCGCTCCTCGTGCTTGCGGACCGGGAGCAGGTGGATGTGCGTCGGCGGCGGGGCGGGCGGGGCCGGGACGATGGTACGGGTCAACTCCTCCTCGGTGGCGCGCAGGACGTGCGCGGCATCGGGTTTTCCGGCGAGGAGGTCCTGGACGAAGATCTTGGCGCGGATCATCGGGCGGCGGTACCGGCGTTCACGGCGCATGGCGCGGCGCATCAGGCCCGAGCGCGAGCCGTAGCGCCAGCGGGCCCAGGGCGCGCCGGGACGGCTCAGACGCAGCGCGCCGATGAACAGCAGCGGCGGAAAGAACATGCCGAACAGACCGGTCCAGATCTTGCCCTTGGCGATGACGACGGCCGCGAGCAGCAGGTTCATCAGCGCGAAGGCAATGGTCAGCAAACGCTCGGGCACATTAGGTTCGGACCGCAGGTCCCGCACGTCGCCGATATCGAGCAGCCACAGCGGATGGAACCCGAGCAGCAGCAGCCCGGTCACCGCGAGGGCCACGAACACCGCGTCCACCGAGGTCCGGCCCTGCTCCTCCCAGTACACGTCGCGCAGGTAGTAGATGAGCGCGAACTCGTCGAGCACCAGGGCCGCGCCGAGCCCGAAAACCGCTGCCAGCGCGCTGATCACGCCGTCCGAGCTCTGATACAGCGCCACCAGCCCCATGCCGGAACCGAGCACCAGGATCACGCCGAACACCATGTGATGGATGTGCACGTCCCCGGCCCGCACATTGCCGGGCCACCACCGCACCTGTTTGCGGATGAGCCGCACACTGATCCGGATCAACAGGAATCCGATGATGAACCCCAGCAGCAGGCATGCCAGCGGCAATCGGCCGTGCGCCACCACGACATCTTCCCACCACTGCCGCACATGCATGCCCGTGTCGCCTCCGGAATCCTCGCGCGAACCGCAACCCCCGCCACGCTACCCGTGTCCGAGATCGGCACGCCGAGATCACAATCACCCGACGACGACTACAGCAACCAACCAGCCAACTACGCTGGCGATCATGCGACTGAGTACACGAAATCAACTCGATGGAACGGTCACCCAGGTCACCCGCGGCGAGGCCATGGCCGTCGTCCGCATCCGCCTCACCGGTGGTGACGAGATCACCTCCTCCATCACCCGCGACGCCGCCGACGACCTCGGCCTGGCCGACGGCACGCCCGTCAAGGTCCTGATCAAATCGACCGAAGTCTCGCTCGGCGTCGAATAGCCGCCCCGGAGCGGCCGAGCCGGACCCGATCCCCCTCGGCCGCTCCACTTTTCACCACCCCGCTCGACCCGCCAGGACGGCCGGGCCGTCGGTCCGCACCGGTACCGTCCCGGGCATACCGCCGTCGACGAACGGAATCCGCATGCCGAACGAGATCGCCTTCGAGAGCGTCGCCCCGGTCATCCCCGTCCTCGACCTCGACGCGGCCCTGGACCGCTACCGCCGCCTCGGCTTCACCACCCGCGCCTACGAGGGTGACGCCCGCTACGGCTTCGCCGACCGCGGCGGCATCGCGCTGCACCTCACCGAATGGAGCGAGCACGATCCGAAGCGCACCGCCTCGGCCGTCTACCTCTCTGTGTCCGACGCGGACGCCCTGCACGCCGAATGGTCCGCCGCGGAGCTCCCCGGCTGTCTCACCGCTCCGGCTGACACCGATTACGGCCTACGGGAATTCGCCTACGTCGACCCCGACGGCACCCTCCACCGCGTCGGATCTCCGCTCCCCCGCTAGCCCGCCGATCCCTCCCGATTCGAGAGCATCTCGCTATCAACGGCTTTGCGTGGGCGCGGCGCCGGGGCTACGCGGCGAAGGCCGGCTGGTCATCTCCGACCTCGCCGAACGTCTGAACGTGCGCGCGCGGTGACCTGCGGGCCGGCGAGATCACCTCGCTTCGGCGGCTCGCCCCGAACTGATCGGACAGGCCCGAAAAGCCGTGTGGGCCCCAGGGATTCCGGGGCCCACACGTCGCGTGACGCTACTTTCCGAAGCCGGCGCGGCGCAGTGCGTCGGCCATGGAGCCGCTGGCAGCGGGCTGGTTGCGGCGGTCCTGGTTGCGGTTGCCGCCGCTCTGGCCGCCTTGACGGTTGCCGCCCTGGCGGGCGCCGTTGTCGCGCCCGCCGCGCTGGCCGCCACCCTGGTTCCCGCGGGGGCCGCGGTCGCCGCGGTCCTGCTTGGGCTTGCCGGGCTCGTCGTCCAGGCGCAGGGACAGGCCGATGCGCTGACGCTGGACGTCGACCTCGAGCACCTTGACCTTGACCACGTCGCCGGACTTCACGACCTCGCGAGGGTCCTTGACGAAGTTGTGGGACAGGGCCGAGACGTGAACCAGGCCGTCCTGGTGGACGCCGACGTCGACGAACGCGCCGAACGCGGCCACATTGGTGACGACACCCTCGAGCACCATGCCGGGCTTCAGGTCGGCGACCTTCTCGATGCCCGCGGCGAATTCGGCGGTCTTGAACTCCGGTCGCGGGTCGCGGCCGGGCTTCTCGAGCTCGGAGATGATGTCGGTGACGGTCGGGACACCGAACTGCTCGTCGGTGAAGTCCGCGGGACGCAGGGCGCGCAGCGCGGAGGTGTTGCCGATGATCTCCTTGACCCCCTTGCCGCTGGCGTCGAGGATGCGGCGGACCACCGGGTAGGCCTCGGGGTGCACGCCGGAGGTGTCGAGCGGGTCGTCACCCTCGCGGATGCGGAGGAAGCCGGCGCACTGCTCGAAGGCCTTGGGGCCCAGGCGCGGCACGTCCTTGAGCCCGGCGCGGTTGCGGAACGGGCCGTTGGCATCGCGGTGGGCCACAATGGATTCGGCGATCGAGTTGGAGATGCCCGACACCCGCGACAGCAGCGGGACCGAGGCGATGTTCACGTCGACGCCGACCGCGTTCACCGCGTCCTCGACCACTGCGCCCAGCGAGCGGGCCAGCAGGGTTTCGGACACGTCGTGCTGGTACTGGCCGACGCCGATGGACTTCGGGTCGATCTTCACCAGCTCGGCCAGCGGGTCCTGCAGTCGGCGGGCGATGGAGACCGCGCCGCGCAGCGACACGTCCATGTCCGGCAACTCCGCGGAGGCGTACGCCGAGGCCGAGTACACCGACGCGCCGGCCTCGGACACCACGATCTTGGTGGGCTTGTGTTCCGGGATGCGCGAGATCAGTTCGGCGGCAAGGGCGTCGGTCTCGCGGGAGGCGGTGCCGTTGCCGATGGCGATCAGTTCGACGTTGAACCGGGCGACCAGTGCGCCCAGCACCGCGAGGGACTTCTCGGTCTGGCCCTGCGGCTTGTGCGGGTAGATGACCTCGGTGGCGACGACCTTGCCGGTGGAGTCGACCACGGCCACCTTCACACCGGTCCGGTAGCCCGGGTCCAGGCCCATGGTGGTGCGGGTGCCTGCGGGCGCGGCGAGCAGCAGGTCGCGCAGGTTGGCGGCGAACACGTCGACGGCGTCGCGTTCGGCGGACTGGCGCAACCGCATCCGGGTGTCGATGCCCAGGCTGACCTGCAGCTTGGTCCGCCACGCCCAGCGCACGGTGTCCAGCAGCCAGCTGTCGGCGGCCCGGCCGCGATCGGCGATGTCGAACTTGACGGCGATGCGGCCCTCGTAGATGGAGCGCTGCCCGTCCTCGAGCTCCTCGGTGTCGGGTTCGAGGTGCAGGTTGAGCACCTCTTCCTTCTCACCGCGCAGCAGCGCGAGGATGCGATGCGAGGGCAGCTTGTGGAACGGCTCGGAGAATTCGAAGTAGTCGGCGAACTTCGCGCCCGCCTCCTCCTTGCCCGCGCGCACGGTCGAGGACACCTGGCCGCGCTCCCACATGAGTTCGCGCAGTTCACCGACCAGGTCGGCGTCCTCGGCGAAACGTTCCACCAGGATGGCGCGGGCGCCGTCGAGCTGTTCGGCGTTGTACTGCGCGGGATCGGTGGCGGGGTCGCCCAGCAGCGCGTCGGCCACCGGCTCGTGCCCGGCCTCACGCGCGATCTGCGCCTTCGTGCGCCGCTTCGGCTTGAACGGCAGGTAGATGTCCTCGAGGCGGGCCTTGGTGTCGGCGAGCATGATCTGCGCGTGCAGCGCGTCATCCAATTTGCCCTGGCCACGGATCGATTCGATGATCGAGCCCCGGCGTTCGTCGAGTTCACGCAGGTAGTGGAGGCGCTCGTCGAGGGTGCGTAGCTGCGCGTCGTCGAGCCCGCCGGTGACTTCCTTGCGGTAGCGGGCGATGAACGGCACGGTCGAGCCGGCGTCCAGGAGTTCGACGGCGGAGCGCACCTGCTCCTCGCGCACGCCCAGCTCATCGGCGATACGCCGGCCGACGCTGGCGAGGCGGACGGTGCCGGTGGCACCTGCGGATGCTGCGCTGACGGTTTCGGAGGCTGTCGTCACGCCCGCAGACACTACCGCCGTCGCCCGACACCCGGTGCAACGCCCACGCGCGATTCGGTCCGTTCTGTCCCGCGAGTCTCCGATCGGCGCGCCGCGAGGCCGGTGGCAGGATCGACCCCCGTGCCGATCCCGACTCTGCGCGAACGTGTTCCACGTCGAGTGTTCCGGGCCTGCGCCCGCGTCGCCCTGGCGGCGGGGCTGGCGGCGGCCGCGACGGGCTGTGGTTCGAGTGGTTCCGCCACCATCACCGACGGATCCACGGTGCCCGACGTGGACCTGAACGCGGTCAAGACGCTGTCTCTGGGCCCGAACGAATCCTTCGGGGTCATGTCCACGGGGGTATACACCCTGGCCGACGACGGGATCACCCGCGTGGATGTCCGTACCGGACTACAGCTTTGGAAGATCGCGTCGACCGGCGCTCCGCCCGAGCAGGGCAAGATCCAGGTGCTCGACCGCGGACATGTGATGCTGGCCGGATGGCAGGACACCCCGGGACTGACCGCCTACGACACCACCTCCGGCAAGCGGCTGTGGGACACCCCGGCCGAGCAGTGGTTCGAGTCGGATTCCGCCACCGGGCAATTCGTCCATTTCGATCCGCGCACCGGCGCGCAGCGATGGTCGGTCGATCCGGGAACACTCGGTTGCGCCACACCGCTGCCGAAAGACCTTCCGGCTCTGTTCGATTCGGATGCGCCCAGCCTGGCCGAAGGACCCGGCGTGGTTGTGTTCCGCTGCGCCGCGGCGGGCGGCCGGACAATCGTCGGCGGACTCGATCGCACCACCGGATCCACCGTCTGGCGTCGCGACCTCCCTGAGAAGGGGAACTTCCTGCGCGGGCCCGGCCGGATGGCCATCGTGGTGACAGAGGGCACCGTCGACACCGTCGACATGGCCGACGGCGCCTCACTCGGCACCCGGCAAGCCGCCTCCGACAAGGAATTCCGCGCACTGCTCGCCGACGGGTCGTCACTCACGATGGACAGCTACGTCATCGCCGACGACACGAACATGCGGCTGCAGGCGCCCGACGGCACCGTCCGCTGGAGCGTGCCGCTGGACGCGACCAAGGAGGAGATGCAGCCGCTGATGGTGAGCAGCCGCAACGCGGTCTTCCTGCTCATGCGGGAGAACGGCGGCGCCAAGGCGTGGCTGGTGGCCTACGACACCAAGAACGGCAAACGGACCGTCGTCCTCGGCCCGGGCCCGACCGCGGCGGGCGAAAAGCCCACGCTCACCATGAATCTGGACATCTCGCGCACGCGCCTCTACCCCGCGCCGTGGGGCATCCTCGTCACGGGTCCGGACAACAGCTTCGCCGCCATCCCGAAACGCTGACCACGCGAGCGACCAGTCTCAGCCGAGTTCGGTCCGCGCGGCCTCAGCCGAGTTCGGTCGGTGCGGCCTCAGCCGCGTTCGGTCGGTGCGGCCTCAGCCCAGTTCGGTCGGTGCGGCCTCGGGCAGCAGGTCGGGCCTGCGCTCGGCGGTGCGTTCCAGCGACTGCTCACGCCGCCACTGCGCGATCTTGGCGTGATTGCCGGACAACAGGATCTCCGGCACGTCCAGTCCACGCCAGCTCACCGGCCGCGTGTAGGACGGACCCTCGAGCAGGCCGTCGGAGAACGAATCCTGTTCGTGGGACTGCTGATTGCCGAGCACACCGGGGATCAGCCGGACGAACGCCTCGGTCATCACCAGCACCGCGGCCTCGCCGCCGATCAGCACGTAATCGCCGATGCTGACCTCCTCGACGCGCACGCGCCGCGCGGCATCGTCGAAGACCCGCTGGTCGATGCCCTCGTAGCGGCCGCACGCGAACACGACGTGCTGTTCACCGGACCAGCGTTGCGCGGTCTCCTGCGTGAACGGCACGCCCGCGGGGGTGGGCACCACCAGCAGGGCGTCGTCCGGGCACACCTCGTCGAGGGCGTCGCCCCACACGGTCGGTTTCATGACCATGCCGGGCCCGCCGCCGTAAGGGGTGTCGTCCACGGATTTGTGCACGTCGTGGGTCCAGTGGCGCAGGTCGTGCACCTCGACCTCGAGCAGTCCCTTGTCGATGGCCTTGCCCAGCAAGGCCGCTCGCATCGGCTCGAGGTATTCGGGGAAGATCGTGACGACGTCGATACGCATGCCGCTACTCCGGGTCCAGCAGGCCCTCGGGCGGGTCGATGACGATCAGGCCGTCGGCGACGGACACGGTCGGCACCATGGCCAGCACGAACGGCACCAGGATCTCCCGGCCCGCGGGCGGGAAGGCGTCCCCGGCCTTGATCGAGAGCAGTTCTCCCGCAGCGGAATGCAGCACTTCGTTGACGGTGCCGACGACGGTGCCGTCGGCGAGTTCGACGCGGAGCCCTTCGAGCTCGTGGTCGTAGTACTCGTCCGGATCCTGCGACGGCGGCAGATCGGCGGTGTCGACCACGAACAGCATGCCGCGCAACGCATCCGCGGCGGTGCGATCGACGAGCCCGTCCAGACGCAGCAGAAGCCGGCCCGAGTGCTCCCGGGCCGACTCCACTACGAATTCCTGCGTCTGCTTCGCCCGCGGCAGCTTCCCCGTGAGGACGCTGCCGGGCGCGAACCGCAGTTCCGGCTCGTCGGTGCGGACTTCTACGACGAGTTCGCCACGCACACCGTGCGATTTGGCGACCCGTCCGACCACGAGCTCCGTCATCTACTGATCCGTGTCGACCACGTCGACGCGAATGCCCTTGCCGCCGATGCCGGCGACCAGGGTGCGCAGGGCGGTCGCGGTACGACCGCCGCGACCGATCACCTTGCCCAGGTCGTCGGGGTGCACGTGCACCTCGACGGTGCGGCCACGACGGCTGGTGATCAGCTCGACGTGGACGTCGTCCGGATTGGCGACGATGCCGCGAACAAGATGTTCGACGGCATCAGCCACGACGGCGCTCATTACTCGGCAGCTTCGGCGGTAGCCTCAGCGGCCTCGGCCTCGGCGGCCTCGTCCTTCTTGGCGGCCTTCTTCTTGGGGGTGACGGCCTCGGCGACCGGCTCGTTCTCGGCGGCGGCCAGCGCGGCGTTGAACAGGTCCAGCTTGGACGGCTTCGGGGCCGCGACCTTCAGGGTGCCCTCGGCGCCCGGCAGGCCCTTGAACTTCTGCCAGTCGCCGGTGATCTCCAGCAGACGCTTCACCGGCTCGGTCGGCTGCGCGCCGACACCCAGCCAGTACTGGGCGCGCTCGGAGTCGATCTGGATGAGCGAGGGCTCCTGCTTCGGCTGGTAGATGCCGATCGACTCGATGGCGCGGCCGTCACGACGGGTGCGGGCGTCAGCGACGACGATGCGGTACTGGGGGTTGCGGATCTTGCCCAGACGGGTCAGCTTGATACGAACAGCCATGAGCTGCTTCCTTTCAAAGGTTGGTCACGTCGCAATTCAGCGACCCACTCGCGGTGGGCCCGGTTTTGCGTCAAGTGCTGTGACCGCCGCGCGGTACGGAACCGGAGACGGGCTGACACTGTCCTCGATGAGGACGGTCGTTCATTCTGCCAGACCCCCGTCCGACCGGAGAAATCGCCCCGCAACCCCCGGAAACGGCGACAGCCCACCGGAGGGTCCCGATGGGCTGTGACCGTACCCGCCGCTAGTTCGGGGTCGAGCTGCCCGAGGTCAGCAGCTTCACGATCAGTCCGGCCAGCACGCTGATGGCCAGGGCTTCGATGGAACCCACGGTCGTTCTCCTCATCAGGGGTCGAGAAATGAAACGTGTGAAGCATGCACGATTCACTATCGCCGCGCAGGCGAATCGACAGAAGAGTCCTACCGGCGACGCATGCAGATGGTCAGGCCCGCGGTGGTGCCCGGGCCGTAGGTCAGACTGACCGCGGTGCCGGCGGGACATACGTTGTCGTTCGAGTCGTGGCGATCGGTCACCTCGTACCGGGCCCCGGGGTCCCCGCAATAGATCCGGTGTGTCGCCGACGCCGAGGTCGCGCGGACATTGTCGTCGGTGATGCAGTCACCGACCACCGCGTACCGCGAATCACTCAGATCCGCCGGGCCCATGCAGACCACGAGCACCAGATCCGTCTTGTCGTTGCCGCGGGTGAACACCGAGTTCGCCCCCAGATCGTCCGAGCATTCCGGGTGCGCGGGCTTGCCGTAGCTGGTGCGCACCGACAACACCCGCTGCGATGCGCCCGGATCGGTGCAGGCCACCTTCCTCATGGTGTTGCGGTCACCGCAGTCACCGAGTTTCGCGGTACCCATGGACGTGGCGTCGGTGTCATCGGCACACACCACGATCGCCCGGCCGCCCAGCGAGGACTGTGCGAACGCCATCCGCGCGACCGGATGCTGCTTACACGCTTGATCGGTGACCGGAACCTTCGTATGCAGTTCGACGGCAACGACTTTCGCCGGCGCGGGCGTCATACCGCAGTCGACCCGGGTCAGGGTGTCCCCCGCGCCCTTCACGTCAACGCAGTCCTCGGACCGCAGTGAGCCCGGGTCCGTGAGATTGAACCGGGTCGGGGCCAGACACAGGATGGTGCTGGTCCGCTTGCCCGACACGGGCCACTCGGTCACCGCCCGGGTGGCGTCGGCGTATTTCGCGCACGCCCCTTCCACCGGGAACACCAGATCCTCGCGGCCCACGATCGTGTACAGCGAATGCTCGTCACCGCACCCGTACACCACGGGCTTCACCGGAGTCTCGAGCGCGACACACGCCCCGACCGGGAACGCCACCGGATCCGGCCGGGTGAGCACCCACCCGAACAACGCCGACGCCGCCCCCACGATCACCACCGCCAGCACCGCGCCCCACACCCACCACCGCCGCTTCCGTGGCGCCGAGGGAGAAACCCCCGGCGCATCACCCGCCGGCACAACTCCCGCAGGCGGCGGATACCCGCCCGCCTTCTGCGGCCGCTCCCCCGGACCATCAGCCGAAACCGTCGGCCCCCAACCGAGATTCACCTCCTCGGACTGCCCGGGCGACTGGTCCGACGGCCCCGCCACGCGGGCGCCGGGATCGGATGGTTCGAGCATGGTTCCCTCCCACGGAATGCTGCGGAAACTCTCCGCGACAATGCAGGGGGCGATCCTAAGTTCCGGCATCTCGGCTGCCGGGTGACGGATTCGGGTACCTATACGCCGTGGTTGGGTCGGCGCGGACCGATCAGCGAAGCTCCGCTGTCGCAATCTCGACCGAGACCGGGGCGGGCGGCGACACTACTTCACCCTCGGCCGCGTAAATCTCTTGGCGATAGCCGGATTCGCCCAGTCGATAGCCGCAGAATTTGGCGGGTTTGTCTTCGGGGAGTTCCACGATCCACAGATAGGGAACTCGAGCGGCGGCGTACCCGGCGATCTTCGTATCGCGTTCCTCACGCGTGTTTCCCGACGACCAGACTTCGACGGCCAACACCAGTTCGTGCGCCTCGAAACTCTTGCGGTGCGCGACGACCGCGACATCGGGGATGACGCCGGTCCGGAACGCGGTACTGATCTTCACGCCGACGCCGGGGAGCACCTGGAGATCCGATCGCCCCGCGGCCCGGACCGCCGCGCGAAGCGCCACGAACAATTCACCGGTCGCGTACTGGTGCGACCCCGTGGGCGGAGGTGTCATGTAGAGGTACCCCAGGACGAGCTCGAGACGAGATCCATCGGACGGCTGCTCTGCGGCCAGCCAGTCTTCCATCGTTGACGGGCCGAGTGGGTGGAACGTCGAAACCTCAGCGGTCATCGTCATTTCCCGTCCGATCTGTCCGGGTGTCGGTTCAATCTGATCGACATTGTTTCATGCGCTGAACAGTCGTGGCCCGAACGCGGGACATGCGCCGCTGATCCACGCACCGGCAGGCTCAGCGGTACGCGGTCACCGGGTCGCGGCGGTCGTAGACGCGGCCGCGCAGGACGACCCAGGACGGGGTGGTGAGGATGCGGAGGTTGACGCGGGGGTCGTCCTGGTAGACAACGAAATCGGCGGGGGCGCCGGGGGTGATGCCGGGGTGGGCGAGCCAGTCGCGGGCGTTCCAGGCGGACGCGCCCAGCGCGTCGTGCGCGCTGAAACCGGCTTCGGTCAGGGCGATGATCTCATCGGCTATGCGGCCGTGGCGGATGGAGCCGCCCGCGTCGGTGCCGGTGTAGACGGGGACCCCGGCCTCGTGGGCCTTGGCGACGGTGTCGCGGGAGCGGCGGTGGAGGTCGCGCATGTGAGCGGCGTAGGCGGGGAATTTGGTTGCGCCGTCGGCGATTCCGGGGAAGGTGTCGATATTGACGAGGGTGGGGACCAGGGCGGTGCCCTGAGCCGCCATGGTGGCGATGGTGTCGTCGGTGAGGCCGGTGCCGTGTTCGATGCAGTCGATGCCCGCGGCGAGCAGCCCGGGCAGGGCGTCCTCGCCGAAGACGTGGGCGGTGACGCGGGCGCCCTCGCGGTGGGCGGCGTCGATGGCGGCCTTCAGGGCCGGATCCGACCACAGCGGCGCGAGGTCGCCGACCGCGCGGTCGATCCAGTCGCCGATGATCTTGACCCAGCCGTCGCCCCGGCGCGCCTGCTCGGCGACGATGTCGGGCAGGTCGCGCTCGTCGTCGAGTTCGATGCCGAGTTCGCGGATATAGCGTTTGGGGCGGGCGATGTGGCGGCCCGCGCGGATCACGCGCGGCAGATCGGCGCGCTCGTCGAGGAAACGGGTGTCGACCGGTGAGCCCGCGTCCCGCAGCAGCAGCGCCCCGGCGTCCCGCTCGACCTCGGCCTGGGCGATCAACCCGTCCGAATCCTCGTGCCCACCACCGTATTTGATGCCGACATGGCAGTGCGCGTCGACCAGGCCGGGCAGGATCCAGCCGGAGGCGTGCACGGTGTCCGCGCCGGGCACCGGCTCGGCGGAGATCACCCCGTCCCGTACCCACAGATCGCGGAGTTCGCCGTCGGGCAGGACAAAGCCACGGAAATGCAGCCGCATGGGATCACTATCGCACGGCCACCGAATCGATCGGTTTCGAAGAAGCCTCCGGCCGCCGCCGCTTCCTAGCATGAGAAGAGTCCCCATCGACACCGACGACGGAGGAAACCACCATGGCCACCAAGCAGGGCGGCACCGCGAAGAAGAAGCCCGCATCGGCGTTCACCACCGACGAACTCGCCGCGATGAAGGAGCACGCCGCCGAGGTGAAGAAGGCCAACGCCCGCGGCGGCAAGGCCACCAAGGCCGACGGCACCCGCGACGTCCTCGACAAGATCGCCGAACTCGACGGCACCGACCTGCACATCGCCCAGCGCCTGCACGCCCTCATCACGGCCGCGGCCCCCGACCTGGTCCCCCGCACCTGGTACGGCATGCCCGCCTACACCCGCGACGGCAAGAACGTCTGCTTCTTCCAGCCCGCGGCCAAGTTCAAGAACCGCTACACCACCCTCGGATTCGAGGGCGCGGCCAATCTCGACGACGGCGGCATGTGGGCGACCTCGTTCGCCATCACCGAGATGACGCCCGAGATCGAGGCCCGGATCACCGCCCTCGTGAAGCAGGCCGCCAGCTGACCGACCCGGCCCGCTCCCCGGCAACCGCACCACCGCGCTACGGCCACGCGGACGCCGGGGCTCCGCGACCGCTACGCCCGCGCGAAAGCGCCGAGCAACGCGGGCAGGTCCTCGCGGATCGGGAGTCCGTGCCCGGGCACCAGCACCTCGGCCCCCAGGTCGGCGAGGCTCCGCGCGCTCGCCAACGTCCCGGCCTCGTCGTGGTTGAACACGCCCGGCAGCAGCTGCAAACCGGTCCCCCGCGCGATGGGGTGACCGGTGACCAGGGCGTCCCCGGAGAACAGCACACCTTCCGACGGCATGAAGTACGCGGTGTGACCGTTCGTGTGACCGGGCGTCGGCACCGCGACGAACCCGCCCGGCAACGCCGCCAGGGTCTCCGCGTCCGCCGCCACCGCGGTCGGCACACTCATCCCGATATGCCCCACGCAGGCCCGCAGCGTCTGCGCCACCCACACCGCGCCGCGCCGACTCCCCAACTGCCCCACCATCTGCAGCGGCGTGATCTGCTGCAGATACTCCCGCTTGGCGTGGCGGACCTCCTCGGCCCCGGTGTACACCGGCACCCCGGCCCGCTCGACCAGGGCCGGCACCGCCCCGATGTGATCCAGATGCGCGTGGGTCACCAGGACCGCCGCGATATCGCCGAGCTGATGCCCGATCTGGGACACCGAACTCAGCACCGCGGCGGTATCGGCGGGATACCCCGCGTCCACCACGGTCACACCACGATCATCACTGACCAACGCCCAGTTGACGTTCGTCCCCGCCACGACGTACACGGAATCGGAAACCTGATCGATTTTCACGCCCGAACCGTACCGACGATCCGACCGCCGCACACGGCGACACGAAACCCGCTGTGATCCGTCAGTTCTTGGGGAAATTCAGCTTGCTGAGATCGAAGCCCTCGAGGCCCGGGGGCAGTTCGTTGAGGCCGGCCGGAAGGTTGGAGAGGTCCGGCATACCGCCGGGCATGCCGCCCGGGAGGCCGGGCATGCCCGGGAAGCCGCCGCGCACCTTGGGCGGGGTCGGGCCGCGTCCGCCCTTCTTGCCCTTCTTGCCGCCCTTCTTGGTGTTCTTACCGCCCCGGTTGCCGCCGGGGAAGCCGAACTGGCGGCTCATCGCGCCCATCATCTTCTTGGCCTCGAAGAAGCGGTCCACGAGCTGGTTGACATCGGAGACCGCCACACCCGAGCCGTTGGCGATGCGCAGGCGGCGGGAGGCGTTGATGATCTTCGGGTTGGCGCGCTCGGCGGGGGTCATGCCGCGGATGATGGCCTGCACGCGGTCGAGCTGCTTGTCGTCGACCTGCGCGAGAACGTCTTTCATCTGGCCCGCGCCCGGCAGCATGCCCAGCAGGTTGCCGATCGGGCCCATCTTGCGGATGGCGAGCATCTGCTCGAGGAAGTCCTCGAGGGTCAGCTCACCGGAGCCGATCTTGCGGGCGGCCTCCTCGGCCTGCTTGGCGTCGTAGACCTGCTCGGCCTGCTCGATCAGGGTGAGCAGGTCGCCCATACCGAGGATGCGCGAGGCCATGCGGTCGGGGTGGAAGACGTCGAAGTCCTCGAGCTTCTCGCCGGTGGAGGCGAAAAGGATGGGCTGGCCGGTGATCTCACGCACCGACAGCGCCGCGCCACCGCGGGCGTCACCGTCGAGCTTGGTCAGCACGACACCGGTGAAGCCGACACCGTCGCGGAAGGCCTCGGCGGTGGAGACCGCGTCCTGACCGATCATGGCGTCGAGGACGAACAGGGTCTCGTCGGGGTTGACGGCGTCGCGGATGCCCGCGGCCTGCCGCATGAGCTCCTCGTCGATGCCGAGGCGACCGGCGGTGTCGACGATGACCACGTCGTACTGCTTGGCCTTGGCCTCCTCGATGCCGGCGCTCGCGACGTCGACCGGATCGGACGCGGAGACGCCCAGCGGGTTCTCGCCGCCGCCGATGGAGGTGCCCGGGTGCGGCGCGAAGACCGGCACCCCGGCCCGCTCGCCGACCACCTGCAGCTGGGTGACCGCGCCCGGACGCTGGAGGTCGCACGCGACCAGCAGCGGCGTGTGCCCCTGGCCCTTCAGCCATTTGGCGAGCTTGCCCGCGAGGGTGGTCTTACCGGCACCCTGCAGACCGGCCAGCATGATGACCGTGGGCGGGTTCTTGGCCAGGCGCAGCCGCCGGGTCTCGCCGCCGAGGATATTGATGAGTTCCTCGTTGACGATCTTGACGACCTGCTGGGCCGGGTTCAGCGCCGCGGAGACCTCGGCGCCCTTGGCGCGCTCCTTGATCTTCGCGATGAAGCCGCGCACCACGGGCAGCGCGACGTCGGCCTCGAGCAGGGCCAGGCGGATCTCCCGAGCGGTCGCGTCGATGTCCGCCGGCGACAGGCGTCCCTTGCCACGCAGATCCTTGAGGGCACCGGCCAACCGGTCGGAAAGGGATTCGAACACCGATGCTCCTGATCTCGAGGGACGTTCACTCGAGATACCAGGGTAGTGGTTATTCGAGCGACCGCGGGCGGGGGCCGGGGCGGCGCAGGTCGTGCTTCTCGATGGCAACCATGCCGACCGCCTCGCGGGCGGTGAGGCCCAGCTCCAGGGCGAGCCCGTCGAGGATCGCCCAGCCGGCGTCCGACGGGCTCTCGCCGGTGACGGCGGAGGCGATGGTCATGGCGGTCACGGCCTGCTGCCCGGTGAGGGTCCGGCCGGGCAGCCAGGAGACCACCCAGCGGTCGCCACCGACACAGCGGGCGATGTGCGCGGTCAGATCGCTCGTAATCATCGACGCGGAAACGACTTCGATTGCCACCGACTCACTCCCCTCGTGTTCGCGACTCATGACGGACACGTGCACGCGGAATACTAGGGTGTGACGCCGGTCACTCGACCGCATTGCAGCAAATCTCCTGCAACATTCTGATCAACGGGCAAACGCCTGGTTTGCCGGTTACCTCCGTCGCCTGCTCTCCAACCGGAAAACCGCTGGAAGATCCGATTCAGCTGTCTGATTCGGGCGATTTCTTCGGTTGTTGGGGCGGCACCACCGCGAGCACCGCCGCCGAGATCTCGGCTCGCCGCCCGGGCGTGTCGGTATCGCCCAGATCCAGGCAGAAGGTGTCGACGACCGCGGAACCCATGGTCACCACCTTCGCCCACGACACGTTCACCCCCGATTCGGCCAGCGCCGCGGCCAACCGGTTCAGCAACCCGATCCGGTCCTCGGCCCGCAATTCCAGCAACACCCGCCCCGGCTCGGCGGTCTCGTGCCAGAACACCCGCGGCCGCGCCTGCGCGAACGGACTTGGCTGGGTGCCGACCGCGTCACGCTCCTTGCGGGCCAGCACCGACGCCAGATCCAGATCGCCGTTGATGGCGCGGATCAGCTCCTGCCGCAGCAGACCGGCGGCCGGCGGATCACCGAAACGCGGGGCCACCACGAAGGTGTCGATGGCCGACTCGCCCACACTGGCCAGCTCCGCCGACAGCACTCGCAGCGAATGCACGGCCAGTACGCCCGCGGCCTCCGACAGCAGGCCCGGACTGTCCGGGGCGACCACGGTGACCACGTGGTGGTAGCGCCCGTCCCCCGGCCTCAGATCCACGTGCACGCCACCGGATGCCGCGCGAGCGCGCAATTCCTCGGGGATCGGGGTCGGCTCCGGCAGCGGATCGCCCGCCATGGCGTGGCGGCAGTTGCGGACCAGGTCGCCGATCAGCGAGGCCTTCCAGTCGTTCCACACCCCGGGCCCGGTGGCCAGCGCGTCGGCCTCGGCCAGCGCGGCCAGCAGTTCCAGCAGGTGCGGGTCGCCGTCGAGGGCGTCGATCACCATCTTCACGGTGTCGGGGTCGGAAGTGTCGCGGCGCGTGGCGGTATCGGGCAGCAGCAGGTGGTGGCGCACCATGGCCGCCAGCGTCTGCACGTCGGAGGGCCACAGCCCCAGGCGATTTCCGATCGACACGGCCAGTTCCGCGCCGACCACGCTGTGATCCTCGGTGCGGCCCTTGCCGATGTCGTGCAACAGCGCGCCCAGCAGCAGCAGGTCCGGGCGCGAGACGCGGGTGGACAGCGCCCCGGCCTGGGCGACCGTCTCCATCAGGTGGCGGTCCACGGTCCAGGTGTGCATGGCGTCGCGCGGCGGCAGGTCGCGCACCACACCCCATTCCGGAAACAGCCTGCCCCACAAGCCCGTTCGGTCCAGGGCCTCGACGGCGTCGACAGAGCCGCGGCCCGCGCCCAGCAGCACCAGCAGGTCGTTGAGCGCCTCCTTCGGCCACGGCTCGCGCAGCTCGGGCGCGTCCTCGCCGAGGCGGTTGAGGGTGGTGGCCGACATCGGCAGCCCGGTCTGCGCCGACGCCGCGGCCACCCGCAGGATCAGGCCGGGATCGCGCTGCGGGCGGGCATCGCGGGCGAGCACCACTTCTCCGGAATGCTCGACCACCCCCTCATCGAGTGGTCGGCGCACCGGAACACGGCGCAAGCGCGCGAGCCCGCGGCGGGGCAGCGCGTTCCCGGCGGTGCGCAGCCCGACATCGGTGGAGTAGCCGATGGTGCGGGCCGCGTCGCTGAGCGTGCGGGCCAGATCGAAGCGGTCACCGATCCGCAGGGCCGCCCCGATCTCGTCGGCGTCCTGGGCCCGCAGCTGGTCGCGGGCGCGGCCCGCCACCCGATGCAGCTCGGTGCGTACATCGAGCAGGCGGCGGTGCGCCTGCTTCAGCCCGCCGCCCGGCACTTCCGGACCGAGCCCCGGCATGGCGTCGGTCAGTTGTGCGATGGCGAGGGCGTCCAGCAACTGGATGTCCCGCAGTCCGCCGCGCCCGTTCTTGAGATCGGGTTCGGCGCGGTGGGCGACGTCTCCGCTCCGCCGCCAGCGGGTGTGGGCCTGCTCGATCAGGGCGTCGAAACGGGACCGGATTCCGGCCCGCCAGTCCCGGCGCACGCCGCCGATGAGCAGATTGCTCAATCCGTCGTCGCCGACGATGTGCCGCGCCTCGAGCATGCCGAGGCCGGCGGTGAGATCGTCGGCGGCGACGCGCAACGCCTGCGGGACGGTGCGCACGCTGTGATCGAGCTTGATGTGGGCGTCCCACAGCGGATACCAGAGCTGATCGGCGACCTCGGCGACCCGGGCGGGGTCGACGTCGTCGTAGAGCAGCACCAGATCCAGGTCGGAGTAGGGCAGCATCTCCCGGCGGCCCAGTCCGCCCACCGCAACCAGGGCGAGCCCGCTGTCGGCGGTGATGCCGACCTCGTGGCCCTTGGTGGTCAGCCACAGGTCGTAGAGATCCACCAGGGCCTCGCGCAGGGCCTCGGCGTCGAGACGGGTGGCGCGGCCGTTCGAGCCGTGCTCGCCCAGCAGCTGGTTGCGGGCCCGGACCAGGTCCGAGGCGCCTCCGGGGACTTTGGTGTCCTCGGCCTTGTCTTCGCGTTCCTGCTGGAAACCCACAACCGCCCCTCTCGATTCAATTCAGTTCGCCGCCCCGGCACGGGGACGGCCCCGTCACCGCCGGTTTCGACACCGACGGGGCCGGGGCCGCCACGGGGATCCCGCTCGAATTACAGAGCGTCGGAACCGCGTTCGCCGGTGCGCACCCGGACGATGGCGTCGACCGGGGTGACCCAGACCTTGCCGTCGCCGATCTTGCCGGTGCGGGCGGCTTCGACGATGACCTCGACGACCTTGTCGACGGAGGCGTCGTCCACCACAACCTCGACCCGGACCTTCGGGACGAAATCGACCGAGTACTCGGCGCCGCGGTAGACCTCGGTGTGGCCCTTCTGACGGCCGTAGCCCTGCACCTCGCTGACGGTCATGCCAAGCACGCCCGCCTGCTCCAGGCCGGTCTTCACGTCCTCCAGGGTGAACGGCTTCACTATCGCAGTGATCAGTTTCATGTTCGTCATGCCTCCTTGACGGCGGCGGTGCGCGCCGCACCACTCACAGCAGCGAAATCGTATGCCGATTCTGCGTGCTCGGACTCATCCAAGCCCTGGAACTCGGCTTCCTCGTTCACCCGGAGACCGATGGTGTACTTGATGGCGAGCGCGATGATCAGGGTGGCGATGCCCGAGAAGGCAAGCACCGCACCGGCTCCCACGGCCTGCTTGATCAGCTGATCGAAGCCGCCGCCGTAGAACAGACCCTTGACCGCGGCCGGAGCCTCGGGGGCGGCGACCAGGCCGACCATCAGGGTGCCCGCGATACCGCCGACCAGGTGGACGCCCACCACGTCGAGCGAGTCGTCGAAGCCGAACTTGAACTTCAGGCCCACCGCGAGAGCACAGAGGACGCCGGCGACCACACCGATGGCGAGCGCGCCGATGACGTTGACCGAGGAGCAGGAGGGGGTGATGGCGACCAGACCGGCCACGATGCCCGAGGCGGCGCCCAGGGAGGTGGCGTGACCGTCGCGGATCTTCTCCACGAGCAGCCAGGCCAGCATGGCGGCACCGGTGGCGACGGTGGTGGTGACGAAGGTGGCGCCCGCGATGCCGTTGGAGCCGACGGCCGAACCGGCGTTGAAGCCGTACCAGCCGAACCACAGCAGACCGGCGCCGAGCATCACGAACGGCAGGTTGTGCGGACGCATCGGGGTCTTCGGCCAGCCCTTGCGCTTGCCGAGCACGATCGCCAGGACGAGGCCCGCGACACCGGCGTTGATGTGGACCGCGGTACCACCGGCGAAGTCGATCGCCTTGAGCTTGTTGGCGATCCAGCCGCCGTGCTCACCGGTGACGCCGTCGAAGGCGAAGACCCAGTGCGCGACCGGGAAGTAGACCACGGTGGCCCACACGGCCGAGAACAGCACCCAGGACCCGAACTTCAGGCGGTCGGCTACCGCACCGGAGATCAGGGCGACGGTGATGATCGCGAACATGAGCTGGAAGGCCACGAAGACCGTCGCCGGCACCGTTCCCGCCAGGGGGATGGCCGACTTGATCGTCTGGTCGGTGCTGCTGGCCAGGTAGGTGCCACCGAACAGCGACTTCAGCCCGAAGTACTGGGTCGGGCTGCCGATCAGGCTCCCCTTGTCGTCGCCGAAGGCGACGGAGAAGCCGTACAGCGCCCATAGAACAGTGATCACGCCCATCGAGGCGATGCTCATCATGATCATGTTCAGGACGTTCTTCGAGCGGACCATACCGCCGTAGAAAAACGCCAGTCCGGGTGTCATCAGAAGCACGAGTGCTGAACTTGCCAGCATCCATGCGGTGTCGCCGGTGTCGGCTGCACCTATTACGGGAAACGCCACCTTTTGTCCTCCTCATCTCTGGCCCCGCAGCAACCTGCGCATAAGCCTGCAATGAGATTCGTCAGTCGGTGTTTCCTCCGTGATCCTGCGGCGTTTCGCGTAGGTGAACGGATGAGATTGCAGTGTTGCGGTCACGTTTCCGGTCCCGCACCACTGTTACGACGACATTGTGAGGATGATGTTGGTTTCGATATCGGCGCAGTTCAGTGGGGATTAACCCAGCAGGGCGTCGACGAAGGCGCCGGGTTCGAAGGGAGCAAGATCATCCGCGCCCTCACCCAAACCGACCAGTTTGACCGGTACGCCCAGCTCATGCTGCACCTGGAAGACGATGCCGCCCTTGGCGGTTCCGTCCAGCTTGGTCAGCGCCACACCGGTGATGTCCACGACGTCGGCGAAGACCCGCGCCTGCATCAGACCGTTCTGACCGACCGTGGAATCCAGCACCAGGATGACCTCGTCGACGGCGGCCTTCTTCTCCACGACGCGCTTGACCTTGCCCAGCTCGTCCATCAGGCCGGTCTTGGTGTGCAGGCGGCCCGCGGTGTCGATGAGCACCACGTCCACGCCGCGATCGATACCGGCCGACACCGCGTCGAACGCCACGGCCGCGGGGTCCGCGCCCTCCTTGCCGCGCACGGTCTCCGCGCCCACGCGCTCACCCCAGGTCTGCAGCTGATCGGCGGCCGCGGCCCGGAAGGTGTCGGCCGCGCCCAGCAGCACGCGGCGGCCGTCGGCGACCAGCACGCGCGCCAATTTGCCGGTGGTGGTGGTCTTTCCGGTGCCGTTCACACCCACGACCAGCAGAATCGACGGGTGATCGGCGTGCGGAAGCGCGCGGATGGAGCGATCCAGCTCCGGCCGCAGCGCCTCGACGAGCACCTCGCGCAGCAGCGCGCGGGCGTCGGCGGCGGTGCGGATGCTGCGCCCGGCCATCTCCTCGCGCAGACGCTCCACGATGGCGGCGGTGCTGGCGGTGCCCAGGTCGGCCATGACGAGGGTGTCCTCGATCTCCTCCCAGGAGTCCTCGTCCAGATCGCCACCGCCGAGCAGGCCCAGCAGGGACTTGCCGACGGCGTTCTGGGAACGGGACAGGCGGCCGCGCAGCTTGGTGAGACGGCCCGCGGTGGGTTCGATCTCGGCGATCGCGGGAGCCGCGGCCGCGGGCTCGGCAGGAGCGGTGGCCTCGGGGGCGTGCGCACCGGCGTGGGCGGCGACGGCGGCCTCGGCGCCCGCCGCGATCTCGGCGGCGGCGACGGCGGCCTCGGCGGCCTCCTCGGCCGCGGCCTCCTGCGAGAGCGGCTGCTCGGCGACATCACCGGCGGCCTTGCCCGCGGCGATCTCCCCGGCGGCTTCGGCGGCCTCGATCGCCGCGGCGTGGGCCGCGTCGTCCGCCGGCTCGGCGGGGGCATCGGTGGCGGGCGTGACTGCCGCGTCGGCGGGAGCGGTCTGCGCGGCGGCGCTCGCGGTGGTGTCGGCCGCGGTCGCGGTGGTGTCCGCGACGGGCGTGACGGTCTCCGCGGCCGGGGCGGGTTCGGGCCCCTGAACAGGTTCCGGGAGACGCACCTCGTGGATGCTGCGCTTGCCGGAGTCGCGCGGGATGGCCGCGTCGTCGCCGATGTGCGGCTGCCCCTCGTCGTCGGTGCGCTCGGGCGGGAGCGGCACCGGTTTGTCCTTGGTGGCCGGGACCTTCTCGCGTTCGGGCGCGGAGGTGCCCTGGCTGAAGCTGAATCCGCTCGCGGCCTGGTATCCACCGGACCTGTCGGTCAGCTCCTTGGTCTCGGTGACCTCCGGGGTCAGCGAGATCCGGCGGCGCTTGTTCAGGGCATATCCGGCAACCAGCGCCACGAGCAGCACCGCCGCGATGGCGGCGATGAGAATCCAAACTTCTGCAGTCGTCACGTCCCCATCCTTTCAGAGGTGGTTGCGATGTCGGTTTCACGCACCTACCGTCGCGTCGGGGGGCCGTGGCCGATATCACACGGCGGGGCCGTGGGATGCATCGACACGCCGGGGTGTGGCCCGAAAATCCGACCATCTACCAACCGGTCTGCTCGACTACGTGCCACAGTGCGGAAGGAGCGGCGAATGCGACACCGAGACAATAGGATCGGCGACGTGACCGATCGAAATGTGCTTGGGGGACCGCTGGAAGAGTGTGGCACCGATCCTCTCACCGGCTTCTACCGGGACGGATGCTGCAGCACCGGTCCCGAGGATTTGGGTAGCCACACCGTCTGCACGGTGGTGACCGCGGAATTCCTGGAGCACCAGAAGTCGATCGGCAACGACCTCGTCACCCCGCGGCCGGAGAACAACTTCCCCGGCCTGCAACCGGGTGACCGCTGGTGCGTGGTGGCCGTGCGCTGGCTGCACGCCCACGAGGACGGGGTGGCCGCACCCGTGGTGCTGGCCGCCACCCATGAGAACGCCCTCGAGGTGGTGCCCATGGAGACGCTGCGCAAATACGCCGTCGACGTTCCCGACGACGTCAGCGACCTGCTCTAGTCGTCAAACGCCCCGCTCTAGTCGTCAACGCCCTTGCGCAGCAAAGCCTCGGTGGCGCTGCGCAATTCGACACGGGCCGCGAACAGTCGCGGATCGGAGGCGAACGCCACCCGGTCCGCGCCCGCGTGCAGCGGGCCGTTGAGCACCTGCAGGGTGATGGAACCGGCGATGGCCCCGAAGAACAGCGCCACCAGCGCGGGCCGCTCCCCCGCCAGGGCCAGGGTGAGCGCGGCCTGGCCGCCGAACACGGCCGCGGTGGCCGCCGAGATGACCAGCGAGTGGGTCATGTCCGCGCGCAGCGCCTCGCCCTCGTCGTAGGCGTCGAGCACCGCGATACCCAGGCCCAGCACCACCAGGTCGGCGGCGGTCACCGACAGCATGGCCGTGCTGGGCAGCACGTTGAACCCGAGCAGGACGAGCGCCGCGCTCATCCCGAGCAGCAGCGCGCCCACGGTGAGCAGCCCGGCCGCGGAACGCCGTGAGTCCTCGGACCATTCGGCCTGCTGGCCGAGCATGGCCAGCATGGTGCCGAGCAGAGCCAGCAGGGTGACCGCGCCGAGCAAGTAGCCCGCGGGCAGGAAACCGCCCGCGGCCGGCATCGCCAGCACCGCGCACAGCGGCACCAGCCCGGCCCGCCACCAGCGGTCGACGCGTTCCACCCCGGCGGGCAGCAGCCGCACGAAGACACCGCTGAAGGCCAGCACCGGGGCGCACACCAGCACGATGCGCACACCGTCGAACCACGGACTCCCCCCTGCCATCCGATCCGCCACCACCGCGGCGGCGAACGCCAGCAATCCGATTGCCGCTCTGCGTAACAACAGCTTTCGCGGATCCCGCGCCAGTAGATACAAACCGAGCCACCATGCGGCACCGAACGCCGCGGCCGACACCCAAACCACGCAGGGAGCGTACTGCCCCACCGGCGGTTCGCGGGGGCATACCGCAACGCCGTATATAGCCTTCTACCAGTATTTTTCGCCGATTCCGCCCCCTCGTCACACCTTCGCATCCGTTTGGGCACACGCAGGTCACGAAGGGCCCCAAGGGCTTTCATCGGGCCCCGCGGAGGAGTCAGGCGGGTACCGCGTGGCGGCGGCGGTGGGCCTTCTGACGGCAGGCTGCCGAACAATAGCGCGCGGGGCGGCCGGTGCCGGTCGGGTGGATCGGGGTGGCGCAGATCGGGCAATGCGGGGCCGGGGTTTCGTCACGGATGGCCGTTTCGTCACGCGCGGCGATCACGTTCCCGCGTTTCGTTACGGTCCGCGCCGGAGGGCGAGTGCGCATGGCGTCCAGGACGAGGGCGGCGGGGCGGGACAGCTCGCGGTCCGGGGACAGGCGTTGGATCGCAACGCATCCCGTGAACAGGGCGAGGACGTCGGGAACGGTGAGGTCGGCGCGGACGGAGCCCTGCCGCTGGGCGGCGACGAGCAGGTCGCCGAGGGCGGCGTGGAAACGGGCTCCGGCGTCGCGCACCAGTTCCCGCGGCCAGCCGTCATTGTTGACCATGTCGCACACGGCCTGGTTGCGATGGCTGGAGGTGATCACCTCGGCGCAGAAGGCGAAGAAGGCTGCCCCGGCGTCGGGGGCGTCGCGCATCCGGTGGCCCACACCGGTGAGCCGGTCGATGCGTTGCTGCATAACGGCTTCCAGCAGCTCGGTCTTGGTGGGGAAATGGCGGTACACGGTGCCCGCGCCGACCCCGGCGCGGCGGGCCACCTCGGCCAGGGAGACCGCGAGCCCGCCCTCGGCGAGGGCGCGTTGGGCGGCCGCCAGGACCAGGGCGCGATTGCGGCGCGCGTCGGCACGGGCCTTGGGGGCGAGGCTGCTGGTGGGTGCGGGCATTTCGTTACGCGCGTCCTTTCCGGTGCTGGCCAACGGAAACGAGGTGGCCATAGCGTGCATATCCGGGTCGAGCGACCCGAATACTACCGAACGAACGGGTGAGAATGTCTGCTCAGAAGGATCTGGCGTCCTCTCGTCATGACCTGATCTTGGTGACCGGCGCGACCGGCAAGCAGGGTGGCGTCACCGCGCGCCGGCTGCTCGATACCGGCCGGTCGGTGCGCGTCCTGGTGCGCGATCCGGAATCGGCTGCGGCGCAGGCCCTCGCCGCGGCGGGCGCGGAACTCGCCGTCGGCGACTTCGACCGGCCCGAGACGCTGGCCCCGGCCCTGGCGGGCGTGGGAGCGGCGTTCCTGGTGCCGCCCGCCGCCTACGGCCCCGACGGCTGGGATGTCGACCTGGAGGTCGCGCGCGGCAGGGCTTTCATCGACGCGGCGGCCGCGGCCGGTGTCGAGTACATCGTGTTCACGACCGTCGCCTCGCTGACCGAGGACGGCCAGTGGGGTGCGCAGGGCAAACGCCGGGTGGAGGAGGCGCTGCGCGCGAGCGGCCTGCACTGGACGATCCTGCGTCCGGTCCGGTTCATGGAGAACTACTTGATGCGGGGCTTCCCCGTGGACGGCATCAACGACGGCGTGCACCGGCATCTGTTCCCGGCGGACAAGCCGATCCAGTCCATCGCGATCGAGGACATCGCGGTGATCGCGCAGCTGGCCTTCGACGATCCGGCCCGCTTCCACGGCGAGGTTCTGGAGTTGGCCGGTGACGCTCTCACCATGACCGAGGCCGCGGCGGCCATCACCGCCGCGACCGGCCACCAGGTCCGCTACGTGGAGGCCTCGCAGGCCGACGCCGAGGCCATGGGCCCCGAGGTCGGTGTGGTCTGGCGGCTGTCCCGGGAGGGCCGGGGCTGGCACGCCGATATCCCGGTGGTCCGCGAGATCCATCCCGGCCTGCGGACTTTCGAGGCGTGGCTCGCCGAATCCGGTGCGGCGCGGTTGAAGTCGCTGCTGGATTGACGAGCTCGGGCTCGATCGGGGTCCGGGTGGATCAGTTCAGCGCGCCGTTGTAGTCGGGCAGCTTGAAGGTCTGCTGGGCGTGGCCGCCGGACAGGTCGGAAGCGCTGTTACCGATATTGGCGACGATGGTGTAGCCCTGGGCCTCGATCGAGGCGCGGGTGGCGGTCTTGTAGTCCGCGAGCGCGCCCGCGCCGGAGGAGCCGGTGGTGAGGCCGCCGCCATAGAGGCCGTCGACCGGGTAGCCGACCGTGGTCAGGTTGATCTGGCTGTAGATGTTCATCACCGAGGGGCGGCCGGTCACGAAGATGATCGCCGCGCCTTGGCTTTTCGCCCACTTGGCCAGCGCCAGCATGGGCGGGATGGCCGGGGTGATGGGTGCCGCGTGGTAGCTGGTCTCCAGCGAGGTGTTGTCGATGTCGAGGACGATGGCCGGCTTGGTGACGCCCGGCAGCGCGGTGGTCAGGTAGGCCTGGGCGGCGTTGGCGACGGTGGTGACGTCGCTGATCCACTGGCTGTAGGGCGGGAGGTTGGCGTTGCTGCCGCCGGAGCCCGACAGGGATCCCGTGCCCGAGCCGGACCCGGCGGATCCGGTGTCGGCGAGGGCGAGTGGGAGCGGAGCGGCGAGGCCGACGGTGAGTCCGGCGGCCAGGACGGCGATGGAGCGCTTCATGGGGCCGGAGGCTAGCGGCAACCCAATGGGACGCGCAGGTGTTTCACTCCGACATCGGGATGAATTCCCGCTCAGCGGGACGCCGTGGCGAACCTACGGCGTCGCGCCGACCAGGTTCTCCCCGCGCATCCGCTGCGAGATCACCTGCGTGATGCCGTCACCGCGCATGCTGACGCCGTAGAGCGCGTCGGCGATCTCCATGGTCGGCTTCTGATGGGTGATCACGATCAGCTGGCTCTTCTCCCGCAGCTGCTCGAACAGTCCGATGAGCCGGCGCAGGTTGGTGTCGTCCAGCGCGGCCTCGACCTCGTCCATCACATAGAAAGGAGAAGGCCGGGCGCGGAAGATCGATACCAGGAAAGCGACGGCGGCCAAGGACTTCTCGCCGCCGGAGAGCAGCGACAGCCGCTTGACCTTCTTGCCCGGCGGGCGGGCCTCGACCTCGACGCCGGTGGTGAGCATGTCCGCGGGATTGGTGAGCAGCAGCCGCCCCTCACCGCCGGGGAACAGGCGGCCGAAGACACCGGTGAACTCGCGTTCCACGTCCTCGTAGGCCTCGGTGAAGACCTGCAGGATGCGCTCGTCGACCTCGGCGACCACGTCGAGCAGGTCCTGGCGGGCCTTCTTGACGTCCTCGAGCTGGGTGTTGAGGAAGGTGTAGCGCTCCTCGAGGGCCGCGAACTCCTCCAGCGCCAGGGGATTCACCTTGCCGAGGGTGACCAGGTCCTTCTCGAGCCGCTTGGCGCGGCGTTCCTGGGTGGCGCGGTCGTAGGGCATGGGCTGCGGCTCGCTGACCGCGTCGCCTCGCTCGCGAGCCTGCTCGTACTCCATCATCTCCAGCGCGGTGGGCGGCATGGGGACGTCGGGGCCGTATTCGGCGATGAGGTCGTCGAGGCTGACACCGAATTGTTCGGCGATGGTGGTCTCGACCTGTTCGATGCGCAGCGCGGCCTGGGCGCGGGCCACCTCGTCGCGGTGCACGGCGTCGGTGAGCTGCGCGAGCTGGGTGGTCAGGGCGCGTGAACGCTCCTTGGTCTGATCGGCCTGGGCGGCGAATTCGCCGCGGCGACGCACCAATTCGTCGCGGCGGGCGGCGGCCTGGGCCACCACCTGCTCGAGTTCGGCGGCGATCTTCTCCGCGGAGGCGGCGACCACGGCGGCCAGCGCGGCGGCCTGGCGGCGGGCGGCCTGGGCGCGTTCGGCGCGGGCCCGGTTCTCGCGTTCGGCGCGGGCGGCGCGGCGCAGCGAATCGGCCTTGCCGCGTACCGATTCCGCGCGTTCCTCGGCGGTGCGCACGGCCAGGCGGGCCTCGACCTCCATGGAGCGGACCTCGGCGAGGGCGGCGGCGGCCTCCTCGCGGGCGTATCCGGCGGTCTCGGTGCCCGCGGATTCCGGGTCCAGGTCGGCCTGTTCGTTCTCGGCGTGGCGCAGCCGGTCCTCGAGTTCGGCGAGCTTGGCGAGGGTTTCCTCGCGGCCGGTCTCGGCGTCGGCGCGCTGGGCCAGCAGCCGGTCGCATTCGCGCTGGGCGCCGCGGGCGGCGTGGCCGAGGCGGCCGAGCCGGTCGTAGATGGAGACCAGGGCCTGGTCGGATTCGTGCAGGGCGAGCAGGGCGTGGTCGACGGCTTCCTTGCGGTCGGTCTGCTCCGCGAGCGCCCCGGCGAGCGCGGCTTCCAGTTCCTCGGCCTGCCGCTGCCAGGACGCCAATTCGGCGGTGGCGGAATCGATGTCGGCCTGCACCTCGAGCTGGCTGGGGGCGCGGTCGGAGCCGCCGAGCAGCCAGCCGCTGCCGGTGATGTCGCCGTCGCGGGTGACCACCCGCAGTTCCGGGCGCGCGGCGATGACCTGCGCGGCGGTGGCGAGGTCGTCGGCGACGGCGATGCCCGCGGTGAGGGCGGTGATCGCGCCGCGCAGGTTGGCGGGGCAGTCGACCACGTCGACGAGCCAGCGGGCGGAGCCGGGCAGGGGGTAATCCGCTTGCGCCGCAGGGAGATTCGCGGCGTCGGCGTAGACCAGGGCGGCGCGGCCGCCGTCGCTCTCCTTGAGCGCGCGCACCGCGGCGTGCGCGGAGGGCCCGGTGTCGGCGGCCACGGCGTCGGCCAGCGGACCGAGGGCCGCAGCGACCGCGGACTCGAAGCCGCCGTGCACGCGGATCAGGCCGGACAGCGGGCCGAGCAGTCCGTCGGCGCGGTGCTCGAGCAGCCAGGCCGCGCCGTCCTTGCGGCGCAGGCCCATGGCGAGGGCTTCGATGCGGGCGGTGAGGGAGGCGACGCGTTTACCGGCCTCGCGGTCCTGTTCGCGCAGTTCGGTGACGCGCTGGTCGGCCAGCGCGAGGGCCTGGGCGGCGTGCTCGTAGGCGTGGTCGAGGCCTTCCTCGCCGACGTCGAGTTCGTTGAGTTCGCCCTGCACGGCCTCGAATTCGGCATTGGCGTCCTCGCCGCGGCGGCGGGCCTCGGCGATGGCGGTGGACATGCGGGCCACCTCGCCGTCCACGGACTGGGCGCGGATGCGCAGGGTGTCGACCTGGCCGGAGAGCCGGGCCAGGCCCTCGCGACGGTCGGCGACAGCGCGGACCGCGGCCAGGTGCGCCTGCTCGGCGGCCTTGGCGGCCTGCTCGCGTTCGTAGAGTTGCTCGCGGGCCGCTTCCAGCGTCTCGGTGGCGATTTCGACGGCTTCGCGCAGTTCGGCTTCTTCGGCCTCGACCCGATCCGCTTCGCGCTCCAGCTGTTCCGGATCTCGACCGGTGCCGGTCGGTTGCTCGATGGTCAGGTTGCGCGCGCGATCACGCGCGATCCGGATAGTGGCGTTGACGCGTTCGGTCAGCGCGGACAGCTGGAACCAGGCCTGCGCGGCGGCCTCGGCGCTGGGGGTCAGCTTGGACAGCTCGAATTCCTGCTGTGCCAGTGCGGCATTGGCGGCATCGAGTTCGGCCTGCACGGTGACGTGCTGCTCACGCGCGTACGCCTCCTTGCTCTGCTGGCTCTCGAGTTCGCGGCGGCGGCTGACCAGATCGTCGGCGGCGAGCCGCAGCCGGGCGTCCCGCAGCTCGGACTGGACGGTCGCGGCGCGACGCGCCACCTCGGCCTGCCGGCCCAGCGGCTTGAGCTGCCTGCGCAGTTCGGTGGTGAGGTCGGTGAGTCGGGCCAGATTGGCCTGCATGGCGTCCAGCTTGCGGACCGCCTTCTCCTTGCGCCGCCGGTGCTTGAGCACGCCCGCGGCCTCCTCGATGAAGGCCCGCCGATCCTCCGGCCGCGATTCCAGGATCGCCGAGAGCTGACCCTGACCGACGATGACGTGCATCTCGCGGCCGATACCGGAGTCCGACAGCAGTTCCTGCACGTCCATCAACCGGCAGGAGTTGCCGTTGATCTCGTACTCGCCGGCGCCGTCGCGGAACATGCGGCGGGTGATCGACACTTCCGAGTACTCGATGGGCAGCACCCCGTCGGAGTTGTCGATGGTCAGCGTGACTTCGGCACGACCGAGCGGAGCGCGGCCCGCGGTACCGGCGAAGATGACGTCCTGCATCTTCCCGCCCCGCAGCGCTTTCGCGCCCTGCTCACCCATCACCCAGGTGAGCGCGTCGACGACGTTCGACTTGCCCGACCCATTGGGCCCCACCACACAGGTGATCCCCGGCTCGAATCGCAACGTCGTCGCGGACGCGAAGGACTTGAACCCCTTCAACGTCAGACTCTTCAGGTGCACAGCGGCTCAGACTACCCGCTTCCCGAAGATTGCCCCGAGTATGCCGACCTCGCGTCCCTTGTGCGCCACGGCGCGATCCGGGTCGCGGGTCAGCGGGCGCGGTAGCGGTTCCAGGCGGCGGATTCCCAGCCCATGACGACACGGAAGACCAGTACCGCGCCCCAGGGGCCGATGACCCAGATGGGCCAGGGGTAGGTGAATTCGCCTGCGGCCACCGAGATCGCGGCCCAGATGAACAGGCACAGCAGGCTCACCCCGAGCCAGGCGCTGCCCTCGATCCGCTGCCAGAGCGGCAGGCGGGCGCGCGAAGTGTTCTGCGGCGCAACGGTCTTCGAGAGCTTCGGCAGGTCTCGCAGGACCAGCTGGAGGTCTTCGCGGGTGGCGGTGGCGTAGACGCTGGTGAGGCGGTCGTTGTATTCGGCGAGGTCCAGGCGGCCTTCGGACAGGTGACGGCCCAGGAGATCGGCGATCTGGGCGCGCTCGGCGTCGGAGGCGCGGGTGCCGGTGGTGATGTCCATGTCGATCCTTAACGGTCGAGCGCTGCCGGATATTCCATTGTGGAACGTGAATACAGGATAAACCTCCACATTGGAATGTTCAAGAGATTCAAGTGAGGGCGGGTGCCAGCACATTTGCCAGCAGGGGGGATGCGGTGAGATGGTTGATGCCAGTTCTCGGACAAGGAGTCATCGTGGACCTTGACTGGTCGCCTGCTGATCTGGCGTTTCGTGATGAAGTGTGCAGCTTTCTCGACGAAAAGTTAACCGACGATCTACGCCGAGCGGGACGGTTGGCGACCAGCGTCTACCCGGACCACGAGGCCAGCATGGAGTGGCAGCACATCCTGCACGAGCGCGGCTGGGCCGCCCCGGCCTGGCCGGTGAAGTACGGCGGCTGCGACTGGAGCCTCACCCAGCACTACATCTTCGGCCGCGAATGCACCCTGGCCGGGGCGCCGAACCTGTCCCCCATGGGAATTCGCATGGTTTCGCACGCGATCATGGCGTTCGGCACACCGGAGCAGAAGGACTTCTTCCTGCCCGGCATCCTCACCGGCGAGGTCTTCTTTTGCCAGGGCTACTCCGAGCCCGAGGCCGGGTCGGACCTGGCCTCGCTGTCCATGGCCGCGGTCGCCGACGGTGAGGACCTGGTGGTCACCGGCTCCAAGATCTGGACCACCCACGCCACCGAGGCGAACTGGATCTTCGCGCTGGTCCGCACCTCGAAGCAGGCCAAGAAGCAGCAGGGCATCACCTTCGTGCTGATCGATATGCGCACCCCGGGCATCGAGATCCGGCCGCTGGTCATGACCTCCGGCGAGCAGGTGCAGAACCAGGTGTTCTTCGATCAGGTCCGGGTGCCGAAGGCGAACGTGCTGGGGCAGATCGACGACGGCTGGACCGTGGCCAAGTTCCTGCTCAACTTCGAGCGCGGCGGCGGCGCGGTCGCCCCGGCCCTGCAGGTGATGGCCGAGGAGTTGGCGCAGGCCGCCACCGAGCAGGTCGCCCCGGGCGGCGGCGCGCTCATCGACGACCCCGCCTTCGCCGCCAAGCTGGCCGATGCCCGGCTGCGCGCCGATGTGCTGGAGATCCTCGAATACCGCACGCTCGCACTGGTTTCCAGCGGCAAGGACCCGGGCCCGGCCGCGTCCACGCTCAAGATCCTGGGCACCGAGCTGAGCCAGGCGCTCACCGAGCTGGCACTGGAGGCCGCCGGTCCGCGGGGCCGCGCCTATCAGCCGCACGCCACCATGCCGGGCGGCCCGATCGCCGACTTCACCCCGCCCGCCGATGGTTTCGTCGCGGGCGAGGAGTGGCAGGCGGTCGCCCCGCTGCGGTACTTCAACGACCGCGCCGGCTCGATCTACGCCGGCAGCAACGAGATTCAGCGCAACATCATCGCCAAAGCCACCCTGGGACTGTGACATGGACTTCTCTTTCACCGCGGAACAAGAACTGCTGCGCGACACCGTCACCGAGTTCCTGACGGCCCGCTACCCCCTGGAGGCGAGCCGGGCCGCGGCGCGCACCGGGGCCGGGTGGCAGCCGGAGATCTGGCGCGGCCTGGCCGAGGAGGTCGGGATTCTCGGAGCGAGCCTGCCGGAGTCGGCGGGCGGCATCGGGGGCGGACCGGTCGAGACCATGATCATCGCCGAGGCGCTGGGCGCGGCCCTGGTGCTGGAGCCGTACGTGGACACCGTCGTGGTGGGCGGCGGCCTGCTGCGCCGCGCCACCGGCAAGCGCGCCGATGACCTGCTGGCGGGCATCGCCGCCGGTGAGGTGGTGACCGGATTCGCCGCGCTGGAGCCGCGATCCGGCTACGACTACACCACGGTGACGGCCACGGCGGTGCGCGACGGCGCAGACTGGGTGATCACCGGTGAGAAGACGGTCGTGACCGCGGCCCCGCTGGCCACCCACCTGCTGGTGACCGCGGTCGCGGACGGCGAGATCGCCCTGTTCGCCGTCGATGGCGACCCGGCCGCGCCGCCCGCGGGCCTGACCGCGCGCGCCTACCGGACCATCGACGAGCGTCAGGCCGCCGACCTGACCTTCGACGGTGTGCGCGTCCCCGCCGACGCCCTGCTGCTCGCGTCCGCCGGCGAGGCCATCGCCGCGACCGTGGACGAGGCCATCGCGGCGGTGTGCGCGGAAACGGTCGGGGCCATGCGCAAGGTGGTCGACGACACCGTCGCCTACGCCAAGCAGCGCCGCCAGTTCGGCGTCCCGATCGGCAGCTTCCAGGCCCTGCAGCACCGCATGGTGGACATGCTGCTGGAGCTGGAACAGGCCGTGGCCGCAACGTATCTGGTGACCCTGAAGCTGGACGCCCCCGCCGCCGAGCGGGCCCGCGCGGCCTCGGCCGCCAAGGCCACCGTGGGCCGTGCCGCCCGCCGGATCGGCCAGGAGTCGGTGCAGCTGCACGGCGCCATGGGCATGACCGAGGAACTCGCCATCGGCCACTTCTTCAAGCGCCTGACCGCCGTGCAGTACGAGTTCGGCACCACCGACCAGCACATTGCCCGCTACGCCTCACTGACGCGGCCGTAGCGGGCCCGCCCGCGCACCGGCTCAGGGGTGACCGGTGCCGGATCGGGTTCCGGTGGATCGCGTGACCGATCCACCGGAACCCGATTCATCCGCGCCACGCCGGAGTTCGGCGGCGACATGCCGGGCGGACCGGCGCACCGCTGCCACGATGACCAGCGCCAACGCCGGTCCGGTGACGAAGCACAACAGACTCAGGGCGATCAGTAGAACGGTTCCCACGTGCGGATTATCGTCCCCCTCGGGGCGTTTCGGCCAATTTCGGCTAATCCAAGGCAACGACAGCGTGACCGCCGCACCGTCAGCGTGATCGAGGACACAGCCGCGCGCCCGTCACGTCCGCGGGACCTGTCTCGTCCAAGGGGTGCACACCATCCCAGGAAGGACGACACCATGTCGCGATTGACCATGCACGAGGCGGCTCCCGAGGTCTACCAGGCCTGGCTCGCCGCCGAGACCGCGATCCGGCGCGGCCCGCTCGACGCCACCGTACGCGAGCTGGTGAAGATCCGGGTCTCCCAGATCAACGGCTGCCTTTTCTGCGTCGACATGCACTCCACCGAGGCCCGCAAGGAAGGCGAGACCGAGCGTCGGCTCTGGCACCTCGCCGCCTGGCGCGAGTCGGCGCTGTTCACCCCCGCCGAGCGGGCCGCGCTCGAATACGCCGAGGCCGCAACGCAGCTCGGCCCGCACGGGGTGAGCGACGAGATCTGGGCGGGCGTCGAGAAGCACTTCGACGACGGCCAGCGGGCCGGTCTGGTCGCGGTGACCGCGCAGATCAACCTGTGGAACCGCATCGGCGTCCCGCTGCGGCTGGAGCCCTTGGGCGAATAGCGCCCGACGAGATCACCACCAGCCGAGAATCGGGCGCAGTTCGCGCCCGAGCTCGGGGGCCAGCGAGCGTGCATAGCTCGCGGTCAGGTGGTGCTCGTCGTGGTAGACGAGGATGTTGCCCTCGACGACCGCGCAGACGGTGGGCTCGCAGACCGCGTCGTTGGGGTCGATCAGGTGCATGTTCGGGAAGGCGGACGCGGGCCCCTCGGCGGGGTTCTGAGGCGAGAGCGCCTCGGAGCGCTTCAGGCCGCAGCCGACCCGATCCCCGCCGCTGGCCAGGCAGTCGATGGCGCGGTAGCGGATGCCGTTGCGGCGCAACCACGGGGTGTCGCGGATACCGATGACCTCGAGGCCGCGGTCGGACAGGGCCGACCAGACGTCGATGTAGTCCTGCGGGGTCTCGTCGCCGCCGTTGTCGCTGGGCCGGGTGGCCGTGGTGAAGACGTAATCGGGGCGCTCGATGCCGAGACGGTCGATGACCTCGGCGGACCAGTCACGGCAGTCCGGGTTCTGCTGACCCTTGTACACGGGATCCTCGGCGACCGTCAGCGGGCAGCCCATCTTCAAGTAGACGACTACGCGGAAGCGATACTGCTCGCCGAGCAGCTGCAGCGCGGGAATCCAGTGCTCGGCATGGGAATTGCCGACCACCGCGATGGTGCGGTGGGCGTCGTGGTCACCGTAGGTGCAGGTGATCACCGCGCGGGTGTCGAAGTCGGAGATGCAGCCGTCCCGGGTGGGGTAGGCGATATCGGCGGGAGCTTCCTCCGTGGTGGGGCGCATGGGGGCGCGCGGCACCAGGGCGTGATCGGTGAGAGCCGCCGCGCCCGGGTACTTCGCGGGATCCAGCTGGCCGACCGCGTGCGCCTTCGCGCCGTTGTTCCACTGCCAGGCCACCGTCGAACCCAGTAGCAGCACACCGACAGTCGTGACCGCGATACCGGTGAGCAGACTGCCCCGCCCGGCGAGCAGGCGGACCGGGACCGCGAGCGCGCGACCGGCGAATCGGCCGTCGAGCAGACTGGCCAGTCCGGTGACTACCCGACCGCGCTCCGGGGCGGCCACGGGCTTGGAACGCTCCCGCAGCGGCTCCTCCACCAGATGGTGGGTGCCATAGGCGAGCAGCAGCGAGACCACGATGATGACCAGACCGTCCAGCGCTCCGGCCCGGCGCAGATGCTGTTCACCCAGATAGAAGATCAGAATCGGCCAGTGCCACAGGTACAGCGCGTACGCGAAACCACCCAGCTGCACGATCGGGCCGGTGGCCAGCAGCCGGTTCACGACCGGCTGATCGGCGGTGTCGCGGCCCGCGCCCGCGAGAATCAGTGCGGCGGTGGCCAGCACCGGGATCAGGGCGGCGGGACCGGGGAACACCAGGACGCCGTTGACCACCCAGCCGCAGCAGGCGATCACCGCGATTCCCATCCAGGCCAGCGCTTCCCGCGCGGGGGTGGGCAGCCGGACCAGGGGCGCGACGAGTGCGAGCAACGCGCCCGCCAGCGGTTCCCAGGCGCGCGCGAAGGTGTCGTAGTAGTTCCAGCCCTGCTGGGTCGAAACACCCTCGGCGGCATACCTGAACGAGATCACCACGGCGATCGTGAACACCACCGCGAGAGTCACCCGCAGCATTCCGTCCCGGCCCAGCCGCCGCGCGATCGGATGCGCGGCAATGAGTTTCCAGGTGAGCGCGAGCCGCAGTCCGGCCGCCACCAGCGCCACCACCAGTAGCAGCGCCAGATACATCTGCCCCTGCACCGACATCGACCACAGATGCTGCAGCGGGCTCACCGACGGATCCGCGGCCAGATAGTCCGACCAGGACATCGCCAGATACCAGTTCTGGTAGTAGAACAGCGAAGCCAGCGTCTGCCCCGCGATATCCGACCAGCGCGTGTGCGGCAGCAGCACGACCGCGGCCACGACCACCGCGGCCAGCACCACCACCATGGCGGGCAGCAGTCTGCGCAGGGTGCGCCGCACGGTCCGCAGCACACCCACCGAGCCGGTGCCGCCGCGCCGCACCAGCATGCCGGTGAAGAAGAAGCCCGATAGCACCAGGAACACGTCCACGCCGCCCGACACCCGGCCCGCCCAGATGTGGAAGGCGACCACGAGGGCGATAGCTACGCCGCGCAGGCCGTCCAGATCGTGTCGGTAGGAGCCGGGCCTGACAGGGGCGCCCGAGGCCGGCTGGCGGTCGCGATCGGGCGCGGTCGGATGATCGGTACTGGATATGGACATGGCGGCTGCCATTGTCGGTCAGGGGTCGTGAAAATCCCCAATCGCCACACAGAAGGTGTCCGGAATGTACCTCTTTGTACTGGTCAGGCGAATACGAAATAGCGCAGCCAGAGATAGGGAGCGGCCACCGCAATAGTGACAGCCGTCACCGGAATGCCCTTGCGGGTGAATTCCCAGAACGAGATCGGATGGTCCGAACGCCGCGCGATCCCGAGCATCACCACGTTCGCGCTGGCCCCGACTGCTGTGAGATTGCCGCCGAAATCCGCGCCCAGTGCCAGCGCCCACCACAGCGCGTCCGCCCGGCCGGGCTGGTCGACGTGCGCGGCCAGCTCCGCCACCAGTGGGCTCATGGTCGCCACGTACGGGATGTTGTCGATGACGCCCGACAGCACCGCCGAGACCACCAGTATCAGCATGGTTGCCACGAGCGCGTTTCCGCCGGTGAGTTCGGTCGCGAATTTCGCCGCCCGGCCGATCACACCGGTTTTCACCAACGCCCCGATCATCACGAACAGGCCGGCGAAGAACAGCAGGGTCTCCCATTCCACCGCGCCCAGGTAATCACGTTGTGGCAGACCGGAAATCAACACCAGCGCACCGGCCCCGAGTAATGCCACCAGCGACGGCTCGAGGTGGAAGATCGGGTGGCCGAAGAAACCCGCGAAAACCGCCGCCAGCACAATTCCGCACTTGATCAGCAGTTTCGGATCGCGAATGGCCTCACGCTCGTTCAACCCCATGATGTCGGCCGCCCGCTCGGGATCGACGTCGAACGCGCCCCGGAACAGCCGCGGCAGCAGCAGCGTGAACACCGCCAGCACGATCAGCACGATCGGGGTCAGATTCAGGAAGAAGTCGTTGAACGACAACCCCGCCCGGCTGCCGATGATGATGTTCGGCGGATCGCCGACCAGGGTCGCCGCGCCGCCGATATTGGAGGCCAGCACCTCGGCGATGAGGAACGGCGTCGGCGATACGTCCAGCCGCTCGCACACCAGCAGGGTGACCGGGGCGATCAGCAGCACGGTCGTGACATTGTCGAGAAACCCGGAGGCGGTCGCGGTGATCAGGACCAGCAGGATCATCACCCGCAGCGCGGATCCCTTGGCCCGCTTGGCCGCCCAGATCGCGACATATTCGAAGATGCCGGTGTGCCGCAGCACGCCGACGATGATCATCATCCCGAGCAGCAGGTAGATGACGTTCCAGTCGATGCCGGTCTCGTGCGAGTAGAAGACGTCGTCGGCGTCGAGGATGCCGACCGCCACCACCGCGCCGCCGCCGACCAGGGCCGCGGTCGTCTTGTGGACGCGTTCGGAGGCGATCAGTGCGTAGGCGATGGCGAAGACCGCGAGGGCGAAGGCGACGTTCACGGTCGCCGCCCCGGCGGGCTCAGTTCGCCAGCGCCACCTCGAGCAGCCGCGAGGAGGTGATCACGCCGAGCAGCCGCTCGCCCTCCTGCACCGCCACCAACGGCGATTTGTACTTCGCCATGAGCGCCGCGACTTCGACGATATTGTCGTCGGCCTTGGCGGCCGGGATCTTGGTGAGCCGTTCGGGGATCACGTCGCGGACCTTCTTGCCGCGCAACCGCTTCACCACCTGCCCACACATGGACTCGTTCAGCACACCCGCCAGTGACGGGTCGTCCTGGACGTACTTCGGCACGATGAACAACACGACCTGCGAGGCGGGCAGCACCGAATGCGGCGCGCCGCTGGCATCGGTCACCAGGATCCCCGGCAGCCGATGCTCGGCCAGCAGCCTCGCGGCGTCGATGGCATCGGAGTCCAAATCGATCACCGGGTAGTCCTCGGCCATCTGAGCGGCATGCATAACTGCAGGATACGACGGTTGGCCGGGCGTTCACGGCAGTGATATGCGTCAAGATCGAAAACGGACGCCGCATCGAAACTCCCAGGTCGGAACGTACAGCCCGAGGTTTCGGACCGGCCGACCAGACTTCCCGGCGCGCCACGAGTAGAGATTGCGTCAATGATAACGGGGAGCGGTTCAGGCGTCTTTCCGTGCGGTCAGTTCGTAGACCCGGTACGCGGCGCGGATCACCGGGTGGGAGACATTGCGGACTTCGATCCCGCCGGGGGTGCGGCCGAACTCGGTGCCGCCGTGGGCGTGTCCGTGGATCGCGAAGTGCGCGCCGCCTGCGTCCACCGCGTCGGCCAGCTCCGCGCAGCCGAGGCCCGGATAGATCTTCGGCGGTTCGCCGACCAGCGTGTCCACGACGGGCGAGAAATGCATGACGGCGATGCGCAGATCGCTGTCGAGGGTTTCGAGGGCGGCGCGCAGGCGGGCGGCGTCGGCGGGCCCGCGGCGGTAGCGGGCCCGGTGTTCGGCGCTGCCCTCGTCGGGGTTGCCCGGGTGGCCGGGGAATCCGCCGCTGCCGCCCATGACCCCCGCGATACCGAGCCGAATGCCGTTGACGGACAGGGTGATCGCGGCGCCGTCGAGGACATGGACGCCGATCTCGCCGAGCCGCATCGCGATCCGGAAGCCGAGGCGGCGGTCGTGATCGTGGTTGCCGAGCACCGCCACCACCGGCACCGGCAGGTCGGCGATCTCCGCGCACAGCACCTCGGTGTCCCGGAGGGTGCCGCCGTCGGTCAGATCACCGGCCAGCAACAACACGTCCGCGCGTTCACCCAATTCCAGGAGGGCGGGGCGGAAGCGACCGCGCAGGGTTTCGCACAGGTGCAGATCACCTACCGCCGCCACCCTGACACGGCGGGATCCGCGGTCGCCGCGGCCGGTTCGGCCGGCGCGTTCTGTCCGGTCAGCACGCCCCATACGGTCAGCCAGCCACACGAACGTCCGGCGTGTCAACGCTATTCGGCCGTGCTCCCCGGAGTTCGTTCCGTCAGTCGATGTCGGTGAGCCGGGCGGTGAACCGGGCCAGGCGGGCGCGGATGGACGGGTTGTCGACCAGGGCCGCGGGCGCCGCCGGTTCCAGGCGGACGTAGTGCGCGCCGGTGACGAGTTCGGTCGCCGGATCGCAGAGCCGGGCGACTTCCGCCGCGACTTCGGCGGCCGGGCGGCCGACGTGACCGTAGAACGGGAGCATCGCGGTCTCGATATTGCCGGGGTCCACGCTGATGAAGGTCACCGAACCGGAGTACACCTCGGCGAAGGTGCGGCTGAAGATGGTCAGGGCGAGCTTGGACTGGGCGTAGACCGGCAACGGCAGGTAGTAGCCCTTCTTCCGGTCCAGGTCGGACCAGCCGATCGCGCCCGCCTTGTGCATGCTCGAGGAGACGTTCACGACCCGGCCGCGGGCGGCGGCGAGGGCGGGCGCCAGCGCCTTGGTGAGCACGTAGGGCGCGAGATAGTTGACCTGGAAAGTGATCTCGTTGCCGTTCAGGGTCCGGGTGCGGCGTTCGGGTCCGCGGATCGCGGCATTGTTCACCAGCAGATCCAGTCCGGGCTGAGTGCGGACCAGCTCACCGGCGAGCGCGGCCACCTCGTCCAGGTGCGAGAAGTCAGCTGTCAGCAGGCGCAGCCGCAGCGGTTCGGCACCGCCTTTGACCAGCTGTTCCAGCGCGGCGTCGCCGCTGCCCTGATCGACGGCGTGCACGATCACGGTGGCGCCGCCGTCGACCAGGCGGCGGGCCAGCTCCAGCCCGAGGCCGCTGGTGGCCCCGGTGACGAGCGCGGTGCGAGAGGCAAACGGGGAGTGGGTCATCGACCATCCATTCGGAGAATGCGTGAGGGTGCGCGAAAGCCCGCCTCACGACAGGGATTCGGTGGGATCACCGAAGAGGGCGCGGCCGGACTCGACCGTCAGACCAGGCGGCGACCACGCGACGGCGGTTCGTCCTCGCCGCCGAAGCCGAAGCGCTCCAACGCGGTAGGCGCGGGCTCCGGGCACATGTCTGCCATGTCTCCATCAGAACCGGCGCTCGGCGTCCGGGACAAGATCTGGCGGCCACCTTGACGAAACATTACCGGGCCACCCCGTCGACCTCGCTGACGCGAATGCGTTACGACCGAGCCTATGAGGTCAGTTGACGCGGAACGGGAAACGCGGAACGCGCTCGGCCGGTATAGCGGAGTGAAATCCGGTTCTGCCGCTCCGATTTCGTCAAGAGATCACGCAAACACCGTCAGAAGCACGTTAATTCGCGAACTAACTCCTTCTCGGCGCGGATCCCACCTGCGAATCTCGGAATCCGTTCGAGGAGTGGAAGGGGTGCGCGGGTGGCGGCGAAAGTCGGTGTGACGCCGGAACAGTTGCGCGGCGCTGCCGGGAAGATGGCGGACCTGCGGGATCGGGTGGACGGGATCCGCGCCACCCTGGAGAAGTCGCTGGCGGCCAGAGGATCCGCGTGGGGCGGCGACGGTTACGGCAGTACGTTCGCGGGCGGTGAGCAGGGGTATCTCGCCGCGCACGAGAACCTCGCCGAAGGCATCGCCAATACCGCCGACACCCTGGACTCCTACGCCGACGGCCAGAACAAGGCCGCGGATCTGCTGGCGCACACCGACAAACGCAACGGGAACGGCTTCCGGTAGCCCGTGTCCATCGATATTCCCGGCGAGCTGGAATGGCTCGGCTGGGTCGCCGGATCGGATTGGCCCGACGGCGACGAAGACGAAATGTGGGGCATCGGCGGAGACTGGCGCACCGCCGCCACCGAGCTGCGCAAACTCCTCCCCGACCTGCGGGCCGCCAAGACGGCGACCATCGACGCCTACCCGTGGGGCGACGGCCTCGAAGCCATGACCAAGGCGCTCGACGCCCTCGACCACGGCCCCGAGTCCCTCGAACACCTCGCCGAGATCCTCCACGCCGTAGCCGAATCCGCCGACGGCCTGGGCACCGAGATCGAGTACACCAAGATCCTGATCATCTCGTCGCTGGCCATGCTGGCCGTGGAGATCGCCGCCGCCTGGCTGTTCCCACCCACCGCTCCCCTGTCGGAGGCGCTCGCGATCGGGGCCACCCGCGTGGCGGTCCGGCTGCTCGGCGAGCGCGCGGTGAGCGCGATCGCCCGCTTCGCCGCCAAGACCGGCCTCGCGGCCCTGACCAGATTCACCGCCAAGCACGTGGTCTTCAGCACCGTCCTCGGCGCCGGACAGGACCTGGCGATCCAGGCCTACCAGGTCGGCGCGGGTCACCGCGACGGCATCGACTGGGAACGCGTCGGCACCACCGCCTACACCGCCGCCGCGGCGGGCGCGGTCGGCGGCCCGGCCGGCTCACTGCTCGGCAAGGCGGCCGGAAGGATCCACCTCCCCGGCGGCCGCTTCGGTAACGCCGTCAAGGGCGCGGCGGTCGGCGCCGGCGCCGGCATCGCGGGCGGCCTCGGCGCCTGGGGCATAGGCGGTTTCGCCAACGGCTGGACCTGGGACCCGCGCATCCTGACCAGCGCCGGCGCCTACGGCGTCACGGTCGGCGGCAGCAAGGGCTTCCGCCACGCCCCCACCACGGGAAGCGCCGGAGCCGACCCCTTCAACGCGGCAGACCCCGCGATGCCCACCGGCGAACACCCATCCGCGCCCGGCCGCGCCGGTGACGGGAGCACACCACCCCCGCCAGCCCACGGCGAGAACGGAACCGGACCCCACTCCGCCGCCGATCCCGTGCGAACCGGTGCGGCCCCGACCGCCGACCCCACGAACAACGGTCACGCGGCACCTCGCAGCGGCGACCCCACGAGCACCGGTGGTTCCGGTGCGGCTCACGGCGGCGACCCCGCGAACACCAGAACCGGTGCATCCGAGGGTGGCGACCACACGAACCCCGGTGCCGTCCCCCCTCGGACCGGTGATCCATCGCCGGGCGAAGCCGGTCAGCACGGGACGACAGGGCAGGGCGGAGAGTCCGATCCGGTCCAATCCTCACCACGGTCGTCCCATGAGGGCGGAGCGCCGGACGGCAGCTCGCCGCACCCGCAGAGCGCGACGAGTACGCCGGAGACCAAGGTCGCGGGCTCCGAAGGTGGCGGCGCGGAACAGAACGATCACGGCGCGAGTCAGGTGGAACCAAGCGCGGCGACGACGACCCGGGGAACCGGGCCGGAAGGGCACCCCGCCGGGGAGGCTCCGGCAGCCGGCACCTCGGGCACCTCGGCGCCCGAGGGCCGGAACGGCGCCCCAGAAGCTCCCGGCAACGGCCCGGAAACTCGGAACAGCAGCACCGAGAGTCGGGACAGCGGCCCGGCTGTTCGGAACGACGGCCCTGTGGCTCCAGGCAGCGGACCGGAGGGCCGGGGACCGGGCGCAGAGGGACGCGCGGCGGGGACGGCGAGCCCGGCCGGGGGAACCGAAGGCCGCCAGCCTGTTCCCGAAGGCCGTGGTGGAGAGAACCGCACTACCGGGGCAACCGGCGAGTCCCGAATCACGGAATCACCTTCCAAGTCAGGCGAATCGAACAGTCACCGGGCTGGGACGGGCGAGAGCCGTCGGCCCGAGGGCGAATCGCGTGCGGGTGCGGCCGAATCCCGCCCCGCCGGTCACACAGGCGACTCGAAGGTCAGCGGCGGGAGGCGGGAGGCCGCGCCCGCTGCCGCACAACCGGAACCCCGTGCTGCACAACCCGAGCCACGCGCCGCGCAACCCGAGTCCCACACCGCCCGACCAGAGTCCCGGACAACGCAACCCGAGTCCCGGACGGCGCACCCTGAGTCCCGCACCGTGCAGCCGGAATCGCCTGCGGCACAGCCGAAGCAAGAGGGTGCCGCTGAGGCGGGGGCCGGTAGCTCGGGCAGGCACGGCTCACCGGCTCCGGTGCACGCACCGGACCCCCTCACCCCGGTGCGCGATTCGCTGCGCCCGCTCGGCGTCGACCCGGACGGGATGAGCCCGCGTGAATTGGAGCGGGCCTCCGCCGACGCCATCATGCGCCGCCTGAGCGAACTCACCTCCGCCTCCGACGATCTCGCCAACCAGGGTCTGGACCCGGCCGAGTATTTCGCCCGCCGCGATGCCATTCAGCAGCGGATCTCCGAAACCATGGCGCTGCGTGGCGAAATGCGTTCGCTGTTCGAGCGGCACCGCGCGGGCACGACACCACCAACGCCTGCCGCGGCGGCTCCCGCGCACCCACCGGCCGCACAGACTGGCTCGCACTCACCCTCCACGCCGAAGACCGAGCCCGCCGGACCGAAGCCCGGGCCCGCCGAGCCGAAAGCCGGATCCGAATCGGTGGCCGAGCCGCAGGCCGAGGGCCAGGCCACGCCCGGCGAGGAACCCACAGCTGAAGCGGAATCGAAGCCCGAAGGGCACCGGACCGAGGGCGGGGACGGGCTCGACTCGGCGCGGGAGAAGTTGCGGCGGCTCGGGGTTGATCCGGACGGAATGAGTCCCGAACAGCTGCGGCAGGCCGCGGAGGAGGCGTTCGCGCGGAAAGCCGATGAGTTCGCGGACCGGACGGCGGCACTCGAAGGAGCGGGGCTGCGGCCCGGCGAATTCCGGGTGCAGCGGATGGAGTTGCAGAAGCAGATCGACGAATTCCTCGGTGTGCGGCGGGACTTGCGGGACGACCTGGCGCATGCCGGGAACGGCGAACGCCAGGAGCCGAAGACCGCCGAGCAGCCGACGAGTCCGGAGCAACCGTCCAAGACAGGCCAGCAGACGAACACGGAGCAACCGGAAGGCACGCAGAAGCCCGCGGGCACACAGGAACCGGAGACCCCGCGCCCGGAGGAGGGCGAACCGGAGGCCGAGGCCGGCGCGGCTTCGGATGATCGCCCGAACACGGAGTCACCCGAGCAGCCGGAGACCAGCCGCGGTGAGCAGTCGCCGGAGGCGCCCGCGCCGAAGGCGGAGTTCCCCGACACGGCGTCGAAGATTCCCTACACACCAAGGTATTTCACCCTGCCACCGATCCCCCAGTTCGACGCGGCGGACCCTCCCCCCGATTCCGTGTGGGAGCCCGAGCCCACGCCCGAACCCCAGCCTCAGCCCCAGCCGGAACCGGAGCCGACCCCCGCGCCCCACCCGCCTACACCCGATCCGACGCCTACACCGGCACCGGACCCGACGCCCCCTACCCCTACCCATACCCCGGAACCACCTACCCCAACGCCAACACCCGAACCACCGACGCCTACGCCGACGCCGGAACCGCCCACACCGACTCCGACACCCGAACCGCCCACACCAACACCCGAACCACCCACACCCGAGCCGACGACTGAGCCGACTCGGTCGGCACCCACGCCCGATCCTTCGGCGTCTGTTCCGACCAGGTCCAGTGGAAGCGGCGAAGACGGTTCGGGTGCGGGTGATCTCGCGATCCGCGAGGGCGGGGTCGGCGTGCATGCCATGTCGGCCGATTTCGCCGCGCGCGACGACGATGGTGCGCGGAGTCCGGGAGCCGGGCCGGTTCAGGGTGGGCCTGGTCAGGGTGGCCCGGTTATGGGCGGGTCGATTCCAGGTGGAATGCCTTTCGCGGCAGGCGGATCACGCGCGGCAGGACGGAGTTCCGCATTGTGGCCGCGGGCCGCGGCGCACGGTGGCGCCGGTGCTGACGCGGGCGGTGGCCGGTTGCTGGTGCGGTCGCTGGCCGGGTTCGGGTCGTTCGCGGAGCTGGATCCACGGACCGGCGAATTGCGGCCGGTGAGTGGCATGCCGTCCGAGTCGGCGGGTCTGGGTGGGGTTTTCGGCCACCTGGACGCGGTGACCGCCGTGTTCTACCGCGACCAGGCCGGATTGGCGCTGCGACTCGACGGCGCGGTCGTGTATCTGGACGATCCCGGGGTGTGGGTCGAGTGGGGCCCGGTGGACGGCGGATGTGCCCGGCTGGCCGTGTATCGGGGCCCTCGGTTGTGGTGTGACCTGACGTATCGGAATGCCTTGTCGGCCGGCGATATCGGATGTTTCGTACGCGATGTGGTGGCCGACCCGATGCGGAGGGCGCGTCTGTTCGGTGGTTCGGCGTGATGAGCACGCCGGATCGAGTGAAGGGAGAGTGGATGTCGAACGAACACGTCAAAGCCGAGATGGTGCAGATGCTCGACGAAATGCGCGGGCAGATGCGGGAAGTCGCGCGGATTCAGCGGGCACGGGCGGAGATCACCGGCAGGGCGACCGTGCGCAAACGGGTGACCGTGACGACCGATGCGAACGGCGTCGTCGCCGAGGTCCGATTCGGTTCGGGGATAGCGGATCTGAGCTATCCGGAAATCGCGGACGCGATCGTGCGGGCGTCCGAGGCCGCAGCAGCGGATGCCGCCCGTCAAGTCCGGGAACTCATGGCCCCGCTGCAGCAGCGACGCACCGGCATGCCCTCGCTGAGCGACCTTGTCGAGGGCGCACCCGACATCCGCCCCATGCTGCCGCCCCTGAGTGGGGAACTACCACCACACCAGGATTCACGGCAGCCGAGCGCCGAGGACACCCGCGACCGCGATCCGGGCGCCATGTTCCGCGAATCGGGTTGGTAGCCGCCGCCCGGCGGCACGACATCGTCAAGGAATCGAAAATCCGGAATGCGCGGCGGTTATGGATGTGTAAAAGCCGCCGGGTAGGAAAGTTCGCGGCGGTTGAATCGAGGTTCGAGTCAAGAACCAGCAGGAGAGGCCCCCATCATGGGCATCATCGACACGGATGTCTGCCTGTCGTCCTTCCAGGTGTTCTGGTCGTCTTCGGACGCCACTTTCATCGCCCTGTCCAACCGATATCCCGGTCTCGTCGCCCGCAACGAGTTCTCCTCGCTGGCCGCCGTCGACGAGTTGATCGATCTGATCGAACGAGAACGGCGGCACCGGCATTCGGCCGGGCGACCCGCGGCCTGAACCGCTACACCTCGATGTGCGAGCCCATGGTGACCGTGCGGTCGCGGGGCAGCGCGAAGTACTCGGCGGCGTCGGCGGTGATGTGGGACGTGGCGATGAACAGGCGTTTGCGCCACAACGCCATGGTGGGTGCGTCACCGCGCCGCAGCTCGATCTTGGACAGGAAGTAGGACGCCTGGTCCAGGTCGAGCGCGCCCTCGGTGTCGGACGGGTCCAGCAGGCCGATCGCGGCGGGGACGTCGGGTGCGTCCATGTACCCGTAGGTAGCGGTCACGTGCACGATGCCGTCGTCGGCGTAGCCGAGGTGGTCCAGTGAGATCCGTTGCGACGCCGGGATTCGCGGGACGGGTTCGGTGCGGATGGTCATGATGACCACCTGCCGATGGCGCACGTGGTTGTGCTCGACATTGGCGCGCAGGGCCAGCGGGGCCGTCTCCTTGCCGCGGTTGAGGAAGACCGCGGTGCCGGGGACGGTGAGCACCTCGGCCCCGCCGGTGCGCAGCCGATCCACGAACTCGCGCAGCGACCCTTCCCGCCGTTCCCGCTCCGCGGTGACGAGCTCGCGGCCGCGCTGCCAGGTGGTCATGATGGTGAACGCGATGACGGCGATCAGCAGCGGCAGCCACGCGCCGTGCACCAGCTTGGTCAGGTTCGCGGCGAAGAACAGCAGATCGACGGTGAGCAGCGGGATCGCGCCGAGCGCGATCAGCCACAGCGGTGTCCCCCATTTCGCCCGCGCCACATAGAAGAACAGCAGTGTGGTGATGGTGATGGTGCCGGTGACGGCGGTGCCGAAGGCGTAGGCCAGCGCCGCGGACGTGCGGAAAGCGAACACCAGGGTCAGCACCGACACCAGCAGCAGCCAGTTGATCCACGGCACGTAGATCTGCCCGAAGGTGGATTCGGAGGTGTGCGCGACCCGCAGCCGGGGCAGGTAACCGAGCTGCGCGGCCTGCGCGGCCACCGAGAACGCCCCGGTGATGACCGCCTGGGAGGCGATGACGGTGGCCGCGGTGGCCAGCAGCACCAGGGGCAGTCGCCCCCAGCCGGGCGCGAGCAGGAAGAAGGGCGCGCTCAGGTTGGCGGGATCGTCGAGGATGAGTGCGCCCTGTCCCATGTAACTCAGGACGCAGGCGGGGAAGACGAGGAACAGCCAGGCGCGCGTGATCGCACTACGCCCGAAATGACCCATATCCGCGTAGAGCGCCTCGGCGCCGGTGACCGCCAGCACGACCGCCGCCAGCGCGAAGAACGCGATACCGAAATGCCCGAACAGGAATCCGAGCGCACAGGTCGGGGACAGCGCCTTCAGGATCTCCGGATGCTTGGTGATGCCCGAGACGCCGCACACGCCGATCACCAGGAACCAGGCGATCATGATCGGCCCGAACACCCGCCCGACCGCGGCCGTGCCGCGCCGCTGCACCAGGAACAGCACCAGGATGATCACCGCGGTGATCGGCACGATGAAGTCGTCCATCCCGGAGGAGACGGTCTTCATGCCCTCGACCGCCGACAGCACCGACATCGCGGGCGTGATCATGCTGTCGCCCAGGAACAGTGACGCGCCGAAGAGTCCGAGCGCCGTCAGCATCATGGCGGTGCGCCGGCCGCCGGGCATGGTCCAGCGGCGCAGCAGGGTGATGAGCGCCATGATGCCGCCCTCGCCGTCATTGTCGGCGCGCATGGCCAGCAGCACGTAGGTGACGGTCACGATGATCATGACCGACCAGAACACCAGCGACACGATGCCGAAGATATTGTCGCGGCTGACCGGAACCGGGTGCGGGTCATCGGGATTGAACACGGTCTGGAGGGTGTAGATCGGGCTGGTGCCGATATCGCCGAACACCACCCCCAGCGCGCCCACCGTGAGGGCGAGGCGCGATCCGGTGTGCCCACCGGTCGCCGCCGCGGATACGTTGTCCTGCGGGGTGCTCGGGGAAACCGTCACGCCATCCTCCTCCGCGCGGATTTCGGCCGGAGTTCCGCGCATCGCACCGGAGGTTACTGGCCGGTCGCAAGCTTTTCCCGGGGGCGTGCCGGTCGGTCGGTCGGCTTAAAGGTCACGGGCGGAATTCGGCTGCCGGTAGAGCGCTTCCCACACGGTGAAGCTGGATAGCAATTCGACGATGCGCCAGCCGCTCCCGGTCAATCGGACGGGTCCGGTCGACTCCAGCGGCTCGTCCCAGCTGCCGACCACCTCCGCGGTGACCACGCCGTACGCGGCCAGTAGCCGCACTACCCGCGACACCTCCGGTCGGCGCATGCCGAGCGCCGCGCGTAGTTCTCGCACCGTGCACGGCTCGTGCGCCAACCGGTCGAGTACCTCCACCACGCCACGGTGATTCACCAACTCACGCAATGCGGACAATTCATCCGCCGGATTGTTCATCGCACCGACGCCTCGCCTTTCGACAGCGGAATACTGCTGTCCTCGACGCTAGGCCGACCGCCCGATCCGGAAGCCCGATCTTGACGTCCCCTGTTCACCGCTCCCCGCCTTCCTTACCTGATCCATACGGCCTTAGGCTCGGGCGGCAAGGCTGGAGGACAACAGAATTCGGGGTTTTCGGTGAACGGTTTTCCCCTCGAGATCGTGCTGGCGGTCATCGGTATAGCGGTGCCGATCATGGCATTCGTCTGGGAATTCGTGCTGGTGGGGCGGAAACGGCTCGGGTATCGGGTGCAGATGGACACGCCGGTCACGGGTGAGATCGAATCGGTCTTTCCGGGCGTGCTACCGCAGTTGCGGCCCGAGGGTGACGGGGCCGCACCCGATCTGCAGGACCTCTCGGTGGTGCTGGTCCGGATCGAGAACAGCGGGCTCACCGACGTCGACAGCACCGACTACGCCTCGCCCGACAGTGATCGGGTAGGGATGCATATCCACTTCCCGCACCGGCGGGTCATCGGTATGGCGGTCACCGAATTGTCCGATGACGCAATGGGTGACAGCCTGAAGCCGGGAACGGGGATCGGGGGCCGTGAGGACGCGCAGCATCGGGTCGGGATCATCGATCTGCCCAAGGTGCCGATGGATCGAGGCGATCACTACAAGATCCTGGCCATCCTGCAACGGACGGCCGGGGCCGGGGACTATCCGCCGCCGGTGGTGCGGGCCAAACTCAAGGGCGGGCGAGTGTCGGAGACCCGCAGCCGCATCGGCGCCTCACCGAAATTGCTGGCGCTCATCGGGTTCCTGGTCGCGGTCATCGCCGTGCAATTCGTCGTCGGACTGGATGACTCGGGAAGGAAGGACGCGGCGGATTGCGTGTCCGGCAAGCTCACGCTGGTCGGGTCCACGGCCTTCGAGCCCACCATCCGCGAAGCCGCGGCGGCATACACGAAGAACTGTTCCGCGCTGGCCTTCGACTTCGAATTCGACAGCAGTGACCGGGGTTTGAGCCGGGTGGACGAGCAGGGCAAGAACGAGCCGGGGCTGCTCGCGATCACCGACGGCCCGAAGGGCGTCGGCTACCCGACGCTGCTCCCCCGCCCGCTCGCGCTGTCGCTGTTCACGATGATCGTCGATCCCGCGGTGGGAGTTCACGACCTGACCACCCAGCAGATCCGCGATATCTACGCGGGCCGGATCGACAACTGGCAGCTGCTCGGCGGCCCCGATCTGCCGGTGCGCGTGGTGAATCGGATGCTCGGCTCCGGCTCCCGGGAGGCGTTCCGCCGGCATGTGGTCGGTGACGACCAGCCGCCCGCGCCGGCCGCCACCAGCTGCCGCACCATCGCCGCCACCAAGCCTCCTGGTCCCGCGTTCTGCGAGGTCCCGGTGACCAATGACATGCTGAGAACGGTAGCCGACCTGCCGGGCTCCATCGGCTACAGCGAATTCTCCGACGCCGCGAAGGCCACCGGCGTCAAGCCGGTGACCGTCGATGGTCACACGCCCACCCGGGAACAGGTGCTCGCCCACGCCTATCCGTTCTGGAGCGTCGAATACGCCTACAGCAACGGTGAACTCCCCGCTGACTCACCGGCCGCGACGTTCCTGCGTTTCCTCACCGGTGGGACCGGCAAGGACGTGCTGCGGTCGCGGGGCAATACCCCGTGCGGTGAACTGCCGAACCCGACCACCTGTTCGCCGTAACGGTGAAAGACCAAGGGGCCCGGTCGCCTTCGTGAGCGAGGCGACCGGACCCCAGGTATCGGCTGATCAGCCCTTGAACGGGTACTTGCTGTCCAAGTCGTAGTTCAGCTCGACGACATTGACCGTGGGCTCCCCCAGGAAGCCAAGGGTCCGGCCGCTCTTGTGGGCATCCACGACGGCCTTGATCTGGTCGGCGGACACGTTGCGCGCCTTCGCGACCCTCGCCACCTGGATGGCCGCGTACTCCGGGGAGATCTGCGGATCCAGGCCGGAGGCCGAGGCGGTCACCGCGTCGGTCGGCACCGGGGTGTCGGAGGACGCGTCACCGCGGATCGGGACGATCTGCCCGGCGGAGTAGTCCTCGCCGCGCTTGGCGCACTCCACCTTCACGCCCTCGTACGCCTCCTGGAACGGGGTGGTCTCGTGCTTCGGATCGGCCGAGCACGCCTCGTTGACGCTGATCACCCGGGTCGGGTGGGTGACCAGGCCGTGCGCGTCACGCTCGCCCATGACCGCCAGCACCGCGCCGAGGCCGCCGGAGGTGCAGTACGGACGGCTGCCGTCCACGCCCTCCAGTGTGCCGACCGCCGCGCTGCGCGCGCAGACCGTGCTCAGCAGGCTGAGCTTGTCCTTGCTCGGATCCTCCGCGTCCAGGGTGTCCACGGTGGACTCCGGGCCCATATTGCCGAAAGCGGAGTTCAGCGCGTTGTAGCCGTCGGTGCTCTCCTCGGACCACGCCGCATTGGACGGCCGCGTCTGGAAGTACTGCACCAGCGCATTGCCCTTGGCGTCGGTGAAGGCCTGGCCGATCAGGCTGGACCCGACGACCTTGCCGTCCCGCTCGAGCAGCGAGCCGTTCGCCTTGTCCTTCAGGCCCGGCAGCTGCGAGACGCCGAGAACGACGGCGGGATAGATGATTCCGGTGATCACGGTGAGCACCAGCAGCGCTCGCAGCGCCGCGATGTGCTGCCTGATCCAGGCTGACATACGCATTAGGACATCCCCGGGAAGAATTGAATGACAAGGTCGATGAGCTTGATCCCGATGAACGGCGCGATGATGCCACCGAGTCCGTAGATGTAGAGGTTGCGGCTCAACAGTTTCGACGCGCTGGACGGCCGGTAGTTCACGCCGCGCAGCGACAGCGGGATCAGCGCCACGATGACCACGGCGTTGAAGATCACCGCCGACAGGATCGCCGACTGCGGCGAATGCAGCCGCATCACGTTCAGCAAATCCAGACCCGGGAAGATCGACACGAACAACGCCGGAATGATCGCGAAGTACTTGGCGATGTCGTTGGCGATCGAGAACGTGGTCAACGCGCCCCGCGTGATCAGCAACTGCTTGCCGATCTCGACGATCTCGATCAGCTTGGTCGGGTCGGAATCCAGGTCCACCATATTGCCCGCCTCTTTCGCGGCGGACGTTCCGGTGTTCATGGCGACACCCACGTCGGCCTGCGCGAGCGCGGGCGCGTCATTGGTGCCGTCACCGGTCATGGCGACCATGCGGCCGCCGGCCTGCTCCTTCTTGATGAGCGCGAGCTTGTCCTCCGGAGTGGCCTCCGCGAGGAAGTCGTCCACGCCCGCCTCGTCGGCGATGGCCTTGGCGGTCAACGGATTGTCGCCGGTGATCATGACCGTGCGGATGCCCATGCGGCGCATCTCGTCGAAGCGCTCCCGCATACCCTGCTTCACCACATCCTTGAGATGGATGACGCCGAGCAGCTTGGCGGTGTCCCGCTTGATCTCCGCGACCACCAGCGGGGTGCCGCCCGAGGCCGAGATGCCGTCGACGGTCTCGCCGACCTGGCTCGGGATCTCGCCGCCGTGGGCGCGCACCCATTCGGTGACCGCGCTGGCCGCGCCCTTGCGCAATCGGTGTCCGTCGGACAGGTCCACACCCGACATGCGGGTCTGGGCGGTGAACTCCACCCAGGTCGCGCCGGTGAGCTCACCGGGGGTGCGCTCGCGCTTGTTGTACGCCACCTTGGCGTACACGACGATCGAGCGGCCCTCGGGGGTCTCGTCCGCGAGGCTGGAAAGCTGTGCGGCGTCGGCCAATTCGTCGGCGGTCACGCCCGGCATCGGCACGAAGTCCGAGGCCTGGCGGTTGCCCAGGGTGATGGTGCCGGTCTTGTCCAGCAGCAGGGTGTTCACATCGCCCGCGGCCTCCACGGCACGACCGGACATGGCCAGCACATTGCGCTGCACCAGGCGGTCCATGCCCGCGATGCCGATGGCCGACAGCAGCGCGCCGATGGTCGTCGGAATCAGGCAGACGAGCAGCGAGACCAGCACGATGCCGGTGACGCCATTGCCGTCCAGCGCCAGATTGTCCAGCACGCCGGGGTTGTTGGCCTTGGAGAAGATGGCGGGCGGCTGCAGCGTCGCCACCGCGAACACGAAGATGATCGTCAACGCGGCCAGCAGGATGTTGAGCGCGATCTCGTTCGGCGTCTTCTGCCGCGACGCGCCCTCGACGAGCGCGATCATCTTGTCGATGAACGAGCCGCCCGGCTCCTGGGTGATCTGGACGACGATTCGGTCCGACAGCACCGTGGTGCCGCCGGTCACCGCCGACCGGTCACCGCCGGATTCGCGGATGACGGGAGCGGATTCACCGGTGATGGCCGACTCGTCCACGGAGGCAATGCCTTCCACGACGTCACCGTCACCGGGGATGACCTGGCCCGCCTCGACGACCACGTAGTCGCCGCGCTGCAGCTCCGGAGCGGCTACCCGCTCCTCGACGACGCGCGCTCCCGGCGACCAGTTCGCCAGACGACGAGCGACCGTGTCGGTCTTGGCCTTTCGCAGCGTGTCGGCTTGCGCCTTGCCGCGGCCCTCGGCCACCGCCTCGGCCAGGTTGGCGAAAATCACCGTCAGCCACAGCCAGACGACGATCGCCCAGGCGAAGAACGTCGGGTTCGCGATGGCCAGGACGGTGGTCCAGACCGCGCCGATCTCGACGATCAACATCACCGGATTGCGCCACATGATGCGCGGATCCAGCTTCTTCAACGCGTCCGGCAGCGACTTGATCAGCATCTTCGGGTCGAACAATCCCGCTGACACACCGCGTTTCGGGTTGCTGTGCGCCGTCTGCACGGGCACGGAATCGATGGTGGGAGTGCTCATGAGTGGATTCCTTCAGCGAGCGGGCCGAGCGCCAGCATCGGCAGGAAGGTGAGCGCGACCAGAATGAGGGTGACGCCCGCGACCATGCCGACGAACTGCGGCCGATGCGTCGGCAGCGTGCCCTCGGAGGCCGGGGTGTGACCCTGCGCCGCCAGCGAGCCGGCCAGCGCCAGCACGAAGATCATGGGGATGAAGCGGCCGAACACCATGGCCAGGCCCAGCGCGGTGTTCCACCACACGGTATTGCCGGACAGACCGGCGAAGGCCGAACCATTGTTGTTGGCCGCGGAAGTGAAGGCGTACAGCACTTCCGACAGCCCGTGCGGACCCGAGTTCGCCATGCTCGCGCGTTCCCCCGGCAGGGCCATCGCGACAGCGGTTCCGGTCAGCACGATCAGCGGCGTCACCAGGAAGTAGGCGGCGGCGAGCTTGATCTCCTTCGGAGTGATCTTCTTGCCCAGGTACTCCGGCGTGCGGCCGACCATCAGGCCCGCCACAAACACGGTGATGACCGCGAGGATCAGCATCCCGTACAGACCCGATCCGGTACCGCCGGGCACGACCTCACCGAGCTGCATGTTGAACATGGTCATCATGCCGCCGAGGCTGGTGTACGAGTCGTGCGCCGAGTCCACCGCACCGGTCGAGGTGAGCGTCGTCGCGGTGGCGAAGGTCGCCGAATTCGAGACGCCGAAGCGGGATTCCACGCCTTCCATCGACGCGCCGATGGCACTGGGAACGGTGCCGTGGTGCTGCAGCTGGAAGAGGTTCATCACGGTGACGCTGAGGATCGCCAGGGTCGCCATGACGGCGGCGATGGCCGCGCCCTGCTTCGGCGAGCCGACCATGCGCCCGAAGGTGCGCGGCAGCGAGAAGCTGATCACCAGCAGCATGAAGATCTCGACCCAGTTGGTCCACGCGGTCGGATTCTCGAACGGGTGCGCGGAGTTCGCGTTGAAGAATCCGCCGCCGTTGGTACCGAGCAGCTTGATCGCCTCCTGGCCGGCAACGGGTCCACCCGGCAGGGTTTGTGAACCGGTGTTGCCCACCGTCTGCGCGATCTGGTCGTACACGTGCAGGTTCTGGATCACCCCGCCCGCGACCAGCACGATGGCGAAGAACACGGCCAGCGGCAACAGAATTCGGGTGGTTCCCCTCACCAGATCCACCCAGAAGTTGCCGAGCTCGCCGGTCCGGTGCCGGGCGAAACCGCGCACCAGCGCGACCGCCACGGCCATACCGACCGCCGCCGACACGAAGTTCTGCACGGACAGGCCGACGGCCTGAACGACATGACCCATCGTCGATTCACCGGCATAGTTCTGCCAGTTCGTGTTCGTGACGAAGCTGATGGCGGTGTTCCACGCCAGATCCGGGGTCATCTTCGTGCCCGGATCATTCAGGTGCAATGGCAGTTTGCCCTGGATCAGCTGCAGGAAGAACAGAAACAGCACGCTGATCGCCGAGAACGCCAGCGCGCTGCGCGCGTAGACGGCCCAGGTCATCTCGACCCCCGGCTGCACGCCGATCAGTCGATAGATCCCCTTCTCGGCCTTGCTGTGCTTCTCGCTGCTGTAGACCCGGTACATGTAATCGCCCAGCGGCACATGCACCGCGACCAGCGCGATGATCAGGGATACCGCGAACAGGATCCCCGCAGTCGTCGTGCTCACTAGAACCTCTCCGGATACAGCAGCGCCACCACCAGATAGACGGCGATCCCCACGGCCAGAATCAGACCCACAACGTTCTGGATCACAGCCGCTCCACCCCGCGTTGGATCAAGCCGAACAGCGCGAACAACGCCACCGTCAGCACCGTGAACACCACGACGGACATCTCTGTTGACCTCTCTCTGAACGGCGCGTCCCGAGACGCGCCGGAGTGAGTCAAGCGCCCGTCCGCCCCGATTCCGAGGGCCTTTACGCCTTCTTAGCGGACGGCCCGGTCGCCTTGACGCTCCACTTACAGCGTCGCTCCGGGTGCCGTACGGATGTCGTCCACATACCGGCCAGTTCCATCAAAGAACTGTCAGGACCTGTTCCCTCAGGCCGCCGGGCAGCGCCGATGACCTAGCGCCCGAACACCTTGAGAATGGTTCCATCCAGGCTCGCGGAGACGTAGCCACCGTCGCCGTACTCGGTGGAAAGGTAGACGCGAAGGACCTGCCGACCGTCGCTGAAAGTCCCGTCGGCGTCGACGATGATGTAGCGAGTCGTCGGGTTGGGGACCTTCAGTCTCTGGCCGGCTTCGGCCAGGAGGCCGGGGAGGATGTCCCAGTTGATGGAGCTCAGGTCGATCGTCTGTTCGGTGAGTTGGCCCCCCACCCCGTCACGCTTGGCGGCGCCGTCGCGGTAGCTGAAGTTGTCGTAGTGATTGGGCTGGTTCACGACGGGGGCACCGGAGGACACGTGTTCGGGATAGATGGTGGTTTCGGTGAATTGCTTTCCGCCACTCACCTTCTCCAGTGCCGCGATGGCCTTTCGGACCCCGTCCGGAGTCAGCAGATCGACGGCGGGGGCGCCCTTGGCGGTGGTGGGCGCGATGATCGTGGGCAGCGCGGCCCCGCTGCTCAGGATGATGTCCGTGGGGTCGGCTTGGCCGGTCGGCAGGCTCGACCCGCCCTGGCTGTCGGGCGAGGGCCACAGGGCGATGGCGGCGGCCACGGCGACCGCCAGGCCCACGGCGACACCGGCGAAGATCCACGGACGCGCATTGCGTTGCGGCGCAGCGGGTGTGAGGTTCGGCGGCATCGGCACGAACGCCTGCGGAGCGGTGAAGCCGCCCGGGTGCGGGATGGTCGTCGCGAATCCCGGAGAGGTCGTCGGGAACGGCTGCGAGTGGGCCGCCGTCGCGAACGGCTGAGGCTGGGCCACCGTCGCGTACCCCTGGGGCTGCGGGGTCGACGGAAATGCCTGGAACGCCTGGGGTTGCGGCGTCAGGTCCTGGGGGGAGGTGACCACGCCGTGCGAGCCCGAGAACTGTTGGTGCGCAAGCTGTTCCGGGGCGGTGTCGCCGGTGGCGATCACCTGGGAGAGCATGCGGTCGATCTGGTCGGCGGGCGGGCGGTGGCCCGGATTGGGGACCAGGAGGGCCTGCAGGACCGGGGTCAGCGGTCCGGCCTGACGCGGGGGCGGGACCGAGCCCATGAGGACGGCGGCGAGGGTCGCGACGTCGGTGTCGCGGCGCATGGGCTGGTAGCCCTCGACCGCGGCGAACATAACCAGGCCGAGGGACCAGAGGTCGGAGGCGGGGTTGCCCTCGTGGCCCTGAAGGCGTTCGGGGGCGACATAGGGCAGGGAGCCGACGACGCTGCCGGTGGAGGTGAGCCCCGTCAGGTCGTTGACGGCGGCGATTCCGAAATCGGTGAGGACGGGCGAACCGTCGGTGCGCAGCAGCACGTTCGGCGGTTTCACGTCGCGGTGCAGGACGCCGACAGCGTGGGCGGCGCGCAGGCCCGCGAGGATGCCGCGCCCGACCAGGGCGGCGTGCGCGGGCGTCATGGGCCCGTCGTCGAGCCGGTCCGCGAGCGAGCCGCCCGCGACCAGTTCCATGACGATCCACGGATGCTGCTCGGCGGGCGTGTCCACGATGTGGTGGATGGCCACCACATTGGGGTGGGTGATGCGGGCCAGGGCGCGGGCTTCGCGCAGTACGCGTTCGCGTTGGACCTCGGCGGCGGTGGCCTCGCCCTCGGCCTTCACTTCCTTCAGCGCCACCTCGCGGTGCAGGGCCACGTCGTACGCGCGCCACACCGTGCCCATGCCACCGCTGCCGAGTGGTTCGATCAACTCGAAACGCCCGTCGACCATTGACCGCCCGGAATTCACGGACGTCAGCTTAGGGTTCCCCCACTGCCTACGCGAGATCTGGTACCGGTTGGTCTTTTCCGGCCCGCCCGGATCCCGCCGGCACCGCGGCCGGTGGCTCTCTCAGCCGCCCTGCAAAGCGTTGCCGATCCCGGTGGCCGCGCCGAGCTCGTAACCGACGGCCGCGCTGATGGCGCCGACGGAGACACCGGCCACGATCGCACTGAGCACCGCACCGATCACGGCGCCGATGCCGGCCCCCGCGAGGGCGCCACCCCCGATCCCGATGGGCGCACCCACTCCCAGGGTCGGAATACCCATGGCGAGACCACCCGCGACCCCGCCGATGGCGGCACCGGCCGCGGCCCCGATGAGCGCTCCCGGCACCGCCCCGATCACCGCGCCCGATACCGTCCCCACGACCGCGCCGATGATGAGACCGGCGGCGCCACTGTTCACGTTCAGGTTGGTGGCGTTGTCCGAGTAGCCGGCGGCGACGGGGACCGGGTGCGGTCCATCGCCGACTGCGGCCTGAGCGGCGGCCGCGGCGTTCTTCGCCTGATCGAGGACGGCGGCGGGAATCGCCGGCACGCCGGGCTGCGCCAGACCGTTCTGAACCTGCTCGAAAAGCACCGGGGCCGGGTCGCCGGGTTGCGCCGCTGCCTCGGCGGTGGCGATGGAGCAGGTCACGGCGACGGCCAGTGGTATCGCGCCGACGATCGGCAACAGGGCGCGTCGCGACGCGCTGGTCCGGGATCCTCCATACCGACGAGTCATTCGACAACCCTCTCGCTGGATTCGACTTGGAAATACTCCCCTGGCTACCGGTGATGGGCATGTGCGTCACGAACGATAGCTGATAAGTAGCTATTTCCGGCTCAAGGGCGTGGCCTGTCTCCGATCCCGCGCGAGAATCCTGTCAACAACACCGGACACGGCCGTAAAGAAACCGTCAGGAACGGCTACGTGACCAGCATCGGAGGTATGAAGTGGGGAGCCCGGCCGCGGCCGAGGCGATACCCGCGCATACACAAGGAGAAACCGTGCCGCACGTCGCCGTCACCTTGATGGTGATCTTCGGGTTCATCGGCTGCGCGCTCATACTGCGCGTGATGGCCAACGCCGAAGCCCGCCGCGAACCCGTCCGCATGGCACCGCAGGGCATCCGCGCACCTCGCGCGATGATGGACGAGTGAAGCGCGGTGTGACTTCAACGCCAACAACTGTGTTGGAGAATCGAATCCCGGACTGAATCGCCCCGGTGAGTCCGGAGATATCAGCCAGACCAGGAAATGGGTCTTGCGACCCTCGCCAGGGCGATGGTGACCCGCGCCCGCCTCGGCCCGGGACAGTCATGACGACCATCCCGGTGGCCCGCTTGCGGGCCATGCGCGAGGGCGAGCGCCGTGCCCGGGTTCGCCGCGACGGCGGACGCCTCAGGCCTCGTCCGGATACCGGGTGAGCAGCCGCTCGGTGGCGTCGTACTCGTAGAGTTCGGCATAGCGTCCCCAGTCGATGGCGATCCGCAGTTGTCGCCGCGCTGCGTGCTCGGCGAAGCCCCGCCGCAACAGGTCGAGGAAGAAGCCGTCACGCAGCCGCTGGTTGCGTGCACTGGCCAGCGCGTGGTCGATCGCCGCGACCAGCGGCGCCTTGGCCCGCGCCTGCCGCGCGAAAATGGCCTTGGCACTGTCGATATCGGCCTCGGTGAACAGGGTGCCGTCGAGGGTGAGCTCGATATCCCCGTCGGCGGTGGTGGCCAACCCCAGCATGGTGGCGGCGTCGACCAGCGGCATCAGATCGTCGACCTCGAAGCGCAACCCGCCCGCCAGATCCGGCAGGTCGGCCTGCCCGCCGCGGGCGGCAACAAAATCCAGCATGCCGGCGATTCCGTCCACCCCGGCATCGGGCAGCGGCCGGGTGGTGGGGGTGGGGGTGATGCTCGGCCAGCTGCCATCGAAGGTGGCGTCGGTGAGCATCCGATAGGCCTGGTCCACCAGCGCCTGGAACCCCGCGCCGCGCGGGTCTCGCGGCTGCGGGAGACGCACCTGGATCTCACCCTTGATTCGCCCGGGATTGTTGTCCAGCACCAGGATTCGATCGGCCAGCTGCACGGCCTCCTCGATATTGTGGGTGACCATCAGCATGGTCTTGGTCGGGAAGGCAGTCTCCGCCCGCAGTCGCATGAGCTCGCCGCGCAGGTTCTCGGCGGTCAAGACGTCCAGCGCCGAGAACGGCTCGTCCATGAGCAATACCTCCGGCTGCACCACCAGGGCGCGGGCGAATCCCACTCGCTGGCGCATGCCGCCGGAAAGCTCCTTGGGATAGGCGTTCTCGAAACCGTCCAGGCCGATCATGTCGATGGCGTCGGTGACCCGCTCGCCGCGCTCCCCGGCCGAAATCCCTCGGGCGCGAAGGCCGAGTTCGACGTTCTGCCGCACGGTCAGCCACGGCAGCAACGCGAAGGTCTGGAACACCATGGCGGTATCAGCATTCGGCTCGGTGATCTCGGCCTGCCGGATGCGTGCGGACCCCGCGGAGGGGGGCGTCAGGCCCGCGATGATCCGCAGCAGCGTGGACTTGCCGGATCCGGATTTGCCCAGCAGTGCGACGATTTCGCCCTCGCACAGCTCGAGGCAGACATCCGAGAGCACAGGCAGCTGCTCGCCGGAGGGGTTGGTGAAGTTCTTGGTGACACGATCGACGGTGATGATGGGGGCGGACACGATGGGTCCTCCTTTCGAAAAGTGTTTCAGCTCAGCGAGAATCGCCGTTCGGCGGTGCGCTGCAGGCGTCGCCACAACAGGCGGTTGATCGTCACCGTGACCACGCTCATCACCACGGTGCCGAGCAGCACCCTGGCGAAGACGTCGTCGGTGGTGGCGTTGGTGATGTACGCGCCCAGGCCGTAGGCCTCCATATGCGTGTTCCCGGCCTCCACGACCTCGCCGACCAGCGTGGCGTTCCACGCACCGCCGAACGCGGTGATCGCACCGACCACGTAGCCGGGCGCGATCGCGGGCAATATCAACGACTTCCAGCGCTGCACGCCGTGCACGCCGAGATCGTCCATGGCCTCGCGCAGGTCCGTCGGGATCTGCCCGGCCGCCGCGATCACGTTGAACAGCACGTACCACTGCGCACCCAGCGCCATCAGCGCGATGCCGCCGATATTCAGTGAGATACCGGTGTAGGTGAGCGCCGCGATGACGAAGATGAACAGGAACTGGGCCGGGAAGCTGGCCAGCACCTGCACCACCGGCTGAGCGAACCGGCAGATGCGCGGATTCATCCCGATCCACACGCCGACCGGCACCCACACGATGGTGGAGACCACCAGCAGCACTATCACGCGGCCGAGGCTGGCCAGCCCCATCAGCGAGGTCGGCCCGAATTCGGCCAGGCCCACGGTTCGTTCGAAGTAGGAGGCGAGTGCCCAGGTGCCCCAGGCGAGCGCGGCGAAGAGCAGTCCGAAGAAGAGCACATCGCCGATGCGGCTGCCCGCGCGCTCGTCGTAGGCGGAACGGGTGCTGCGCCCGAAGACCCGCATGAGGCGATCGACGTGCTCACCGACCGGTCGTAGCACCCGTGCCAGCCGGCCCGGCACCGTGCTGCGGCGCAGCAGGTCGAGCACCAGACTCCGTGGGGCCTGCGCACTTTCGGTGTGCTCCACCCGGAATCGCTCCGACCACGCCGTGAGCGGCCGCCAGAACACCACGTTCACCAGGACGATGGTGAGCACCATGACCAGCGCACCCACGACGAGATTGCCGACCTGGGCCTCGGAGGTGGCCGCCGCGATGAAGCTACCCATGCCGGGCAACGCTTCGTCCCGGCCGGATACCGTGATGACCTCCGAGGCCGCGAGCATGAACCACGCGCCGCCGAAGCTCATCATGCCGTTCCAGATCATCGGCACCATCGCCGTCGGCACCTCCAGCTGCCACAGCCGCTGCCAGCGGGTGAGCCGCATCATGCGGGCCGAATCATCCAGCTCCCGGGGCATATTGCGCAGCGCCTGGTAATAGGCGAAGGTCATGTTCCAGGCCTGCGCGGTGAAGATGGCGAAGATGCACGCCGCCTCCGCGCCCAGATACGAGCCGTGGAACAGGCCCACGAACGCGGTGACCGTGATCGAGACCAGCGCCAGCACCGGCACCGACTGCAGTACGTCGAGCGCCGGGATGAGCACCTTCTCGGCTCGCCGCGAGCGCGCCGCCCACTGGCCGACGATCAGCGTGAAGAGGATGGACGCCGCCAGGCCGATGAACATGCGCAGCGTGGTGCGGGCCGCGTAATGGGGCAGATTCGCGGGATCGGTTGACACGGTCTCGGTTCCGGTATCCGGCGTCCAGGGCACCGACATGTCCCGAAACAGCCGCAGCACCACCAGGATCAGCAGCGCGCCCACGCCGATGATCAGGTAGTCCACCGCTCGGAGCCGGCCCCGCGCCCGCGGTACCTCGGGAGTCGTCTTGGGGCGGTCCGGAATTGCCAATTCAAGAGTCATTGCTGTTCACCTCGCTCCGAGCGGCTTCGTCGCAACTCAGTTGGTCGATTCGGCGGCGACCGCGGGCGGTGCGGTCATGACGTTGAAGGCGTGCACGGCCGAGGCCAGCACCGCCGGTGCGCCGACGAGCAGGTTGAAAACCACGACGCCTATCCCGGCCCCGGCCACCGCGCCCTCCAGACAGCCGGTGATGGCGCCGGGAATCGCCAACGTGCCCAACGTCAATGCGCCGACCGCGAGACCTTGGCCCGCGCCCAGCAGGACGCAGCCCAGCGGCGCGCCGATGACGGCACCCAGCAGCGTGCCCACCGCCAGGGCGACGGTGAGTTCGTTGTTGACATTCTGGAAGACGGTATTCATCCGATCCTCGAAGCTGTCGGGATCGGCAATCTGCTGTGCCGCAGGGCCTTCGGCCTGCGCCTCCGCGGCGGCGTGCAACTCCGCGGCGATGCGTCGTTCCTCGGCGCTGACCGGTCGGGCCCGATCCGGGCTCGGGGTGAGGGTGGCGCTGTCGCCGTCGATGCGGGCGTCGATCGGGTACGTCGTGTCCTGCTTGGTGATGGTCAGCGGGATCGCCCCCACCACCACGCCCTGCGGGTCGAGGATCTGCAGCTGGTCGGTGGTGGTTCGGAACGTGCCGAGGTCGGTGCGCAGCACCACCGATCGGTCCACGATCCGGGCGTCGCCGGACACGGCCTGAACGTTCACAGCGTCGGCGAGCCGGACGTCCGGTCCGGGTGCCGTGGCCGAAGCGGCGGCCGGGGCGACCAGTCCGGCGGCGGTCAGCGCCGCGGTGGCGAATGCGAGCAAGCGAATTCTCATCGGGATGTTTCCCCTCGGGATACCGCTGCCCGCATCGGTTTCCGGGCAGCGTCGAATACCGTCGAGCATGGTGGCGCCGACGGGTCGGATATATGCGAATCTCCGAATTCATTCGCAAAATGTGCATGCGAATAGTCCGGTGCCGCGCGGGCGGCATCGTGATATCGGAGAATTACGTGCGTCGAGATATCGACGCGATTTTGGTGTGCTGGCTAGCGGCCCGGACCGAGGCGGAGGGGCCGGCCCGGAGATCCCGGGTCATCATCGGGTGCCATCTTGCTACCCGACCTCCTCACTGGTAGAACGCGATTCGTCAACGCACTGGGGAGGTCGCCCGGAACTCTCGGGGCGGACGCACACCCCTCTCGTCAGAGTTTTGGCACTGCACGACGTGTTCCGAATCGGAAAGCCACTTTGGATTACCCCTTGAGCCGGAGAAATCTGTCCTAACCTTGGGCGTCTCTCGACGTCGTCAGATCAGTGGCCTATGTTCGTGCAGGAGCCTCGCCTATCGAGGTGCAACAGGGAATCTAGTAAAAGACTCGCTAAAAGTCAAAACCGCTATTCGCTCATTCTTCGACCGCGGCCGACGCCGCTGATAGAGCACCGGCACGCCGAGGAGGTGCAGTCCGAGGGTGGTCGCGTCGTCGGAGGCCACCCGGGTGCGGGCTCTGATCTCAGGACCCGATGACAGGCCCGCCGGGAGCGTCGTCGACCAATCCCGCGGCCATGTGTTACTGGACCAACATGGGCGCCCCCGCCAAGACCGCCGATGTCGGCTTACCTACCCAACGTTGAAGCGGCAGCAGCGGTCAGCGAGGGGCTGGAAGGCTCTGGAGCAGCCGCGGCCTTCTGGTGTTCCATTGACTGACTCACGACGGGAAGGACCCCGTCCGGACTTCGGGCCCCGGACTCGCGCATACGGTACGCAGGAACCCCAAGTACCGGAACCAATGGTGCAGGGGAGCGGGCGTGGCCGGCGAGTTCAACCGGTCGAGGTCCCATGTAATGAGAGCGTTAAGACGGCCGGCACGGTAGTCCTCGACCATCCGGTCATACGCTGGGCGTTTCTTGGTCTCGGCGAAGGCTGAGATGGGCTTCTCGGTATAAATTTCACATATGGACCAGCCTCGAGCTTCGGCGATCCGCCTACAGTCCTCGAGTTGGCGTTCCAACCGCCAGGCCTTCGCCAGATGTGTCCAGGCTGACCCGGAGGTAGATCACTGAACGAACTGTCACGGTGGACACGAAAGGCAATTTAGGTTGAAGCGCGGTCAACTGCGGATCTATCTGGGTGCCGCTCCCGGCGTAGGCAAGACCTACTCGATGCTCGCCGAAGCCCATCGGCGGCTCGAGCGCGGTCGCGACGTCGTGGCCGCCGTCGTGGAGACCCACGGCCGCAGCAAGACCGCCGATCTGCTCGCCGGAATCGAGCGCATCCCGCCCAAGCTGGTCGAGTACCGCGGCGCGACACTGCCCGAACTCGATGTCGAGGCGGTGCTGCGGCGGCACCCCGCCGTCGTGCTGGTGGACGAGCTGGCGCACACCAACATTCCCGGCGGTAAGCACGAGAAGCGCTGGCAGGACGTGCAGGACCTGCTCGACGCGGGCATCGACGTGGTGTCCACGGTCAATGTGCAGCACCTCGAGAGCCTCAACGACGTGGTCGAGCAGATCACCGGCGTCGTGCAGCGGGAAACCGTCCCGGACTGGGTTGTACGCGCCGCCGACCAGGTCGAGCTGGTCGACATCACGCCGGAAGCGCTGCGGCGCAGAATGTCCCACGGCAATGTGTACGCTGCCGAGAAGGTCGACGCCGCGCTGCGCAACTACTTCCGGCCCGGCAACCTGACCGCGCTGCGCGAACTCGCGCTGCTGTGGCTCGCCGACCAGGTCGACGCCGCGCTCGCCAAATACCGGGCCGACCACCAGATCACCACCACCTGGGAGGCGCGCGAACGCGTCGTGGTGGCGGTCACCGGAGGTCCGGAATCGGAGACCATCGTGCGGCGCGCCAGCCGCATCGCCGCCAAGTCCAGCGCCGAACTGATCGTGCTGCACATCGTGCGCGGCGACGGCCTGGCCGGAGTCTCCACCCAGCGCCTCACCCGCCTGCGCGACCTGGCCACCGGCCTCGACGCCGAATTGCACACCGTCACCGGCGAAGACGTCCCCACCGCGCTGCTGGATTTCGCGAGGCAGGTCAATGCCACCCAGCTGGTGCTGGGCACCTCCCGGCGATCGCGCTGGGCGCGCATGATCGACGAGGGCATCGGCGCCACCGTGGTGCAGCAGTCCGGCAAGATCGACGTCCACATGGTGACCCACGAGGAATCCAACAAGGGCGGCTTCCGGTGGTCCGCGCTGACCCGCCGGGAACGCAACCTGGGCTCCTGGTCCGCGGCGGTCCTGGTGCCGTCGCTGATCTGCGCGGTCATCTACTTCTGGTTCGACCGGCTGCTGGACCTCAGCGGCGAGAGCGCCCTGTTCTTCATCGGTGTCATCGCGGTGGCGCTGCTGGGCGGTGTCGCCCCGGCGGCGCTGTCCGCCTTGCTGTCCGGGGTGCTGCTGAACTGGTTCTTCACCGATCCGCGCTACAGCCTCACGATCGACCAGCTCGACAACTTCCTCACCATCGTGGTGCTGCTGGTGGTGGCGGTCGCGGTGGCGGCGCTGGTGGACGTGGCGGCCAAGCGAACCTTCGAGGCGCGCAAGGCTTCTCGCCAGGCCGAGCTGCTGACCCTGTTCGCGGGCTCGGTGCTGCACGGCGCGAACCTGCAGGATCTGCTCGAACGCGCCCGGGAGACCTACGGTCAGGACGCGGTCAGCCTCGTCACCGACGACGAGGTGATCGCGTCGGTGGGAGATCAGCCGCCGACCAAGGCCGGCGACGCCGAGACCGCTGTGGAGGCGGGCGATGACATGCATTGGCTGCTCATGCGAGGACGAGCCGTGACGTCCGGAGACCGCCTGGTGCTGGGCGCGGTCGCGAACCAGGCGGCGGGACTGGTGCAGCAGAAACAGCTGCGCGCCGAGGCCAGTGCGGCCCAGGCGGTCATGGAGGCCGACAAGCTGCGCCGCGCACTGCTGTCGGCGGTCAGCCACGACCTGCGCACCCCGCTGGCCGCGGCCAAGGCGGCGGTGTCGAGCCTGCGCAGCGACGACGTGGAGTTCTCCCCCGAGGACACCGCCGAATTGCTGGAGACCATCGAGGAATCGGTGGATCAGCTGACCGCCCTGGTCGGCAATCTGCTGGACTCCTCACGCCTGGCGGTCGGGGTGATCAAGCCGCAGATGCGCAAGGTCTACCTCGACGAGGTGGTGCATCACGCGCTCATGGGGATGGGTACCCGCGGCATGCGCCGCACCACCATGGACCGGGTCAAGGTGGATGTCGGCACCATCGCGGTGTACGCGGATTCCGGCCTGCTGGAACGGGTCCTGGCCAACCTGATCGACAACGCCGCCCGCTACTCCCCCAGGGATTCGATGGTGCGGGTCGCGGCCGAGCAGGTCGGCGAGCGGGTCGCGATCACGGTGGTGGACACCGGGCCCGGGGTACCGACCGGCCTGGAGGATCAGCTCTTCGAGCCCTTCCAGCGGCTCGGCGATCGCGACACCTCCACCGGCGTCGGCCTCGGCCTGTCGGTGGTGCGCGGATTCGTGGACGCCATGGGCGGCGCGGTGCACGCCGAGCCCACCCCCGGTGGCGGCCTGACCATGGTGATAGATCTACCCGGGGGCGACGAACCCGCGGACACGACCGAGGAGAACAGGTGACCAACGCGGCGGCAGCGCCGATCAAAGTGCTGGTGGTCGACGACGAACCACAGATCCTGCGCGCCCTGCGCATCAATCTGTCGGTTCGCGGCTACGAGGTGACCACCGCCTCCACCGGCGCCGCCGCCCTGCGCGCCGCCGCCGAGAAGCACCCCGAGGTCATCATTCTCGACCTCGGCCTGCCCGATATGGACGGCATCGAGGTGCTGGGCGGGCTGCGCGGCTGGACCACCACCCCGGTCATCGTGCTGTCGGCCCGCACCGATTCCTCCGACAAGGTGGAGGCCCTGGACGCGGGCGCCGACGACTACGTCACCAAACCGTTCGGCATGGATGAACTGCTGGCCCGCCTGCGGGCGGCCGTGCGCCGCTCGGCCGTCACCGCCGACACCCCGGAACCGGTCATCGAAACCGCCTCCTTCACCGTCGATCTGGCGGCCAAGAAGGTCACCCGCCACGGCCGCGACGTCCACCTGACCCCCACCGAGTGGGGCGTGCTGGAGATGCTGGTCCGCCACCAGGGCAAACTGGTCGGCCGCCGGGAACTGCTGCGCGAGGTCTGGGGCCCGTCCTACGCCACCGAAACCCATTATCTGCGTGTCTATCTCGCCCAGCTCCGGCGCAAACTCGAGGACGACCCCTCGCAGCCCAAACACCTGCTCACCGAGGCGGGCATGGGTTACCGCTTCCAGTCGTAGAAGATCAGGGAACTCCCCGGGAGCTCCCTGATCCTGTTCGCAGCCCCGGGGTTCGGCAGGGCCGGCGTGGGTTCGGGTCACGACGGCGAATTCCCCGGGGGTGCGGCCAGATTTGCCGGAGCGGGTGACGGCCGGGCGTCCGCGCAGTGATGGGCGCGCGAACAGTGGCCGGGCATTCGCGACTGCTGCCGCGTGTTCAGCGCGTCGGCGGCGTGGCGCTCACCGGGTCATGCGCACCGGCAACGACTTGAGGCCGTTGTTGAGGTTCGAGCGAATGCGGCGGGCGTCGCCGGTCTGCTCCAGCTTCGGGAAGCGCGCCAACAGCTCCTCGAAGAACACCCGGCCCTCCAGCCGCGCCAGGTGCACGCCCAGGCAGAAGTGCTGGGCCAGGCCGAAGGACAGGTGCGGGTTGGGGTTGCGGCGGATGTCGAAGCGGCCGGAATCGGCGAACACGTCCTCGTCGCGATTGGCGGAGGTGTACCACATGGCCACCTTGTCGCCCGCCTTGATCGGGACGCCGCGGATCTCGGTGTCGGCGGTGGCGGTGCGGCGGAAGTAGTGCAGCGGGTTGGCGAAACGCAGGATCTCCTCCACCGCACCGGGAATCAGCGACGGGTCCTCGCGCATCGCCGCCAGCTGCTCGGGGTGCTGCATCAGCAGTTGCAGTCCCGACGACAGCATGGTCTTGGTGGTGTCGTTGCCAGCGGTCACCAGCTGGGTGAAGAAGCTGCCGAACTCCAGATCCGACATGGCGGCTCCGCCGAAGGAACCGGCCAGGATGAGCGAGGTCAGATCCTCCTTCGGCGGCTCGGTGCGCCGCGCCATGGAGAACTGGATGGCGTAGATGGCCATATTGGTGAGCTCGGCCGTGACATCGAAATCGCCGACCAGATCCGGATCCTGTTGGCTGACCGACTGTTCGGCCCAGCGGCGCAGGCTCGGCCAGTCCTCCGCCGGAATCCCGAACAGGCCGCCGACCACCTGGCTGGGCAGCACGCCCGCCACGTCGTGCACGAATTCCACATCGCCGTCGACACTGTCGAGCAGGGCGACGGTGAGCTCGCGGACGCGGTCCTCCATCTCGCCGACCACCCGCGCCTTGAAATGCTCGGCCAGCGGCTTGCGGTATTCGGTGTGCCGAGGCGGGTCCATCATGAGCAGCATGTTGCGGGTCTGCTCGAGCCGTTCGGGCGGCTGGTTCTCCAGGATCACACCCTCGACCTCGGCGGAGAACAACTCCGGATGGCGGGCCACGTGCGCCACGTCCGCGTGCTTGAGGACCGCCCAGTACCCGGGCTCGCCCGGCATCTCCTGCCAGTGCACGGGATCGGTGCGCCGCAGCTCGGCGAAGATCTCGTGGATCGGTCCCGCCACATACAGCTCGGGGTCATAGATGTCGCTGACCGTGCCCACGGTCCACCTCGGTATTCACTTGCGGGTATGCCTGTTTCGCTTCGGACGCTAATCCCGGACGCGATCCGGCGGCGCGGTTCCGGAGGGCGGTCCCAGTCAGTGGACCGCCATGAACCACCATGGACGCCATGTCTGTTGCCGCGATCGTGTTCGACATGGACGGTGTGCTCATCGACACCGAACCCATCTGGGAGGAGGTGCGGCGCGAGTACATCGACGAGATGCGCGGACGCTGGCTGCCCGACACCCAGGACCGGTTCATGGGGATGAGCACCACGGAATGGTCGCGGTACCTGAGCGAGGACCTGCTCGACGGCCGCCGCACCCCCGACGAGGTCGCCGAGGACGTCATCTCGCGCATGGCCGCCCACTACGCCGACCACCTCCCGCTCATGCCCGACGCGGTCGCCACCGTGCGCCGGCTGGCCGCGAGCTACACCCTCGGCCTGGCCAGTTCCTCCCCGCGCCGGCTCATCGACGTGGTGCTCGACCACATGGGCGTCACCGACCTGTTCGCGGCCACGGTGTCCACCGAGGAAGTCGAGCGCGGCAAACCCGCCCCCGACGGCTACCTCGAGGCCGCCGCTCGCCTCGGCCTGGCCCCGGGCGTCTGCGTGGCGATCGAGGATTCCAGCAATGGCCTGCGCGCCGCGCACGCCGCCGGGATGACGGTGATCGCCGTCCCGCACCCCACTTATCCGCCCGCCGCCGACGCCCTCGCCGCGGCCGCCTACGTGGCCGACAGCCTGACCCAGGTCACATCGGAGCTGGTGGCGGAATTCGGCTGACCACCTCGGTGTTCCGAACGATCGGCGACCGGATGGTCGTCCCGGGTGACCAAAATGGGAGGATTTGACCCATGTCCGAACAGATCGCCGCACCGCAGACCCCCGCCATCGACCCGGCGGCCGAGCCGGTCAAGCTGTGGGCCGAACGCACCGGCACCCGCGCTTACACCGGCCGCAACAACCGCGGCGGCGAAGTGCTGATCGCGTCCGCGGGCGTGCCGGGCGCGTTCACCCCGGGTGAGCTGCTGAAGATCGCGCTCGCCGGCTGCACCGGCCTGAGCGCCGACTTCACCCTCGCGCGCCGCCTGGGCGACGCCTTCGACGCCACCGTCCACGTCTCCGGCGACGCCGACCGCGAGAACGAGCTCTACCCCGAGCTCAACGAGGAAGTCGAGCTGGACCTGAGCGAACTCGACGAGGAGTCTCGGCAGCGGCTGCTGGTCGCCGCGCAGCGCGCCATCGACAAAGTGTGCACCGTGGGCCGCACTCTCAAGACGGGCACGACAGTCAACCTGACCTTCCGCGTCGACGAATGAGCGACGATCCGGTCCGGCTCAGCGCCTGGGTGCACGGCATGGTCCAGGGCGTCGGCTTCCGCTGGTGGACCCGCGCCCGCGCCCTGGAGCTCGGCCTGACCGGTTACGCCCGCAATCATCGCGACGGGCGCGTGCACGTCATCGCCGAAGGCCCCCGCGATGCCTGCGAATCGCTGCTCGGCCTGCTACGTTCCGGTACAACACCGGGACGGGTAAGCCTGGTGGTGGAAGACTGGGGTACCGCCGCGGGCGGAATGACAGGATTCGAAGAACGCTAACGCGCGGCGAGCCCACGGAGTCGACGAATGGCCACTGACCGTCCCGGCGGTCCGGACAACCCGGACCGTCCCACCCCCGACCCCGCGCATCCGTCCGAACCCCCCAGTCCTCCCAGCGAATCCGCCACGTCCGGCAATCCGGCCGAGCCGACGCCGGATACGTCCACCCCGCCGCGCAGCGACCGCAACGCCCCAACCATCCGCGCGCGCCCCGCCGACCCCACCCTTCCCATGCCCGGCGGACCCCGCGGCGACCAGGACACCACGACCGACGAGCCTGCGGCCACGTCTGATTCGCCCGGCGAGTCCGGTTCCGAGCCTTCGGGTCCCACGCCGACGCTCCGGTTCCCCGCCGGGGACCCCGGTGGCGGGAGCCATCCGACGCCGCCACTATCCGGAGCTTCCGCGACCCCGCCGGATGCGGGCGGACCTCACCCGACCCATCCGCTCGCCGGTGAATCCCACGGCGGCGCGGGCACTTTCGGCAGCCCCGGCGCAGCCCCGCTCGGCGCGGTCGCCCCGCCGCCCGGGGTCGAGCCGCCGTTCACCCTGCCGATGCCCTCGCTGGAACCCGACGCACCGCCGGTGCCCGCGGCTCCGCAGCCGCCGCGGCGCGGGAGCATCATCTCGCAGGAAGCCGGGATCACGCAGCCGCGCCCGCCGACGGTGGCCGAGGTGCGAGCCCGGGAGAAGGCGCGCAAACGGGCCGAGGAGCAGCAGCAGGCGGAGGCGGAGGCCGCGGAAGCCAAGCAGCGCAAGAAGAAGCGGGTCCTGATCGGCGGGGCCGCCGTGGCGGGCATCGCGGCGCTGGTCGGCGGCGGCTACCTGGTGGCCTCGGCGTGGAGCGGACCCGACGTCACCGCGTCCTGCACGGTGGTCGCCGACAAGGGCGAGATCGTGCCGATCGGCAATGGGCAGACCGTGACCGCCGACCGCGACAACCAGGAGATCGTGGTCCCGGACAACTACTGCTCGAGCGCCACATCCGGCGGGCATCCCGGAACGCACACCAGTACGTTCATCTACCTGGGCCACTCCTACCGCTACTACTACGGCGGCAACACCACCATCGGGCGCGCGCCCACCGGTGGCACCACCGTGGCCCCCAAGGGCGCGACAGTGAAGACCAAGAGCGGCAGCACGATTCAGCGCGGCGGCCTCGGAGCGAAGATCGGTGGAGGTTCCTAGTGCGGCGGGTTCGCAGCACTCCGCGGCCGGGCTGGCAGCGGATCATCGAGGGGCAGGGTCTGGTCTACGGCTCGCCCGGGCAGTACCCCGACGGCCGGCCGCGGCCCTACTGGGACGAATCGGTGCACTACGAGTTCGACATGGACGAGATCCTCGCCATGGAGGCGCAGGTCGAGGTGCTGCACTCGATGTGCCTGCACGCGGTCGAACAGGTCGTCCTGATGGAGCGTTTCGCCGATTTCGGTCTGCCGCAATGGAGCTGGGAGCACATCACCAAGTCCTGGCACCGCTCCGACCCGCACGTCTACGGCCGCTTCGACCTGCGCTACGACGGCCGCGGCCCGGCGAAACTGCTGGAGTACAACGCCGATACGCCCACCTCCCTGCTGGAGGCGGCGATCGTGCAGTGGCACTGGCTGACCGACACCCACCCCGACGACGATCAGTGGAATTCCCTGCACGAGAAGCTGGTCGAGCGCTGGGGTGAACTGCGCGAGAACCTGCCGGGCAGTCAGCTGCACTTCACCTGGTCGGGTTCGGACGGTTCCGGCGAGGACAACGTCACCACCGCGTACATGCAGGAGACCGCCGCCGAGGCCGGGTTCGACACCATCGCCCTGCCCATCGAGGAGGTTGGATTCGACACGGAGCTGGACCGTTTCGTGGATCTGGCCGAGGCTCCGATCGAGGCGATCTTCAAGCTGTACCCGTGGGAATGGGCGCTGGACGACGACTTCGGCCGCCGCGTGGTGGAGTCGCTGCCGGAAACCATGTGGATCGAACCGCTGTGGAAGACGCTGCTGTCGAACAAGGCGATCCTGGCGGTGCTGTGGGAGATGTACCCCGGCCACCCCAACCTGCTGCCCACCTACCTCGACGACCCGCACGAGCTCACCGAGTACATCCGCAAGCCCAAACTGGGCCGCGAGGGCGCGAACATGACCATCGTCGGCGCCGGCCTGGAAACCGCGACCGGCGGCGTCTACGGCGAGGAGGGCTACGTCTACCAATTGCTGGACCCGCTGCCCGAATTCGACGGTATGCGACCGGTACTCGGTGCTTGGATCGTGGGCGACACGTCCGCGGGACTGGGCATCCGGGAGACCGTCGGCCTCATCACCGATGACAGCTCCACCTTCGTCCCGCACCGCATCCCGCAGTAACCACACCTCGGAGGACCACCGATGACCACCGCTCTCGCCCTCGAAGCCGGGTATTGGCATTCACTCGGCCGCGGCGTAGGCGCCATCCTGGCCTACGCCCTGCTCGGACTGGCGCTCATGCTGATCGGCTTCCAGGCTGTGGACGTGACCACCCCCGGCCCGCTGCGCGCCATGGTGGCGCGCGGCCTGCCCAACGCCGTCGTCGTCAGCGCGTCGGCCATGATCAGCATGGCGCTGATCGTGGTCCTGGCCATCTATGCCCAGGCGGGCAAGCTGTCCGAGGGGCTGCTGGCCGCCACCGTCTACGGCCTGGTCGGCATTGTGGCCCAGGTGATCTCGGTGCGCGTGCTCGAATTCGTGATCGGCATCGATATCGGCGAACTGCTGAAGAAGCCGGAATTCAGCACCGAGTCCCTGGTGGTGGCGGCCGCTCAGTTCTCGATCGGCCTGGTGGTCGCGTTCGCGATCCTCTGACCGCTAGCGGACCCGGCTGTACTTGATGAAGGCCACGCCGTCCTCGAAGATCCGGCTGGTGAGCACCCGGAACTTCGCCGGTTCGGGCAGCCGTCCGGCGGCTCCGAACAGCGGCCGCCCGTGCCCCAGCACGATCGGGTACAGCTTCAGGAACACCTGATCGATCTCCGGCAGCAGGGTCTGGGCGAGCTCACCGCCGCCGCACAGCCAGATGCCGAGCCCCTTCTCCCGCTTGAGTTCCCGCACCCGCGCGAGCGGATCCTCCGAGATCAGGTCCACCCCGGCCGCGGGGCTCTCCGGCAGCGTCGTGGACACCACGAACTGCCGCAGATGCGAGTACGGGCTGGACGTGCCGGTCCGCACACCGAAGTCGTGGGTCTTGCGCCCCATGATCACGGTGTCGAAGTTCTGGCACGGTCTGTCGACGCCGAGCACCTGACGAACCTTGGTCGGCAGCGTCTCGGGATACTGCGCCATGATCGCGGGCCCGTGATCACCCCCGACCGGGAAGAAGTCGACCGAGCCGTCATCGGTGGCGATGTATCCGTCGATGGTGGCCGCGACGTAGTAAGTCAGTTTGCGCATGTGTTCCTCCAGCCGGCACCACGCGTGCCGCTACTGAAAAGGTAGCGCCTGAACCTGAACGACAGGCCGGGTCCGAGATAGTCGGATCGCCCGGCTCGGAAGAAAACCTGCTGGTCTCAGGCGCGGAACCGCCCTTGACGACGCAGTCTCGCGTTAATCGAACGCTTCATGAACTTTCCCCATTCGTGCGCTCCACGATCCTCAGCCGCGGGGGCGGGGCTGGCAGCGGGGGCAGAAGAAGGAGGAGCGGTTCATGAACTTCTCGCGGCGCATGAGGGCGCCGCAGCGGCGGCAGGGCTCATCCTCACGGCCGTAGGCGTTGAGGGAGCGTTCGAAGTAGCCGGATTGGCCGTTCACGTTGACGTAGAGGGCGTCGAAGGAGGTGCCGCCCGCGCGGAGGGCCTCGTCCATGACGGTGCGGGTCTCGGCGAGCAGGGTGTGCAGGGCGGGGCGGGTCAGCTTGGCGGCGGGGCGCTCGCCGTGGATCTTCGCTCGCCACAACGCCTCATCGGCGTAGATGTTGCCGACGCCGGAGACGACGGTCTGGTCGAGCAGGAGGCGCTTGATCTCGGATTGCTTGCCGCGCAAGGTCTTCACCACGGCGTCGGCGTCGAAACGCTCGTCGAGGGGGTCGCGGGCGATGTGGGCCGCGGATTCCGGGACCCAGGTGCCGTTCACCTCGACCAGGTCGGAGAGCTGCCAGCCGCCGAAGGTGCGCTGGTCGACGAAACGGAGTTCATTGCCGTCGTCGAGGGTGGCGATGATGTGCGCGTGCTTCTCGAGCGGCGCGGACGTGGGCTGGACCAGCATCTGCCCGGACATGCCGAGGTGCACGACCAGGGAGGTGTCGGGCTCGTCGAAGGTGAGCCACAGGAATTTGCCCCGCCGGTGCGCGGCGTCGACGCGCAGACCGGTCAGCCGGGCGGCGAGGTCGTCCCCGCCGAACGCGTGCCGCCGCACCGAACGCGGGTGCTTGACGGTCACGCTGTCCAGGACGCGGCCCACCACATGCTCGGTGAGTCCGCGCCGGACGACTTCGACCTCGGGAAGTTCGGGCATCTAGCTCTGCGAGCCGTCGGCCACGGTGCCCTCGGGCGTGTTATCGGCGTTCAACGACCGGTAGGCCGCGCCCGCGGCCTTCTGCTCCGCTTCCTTCTTGGAGCGGCCCACCCCCTGGCCGTGACCCTTCCCGCCGATCACCGCAGTGGCGGTGAACTCCTTGTCGTGGTCGGGTCCGGTGGAGGTGATCTCGTAACTGGGCACGCCGATGCCGCGCTCGGCGGTCAGCTCCTGCAGGCTCGTCTTCCAGTCGAGCCCGGCCCCCATCCGGGGACCGCGCTCGAGCAGAGCGGCGAACAGGCGCAGCACCACTTCCCGCGCGACATCGATGCCGTGCTGCAGGTGCACCGCACCCAGCAACGACTCCATGCCATCGGCGAGAATGCTGGGCTTGTCCCGGCCGCCGGTGAGCTCCTCGCCCTTACCGAGCAGGAGATGGCGGCCGAGACCGCCGGCCCCGAGCCCGCGAGCGACCTCGGCGAGCGCGTGCATGTTGACAACGCTCGCACGCAGCTTCGCCAGTTCGCCCTCGGACTTGTCCGGGTGCTCCAGATACAGGCGCTCGGTAATGCTCAGGCCGAGCACCGAATCGCCCAGGAATTCCAGGCGCTCGTTGGTCGGCAGGCCACCGTTCTCGTAGGCGTACGACCGGTGCGTGAGCGCGAGGCGCAACAGCTCCGGCTGTACGTCTACGCCGAGCGCCTCGAGCAGGCTGGCATGGTCGGCGGCGTCACCTACGGCGGGAATATCCGCCGCGTCCTTGCTGGCGGTCACGGTGGGCTATACGCGAATCAGATCGCGGAGGTGACCTGACGGCCCTTGTAGGTGCCGCAGCTCGGGCACGCGATGTGCGGCAGGGTCTGCTGACCGCAGGCGCGGTTCGGGCAGGTGATCAGGGTCGGCGCGGTGGCCTTCCACTGGCTGCGACGCGCGTGGGTGTTGGCACGGGACATCCGGCGCTTCGGAACGGCCACGACTAGCTCTCCTCTGTCTTACTTGCGGCACCGTTGTGTCCCGCAAGGGTGGAATCGGTTGATGGGTCCGACGCAGTGTCTGCATCGGTGGACTCAGCGGTGAAATTCGCGAGCCCGGCCCAGCGAGGGTCAAGTATCTCATGACCGTGGCCGGAACCCGCAATCGCCATCTTGACGCCGCATTCCGGGCACAAACCCGCACAGTCCGGCTCGCACAGCGGCTGCAGCGGCAGCTCCATGCCGACGCCGTCGACGATCACCGGTTCGAGGTCGATGAAATCGTCCACCAGACGCGGGATCTCGTCTTCCTCAGTGGTCTGCTCGGTCGCGCTGTCCGGGTAGGCGAACAGCTCGGTCAGCTGCAACTCGAGCTCGTCGGTGAACGAGTCCAGGCAGCGCGAGCATTCGCCCTCGATGGGAGCGGTGACCGTGCCGGTGACGAGGACACCCTCGGAGACCGACTGCAGCGTGAGATCCAGCTCGACATCGGCACCGGCCGGGATCGCGACGAGATCGAGGCCGATCTTCTCCGCGGTCGTCACGGTGCGACGCAGCTCTTTGATGGAACCCGGGGCGCGTCCGAGACTGCGTACATCCAGCACGAAACCCGCGTCGGTCATCTTGTGACGATGACGCGAGGCATTACCGGAATCGGCGGACATCTCTGAACTCACCTTTGCGCTGGCTGGGAATGGGCAACCACCCAACAATACCGAAAGCCCCGCTCGCGACCCAAATGGGCAGAATTCAGTCGCCCTTCGCTTCGCTCCGGGCGGGTTCGCGGCCCCTGGTCCCGATTCTTCCCTCCTCCGCTCCTCCGCTTCGCTCCCCCGCTCCAAGGCGGAGGTCTATCGAGCCGCAGTCCAGAATCGGGACGGCCGCGAACATTCGGGTGATGTTCAGCAATGGAGGAGAATCGGCGCGGAACCGGGTTGTCGATCAGCGGCGGAAGCCGGGAGAGTCGGTGCGGAACTCGGAGGCGTAGTCCGGCACGGACGAGCCCGAACGCACCTGGTGGCGGCCGCGGCCGATGATGCGCAGGGTGGTGTGCAGGGTCTCCTCGAAGTCGGCGAGCTTGCCCTCGACGTAGTCGTCGCATTCGGAGCGCAGGCGGTCGGAGTCGGCCTGGGCGGTGTCGATGAGCCGGGCGGACTCGGTGTGGGCGGCCCGGACGACTTCGGTCTGGGAGACCAGGCGATCCTGTTCGGCCTTGCCCTCGGCGACCGAGCGGTCATAGGAGGCCTGGCCGGCGGCGGCGAGACGGTCGGCCTCGTCGCGGGCACGGCCGGTGAGGGAGTCGTACTCCTTCTTACCGTCGGACACTGTGCGCTCGGCCTCCTCCTCGGCCGAGGCGACCAGGTGGTCGGCGTGGGCGCGGGCCTCGGCGACCATGCGGTCGGCGTGGGCCTTGGCGTCGGCCAGGATGCGGTCGGCCTCCTCGCGGGCCGAGGACACGGTGTGGTGGGCCTGGTCGTTGGCGGTCTTGACCGTGGTCTCGGCACCGGTGCGGGCGTCGGTGACGATCTTGTCGCGGTGATCGAGCACGTCCTGGGCGTCGTCGAGCTCGCCGGGCAGCGCCTCGCGGACGTCGTCGAGTAGCTCCAGCACCTCGCCGCGCGGCACGATGCAGTTTCGGGTCGGCGGGATGCCGCGGGCCTCTTCGATGATGGCCACCAGTTCGTCGAGCGCTTCGAATACCCGGTACATGTGCTACCCCACTCTCCTGCCAGGACTCACGGCGAGACTCTCCGCTTCCGCCAGTCTGCCAATCTCCGCGCTGTCAACAAGGTCCGACACGGCGTGTCGCGGGTTTTCCGCAACATGGCCTAGTTCACAGATCGTGACCCGAAAACAAGTGGAGGAAATAGCTCCACTTGGTTTACCGTTGATGAGCAAGACAAGTAACGGTGTGTTCGGATGGGGTAGACGATGGCTGTCCACGAGATTCCGGAGCGGGCGACGATGCCCGTGCCCGGTCTGGTGCACACCTACACCCTCGGTTCCGAAGCCTTCGCCTACGGCTCCGAGGCGTTCGACCGGAGCACCGACGCCCTGCGCGCGACCGGCGTCCGCTGGTCGGCCCGGATCGGGGCCTGGCTGCGCGGCGATGCCGCCCTCGCGCAATTGATCCGCTTCGCCCTCGTCGGCGGCCTCAGCAATGTCGGATACATCCTGCTGTTCCTCGCCCTCTACGGCGGCGGCGCGCAGGTGGCCAATCTGGCCGGATCCATCGTGAGCACCGCGCTCGCCAACGAGATGCACCGGCGGCTCACCTTCCAGGCCGCGGACCGGGTGCGCTGGTACACCGCGCAGATCGAGGGCGGGGCGCTGGCGCTGGCCGGGCTCGCCATCACCTCGGCGGGTCTGGCGATTCTCGAGGTCACCGCACCGGGCATGGGCGATATCGCCGAAGCCGTTGCCGTCCTGGGCATTACGGCCGTGGTCGGCACCATGCGCTTCCTCACCCTGCGGCTCTGGGTGTTCTGAGCCCACTCCCCCACATGTTCTCCGCGAACGCGGGAACCCCTTTCGGCGCGTCGACGTCCAAGCCAGTATCGACGACGAAAGGGGTTCCGACATGGACCGCGGGCGCGGATGCCTTGGGGGACGGCGGGATACGAGCGGACCACGACCCCAGCGACCTCCGGGGCGGGGGTGTGGATCGTGCGTGCGGCACCGGCGTCCGCGGCCGCCCCGGCAGGAGGGCTGATGACCACCGTGGCGACGACCACCGCCACCGGAGCAGCGGCGACCGGCTCGGCCGAATCCCCGGTGACCGACGCAACCGAGCCCACGACGACCAGCCGGGCACCGGTGAGAACCGCGGACGGTGGACGGCATTGCGGGGCACGGGAATCCCGGACGGCGCTGCTCGCGGGGTGTGGCGCGCAGCGTGGCCCGGGACGGCATTCGGGTTCCGGACCACGGAGCAGATCCGGGCAGCGGGTGCACGAACCGATGCCGACCGCGCTGGACCGGCGGGAACAGCATCGCCAATTGGTCGGGGCCCTGCTGCCGGAGATGGCCGCGGGCAGTGTGGTGAGTCATCAGTCGGCGGCGGTGCTGTACGGGACCACGCTGTGGCGGACGCCGTTGGATCGGGTGTGCGTGACCCGCAATCGCAAGGGCGGCGGGCGGACCCGCCCGTTCGCGAAAGTCCATGGCTCGCCGGTGGATCGCGCGGTCGAGGTCGACGGGCTGCCGGTCACCACCCCGGCGCGGACCGTGGTGGATCTGGCGCTGACGCTGCCGTTCGAGGCGGCGGTCGTCGCCGGTGACGCGCTGGCGGGCAGGTTCGGACTGACTCCGGCCGAACTGGGCGAGGAGATCGCGCAGGCCAAGGGCCGCTACGGCATCGGCCAGGCGAAGGAGGTGATCGCCCTGCTCGACGGCCGCAGCCAGAGCATCGGGGAATCGCTCAGCCGCACCATGATCGAGCGGCACGCGCTGCCGCTGCCGAGCTCCCAGGGCAATGTGCTGACCCCGGACGGCCGCTTCGTGGCGCGCGTCGACTTCTATTACGAGTCCGAGGGCGTGCTGTGCGAGTTCGACGGCCCCACCGAATACGGCCGCCTGCTCCGCCCGGGCCAAGACGTCGCCGCAGCCATCCATCGTGAGCGAATCCGCGAAACCTACCTGCGCGCCCTGGGTTTCGAGGTGGTCCGCTGGACCTGGGACGACGTGATCCGCGACCGCGCCGCCCGCCGCCTGCGCGCCGCGCTCTCCCGATCCCGCCCGCGACCCGACGGCCGGATCGAACCTGCCCCGGCCTTACCCGCCCACCCGGCCCTGATCCGCGCGCTGTGACACAGCGGCGGCGGCCGAGGTACACGGCACCTCGGATACGGCCGGGCCCGGATCAACAACGACGTGGGGCCTCCCACACGTGAACTTCAGCGACGAGGGGTCTCCCCGGTCAACTTCATCGGCGAGGGGCGACAACGCACTCACGGCGCGGGGCGACAAGGCAGTCCCGGCGCGGGGGGCGGCAACGCACTCACAGCGGGGGCGACGAGGCAGTCCCGGCACGGGGACCTCGAGGCGGCCTGACCAAATGGGGTCACCGGGAAGACGGCGGCGGGGGCAGGCGGCTCGAATCCGGGTCCTCGCTGGGCCGTATGGGGTTGCGGCCCAGCGGGTTCCGGTCGGTCAGGCGTTGGCCTTGCGTTCGGCGATGCGGGCCATGAGGCGCTTGTGGACGGCCGGGGGCAGCAGGTCGGCGATGTCGCCGCCGAGCGTCGCGACCTCCTTGACCAACGAGCTGGAGACGAAGCTGTAGGCGGGGTTGGTGGCGATGAAGTAGGTGTCGACGCCGGTGAGCTTGCGGTTCATCTGCGCCATCTGGACTTCGTAGCCGTAGTCGGTGGCGTCGCGCAGGCCCTTGACGATCGCGGTGATGCCCTGCTGCTTGGCGAAGTCCACCAGCAGTCCGCGCCAGGATTCCACGCGCACGTTGGGCAGGTGGGCGGTCACCTCGCGGATCAGCTCCATGCGTTCCTCGACGGTGAACATCCCCTGCTTGTTGGGGTTCACCACCACGGTCACCACCACCTCGTCGAATTGCTCGGCGGCGCGGGCGATCACGTCGAGATGTCCGTTGGTCACCGGGTCGAAGGACCCGGGGCACAGTGCTCCAGCCATGGCCGCACGCTACCCCATCGCGCCCGGCTCCCGGCCTCCACCCCGGTCGGCGAAATACGATCTGCCCAGGTCAAGTTGCCTTTCCCCAGATGAATTCCCTCGGTGTCGAGAACCGATGCGGGTTTCGGTGGCGGCCTTCAGGCCGGGTAGCTGTGGATCTCGGTGGCCTTCACCGCCGCCCACAGCCGCAAGCCGGGTTGCAGGCGGAGTTCGGCGACGGCTGCCGGGGTGACATCGGCGAGCACGGACGGCGTCCCGTCGAGACGGACCCGAGTGGTGTTGGCGTGCTGCTCGATACCCGAAACGGTGACCGGCCACGCGTTGCGAGGGCTGCCGGAGGGTTGTTCGAGGTGCAGGCTGACGGCGGTGGGCGGGAAGGCCACGAACACGGGTCCGGTCGCCGGGTCCGCGACCATGAGCACGCCGCCGCCGTCGACGGCGACCGCTCCGCCGTCGGCGGTGCCTCGGAACAGATTGAGGCCGACCAGGTTCGCGACGTACTCCGAGCGGGGACGGCGGGCGATCTCGACCGGCGTGCCCTGTTGGACGACCGTGCCGCGCTCGAGGATGACCAGCCGGTCGGCCAGCACCATGGCGTCGAGCGGATCGTGGGTGACCAGCACGGTGTGGCCGGGGTAGTCGCGCAGATGGTGGGCGAGATCGGTGCGGACTTGCAGCCGGGTACTGGCATCGAGCGCGGCGAGCGGCTCGTCGAGCAACAGCAATTGGGGGTCGGTGGCCAGGGCGCGGGCCAGCGCCACCCGCTGGGCCTGACCGCCCGAGAGCGACCGAGGCGTGCTGTGCGCACGGTCGGCGAGGCCGACCCGATCCAGCCAGGTTTCGGCGCGAGCGCGGGCCTCGACGCGCCGGACACCCCGTGCGCGGAGCCCGAAGGCCACGTTCTCCTGGGCCGAAAGATGCTGGAACAGTAGATAATCCTGGAAGACGACGCCCACCGCGCGACGTTCGGCGGGCAGGAAGATCGCGGGCGGCGCGTCCCAGACCCGGTCGGACACCACGATCCGGCCGCCGGTGAGCGGTAGCAGACCCGCCAGCGCCCGCAACGCGGTGGTCTTTCCGGCCCCATTGGGACCCAACAGCGCGACGACCTCCCCGGGTTCGACGGTCAGGTCGACGTCGAGGCGGAATCGATCCCGCTCGACACGTAGTTCGGCCCGCAGTGTCATCGCGCTCCTCGCCGGGCCGTGCCGGTCACACCGCACCTCGAATCCAGCGTTCCCGCAGCGCGACCAGCACGCCGACCGACACCACCAGCAGCACCAGGCTGAGGACGATGGCGGCATCCGGATCGGTTTCCAGGGCGAGATAGACCGCCAGCGGCATGGTCGTCGTCTTCCCGGGGAAGTTGCCCGCGAAGGTGATGGTCGCGCCGAACTCGCCGAGCGCCCGCGCCCAGCACAGGACCCCGCCGGCGATCACGCCCGGCAGCACCGCGGGCAGGGTGACACGCCGGAAGGTGTACCAGGGGGTCGCGCCGAGCGTGGCGGCTGCCTCCTCATAACGGGTGTCGGCGGCCCGCAGCGCGCCTTCGACCGAGATCACCAGAAAGGGCATGGCCACGAACGCCTCCGCGACCACGACTCCCGGGGTGGTGAACGGAAGCGATACCCCGAACCAGTCGTACAGGTATTGCCCGAACAGCCCGCGGCGGCCGAAAACCAGCAGCAGCGCGACACCGCCGACCACCGGGGGCAGCACCAGCGGAACGGTCACCAGCGCCCGGATCAGCCCGCGGCCCGGCACGTCCGCGCGGGCCAGCAGCCAGGCCAGCGGGATCCCCAGCACGAGGCAGATCACGGTGGCCAGGCTCGCGCACAGCAGCGAGAGTCGCAGGGCCTGAGCGACTTCGGCGCTGAACAGCCGCGTGGTCAGAGTGGGCCAGGGGGCTCGCATCAGCAATCCGATCAGCGGAGCGATCAGGAAGGCCAGCGCGCAGACGGCGGGCAGCACGAGGACGAGGGGCCGTCGTCCTCGTGCAGCCCGCCGCCGCATCCCGGCTCGTGTCACCGGCACGACCCGGGATGGGTGACGGGACGCCTCACGAGGTTTCGAATCCGGCGGCGGCGAAGACCTGCTTGGCCTGGGCGGACTTGATGTAGTCGACGAAGGCCGCGGCGGCGGCCGCGTTGGGAGCCTTGGCCAGTGGCGCGATCGGATAGGCGTTGACGGCCTTGGCCGACTCGGGGAAGTCGATGCCCTCGACCTTGTCGCCCGCGGCCTTCACGTCGGTGCGGTACACCAGCGCGCCGTCCACCTCGCCGAGGGTCACCTTGGTGAGCACCGCCTTCACATCCTGTTCCCGGGTGTCGGGCTGCGGGGTGATGCCGGCGGCTTCGAAGACCTTCTTGGCGGCCGCGCCACAGGGCACCTGCTCGGCGCACAGCGCCAGCTTGGGCTCGGACTTGCCGAAATCGGCCAGTCCGGTGATGTGCCCCGGATTGCCCTTGGGCACCGCGATTTCCAGGCGGTTGCTGACGAAGGTGGCGGGCGTGCCGGTGACATCACCGGCGTCGACGACCTGCTGCATGTTGGCGGGCGCGGCCGAGGCGAACACGTCGGCGGGCGCCCCCTGCTTGATCTGCTCGGCCAGCGCGGAACTGGCCCCGAAGCTGTAGACCACCTTGACGCCCTGGTGCGCGGCTTCGAAGTCCTTGCCCAGCTTGGTGAACGTCTCGGTCAACGACGCCGCCGCGAACACGGTCACCGTGCCGCTGACCTGATCCGATCCGGCCGGAGTGTCCTTCTCGTCGTCGGAGCCGCAGCCGGCCAGACCGGCGGTGACGGCGAGTACGGCGGCGACCGCGCCGAGGCGACGGAATGTCTTCATCCTCATCAACTTTCTGGTACTTCGACCACGACATGGGTCGATTTCACCGAGGCGACGGCCACACTGCCGACCTCGAGCCCGAGTTCGTCCACGGACTCCCGGCTCAGCAGTGACACCAGCCGGAACGGCCCGGCCTGCATCTCGACCTGCGCCATCACCGTGTCCTTGACGATGCGAGTCACGATCCCCCGCATCCGGTTCCGCGCCGAGACCGCGACCGTGACACCGGGGTCCGGAGTTTCCGCGGACATACTGCGCAGCAGCTCCGCCAGATCCTGTCCGCGCACGCCCAAGCGGCCGTTGTCGAGCCGGGTCGACTTCAGCCGCCCCTGGTCGATCCAGCGGCGCACGGTGTCATCACTGACGCCCATCAGCGCGGCGGCCTCACTGATCCGCAAGTTCGTCACGATAGGCAGCATATTGCCGAGCCTGCGGCGCGCAAACCGGATCACCGGGGCAACGGCAACAATTCGACCAAGGCCCCGCGCCCGGCGCCCGGCGGCAGCAGGGCCAGCGCGTCGGCCCGCAGCAGATTCGCCAGATGCGCGGTCCCGGCCACCCCGGTGGCACGCCATACGCCGCCCTCGACCTGGCGGGCGGGCACGATGCGCAGCCGGTCGGAGGCGGGGATCGCCGCGTCGGCGATCCGGCCCCACAGTGCCGACGAGTCGCGCCGGTCCGTCAGCACGCGCACCAGCGCGGGTCCGGTCACCAGGGTCGACGCGATCGCCGCGAGGGGATTGCCCGGCAGGGCGAGCAGGGTGCGGCCATCGGGCAGCCGCGCCACCAGGTGGGAGCCGCCGGGGCGCATGTGGACGCCGTCGAACAGGACCTGGGCGCCGATCTCGGCCAGTACCTCGCGCAGGTGATCGGCGACGCCGCGCCCGGTCGCTCCGACCGTGATGGCGAGCTCGGCGTCGGTGTCGAGCTCGAACCAGGTTCGCAGCAACGCGCGGTCGTCGGGCAGCCTGGTCAGCCGGCCCATCCCGATATCGCAGTGCCGCAGGTAGAGCGGCAGCGCCGCGCCGAGCGAGTCGCGGACCTGTCCGGGCGCCAGCTCCCCGGACACTCGAATCTCGTCTCCCGTGATGAGCACATCGGCGCGCAATGGCCCGCGAACCATGGCGATCGGGGTTTCGGCGCTCTGCGCCACCGAGATCACAGCGGCGTCGACCCGGACCCCGGCGGGCGTCAATTCGTCTCCGTCGGACCAGGATTCGCCGCGCGGCCGCAGGTCATTGCGACGCGGGACGCCCGGCGCGAGCACCACGGTGGCCTGGCCCTCGATCCGTTCGATATGGGCGTGTTCCGAGCGCACCACGGCCGTGGCGCCGGCCGGAGCCAGGGCGCCGGTCGAGATACGAACGGCCTCACCGTCGGCGAGGGAGATCCGGGATCGCCGGCCCGCGACGCAGGTCCCGATCAGCAGCCGCCAGCGCGGTCCACGGCCGCTCACGGCGAACCCGTCCATGGCCGCCGTGTCGGCAGCCGGCAGCGCGGCCGTCGCGACCAGGGGCTCGGCCAGTGTCGCGCCCACCGCGTCCGCCAGGACCGCGTATCGCGACCCGATCGCGGACAGCTCCGAACTCAGCACGGCGTCGATTCCGTCCACGGTCACAGCGCAACCACTGACTGGCTCGATGGATCGGGATCGCAGGGTGCTCACGCATCCGCCCTTCACATGTCGGCGACTTTCTTGAAATCCTCAGTTTCGGAGATTTCACCCTGTTTTCTCCGCAGTTGCTTATCTGTTGCTACCTTCTCACCCTCATTCACGGTCGACTGTGCGGGCCGGGAAAACGCACAAACGGTCCCGCCGCACGGAGAGGCGAACGTAACCGCACCCGTGACCGGCCGGTAACAGCCCGTTCCTAGCGTGAGGAACACGGACCGAGTGCACGATGACGTGAAGGGGAGAACTGCGGTGGCGGCAACCGATTCCGGAGCAGCGACAGGCACGGTGCGCACAGTGTGCTCGTACTGCGGCGTGGGATGCGGGATCACGCTGGAACTCGACCACGGACCGGACGGCAATCGGATCCGGAAAGCCGCCGGGGACAAGGCGCATCCGGCCAACGCGGGCCGTTTGTGCACCAAGGGCGGCAGCCATGCCGACCTGATGGCCGCCGGCGGCCGGATGACCACCGCGCTCGTCCGCGCCGAGCGCGGTATGCCGCCGGAAACGACTCCGCTCGACACCGCCATCGCCGCGACCGCGGCTCGTCTGCGTGCCCTGGTCGACGAACACGGTCCGGACGCGGTGGCCTTCTACGTCTCGGGTCAGATGACCCTGGAGGCACAGTATTTGGCGAACAAGCTGGCCAAGGGATTCATCGGAACCAATCAGATCGAATCCAACTCGCGGCTGTGCATGGCCAGCGCGGGCAGCGGGTACAAGCTCTCGCTCGGCGCGGACGGTCCGCCGGGCTCCTACGACGATTTCGACCACGCCGACGTGTTCTTCGTCATCGGCGCGAATATGGCCGACTGTCACCCGATTCTGTTCCTGCGCATGATGGATCGGGTCAAGGCGGGCGCGAAGCTGATCGTGGTCGATCCGCGCCGCACCGCCACCGCCGACAAGGCCGATCTGTTCCTGCAGATCAAGCCGGGTACCGATCTGGCGCTGCTGAACGGCCTGCTGCATTTGCTGATCGAGGACGGTCACACCGACCCGGATTTCATCGCCGAGTTCACCGAGGGCTGGGAGACGATGGCGGACTTCGCGAGCGACTACCCGCCCGCCGCCGTCGCCGAGATCACCGGGCTCGCCGCCGACGATATCCGCCGCGCGGCCGAGCTGATCGGCACGGCCGGTGAGTGGACGAGCTGCTGGACCATGGGCCTCAATCAGTCCACGCACGGCACCTGGAACACCAACGCCCTGGTCAACCTACACCTGGCGACCGGCGCCATCTGCCGGACGGGCAGCGGCCCGTTCTCGCTGACCGGCCAGCCCAATGCGATGGGCGGCCGCGAAATGGGCTACATGGGACCGGGACTGCCCGGGCAGCGTTCGGTCCTGGTCGACCAGGACCGGGAGTTCATCGAGCAACTGTGGAAGCGGCCGGCGGGCACGCTGCGCACCGATGTCGGCACCGGCACCATCGACATGTTCTCCCGCATGGCCGCCGGTGAGATCAAGGCCTGCTGGATCATCTGCACCAATCCCGTTGCCACGGTGGCCAATCGCAAGACCGTCCTGGCGGGGCTGGAGGCCGCCGAACTGGTGATCACCCAGGACGTCTTCACCGAGACCGAGACCAACGCCTATGCCGACGTCATCCTGCCCGCCACCCTGTGGGTCGAGGGCGAAGGCGTGATGATCAATTCCGAACGCAACCTCACCCTGGTCCGGAGATCGATTCCGGCGCCTGGGGAAGCACTCCCGGATTGGCGGATCATCGCTCGAATCGCTTGTGCCATGGGCTATTCCGACGCCTTTACCTATATCGACGCGGAGGAGGTCTTCGAGGAGATCAAGCGCGTGTGGAATCCGAAGACCGAATACGACCTGCGCGGCGCCACCTACGATCGGCTGCGCGAAGGCCCGCTGCAATGGCCGATCGCGCCGGAAGGACCGGCGCGCAACCCGATTCGCTACCGGAACGACGGCAGCAGCCGGCCGCGGCAGGTTCGTGCGGACGGCGCGACGCCGCGCCTGTGGTTCCCCACCGCATCCGGTCGCGCACAGTTCTTCCCCCGCCCGCACCTGCCCGCCGCCGAACTGCCCGATGACGACTACCCGTTCGTGCTCAACACCGGCCGGGTGCAGCACCAATGGCACACCCTGACCAAGACCGGCCGAGTGGCCAAGCTCAACAAGCTCAATCCCGGGCCCTTTATCGAGATCCATCCCGATGACGCGGCGGAACTCGCGGTCGCCGAAGGTGATTGGGTCGAGGTGGCGTCCCGGCGCGGCCGCGCCGTGTTACCGGCCGTGGTGACCGATCGAGTGCGGATCGGCACCACCTTCGCACCGTTCCACTGGAACGACCTGTTCGGCGAGTATCTCACCGTCAACGCCGTCACCAACGACGCCGTGGACCCGATCTCCTTTCAACCGGAGTTCAAGGTCTGCGCGGTCACTCTGGCCAAGGTCGCCGCACCGGTTCCGCCCGAACCCGCGGCGGCCCCCGCACCCGACATCAGCTCAGCACCCGCCCTCACCGCCGCTCTCGCGCCCGCGCGCAGCGACGATCGCGTGCTGGCGGCAGCCGCGCTGCTCGGCATCACCGAGCTGAGCACGCCCGCTCTCACCGACCTCGAATCCGCCTACCTGTCCGGGTTTCTCGCGGGAGTGCGGCAGACCGGTGAGACCGACACGATCCCGGCCGTCCCCGTCGCGAATCCACTGCGCCCCACCGTCACGGCCTGGGTCGACGGCATGCTCGCGGGCATGTTCACGCCGCACGCCCGGGTCACCCCGGCGGGGGCTGTCGCGACGCTCGCACCGGCCGCCGTCCAGGTCTGCGAGCCCTCGACGCCGGAGGCTGTCACGCCGACCCGCCCGCTGGTGATTCTGTGGGCCTCACAGACCGGCACTGCGGAGGATTTCGCCACCGGGACTCTCGCCCAGACACTCACCGCGCGGAATCTGGCCCCGGCCGTGCACGCCATGGACTCGATCTCCGCGGCCGACCTGCCCCGAGCCGCCGACCTCATCGTCGTGAGCAGCACCTTCGGCGACGGCGATGCTCCCGACAACGGGGCGGGATTCTGGGAGTCCCTCACGGCCCTGTCCGAATACACCTTCTCCGGAACCCGATTCGCGGTGCTCGCCTTCGGGGACTCGAACTACGACGCGTTCTGCGGCCACGGCAGACGCCTCGACAGCCGGCTGGCCGAACTCGGCGCCGAACGGCTGATCCCCCGTGTCGATTGCGAACCGGACTTCGACGACTCCGCCGCGGCGTGGCTCGAACAACTGCTCCCGGCCCTCACCCCGCCCACCGGCCATCCGGCGATCGGGACGCCGGCTCCCGCACCGGCTGTCACCACCCGTCCCGAATCCGGCGGGCCATCCGGCCGGCTGGTGGGCAATCGGCTGCTGAGCCTGCCCGGCGCGCAGAAGGAGGTCCGCCAGTTCAGCTTCGATCTGACCGGAACCGAGCTGAGCTACGACGTCGGCGATGCCCTCGGAGTGCGGCCGTTCAACGATCTGGGGCTGGTGTGGGAGTTCCTGGCGGTCACCGGGCTCGATCCCGCCGCCGTGGTCGAGGTTCCGAAGGTCGGCCCCGTGCCGCTGTCCATCGCCTTGGAGGAACATCTCGACCTCACCAAGGTGACGCCCGACCTGCTGAAGTATCTGGCCGAGTGCACGGCCGATCCGTATCTGCGGACCTTGCTGCGCCAGGACAACAAAGGCGAACTGGCGAAATGGCTGTGGGGCCGGCAACCGGTCGACATCGCCGCCGATTATCCGGTGCCGGCGGACCCGCAACGGTGGGCCGATATGTTCAAACGCATTCAGCCGCGCCTGTATTCGATCTCGTCGAGTCCGCTGGCGGACCCGGCGATCGTGCGCACCACGGTCTCGGTCATCCGCTATCCCGGTCCGACGGGCCGACCGCGGGGCGGACTCTGTTCGGCCTATCTGGCGGACGCGGAGCACAACCAGCCACTGGCGCTGCACATCCAGCGCTCGCCGCACTTCCGACCGCCCGACGATCCGGCCGTCGCCGCCGTCATGATCGGGCCCGGCACCGGCGTCGCGCCGTTCGTCGGGTTCCTCGAACACCGGCGGGCTCGGGGCGATCTTGCCCCCAACTGGCTGTTCTTCGGTGAACAACACCGCGCCACCGACTTCTACTATCGCGAGGAACTCGAGCAGCTCCAGCGGCACGGCGTCCTCACCCACCTCGATCTCGCCTTCTCCCGGGACCAGCGCGCGAAGGTCTACGTCCAGGACCGCATGCGGGAACACGGTGCGCGACTGTGGAATTGGATCGATTCCGGCGCACACTTCTACGTCTGCGGCGACGCGGCGCGGATGGCCAAGGACGTCGATCTCGCCTTGCGGGAGATCATCGCCCACCACGGGAACCTGGATACCGACGACGCCGACGCCTACGTCAAGAAGCTCGCGGCCGAGAAACGCTACGTGCGTGACGTGTACTGACCCCACATATCCGAATAACCTCATCTACGGCAAACAGAGGACGGAAGTACCTCATTCACGGAACAATCCCCCTATTCGGTCCGAAATCTCGACTACCCTGAGTGAATGAGCGAGCAGGACTTCCCGCCCGAGCTGGCAGCGATCGTCGGCCGATACGAACTCGCTTTCCTGGTCAGCATCGGAGGCCTGGGACCGCACACCACACCCCAGCATCCGATCCTGAGCGGCAACCGATTCCAGATCACCGCCCCCGGACCCGCGACCTGCCGCAATATCGCGGCCCACCCCGCGGTGACCCTGCTCTGGCCTCCTGTCGAGCCCGACGGGCACGTGCTGATCATCGACGGCCATGCGGTCCTGCACGATCACACCCTGGACGTCATCCCCACCCACGCCATCCTCCATCACACCGGCACCCCCGAAGCCATGAGCCGGCGCTGCTCCGACTGCCGCCGCTTCCACCTCGCACCGCCCTACGCATTGAGCTGAGCCGCATCCCCCCGTCCTGGCGGGCGGTCCCGTTCCTCAGGGCTGGTGGGCCGGAAGGTCGTCGAGGTGGATGCGGTTCTGGAGGAAGCCTGTGAGCCAGACGTCGTCGAGGGTGGGGTTGTGTTCGGCGTCGATCATGCCGGGTTCGGCGTCGGGGATGACGGGGCGTTCGCTCATGATGGCGCGGCCGAGCAGGTGGGAGCCGTCCCAGGTCTGGCGGATGCCGAAGCCCGCGTGGGTGTCGCGGAAGGTCTGCATGTGCGGGAAGATCTCCGAGCAGCTCGGCTCGGTGCCGTCGGCGCGGGTGAAGTTGACGAACAGCCGATTCGTGCGCATGCCGACCTCGGCGTTGTAGACGTGGCCGACGCGCGCGAGATCGACCAGGACGATGGGCGTGGTGATCGTCGAGGGGCTGGTGCCCGCGTCCAAGGGGAATATCGAATACAGCCAGCGCAATTCACGACCGGCCTGGGTGACGTGATAGTGATGCCACACTTTTCGCAGCGGGGCGAGCTGTTGCTCGTCGGAGATGAACCGCGCGGACAGGGAACCGGCCAGGGTATTCCGGATGCTGTCGTGGGATGCCCGGGCGGAACCGCCGATCCCGTCGGCGACATCGGTCAGCCGCTCGGTCACGGCCGTCAGGACCCGCGAGTTCTCGGCGACGACATCGGACATCATGCGCGAGACCGCGCTGAGGCCGCGTTCGACGTTGGTGCGGGAGAAGAGATCCTGCATCGACGCGCCGACAATGCCGCCGCCCACCGCGGTCAGCGCTCCGGCGATGATGGTGTCGATCGGGGCGACGACCTTGCCGCCGGAACTCGAGATGATGCCCCACATCGAGCCCAGGACGGTGACGAGGATTCCGATGATCAGCGTGACTTTGGCGGCGGTATTGCTGCTCACCGGCGGCTCGGGCGGCGGGGTCGGGGTGGTCATGGCCGCGCCTCGGTGGAGGCGGCGGACAGCTGGAATCGGGGTACCGGCGCCGCGTCGGTGCAGGCGAGCTGCGCGGCCAGGTGGCCGCTGGTGATGGTGAATTTGAAGCCGTGCCCGGAGCAGGCGCTCAGCAGCACCGCCGCGCCGCCCGGCAGGCGGTCGATCACGAAATCCTTTGCTGCCGTGTTCGTGTAGTGGCAGGTCCGGACTTCGCGGAGGGTGAGTTGCCGGGAGTTCAGGGCCAGCCGTTCGCGCAGATACTCGAGTTGCGCGTCGACCGACGCCTTCAGTTCGGCGTCCTCGATCGGCTGGTCGGCGTCCACGATGGTCGCGGGCTCGTGGACGCCCATGATCTGTACACCGTTGCCCGCGTTGACCATCCCGTACCACTCGTCGGCCGTGACGTCCATCCAGCTGCACCCGCGGCCGTCCGCGATGGGCTCGGTCGATTCGCAGACGATCTGATATTGGCGGGTGACGGTGATACTAGCGGCGGCAGCCGGTGCGAATCGCCCGAATTGTCCACCGGCGGCGATGATCACGCGATCCACGCGCACCGGCCCGTCCGATGTCACCACCGTGACGGCGCCGCCCGTCTCGTCGATCGCCGAGACGGCGGCATGCTCGCGGAGGGTCACGCCGAGCGCCCGCGCCCGTATCGCGAGCGCGGGCAGCACCGATGCCGGAGTCATCATCCCGGCACTGCGTTCGTAGACGCCGATTTCCCCGGCGCGCAGACGCAATCCGGTCCGCGTGGCCGACGCACCGCCGGTGAGGATTTCGCAGTCCTGCCCCGACCGTTCGAGCGATGCGATGACCGCGTCGGTCCCCGATTCCCCGCCGATCCCGAAGTGCAGCATCCCGCACAGATCGATCAACGACGTTCCGGTGTCGTGCTCGAGCCGCTCCCAGCGTGGCCGGGTATCGCGCATCAGCTCGGCGTAGAACGGGTCCGTGTAACCGAACCTGATGATCTTCGACCGTCCCGCGGAGGCCGCGGAGTCGGCGCCGATGGCGCTCCGATCGAATCCGATGACCGACCACCCGAGTTCCGCGGCCGCCAGGCACGCGGACAGCCCCGCGGCCCCCAGGCCGATGACGGCAACGCGTCCTGTGCGCACCGCTGGAACCCCCTCACCGCGATCGCTCACCCCGAGGTGATTCTATCGATCGGGGCCGGGGTACACCGGCCGAAACTGCGAAAGCCCTTGTGTCAGTAGGCTTCGGCGAATTCTGCGAAGTCGAGGCGGGTCTCGCCGTAGGTGCGGGACTTCAGAGGTACGAAGCCGTCGGGCCAGACCACTTCGGGTGAGCGGGTAGAGCGTTCGACGACGATGAGGGCGTCGTCGTGGAGCCAGCCGTGCTCGGCCAGCGAGCGCAGGTCGGATTGCACGTCGGCGACGTCGAGGTCGTAGGGCGGATCCGAGAAGACCAGGTCGTAGCGTTCAGGGGCAGCGCCCGAGAGAACGGAGGCGACGCTGTTCTGGCGGAGTTCCGCCCCGGGGAGGCCGAGGTCGCCGATATTGCCGCGGATGATGGCGGCGGCCTTGCGGTCCGCCTCGATCAGGAGGGCATGGGAAGCGCCGCGGGACAGCGCTTCCAGGGCCAGGGCCCCCGAGCCCGCGTAGAGGTCGAGGACGTGCAGGCCGTCGAAATCCATGCGGGCGTGCAGGAAGCTGAACAGGGCCTCGCGCACGCGGTCGGAGGTGGGGCGGGTGCCCGCCGGGGGGACGCGTAGGCGTCGGCCCCCGGCGGTACCTGCCACGATGCGGGTCATTCGGCGGCGGTCTCGTTCAGGTTCACGTCGACGAGCAGGTCGCCGCCCTCCACCTGCTGGACCTTGGCGATGGCGACGCGGCGCACCACACCACCGCGCGGGGCGGTGATGGCGGCTTCCATCTTCATGGCCTCGATGGTGCCGATGGTGTCACCCGCGGACACCGAATCGCCTTCGGAGACGGCCAGGGTCACCACACCGGCGAACGGGGCGGCGATGTGACCGGCGTTGTTCCGGTCGGCCTTCTCCGCCGCCGGGATCTCGCTGGCGATGGAGCGGTCGCGCACCTGGATGGGGCGCAGCTGCCCGTTGAGGATGCACATGACCGAGCGCATGCCGCGCTCGTCGGGCTCGGAGATGGCTTCCAGGCCGATCAGCAGGGTGACGCCCTTGTCCAGCTGGACGTGGTGTTCCTCGTCGTGGCGCAGGCCGTAGAAGAACTGGTTGGCCGACAGCCCGGTGGTGTCGCCGTACTTCTCGCGGTGGGCGATGAATTCGGCGGTGGGTCCAGGGAACAGCAGCCGGTTGAGGGTGGCGCGGCGTTCGGCGGAGGTGCCGTTCAGTCCGGCCTCGTCGGCGGCGGTGAGCTGGGTTTCCGGCTTGGCGGGACCGCGGCCCTCGAGGGCGCGGCTGCGGAACGGCTCGGGCCAGCCACCGGCCGGGGTGCCGAGTTCGCCACGCAGGAAGCCGATCACCGAGTCCGGGATGTCGTAGCGGGCGGGGTCGGCGGCGAAGTCGTCGACGTCGACGCCGCTGCCGACCAGCGCCAGCGCCAGGTCGCCGACCACCTTGGAGGACGGGGTGACCTTGACCAGGCGGCCCAGCATCCGGTCCGCCGCGGCATATTTCGCCTCGACCTCCTCGAACTGGTCACCCAGGCCCAGCGCGATGGCCTGCTGGCGCAGGTTCGACAGCTGCCCGCCGGGGATCTCGTGGTGGTAGACGCGGCCCGTCGGGCCCGGCAGCCCGGACTCGAAGGGCGCGTACACCTTTCGCAGCGCTTCCCAGTACGGCTCGAGGTCGCACACGTTCTGCAGGTTCAGCCCGGTGTCGTAGGGCGAGTTCGCGGCCGCGGCGACGATGGCCGAGAGCGCGGGCTGCGAGGTGGTGCCCGCCATGGGCGCGGACGCGCCGTCCACGGCGTCGGCCCCGGCCTGCCAGGCGGCGAGGTAGGTGGCCAACTGGCCGCCCGGGGTGTCGTGGGTGTGCACGTGCACCGGCAGGTCGAACTCCCGCCGCAGTGCCGTGACCAGGGTGGACGCGGCGGGCGCGCGCAGCAGACCGGCCATGTCCTTGATGCCGATGACGTGCGCCCCGGCCTCGACGATCTGCTCGGCGAGCTTGAGGTAGTAGTCGAGGGTGTAGAGGTCCTCGTTCGGGTTGGACAGGTCGCCGGTGTAGGACAGCGCGACTTCGGCCAGGGCCGTGCCGGTTTCGCGGACGGCGTCGATGGCCGGGCGCATCTGGTCGACATTGTTGAGCGCGTCGAAGATGCGGAAGATGTCGATGCCGGTGCCGGTGGCCTCGGAAACGAAAGCGCGCGTGACCTTCTCGGGGTACGGCGTGTAGCCGACGGTGTTGCGGCCGCGCAGCAGCATCTGCAGGTTGATGTTCGGCACGGCTTCGCGCAGCGCGGCGAGCCGCTCCCACGGGTCCTCGTAGAGGAAGCGCAGCGCCACGTCGTAGGTCGCGCCGCCCCAGCATTCGATGGACAGCAGTTCGGGCGTCATGCGCGCCACGTGCCCGGCCACGTCGAGCAGGCCGTTGGTGCGTACCCGGGTGGCGAGCAGCGACTGGTGCGCGTCACGGAAGGTGGTGTCGGTGACGGCCACGCCCTCCCGGTTGCGCAGCCACTGCGAGAAGCCTTCGGGGCCGAGCTCGAGCAGCCGTTGCCGCGAGCCCGCCGGCGGCGGCACGGTCAGGTCGAGAGCGGGCAGCTTGTCGTGCGGGTACACCTTGGTCGGCCGTGAGCCGTGCGGCTTGTTCACGGTGATGTCGGCCAGGTAGTTGAGGATCTTGGTGCCGCGGTCCGCGGAGCTCTTCAATGTGAGCAGCTGCGGCCGCTCGTCGATGAACGACGTGGTGACCCGGCCGGCCCGGAAGTCCGGGTCGTCGAGCACCGCCATCAGGAACGGGATGTTGGTCGTCACGCCGCGGATGCGGAACTCGGCGACCGCGCGCCGGGCCCGCGCCACCGCGGCGGTGAAGTCGCGGCCGCGGCAGGTCAGCTTGACCAGCATGGAGTCGAAGTAGGCGCCGACCTCCGCGCCGACGTTCGCGCCACCGTCGAGGCGCACGCCCGCGCCGCCCGGGGAGCGGTAGCCGGTGATGCGGCCGGTGTCGGGGCGGAAGCCGTTGGCCGGGTCCTCGGTGGTGATGCGGCACTGCAGGGCGGCGCCGCGAATGTGGATGGCGTCCTGGCTCAGGCCGAGATCCGCGAGGCTCTCCCCCGCCGCGATGCGCAGCTGTGACTGCACCAGGTCGACGTCGGTGATCTCCTCGGTCACGGTGTGCTCGACCTGGATGCGCGGGTTCATCTCGATGAACACGTGGTTGCCGCGCTCGTCGAGCAGGAATTCCACGGTGCCCGCGCAGGAGTAGCCGATCTGCTCGGCGAAGGCCACGGCGTCCGCGCAAATGCGGTCGCGCAGTGCGGGATCCAGGTTCGGGGCGGGCGCGAGCTCGATCACCTTCTGGTGTCGGCGCTGCAGCGAGCAGTCGCGCTCGTAGAGGTGGATGACATTGCCGTGCTGGTCGGCGAGGATCTGCACCTCGATGTGGCGGGGGTTGACCACCGCCTGCTCGAGGAACACGGTCGCGTCGCCGAAGGCTGATTCGGCCTCGCGCGCGGCGGCCTCGATGGACTCGCGCAGCTGGGCCGGGTCCGCGACGCGGCGCATACCGCGACCGCCGCCACCGGCGACGGCCTTCACGAACAGCGGGAACTCCATCGACTCCGAGGCCGTCATCAGCGCGTCCACGTCGGCGGACGGCTCGCTGGACTTCAGGACCGGCAGTCCGGCGGCCTTGGCCGCGGCGATGGCGCGGGCCTTGTTGCCGGTCAGTTCGAGCACCGAGGCGGCCGGGCCGATGAAGGTGATGCCCTCGCGGGCACAGGCGGCGGCCAGGTCCGGGTTCTCCGACAGGAAGCCGTAGCCGGGGTAGATGGCGTCCGCGCCCGCGCTCTTGGCGGCCTCGATGATGCCCTCGACCGACAGATACGCGCGGACGGGGTGACCGGGCTCACCGATCTGGTACGCCTCGTCGGCCTTGAGCCGGTGCACGGAGTTGCGGTCCTCGTACGGAAAAACCGCGACGGTACCGATGCCGAGTTCGTAGGCCGCGCGGAAGGCGCGAATGGCGATCTCGCCGCGGTTGGCGACCAGGACTTTGGAGAACATGCGTAGAAGGTACCTGCCCGGGGATACGGATCGGGCATCGAAGTCCCGTTCGGTGCAATCTTCACAGGCCGGGCTCTCCGCTTGCGAATTTGTGTTAATCACCGCGATACATGCCTGCCGGTGAGGGTTACGCGCCTCCGACCACGGAATTCGCCGCCGTGCTAACGGAGACCGGTCCGGCAGCGGCCGGGCGGGGCGCGCGGACCGAGACGTCACGGTGCCCGGATTGCCGCGCGATCGTGTCCGAGACCACACCCGGCGCGTCCGAAGGTGCGCGAGCAGTCGGGGCCGAAGGTGCGCGAGAAGTCTTGAGCGACGGTAAAATCCGCCCCGGGAGGAGGGGACGTGCGACTGTTCGCGGCGTTGATGGGCCTCACGATGGCGCTCGCGGCCGGAACCGGCTGCGCGAGCAATGTTCCCGGCCACCCGGTGCGGCAGCCGACCGATCCGGCGAGCCTGGAGGTCGGCAACTACCAGACCACGCCGCGCACGGTGGGAAATGCGAAGACCGGCAAGCAATCCCGGATCCGGGAGTCACAGCGGCTGTCGGACTACGTGGCGCTGCCGTTCGAGGCCGACCACGACTACGCCTACGAATGCTCCAACAATGTCCGCCCGCACGTCGTGACCAACCACAAGGGCCTGGGCGACATCGTCATCAACGACACCTTCGACGAGGTCGCCCACGATCTGCGCGGCGGCTGGGTGACCACCTGGTGCACCGGCGCGGGCAGGGAGGAGAAGCACCGCAGGCTCAGCATCGCGGTGCTGGAACTGCCCGACGCCGGGCGCGCCGCGGCGGTGGGGCCGGTGCTCGAGCACGACGACTTCACCTACAACACCGGCAATCAGCCGGTGCGGCTGGCCAAATATCCTGCGAGCACCGCGCATTGGCGGCCGACCGTGGCGTCGCTGGGCTCGTGGACGGTGCGCGACCGCTACGTGGTGTACATCAAGCTGGTGGACGAGCTGGCCGCCGCGCCGGATCTGGCGGATCTGAGCGCGCGCACCGAACGCATGCTCGACGTGGCGCTGCCGCTGCTCGACAAGTTCCAGCCCACGCCGGCCGACCAGTTCGAACACATTCCGCTCGATCCGGACGGCATTCTCGGCCGCACCCTGCCGACGAATCCGGAACTGCCGCTGCGCCCGGACCCGGACGGGGTGTACACCGGTCGCGGCTCGTTGCAGAGTCTCGACGGCACGGACCTGGAGTTCCTCACCATCGGCGATGTCGATCTGGTCGGCTACGGCGACGCGCTGGTGTTCCACAGCCGCACCGGCGCGGCGGCACGCGCCCTGTGGGACAAGTGGAATCCGGCCAAGGAATCCTCCGACAAGCATCGGGCCGTCGACCCGCCGCCACGCTTCCCCGGGGATGTCGGCTGCTTCGCGGATCTGGAGAACGGGCGGGTCATGTTCCACCAGTGCACCTTCCACGTGGACAAGTACACCGTGCAGGTCGGCGCGTCCAACCTGGCCGAGCTCTATCAGAAGACGGCCGCCCAGTACGTCCTGTTGACGAGCAGGTGAGCGGATGAGACGACTGCGGACGGTGGCGTTGGCGGCAGCAGCCGTGGCGGTGCTCGGCGCGGGGTACGCGGTCGGGTCGTGGCCGGTGTCCGGACACGCGGTACCCGGCATGACCGCGGCCGATCTGCCGAAACTGAAGGTCGGACCCTATCCGTCGGCCCCGGCGGAATTCGTGCCGTTCTACGGCACGGTCGCCGACGCGTACGCGATCGAATCGCGGCGCATGATGACGTATCTGGCCGGGCCCGACCGCATCGATCCCGACGTCCGGTATCTGGGCGGGGCCCGGCTGCTGAGCAGCTCCGGCGCCGATTTCGACGACGACAACGGGCCGTTCCCGAAGAACTGGCAGCCGGTCGCGGAACGCAATCGGCTCATCGCGGGCGCCTACATCTGGCGCAACAACGACAGCGTGCGGGCGCGCAAGCACATCACCCTCGCGATCCAGCGCTTCCCGACCGAGCAGGCCGCCCGCGCGGCCGTCGACGGGTACTGGGAGGCGTTGAACGCCCCTGGGCGGCACCCGATTCCGATCGACACCGCCGAGCTGCCCGCCGACACCCACGACAGTGTGCGAGCCTCCTCCCGCACCGACGAGAAGGGCGAGGTGGTCGCGGCGCGCGGCGTGTACGTGATCATCGGCCATGCCGTGATCCCGCAGAACGATCCGGCGGCGCTCGGCACCCGGCTGCGGGAGATGCTGCGCGCCCAGCTCACCGCGATGGCGGATCTGAAACCCACACCGCTCGAGGATCTTCCGGACCTGCCCGGCAATCCGGACACGATCTTGGATCTCACGCTGCCCAATCAGTACGACAGCTCCGACTCCGACCGGTCCGGGGGTCGCGGTCAGGGTGGGGTCTACACGCCTTCGGGCGCACTGCATTTCGAGCGCGACACGGCGGTGGCGCGGCCCGCGTTCGAGGCGGCCGGGGTGGATCTGGTCGCCCGCAACGGGGCGACCGTGTACCGCACCCGGGATCTGCAGGCGGCCTTCGGCTTACAGACCGCGCTGACCCGGCTGGGCCGCGACGACGACGAGGTCCCGAACCCCGGCGGTATCACCGACGCGCACTGCGTGCGGCTCGACGAACCCGAGCCGATCCGCGACGCCACCTATCTGTGCGCGGTGGTCTACGGCCGGTACGTGGCGGTGATCGGGGCGCAGGCCCGGTTCAGCGGCGGCGCGCCCGGCTCGTTCGAGCAGCGGGTGTCGGCGCAGTATTCGATGCTGGCCAGGAGCGGACAGCGATGAGGATCGCACGAGCGAGAACCCGGCTGCTGGCGCTCACGGTGGCGGCCGTGCTGGCCGGGGGCTGCGGGTCCGGCCCGACCGACCCCGCCGCGCCCGCGTCACCGGCCGCGACCGTCGATGTGTCGCAATTGGATCCGGGGAACTATCCGGTGGTGCCGCGGCAGATCACCACCATGAAGCCCGACATCAGCGTCGGGGACGTGGTGCAGGAGGCGATCCGGCTGGGCGAGCACGTCCCGCTGCCGCTGGAGATCGACGAGCGACTGGGCTACGGGTCCGCCGGGAGCGCGATCACCGCGGACTATCCGCCGATGGGGATCGACGGGTTCAACGATCGCGCGCCGGGGCTGATCGCGGGCTGGCAGACCGGTGGGCGGCATCGGTACGACACCTCGCTCGGACTGAACGTGCATCTCACCGTGCTGCGCTTCGGCAAACCCGCGCAGGCCGCGACCGCCGCAGATTTCCTTGCGTCACAGACGAATCCGGAATACCCGGACAAAGGTCCGGTGCAGATCCCCGGCTATCCGACCGCACGGGCCGCGCTCACCTCCCTCGAATGGGTGCGGGCCCTGTACCCGCAGGGCGAGTACCTGTACTGGCTGCACGTCGAGGACGACCTGACGGTTCCCGACGGTCCCGCATTCCTGATCGACGTGGCGAAGCGAATGCTGGACAAGGCCATCGAATCGATCCGGGACTATCGCCCCACCCCGCCCGACCAGCTGGCGGGCCTGCTCAGCGATCCCGACGATCTGCTCAGCCGCGTGCTGCCCGCGGGCAAGGGCCAGGTCCGGGCGAGCGAGGGACTGTACGGCCCGCACGCCGCCCTCACCCACGACGATCGACCGGCCGCCTCCCGCCGCGCGTACGCCGACGCCGGAATCGACGTGATGGCCAGTTCGCTCAGCAATATCTATCGGACGAAGGACGACGCGGCCGCCCAGCGCTTCATCGCCGCCTTCGTCGACGAACTGCTCGACCGGTACAAGCCCGTCGACCCGCCGCCCGGCCTGGCGACGGCACGCTGCCTGCAGTTGAAGGACGTCAAGTACGCCATCGGCGCGAAGTTCATGTGCTACCTGCCCTACCAGCGCTACGTGGCCGAGGTGTACGCCGACCAGTCCCAGGATCTGCGCCAACGGCTGTCGGCCCAATATCAGCTGCTCGCCTATGGCCACATCTGACGCTCGGCCGGGTCCGGCAATCGTTGCTACATTCCAAGGGCCTGGACAAGGGCGACAACCGATCTCGCGAGTTCGGGGTAACTCGCCGGGTACGCCCGAACGTGGTTCGGCACCGACCGCCGGCACGGACACGAAACCGGCAACGGCTATGAGCGGGCCACTGCAGGCCCGGAGAGGCGGATAAGCATGCCGTTGCGGCCCGGCACTGTTGTGGGCGGCCACCGGATCATCCGGGTGCTGGGCAGTGGCGGGATGGGGACCGTCTATCTGGTGCAGGATCCCATGTTCCCCGGGCGGCTCGACGCGCTGAAGGTGCTCAGCAACGATCTGTCGCACGACGAGGTGTATCGGGCGCGCTTCGCGCGCGAGGCGAATCTCGCTGCGGAGCTGGATCATCCGAACATCGTGACGGTCTACGCCCGCGGGGAGGAGGACGGGCGGCTGTGGATCGCCATGCAGTACATCCCCGGCACCGACGCCTCCGTGGAGTTGAAGCAGCACCCCGAGGGGATGACGCCACAGCGGGCGCTGCGCATCGTGACCGAGGTGGGCAAGGCCCTGGATTACGCGCATCGGCGCGGGCTGCTGCACCGGGATGTGAAGCCCGCCAACTTCCTGCTCTCCCGTGACGAGGACGCGCATCCGGGCGAGGAACGAGTGCTGCTCACCGATTTCGGCGTCGCCAAGTCGGTGACCGACGGCCGCGAACTCACCGCCACCGACGCCATGATGGCCACCCTCGCCTACGCGGCCCCCGAGCGGCTGGTCGCCGGGCCGCTGGATCATCGCGGCGATATCTACAGTCTCGGCTGCGCTTTCGTGAAGCTGCTCACCGGGCGTACGCCGTTCCCGGTGAATTCCATCGCCCAGGCCACGCTGGGTCACCTCCAGGATCCGCCGCCCGCGCTGGGCACGCTGCGCGCCGATCTGCCGCCCGCGCTGGACGCGGTGATCGCGAAGGTGCTGGCCAAGGATCCCGACGACCGCTACGCCACCTGCCGGGACTTCACCGAGGACGCCGCGCTCGCCGTGCAGGGCCGGATGCCCTCCGCGCCGCCGGTCGTCGAGTCCGAGCGGCCGACCGAGCGGATCACCCGGCCACAGCCGATCGGCTCGGGGACCCTGTCCACGACCCGCGGCGCCCGCACCACACGCCGGCGCGCCCTCGCGGTGGCGGCGGCCGTTGCGCTGCTGGGTGTTTCCGGCACCGCGGTCTACCTGGCCACGCACCAGGATTCCGGCGGCGACCCCGTCACCCAGACCACCTCCACCCCCAGCGATTCCCCGGCCCAGGTCCGCGCCGCGCATCCGTCGTTCCTCAACAAGACGGTGGCCGCCTACAACCTCGGCGACAGCTCCCTGTCCGTCGACCTGGATTCGAGCGAGCAGGCGAAGTTCCTGCAGGACATCGGCTTCCGCTACGCCACCGACTTCCGCGCCAAACCCGACGAAGCCTCCCCGCGCCCGTTGTCCGCGTCCGGCGAGATGGTCCCCGACGTCGATCTGGTCATCGTCGTGCGCACCGACAAGCAGGCCGGCAACGGCGGCCTGCGGGGCCTGCCGAGTTCCTTCCTGTCCTCCAACCTCACCCACGCCCGTCTGGTCATCGTCGACGACCCGGCCACCGCGCAGGCCTTCCAGAGCTGGACCCCGAATTCCACGGATGTCGCGATAGCCAAGATCGTCCCCGCCATCGCCAAGGTCCTCTGACCCCTCCCCCGCACCGCTTCCCGGAAGTCCCTGCGCGCCAGCGTGATCCGCGTCTCACGTAGCGTTGGGCGGCCAGGCGCAACTGCGCCACTGCGGTTGGCGCGCCCCCGCCATCCTGTTACGCTCCGGCCCGAACAGGAGGTCGTGGTGCTCGGAAGACGGTGGGGGATCCTCCGATACCTGCTGGTAGCAGTCGTATTCGTGCTGGCGGGTTGCGGTTCGTCCCCGGCATCCCAATCCGACCCCGGCTCAACCCCTTCCGCCCACTCCAACCGCGACGTGTGCACCCGCATGCTCGACTTCTTCCACACCACGTTGGGTGTCCCCGAAGCCCAGGTGGCCGAACTCAGCCAAGGCACCATCAACGCCACCATCGGCATGAACGGCTCCTGCTACCTCAACCTCAAGCCCCGAGCCCCCTACGTGGCCTGGCTGACCCTCCGCAATATGCGCAAACCAGACCACACCGACCCCGAAGGCGGCCGCTATCACCGCCTCGACGGCTTCGACGAGGAAGTCTGGCGTTCCGCCGACGACTCCTTCCTCACCCGAATCGGCACCTGGGAAGGCATGATCGCGATCGACGACAAGATCGCCGCCACCAGCTCGGTCCCCCTGAAGATGACCGACGCCAAAGTCCGCGACACCATCACCTTCTTGATCGCCACCACCCGCGAACTGCAATAGGTGCCCGAACAGGCGCCGTCCTAGGCTGACGTGATGACCGACCAGCCTGTGTTGCGCTACCGCCTGATCACCGGTCCCGATGACGCGACGTTCTGTGAGCGGATCAGTGCGTTGCTGGAGCAGGGATATCGCCTGCACGGCTCGCCCGCCGTCACATTCAATGGGGTCTCTGTCATTGCCGCGCAGGCGGTGGTGTGGGGCGAAGGCTGATCGCCGGGCGGGTCAGGAGGGGAAGCGGCGGGTTCGGGAGGGGATGGATTCGAGGCCGTCGCCTATGCGGCGGGCGGCTGCCGAGAGTTCGGCCAGGTAGTGGCGGCGTTCGGGGCGGGTGACGTCGGGGCGGAGGGGGCCTATCTGGAGTTCCATGACGGCGTGGCCGCTGTCGTCGAAAACCGGGGCGCTCATGTAACTGAGGGGGAGGGTGGCTTCGGAGTCGAAGGTGGGCTGGTCGTAGGCGCTGCCGCCGAAAGTGGCCAGCTGGGCGAGGACTCGGCCGCGGAGGTCCTTGTCGCCGGGGTGTTCGGCCAGGTGGGTGGCCACGTCGGAGAGGACCCGGAGGCCGGGCAGGCTGTCGGGTTCGAGGCGCCAGGCGCAGTAGCCGGCGGTGCGCAGGGTGTCGAGGACGGCGCGATATTCGTCACGTCGTTCGGTGCCGCGGGTGTCGAGCCAGTCGCGTTGGCGGACCGCGCCGGTGTGGGCGATGATCGCGGCGCCGGCGGGGGCCAGCAGGGGGATGCGGACGCCGGATTCCATGCCGACGGTGAGGCGGTCGCGGGTGACGGCGACGAATTTGAGGTGGCCGCCGCTGAGCGCGGTGAGGGCGGCGCCGCAGTTCACGCGGTCGGCCAGTTCCTCCAATTCGCGCTCCAACCAGGCACGATCGTGGCGGCCAGCGGCGGCGCGGGCGCCGATGGCGGCGAGGCGGCCGCCCAGTTCGTAGCTGAGGTCGGGGAGGCGGCGGACCCAGCCGCGGTCGGCCAGGGCCGCCAGGATGGAGCCCGCGGTGGAGCGGTTCAGGCCTAGGGTGTCGGCGATCTCGGCGGCGGTGAGCGAGTCGCGTTGGGCGGCGAGCAGTTCCACGATGGCCACCACCCGCTGAGTGGGGGGCGAACTCTCGGTCTTGCCTGTGGGCACCACGGTCTCCTAGCCTGAGCCGCGGCACAAATAGCCGTACGGCTGGGTACGAATAGTCGCATCGAGGAGCAGGGCATGGCAACCAGGGCACAGGGGCCGAGCGGGTCGTGATCGCGGATTTCGCCGACCACTGGCTGCTGTACTGTTCCATCCCGCTCGTCGCGGCGCTCATCGGCTGGGTGACCAAGATCGTCGCCGTGCAGATGCTCATGAAACCGCTCGAGTTCAAGGGCATCCCACCGTGGCTGGGCTGGCAGGGCGTCATCCCCCGCTCCGCGCCGCGCATGGCCACCATCGCCGTGGACCTCATGTTCGGCAAGCTGATCGATCCGCAGGACATCATCGCCCGCATCGACATCGGCGAACTCACCACGCGCCTGCGCGAACCCCTCGACGCGGGCGTCGACCACATGGTGCGCACCATGATGATGAAGCACGAGCCGCGGCTGTGGGTGAACATGCCCGAGGCCGCGCAACGCGCCATCATCGAACGCGCGCAACGGGATCTGCCGCAACTGATCGAGGACGTCGTCTTCGACCTGCGCACCAATCTCGACCAGGTGATGGACCTGCGCGGCATGGCCATCAGCGCCCTGGTCGAGGACAAATCGCTGCTGGTGGAGATGGTGCGCCGGGTCGGCAACAACGAGCTGCGCTTCATCGTGCGCTCCGGGCTGATCTTCGGCACCGTACTGGGTTTCGTGCAGATGTTCACCTGGTCGCTGACCCACAACCCGTTGCTCATGCCCGCGTTCGGCGGTTTCACCGGTCTGCTCACCGACTGGCTGGCGCTGCAGATGATCTTCCGCCCGATCCGTCCGGTCGGTATCGGACCGTTCAAGTGGCAGGGCCTGTTCCACAAGCGGCGCGAGCAGGTCTGCACCGACTACGGCGACCTGATCGCCACCGAGATCCTCACCCCCGCACGCATTCTCGAGGCCGTCCTCCATGGCGAACGAGCCGACCGGTTGGCATCCCTGCTGAGCCGCCACGTCAGCGAGTTCCTGGAACTACAGACCGGCCCGGCCCGGCCGCTGGTCATGATGGTCGCGGGCGACAGCTACACCGCCATCGAACGCGACGCGGTCACCTTCGTCCTCGACCACATCAAGGCCGCCGCCCACTCCGGTTTCGACCAGCACGCCATCGAGGCCCTCGATGTCCGCAGTCTGGTCATCGAGAAGACCAAGCAGTTGTCCGACGACGAGTACGAGGGCCTGCTGCGCCCCGCCTTCAAGCAGGACGAATGGAAGTTGGTCGCGATCGGCGCGGTGCTCGGATTCCTGGTCGGCGAACTCCAGGTTCACCTGATTCTGGGGTGAGTCCGCCGATTTCGGGGCACTTTCCGACCGCCGTTCCAGCCCGTCGGCGTGGCGTTGGTCGTACTATGGGCACTCGCGCGCAAAACCGCCGGTAGTCTCGAATTCGCATGCTACGCATGCTGGACGGCACGGTGAAGTACCACGCAGCGTCGGCGAAATCGCCGCGAGTCTCCTCAAATTGCGATGTTTGCGAATCCGAATCGGTACCATCCCCCACGTGCGCAAGATGTATGCGGGGGCCCGACTACGGCGGTTGCGCGAGGAACGGCGGATGACCCAGGCGGCCTTGGCCAAATCTCTGGACCTGTCGCCCAGCTACCTCAACCAGCTCGAGCGTGATCAGCGACCGCTCACGATTCCCGTGCTGCTCAAACTGAATTCCACCTTCGACCTGGACGTGCAGTTCTTCGCGGCGGACTCCGACGCGCGGCTGGTCTCGGACCTGCACGAGATCCTGGTGGAGGCCGCGGGCGGCAATGCCGCGCCGGTGGCCGAGGTCGAGGATCTGGCCACCCGCATGCCCGAGGTCGCGAAAATCGTTGTGGCCATGCATCGCCGACTACGGGCCGCGACCGACCAGCTGGATCTGTTGTCCTCCAAGGTGGCCACCCCCGCCGGCGTGCCCGGCGTCGCGATGCCCTACGAGGACGTGCGCGACTTCTTCTACGATCACCACAATCACATCGCCCAGCTGGACCTGGCCGCCGAGCGGCTGTTCGAGGAGAGCGGGCTGACCATCGGCTCCCTGGACCGCCAGCTGGCGCGGGTGGCCGAGGAACGCGCGGGCGTCACCGTCCTGGTGCGCGGCGACGGGGCCGACCCGAACATCCCCAAGCGCCACTACGAACCCGAGACCCGCACGCTCACCCTGGCCCGCCGGCTGCGGCCGGGGCAGCGCGCCTTCCAGATCGCCACCACCCTGGCCTTCCTGCTGCACGGCGCGCTGCTCGACGAGGTGCTCGACGAGAACCCCGCCCTCAGCGGCGAATCCCGCACGCTGGCCCGGATCGGGCTGGCCAACTACTTCGCGGGGGCGCTGATCCTGCCCTACGGCAAGTTCCTGCGCTCGGCCGAGGAACTGCACTACGACATCGACCTGCTGGGCCTGCGCTTCGAGGTCGGCTTCGAGACCGTCTGCCACCGCCTGGCCACGCTGCAACGCCAGGGGCAGCGCGGCGTGCCGTTCTTCCTCATCCGCAGCGACCGGGCGGGCAATATCTCGAAACGCCAGTCCGCCACCGCCTTCCACTTCTCCCGGGTCGGCGGCAGCTGCCCGCTGTGGGTGGTGCACGAGGCGTTCGACCAGCCCGGCCGGATGCTGTCGCAGGTGGCGTCCATGCCCGACGGGCGGCGCTACCTGTGGGTGGCCCGCACCACCGCGCCCACGCCGAGCGGGTTCGGCGGTGCCGGAGGGGAATTCGCCATCGGACTGGGCTGCGATATCGAATACGCGGACCGCCTGGTCTATTCACGCGGCCTGGAGATCGAGGATCCCGCCGCGGCCGTACCCATCGGAGCGGGCTGCAAGGTGTGCGAGCGCCCGTCCTGCGCCCAGCGCGCCTTCCCGCAGATCGGGCGGCCGCTGGCGATCGACGAGCACACCAGTTCGGATCTGCCGTACCCCCGTCTGCCCCACTGAGTCCGGACAGCCGGAAGCGAGGCTTGCATCATGCTTGCCCTCATCCATTTTGGATATCCATTTCGCCCGATTTCATCAAATACCGAAAGGTATTAATACTGTCTAGCATTCTTGATCGCGCACCTGGAAAATCATGAGTTACCCGGATTAATCCGGCGTTTGCTCCCCATCCCCCGCCCATCCTGTGTAGCGTCTGGATTCGCTCGAATATTTCCCGGAACAAGCGGTGGGCGGCAGTGATCGGTATCGACGGATGCCTCAAACGCATCATGGACATTCCCGGTGCATGCAGCGTCACCCTCGTGGACGGCGCGAGCGGGCTGGCCATCGCCGCCGCCGGTCGCCACGACGTCGTCGATCAACACGAAGATGCTGCTGCCGCAACCGATGTCGTACGCTCGGTGCTCACCTCCCCGGCCATGGCCACCGGCCGCTCCGGCGACGACATCAGCGAGATCATCGTGTGCGGAACCGGCGGATATCACCTGCTGAATTTGATCGACGGCGATTTCGACGGACGGCTTTTCGTGCACGTTCTCTTCGACGGCGACACCGGCAATCTCGCCATGGCCAGGTACCAGCTGCGGATAATTCTCGCCGAATTCTCCGAGGATGATCATGGACAGTGAACTCGTCATCGAACTACGACGACTGGAACAGCAACGCGGCACCGGCGTACTCACCGTGGGCGATGGCGCATTTCATCTCGTCGAGGGCGCGATCGTGGCCGCCGATTGCCGGCGCACCACCGGACTCGATCGCCTGGCGATAACCGCCGGGCTCACCGACGCCGAGGGCTGGCGCCGCGCCCGGTCCGGAACCCCCGACCAGTTACCGACCGGCCCGCGGCTGGAAACCCTTGCGCTGCTGTCGGTCTTCGATGCCGCCTACCTATTGCTGGCCGCGCCCGCCCGGGTGGAGTTCCGAGAAGGGCCGGCGCACTGGCTGGCCCACACCTGCCGCATCACCCCGGGCGCGCTCATCCACGAATGCGCCCGCCGTGGCGACCCCAGCGCCGGCGTGTGGCCGGTGGAGCTGGTGGATCGCGTCGCCGTGGTCCCGGTGCGACGAGTGCAGCGGCGGCGGGTGGTGCTCACCGGCGGCCAGGCCGAGGTGCTCGCCGCGGTCGACGCCCGCCGCACCATCACCGGGCTCGGCGAGGATCTGGGCCGCACCACCTACGGCTGCCTGCTCGCGGTGCGCGAACTCACCGCGGCGGGGCTGATCGAGGCGCCGGTCATGGTGGCCCTGGCCGACCACATCGGCGCCGTCACCGAGCCGGACCGGCAACCGGCCGAACGATCCCCCGCCCCGGACGAGAACTCCGCGGCGGCAGCGAATTCCGCCCCGCCGCTGCGCCGCCGGGTGTCGCAGGCCGCGGCGGTCGCCGTCCCCGACCGCTGGGAACCGCCCGACCGGGACGTCCTCATCCGGCTACGGGCGGCACTGGAGGAACTGGCATGACCGCGAACGGATAGGGAGGCGGCCTTGGAGGAGCTCGCGTGACCGCGCGGCGAAGGCGGCTCGGCGGATTGATAGGAAGGTTGACCAAAGTGGCGATGTCCGGCCCAGAACCGAACACGCAAGTACACAGGGAGCTGAAGGCGCTGCGGGACCGGGTGCCGCAGTTGACCGGCACGCTGGTGGCATCCACCGACGGGCTGCTCATCGCACACGATCTGCCCTCGCACATCGAGCCGGCGGGCATGGCGGCGCTCACCGCCGCACAGCTCTCGCTCTCGCACCGGCTCGCCGCGACCGCGCACGGCGGCGGCTTCCACGAGGTGGTGGTGCACGGCGAGAGCGGCGACGTCGTCATCTACGCCGTGGGCTGGACCGCCTCGCTCACCGTGCTCGCCGGGCCCGGCACGAATATCGGCCGCGTGCACCTGGAATCGCGGCCCACCGCCCGGGCCATCGCCGACCATCTCGCGGCCGTCACCGGCGACGCCGATCCGGCCGCCGCGCTGCCGCCCGGAACACAGACTTCGAACCCCAAGTGAAACACCGATTGAAAGGAAACCCCATGTCCAACATGGATATCGCACTGAAGGACATGATGGTGATCGACGGCGCGATCGGCGCGGCCGTGGTCGACTACAACAGCGGCATGGCGCTCGGCATGCTCGGCAGCTCCAAGGCGCTGGACCTCCAGGTCGCAGCCGCGGGCAACACCGAGGTGGTGCGGGCCAAGATGCGCACCATCGACCAGCTCGCCATCAAGGAGGAGATCGAGGACGTCCTCATCACCTTGAGCAGCCAGTATCACATCATCAGGCCGATGACCGGACGGAAATCCAAGGGCCTGTTCCTGTATCTGGCGCTCGACCGCACCCGGGCCAACCTGGCCATGGCCCGCCACCGCCTCAAGGGCATCGAGGAAGACCTCGAGGTGTGACCCGTTCCGCGCCGAACCCGGGTGCCCGTACGGGCGAATTCGCCGAATCCCCGTACGGGCGAACACCACTCTGAATCCCCATGACGGATCACCGTTTTGACAGTCGATACCGGGCACACTTCCAGCACCGAGCCGGTAGTGTGAACCGCGTCAGCCGATGCCAGACGGCGTTGTCCCGCATCGAGGACCCCGGCTGCTCGTCTTCGCCTCGCGTCCGAACCCGACTGTGAAAGGACGAAGGGAACCCGCTCATGACTACCAAGGCAGATCTGCCGGACGGACTGCAGATGCGGACCAGCACCGTCGGCGGCGCCAACGGCAGCTGCGTGCAGGTCGGCTACTGGCCCGGCCGCGGCATCGTGGTCGCCCACAGCAAGGAGGGTAGCAACGGCGCGGTGCTGCTCTTCACCGTGCGCGAGTGGGAATCCTTCATCGAGGGCGTCAAGGCCGACGAATTCCCCGCCGCCGTTTAGCCCGGCGAAGGGGACGTCCACGCCACGGACGGGCTAGGTTCGGTGGCTGTGGCGTTCGAATACCGGGTCGGTGACATCCTCGAGCTGTCCTGTCCGTTCACCGCGGCACGGGTCACCGAGCTGACGGCGGACCAGGTCCGCGTCGAATGGCCCTGGTGGGCCGATGATCCCGACGGCGACGGCTGGAACGGCGTCGTCACGGTGCCGACCGGACCCGGCGCACCCGGCTGGGAACACGAGCTGTTCCGAATCCGGCCCGCCGACGGCGAACTCGCGGCCGACGCGCCGTGCCGGGTCGGGATTCCGCCGACCCTGGTTCGCGTGACCGGGCTGCGCGAGCACGAACCGCCCCGCGCCATCGGCTGGCTGCCCCGGCCGCGCCGGGAGATCGCCTACCTACGTGCCGGTCTCGCCGACGAGCCCGGAGCAACCGATCAGGAACCGGTGTTCGATCCCGACGACGGCATCCCCCGGACCGTCGAATTGCGGTTCCGCCCCTACGCTTTCCTCGAACCGGGCGACGAGGTCGCCGACTCCTCCGGCCGCGCCTGGCGTTTCGGCGGGCCCTGGGACTGGCAGCCGTTCGGCCCGGCCCACACCGACGAACCGAGCTGGCCGCTGATGCTGCTCACCCGCGACGGCGACAGTGACGACGCCGCCGCGGTGGACGTCACCGAGGCCACGCTGTCCGGCTCGCACGAGGAGGAGATGGCGCGGTGGCGCGAACTCGCCGGCCTGACCCCCGACGACGCCACCGCCGAATAGTCCGTCAGGACTTGGCCAGATACTCCAGACGTTCGCCATCCACGGCCGCGCGCATCATGCCCGCCAGACCCGGATGGTTCTTCAGACCTGGATCCGAGGACACGATCTCACGCGCCACTTCCTGTGCGGCGGTGATGACCTCGAGGTCGTCCAGCAGCGACAGCAGGCGCAGGCTGCGGGCGGTACCGGACTGGGCCGAGCCCAGCACATCACCCTCACGACGCTGTTTGAGATCCAGGACCGCGAGTTCGAAGCCGTCGGTGGTGCCCGCGACCGCCTCCAGCCGGGCCATGGCCGTCCCCATCGGATTGGTCTCGGTGATCAGCAGGCACAGACCCGCGTGCTTGCCACGCCCGACCCGGCCGCGCAGCTGATGCAACTGGCTGACGCCGAAGCGATCCGCGTCCACGATCACCATGACGGTGGCGTTCGGGACATCGACACCGACCTCGACCACCGTGGTGCAGACCAGCACATCGATCTCGGCGTCGTTGAAATCCCGCATGACGCGGTCCTTCTCGTCCGCGGGCAGCCGGCCGTGCAGCAGGCCGACGCGCAGATCCTTGAAGGGGCCCGCCGCGAGCATCTCGTACATGTCGACGGCGGAATGGGTGGTGGGGCCTTCCTTCTCCTCCCCGGCTTTCGCCTTGCGGCCCTTGCCCTTCCCGTTCTCCTCCTCGTCGCCGATGCGCGAGCACACCACATAGGCCTGCCGACCCTGCGTCACCTCTTCGTGGATGCGCTCCCACGCGCGATCCACCCACGCCGGTTTCACCTTGGCGGGAACGACTTTCGACGTGATCGGCGACCGGCCGCGCGGCAGCTGGGTCAGCACCGAGGTCTCCAGATCACCGAGGGTGGTCATGGCGATGGTGCGCGGAATCGGCGTCGCGGTCATCACCAGCAGGTGCGGGCTGGCCGCGCCTTTCGCCTTGGCGCGCAGGGCATCCCGCTGCTCGACACCGAACCGGTGCTGCTCGTCGACCACCACCATGCCCAGGTCGAAGAACTCCACATTGTCCTGGATCAGGGCGTGGGTGCCGATCACCAGACCGGCGTCACCGGTCACCGCGTCCAGCAGGGCGGCCTTCTTCTGACCCGCCGACATCGAACCGGTCACCAGCACGATCTTGGTGGCGTTCTCGTCCGCGCCCAGCTCACCCGCCGTCCCCAGATCGCCGAGCATCTTCGACAGCGACCGATAGTGCTGGGCGGCCAGGACTTCCGTGGGCGCGAGCAGCGCGCATTGCTGACCGTTGTCCACCACCTGCAGCATGGCGTGCAGGGCCACGATGGTCTTGCCCGAACCCACCTCACCCTGCAACAGCCGATGCATGGGGTGCGGACGCGACAGGTCCGCGGAGATCTCGTCGATGACCGCGCGCTGCCCCTCGGTCAGCTCGAACGGCAGCCGCTTGTCGAAGGCGGCGGCGATGCCGTCGGTGCGCGGCGGGCACGGCTTCGCGGTGCGGCCCTCGGTCTGATGGCGGCGCTCGGCCAGCACCAGCTGCAGGGCCATCGCCTCGTCGAAACGCAGCCGGCCGCGGGCGGCCTCGATATCGGCTTTGTGCTCGGGTAGGTGGATCAGGCGCAGCGCGTCCGACACCGGCAGCAGCGAATGCTCGGTGCGCAGCGATTCCGGGAGCGGGTCGTCGATCGGGTCCAGCTGATCGAGCACCTGCCGGATGCAGCGCAGCAGATCCCAGCTCTGCACCTTCGCCGTCGACGGATAGACCGGGATGAACTCGCGCTCGAAGAACGAGACATCCACTCCCCCAGCGCCTTTCGCGGTCTGCGCCAGGCCGCGCAGCGCGCCGCCGCCACGCACCGAGGTGAGGTTCTCGATCGACTCGCCCTGCTCGGGCAGGATCAGATAGTCGGGGTGTGAGAGGTTCCAGCGGTCCGGCCGCCACCAGTGCACGGTGCCCGACATCATCGCCCGCACACCATCTTTCACCAGATAGCGGACCTTGTCGCCATTGAAGAAGGTGATCTCCACCGGGCGCGGGCCGCCGGTGTCCAGGTTCACCTTGAGCAGGCTGCCGCGACGGTTCTTCATCGGGCGCAGATCGGTCTTGGTGACCCGGCCCATCACCGTGATGTGCTGGCCCTCCTCCGGCTGCTCCTCGGTGAGCGGCTGCCCCTGGGTGGCGTAGCGCAGCGGATAGTGCCGCAGCAGATCCTCGACGGTCTGCATGTCGAAGTGCTCCTGCAGCGATTCCGCCGCCTTCACCCCGAGCACGTGATCGAGCCGATCAGCCAGCGTCGCCATCTATTCCACCCCGATCTGCACCAGGTCACCGGCCTGACCGCCCGGGTACACCACCACTTCCACACCCGGGAAGCCCGCCGCCACATGCGCGGTCAAGTCGTCGGAAAGCCCCTCGGGCGCATCGCCGCCCAGGAGCATGGTCACCAATTCCCCGCCCAGGCCCAGCATTCGGTCCAGCAGCGTGCGACCGGCGGCCCGTACATCGGAATCGATGACCACCACATCGTGGCCGGCCAACCCGAGCCCGTCGCCCGCGCCGCACATCCCCACCATGGTCAGCGCGCGCTCCGGCGCGACCCGCAACGCACCCCACCGGGTTCCGGCCGCCGCCTCCGACATGGCGAACGCGTCATCGGCCGCGACCCGTCCGGCATCGTGCATCGACAACGCCGCCAGGCCCTGCACCATCGACGCGCACGGCAGCATCAACACCTCCCGCCGGCCGTCGCGCGCCGCCACACTCACCGCCACCAGCTCGTGCGCGGGCAAGGCCCCGTTCGGCAACACCAGCACCTCCCGATGCGGCATTCGCCGAATCGCCTCGAGCAGCACCTCCGCGGTGACCGCCCCCTCGATCACGACCGCCCCCGCGTCCTCGAACAACCGCACCGCCCCGGCCCCGGACGCCACCGCCAGGATCGCCCGATCCGCCTTTCCCCGCGGCGCATGCCCGGAATCGTCGAGGATCTCGATCCGAATCCCGGTCACCGCCCCCGCGACCAGCCCGGCCTCGACAGCAGCGCCCGCGTCACCGCAGTGCACATGCGCGGACCAGGTATCGGCGCCGTCGCCCACGACCACCACCGAATCGCCCAGCTCCGCCAGCCGATCCCGCAGCACACCGACGCGCGGTTCATCCGTCTCCCGCACCAGGAACATGACCTCGTAGTGCGGCACCGCGGCCCATGCGGCCCGCGGGCGGTGCGACCCCGAACCCGACTCGGTCATGCCCGAACCCGATCCGGCTACGTGCGAACCAGGCCCGAAAGCACGCGAATTCGGTACGGCCACAACAGAACTCGTCGCCTCATCACCGGAATTCCCGATGCCACCGGCTGCCGCGGTCGGCGCACCCGCACGCGGGCTCGACACCACTCCGGCCACGCCCGAATCGACGGAGTCGGTGTCGATCTCACGATCGGCGTCGTCCTCGGCGCCGAAGCCGGGCGGAACAGCCGCCGCAGCGGCGGAATCCCCGCCCGCCCGGCGATGCCTCTCATCCGGCCGGTGCGCCGGTCGCTCGTCGGGCGCACCGCGCCGGTAGACCGGCCGGGCGGGCGCTCGACCTCCGGCGGCCGCCACCAATTCGTCCAGCAGCACCAGTAATCCGCGCGCCCCGGCGTCGACGACCCCGGCTTCCCGCAGCACTCCCAATTGCGCGGGCGTCTCCCCCAGCGCCTTGGCCGCCCCGTCCGCCGCGGCCAGCGCCACCGCGAGCAGATCCCGGTCCGTGGCCTCGGCGGCGCGCTCGGCGGCCCGGTCCAGCACGGTGAGCATGGTCCCCTCGACCGGCGAACTCAGTGCCTCCCGCACCAACCGCGCCGCCCGCCGCAGCGCCACCCGCAACGCCCGCTCGGTCAGCGGCCCCTCGGCCACCGCGTCCGCGATCCCCCGCAAAACCTGCGACAGGATGATCCCCGAATTCCCGCGCGCCCCGAAGGTCGCCGCGCGCGCCATGGCCGCCGCCACGGTCCGAGCCGGCAGCCCCCGCTCACCCGACAGCCGATCCGTGGGCGCCACCTGGTCACCGTCGAGCCGACCGTCCCCGCCGCGACCACGCTCCGCCGCGGCGGCCGGCCCGCTCTCCTCCATCTCGCCCGGTTCGGTTGCCCGGTCCGGGGCGGGGACGATCGCACGAACGGCGGCGTCGGCGGCGCGCACCGCTTCCTCCGCCCCGTAGACGGCCGCCCGCATGGTGGCGAGCAGGTTGGTGCCGGTGTCGGAGTCGGCGACGGGGAAGACATTGAGGGCGTTGATCTCGTCCCGGTGGCGTTCCAGGGCGGTGAGGGTGAGGCGACCCCAGTTCAACAGGGCCGTACCGTCGAGCGCGTCCGCTACCCCGGGCACCGTCACCGTCCTTCCGCTCACGTCGTGAAATCCCCTCGCCAGCCTAGTCGGGGCAACCGACACCGCACCCTCGCCTGACATTCGCACACCGCATACGAACCCGATGCCAGGGATTCGAGCTGCTGGGCGATTTGGGCTAATTTGTGGTGTTCTGCGAAATTTCGCGCCGTCACCAAGCGAATCGGTGTGGCGTGTCGACTGGTTGGGGTTTGCCGTGTCGCCGAGGAATTACCTAGCCTCGAACACGTGAGCGAAACCGGGCCCGAGACCGCGTCACCAGAGGTGGTGTCGGAGCCGACGGTGCAGGCCTACCGGTTCGCGCTGGAACCGACCAGCGATCAGGAACAGTTGTTGCGGTCCCATTGCGGGGCAGCCCGTTTCGCCTACAACTGGGGCCTGCGCCACGTCCTCGCCAACTGGGACCAACGTGCCGCAGAAACCAGCTACGGGATCGCAGCCGAACATCTCACCCCCCGAGTCAGCACGTCTGCCTACAGCTTGCGCAAGGCGTGGAACGCCGACAAGGACCGGGTCGCGCCCTGGTGGATAGAGAACAGCAAGGAGTCTTACGCGAGCGGACTCGCCCAACTTGCCACCGCGTTCGCGAACTACACCGCCTCCAAGCGTGGTGTCCGCGCCGGGCCACGGATGGGACTCCCGCGCTGGAAGAGAAAGCAATCCCGGCCCGCGTTCACTGTGACCACCGGGTCCTACGGCCTCGCCGAGGGATGTCGCCGGGTGAAGATTCCGCGCATCGGGTTGGTGCGGACCGGGGAATCGACCCGCAAACTCGCGCGGCGGTTGGTGAACGGGACCGCCCGGATCGGGTCGATGATCATCTCGCGGCGGGGCGGCCGCTGGTGGGTGTCGTTCACCGTCCACGTGCAGCGCCGTGACCGGCCGCCTGTCCGGCCCGATGCGCGGGTCGGGACCGATGTCGGCGTGAAAGCCCTCGCGGTCACTCCCAACCGGTGCCGGGAGTGACCGATACTGAAGGGCGGGTGCTCAATCCACGCCACTATCAGCGGGTGCAGCGGGCTCGGCGGCGTCTGGCTCGTGCTCGTGCCCGCCGTCGAGGGCCCGACCACCGCCGTGGGGTGCCACCGTCACGACGATGGTGCAAGGCGAATGCGAAGGTGGCCAGGCTCGAGACGCGGGTCGCTGCGATGCGCCGTGACGGCCTGCACAAACTCACCACCGCGCTCGCGGCCCGGTTCGGCAACATCGTTGTGGAGGATCTGAATGTGGCGGGGATGCTGAGGAATCGGTGCCTGGCCACACATATCGCTGATGCCGGGTTCGGTGAGTTTCGTCGCCAACTCAGCTACAAGACCCTCCGCCATGGTGGTCGTCTGTTGGTGGCGGATCGGTTCTTCCCGAGTTCGAAAAAGTGTTCATCCCCCTCGTGTGGTGCGGTGAAAGCCAAACTGGACCTGTCGGAGCGGGTGTTCATCTGTGACAAATGCGGGCTGATACTGGACCGCGATCTCAACGCCGCCCGGAATTTAGCGGTGTTGGCGTCCTCGCAGAGTTGCGGCGGGACGGAAAACTTGCCCGATGGAAACCATGTCAGACCCGGTTCGCCGGGCAGTGGTATTGCCACGGGAAGACCCGAGACTGTGGTTGCGGGTCAACCCTGCTCGAGCAATCGGGCAGGTCACGGACCGGAACTACATATTCCGTGAACGGCTGATTGGACACGCCCGGGACGGGTTGGCTACTCTTGGGCGGTTGCCTCACGCAGGCACGGTCCTGCTCGCTCAGGCATCGGCATGCGTTCACCGGCTCTCAGCCGGTAGGTACGGTCCAAGACATTAGGCTTTCGGACACGCTGTACGTCGTGCAGCGGGTCCCTCTATGACATGAAGGAGCTCGCGACTATGGCTGCCGTCTGTGACGTCTGCGCCAAGGGCCCCGGCTTCGGTAAGTCGGTTTCGCACTCGCACCGGCGCACCAACCGTCGCTGGAACCCGAACATCCAGACCGTGCGCGCCCAGGTTGCCCCCGGCAACACCCGCCGCATGAACGTCTGCACCTCCTGCCTGAAGGCGGGCAAGGTCGTTCGCGGCTGATAAGCGCTTTTCGTCGGAAGCCCCGGCACCCACAATGGGTGAACCGGGGCTTTTGCCGTTCCAGGGACGAGACAGGGTGGCAACCATGGGTGAGTGGCAGGTCGTTCCACTCGAACCGAAGTATGTCCACAGCATGTCCGAATGCCACATAGCCTGCTGGCGGGAGGCGTATCGGGGACTGGTGCCTCAGCACGTGCTCGACGCCTTCGACGTGGAGCGGCGGGCGGCCGCGTGGAACCGGATCCTGTTCGAGTACCCGGGGCGGATCCGGGTCGCGGTGCTCGACGACGGCGCCGTCATCGGCTTCGCGGGCAGCGGCGAGAATCGCGAGGAGTCACCCGCCGCCGAATACGAGCTCAGCGCCCTCTACGTGCGCGCGACCTATCACGGCACGGGCGTGGCCCAGGCGCTGATGGACGAGGTGCTGCCGGAGACCGGCGACATCGCGCTGTGGGTGTTCGAGGAGAACCCCCGCGCGCGGGCCTTCTATACGAAATACGGCTTCGAACCCGACGGCGAACGCCGAGTCGAAGCCTTCTCTCCCGCAATGCAAGTGCGGATGGTGCGCCGGGCCCTGACGGGGTGAGGCCCGGCGCCGCGGTTCAGGACGCGCCGTTGAGGCAATCCACCTGCTGGCTGATCGACTGCAGCAGGCACGCCGTCCGCGAGGTGACGTTGGACGAGAGTCCGCTCACGCTGTTGGTGTCGAGCAGGCTGCCGACGGGCTTGACCGAGGTCGTGGACTCGGGGACGTAGGGGTCCAGGGTCAACGGCTCGGCGTTGGCGATGGCCGGGGCCGAGGCCAGCGCGGCACCGGCGGCCAGAGCGACGAAAACACCACGGGCAGTCTTCTTCTGCATACACATGCTCCTGAATCAGGTAACGGATCAGCGCTACGGCAGACGCCAGTCGACCGGCGCGGCCCCCAGGGTACCCAGCAATTCGTTGGTTCGGGAGAAAGGACGGGATCCGAAGAATCCCCGCGAAGCCGACAGCGGTGACGGATGCGCAGACTCGATGTACGGAGTATCGCCCAGCATCGGCTTCAGCGTGGACGCGTCGCGGCCCCACAGGATCGCCACCAGAGGCTGGTCACGGGCAACCAGCGCGCGAATTGCCTGCTCGGTCACCGCTTCCCAGCCCTTGCCGCGATGCGAGGCCGGCTGGCCCGGCTGTACGGTCAGCACGCGGTTGAGCATGAGCACGCCCTGATCGCACCACGGCGACAGGTCACCGTTGGACGGCATCGGCAGGCCGAGGTCCTTGGTCAGCTCGGAGTAGATATTGGTCAGGCTGCGCGGAATCGGCGAAACGTCCGGGGCCACCGAGAAACTCAGGCCCACCGGATGCCCCGGCGTCGGATACGGATCCTGACCCACGATGAGTACCCGCACCTTGTCGAACGGCCGCTGGAAGGCCCGCAGCACGTTCTCCCCCTTCGGGAGATAGCCACGCCCCTCGGCGTTTTCGACTCGCAGGAATTCACCCATCGCGGCAATACGGTCGGCCACCGGTTCGAGGGCCTCGGCCCAGCCCGTATCGATGACTTCCGACAGTGGTTTCGCGCCCATGTCGGGAAAACTTATCGTGTCGAGTTTCATCGCGGTACCGGACCCTGCTATACGAAGGAATCCCAACCGGCAGGTCCGGTTCGGGAGGTTCCGTCCACCGTCACGCCCTCGCCCGCGACAACTCGGCCGACGCGTCGCCAGCCCTCCGGCACCTCGCTCGAATCGGCGAAGGTCGCGGCGAAGGCGTGGTCCTCGCCACCCGCCAGAATCCAGTCCAGCGGGCTGACGCCCAGCGCCTTGCCGACCGCCTCCAACTCCGGGTCCGCCAGGGCGGCGGACTCCAGATCGATGGACACCCGCGAGGATTCGGCGATATGCCCGAGGTCGGCCAGCAAGCCGTCCGACACATCGGTGAGCGCGGTGATCTCCGCGGTATCGGGCAGCTCCAGCACCGCGTCGTACGGGGGCCGCGGAACCCGGTGCGCGGCAACCACGTCCGCGAACTCGAGCTTCCCGGCCGTGCCCGCGGACAGCACCGCGAACCCCGCGCCCGAATGACCCAGCGGCCCGGCCACCGCCACCACATCGCCCGGCCGCGCACCCGACAACCTGATCGGCGCGCGGCGCGGATCCCCGAAGGCCGTGACGCTGATGACGATCAGCGGACTGCGCACCATGTCGCCGCCCGCGATGGACGCTCCCGCCCGCCCGGCCTCGGCCCACATCCCGTCCGCGAGCGCGCGCACGAATTCGACCGGCGTCTCCGCGGGACAGCCCAGCCCCACCACGAACGCGCTCGGCACCGCGCCCATGGCCACCACGTCGGCGGCGTTCTGGGCGATGGCCTTGCGGCCGATCTCCTGCGGGCTCGACCAGTCGGTCCGGAAGTGCCGGTCCTGCACCAGCATGTCGGTGGTCACCACGAACCGGCCCTCGGGCGCGGCGATCACGGCGGCGTCGTCACCCGGGCCCAGCAGCACGCCCGGCGTCTGCGTGCGCCCCGCGTTCACCAGCGCGATGAGCCCGAACTCGCCGAGCTCGCCCACGGTGCGGGCGGCCGGAACGGACTGCGGATCGCTGGCGGTGGTGATGGCGGTCTCCTTCGGGGCGAGTGTGATGCGGGCGGCCGACCGCTCGACGGTACCCTCGAACCCGCAATCGACGACCAGCAGCCGGGCAGCACACCGCGAGGATGCGCACACCCGGCACGGCACGATCGGGGATCGACGACCGGATGAGCAACGACACCCGCGGCACCGAAGCGGACAACACCGACGCGGCGGCGCCCGACGCCCTCGAGGACGCGGCGGCCGAGACGCCCGCCACCGAGGCCGACGCCGACTCGACGCCGGAGTCCGCGAACGCCGGGGACGCCGAGTACGAGATGCGTCGCTCGCCCGCGCTCATCGCCACCGCCGTCGCACTGCCGGTCGCCCTGGTCGTCGGACTGATCGTCATGGGCGTGCTGGCCAACCGGCACCACAGCCGCGACCCGCTGGCCCTCGGTTCGGTGCCCGCGCCCGCGGCCGCCGGACCCGAATGCACCGCGCTGCTCCCCGCCCTGCCCGACAAGATCGGCGACTACACCACCGCCGAACTGATGCAGCCCGCGCCGCCCGCCACCCATGCCTGGCAGCTGCCCGACGGCGGCGACGCCATCGTGGTGCGCTGCGGGCTGGACCGGCCGCTCGAATTCACCAAGTCCTCGCCGTTGCAGGTGGTGAACGGGGTCAACTGGTTCGAGCTGCGCGACCAGACCAGCGGCGTCACCTCCGGCACCTGGTGGGCCGTGGACCGCGGCACCTACATCGCGCTGACCATGCCCGACAATGCCGGAGCGACTCCGCTGCAGGAGGTTTCGGAGGCCATCAAGAAGGCCATGCCCGAGAAGCCGATGGATCCGAACCCGATCCCCAACTGACAGATATATACGGAGAAGGCGGTCGCTCAGAGCTTGCGGAGCGTGGCCTTCCCGGCGGTGAGGTCGACCTCGGGTCCCTCGTCGCCGTCGCCCGGATTCTCCCGGTGCATGAGCACCGACTGCCGCTGTTCCATCTCCAGCCGCTTGCCGGAGCTGAAGGCCGCGTCGAACTGTTCCAGGCCGATGGCCGCCGCGCCCCGGCCGTCCTCGTTCCGCATCCACGGCAGCGCGGTGCGCCCGGTCAGCTTGCGATACGCGACGTCGGCGAAGGCCACCGCGATGATCAGCAGGGCCAGACCGGGAATCGTGAGGGCGACGAGCACACCGTCGAGGCTACGCGCGGGCCGGGCCGCCGGCATCGCCCCGCGGTCGCACGCGAACGGCCCGGTCCATCATCCGAAATGATGAACCGGGCCGTCTGCGACGAGGTCAGCGCAGGCCGGTGCCGCGGGCGCGGGCGGTCTCGATGAGGGTGCTCACCAGGGTCCGGTTGTCGATCCCCGCGGCCTCCCACATACGCGGGTACATGGAGATCGAGGTGAAGCCGGGCATGGTGTTGATCTCGTTGATGACCGGCCCGTCGGCGGTCACGAAGAAGTCGACGCGGGCCAGGCCCTGGCAGTCCAGGGCGCGGAAGGCGCGCACCGCGAGGTCCCGGATCTCCTGGGACACAGCGTCGTCCAGCTTGGCGGGAACGTCGAACTCGCAGACGTCGTCGAGGTACTTGGTGTCGAAGTCGTAGAAGTCGGGGGCCTGCGCGTCGTCCTCCGGCATCCGGATCTCGGCCACCACGCTGGCTTCCACCCGGCCGTCCGGGAATTCCAGCACGCCGCACTCGACCTCACGGCCGACGATCCCGGCCTCCACGATCACCTTCGGGTCGTGGCGGCGCGCCTCCTCGATGGCGGCGTCGAGCAGGTCCCAGCTGTCCACCTTGGTGATGCCGATGGAGGAGCCGCCGCGGGCGGGCTTCACGAACACCGGCAGGCCCAGGCGATCGCGGTCGGCGGCGGAGACGGTCGCGACGCCGGGACGCAGCACGATCTGCACGCCGATCGGAAGACCCTCGGCCGCAAGCAGTTTCTTGGTGAATTCCTTGTCCATGCCGGCCGCGCTGGCCAGCACGCCCGGACCGACATAGGGCAGTTCGGCCAGTTCCAGCAGACCCTGCAGCGTGCCGTCTTCACCGAACGCGCCGTGCAGCACCGGGAACACGATGTCGACGGCGCCGAGCACGGTCTCCGCACCGTCCAGCGGCACCAGCGCGCCCGCGCGCGAGGGATCCGCCGTCAGCGCCAGCGCGGTGCCCTTGTCGTCGACCATGGGAAGCGCCCGATCCCGCGCGGACAGCGTCCGCGGGTCGGCGTCACCGAGCACCCAGGTGCCGTCCCGGGTGATGCCGATCGGAACCGCCTCGTAGCGTTCCGGATCGAGGCTCGCCAACACGGTGCGCGCGGACACACACGACACCCCGTGCTCGTTGCTGCGGCCGCCGAACACCACCGCCACCCTGGTCCTGTTGGTCATGCCCCGAACCGTACCCGGTCGATTGTGGCGGCAGTGTTACGCGGTCGTCCCGACCCGGGCGTAGGTCATTCCGATTTGAGACGGCGTCCCTGCAGCTGCCCCACCGCTTCGGCCGCCGAGAGCCCCTCGTGGCACACCTGATGCACCGCGTTGGTCAGCGGCATCTCCACCCCGTGCGCGGCCGCCAGCGCCCGCACCGATGTGCAGGACTTCACACCCTCCACGACCTGGCCATGAGTCGCCTCGAGGGCGGTCTCCATGGTGCCGCCCGCGCCCAGCGCGTGCCCGAAGGACCGATTGCGCGACAGCGGCGAGGTGCAGGTGGCCACCAGATCACCGACACCGGCCAGTCCGGCGAAGGTCACCGGCTCCGCGCCGACCGCCACTCCCAGCCGGATGATCTCGGCCAGCCCGCGCGTGATGAGGGTGGCGATCGAGTTGTCACCCAACCCCATGCCCGAGGCGATCCCGCAGGCGAGCGCGATGACGTTCTTGCACGCCCCGCCGATCTCGCAGCCGATCACGTCGGAATTGGTGTACGGCCGGAAATAGCCGGTGGCACAGGCGTGCTGCACCGCCTCCGCGCGCGCCACGTCCGGGCAGGCGATCACGGTCGCGGCGGGCTGCCCGGCCGCGATCTCGTGCGAGAGGTTGGGGCCCGACAGCACCGCGATGCGGTTCGGATCCGCACCGGAGACCTCCGCGATCACCTCGCTCATCCGCAGCAGCGTCCCGGTCTCGATGCCCTTGGCCAGACTCAGCAGCGTGGCCTCCGCCGGAATCAGGTCCTTCCAGGCCGCGAGATTGGCGCGCAGCGACTGCGACGGCACCGCCAGCACCACGATGTCGGCCCCGTCCAGCACGACGGCCGGATCATCGGACGCGGCCAGCGGCGGCAACACCACATCCGGCAGATACCAGGGATTTCGATGCTCGGTGGCCAGCACCTTGGCCACCTCCGGCCGCCGAGCCCACATGGTGGTCTCGGTTCCCGCCTCCGCCAACACCTTCGCGAACGCGGTCCCCCATGACCCCGCTCCCAACACCGCTGCCCTTGCCATCCAACAAATATATGCGCGCGCACCGTGAGCCACCCCGCAGTGGCGTCTCCCGAAAATTCGACGCCGCTCACGCGCCCGTCACCTACGAGTGGGAAGATTCGGACATGCTCGCGCCCCGCCGTGGTTCGACCCTCAGGTTCGCGGCCCGTCTCGGTTCTGGACTGCGCTCCGCCTCCCCGCGCTTGGAGCGGGGGAGCGAAGCGGAGGATCGGAGGAGGGAAGAACCGAGACCTCGGGGGCCGCGGACAGCCCGGAGCGAAGCGGAGGGCGAATTGGACACAGTGCACGCGGTCATCGCGGTCAAGAGCTTGGGACTCGCCAAGAGTCGGCTGGCCGATGGGCTGGCGCCCGAGTACCGGCCCCGGCTGGTGCTGGCCATGTTGGCCGACACCGTGACCGCGGCCGCGACGACGCGTGGCATCGCGTCGGTCACCGTCGTGACGCCGGATCCGGCCGTGTCGGATCTGGTTCGTGAACTCGGCGCGCGCGTGCATCCCGAACCCGAGGTGGTCCCCGCGCACACCACCGGTCTGAACGCGGCGCTGGCCGCGGGCGCGGACGCGGTGCGGCGGGCGCACGGTCCGGTCGATCTACTTGCCCTGCAAGCGGATCTGCCCGCGCTGCGTCCCGCCGAACTGGGCGAGCTGCTGGCGAGGGCCGGGCAGCGCCGGTCGGTGGTGACCGATCACGAGGGCAGTGGCACCGTCGCCCTGCTGGTGCGCGGTGGCGGGGACGATCCGCTGACCACCGCATTGAACCCGCTCTTCGGTCCGGACTCCGCCCGCCGCCATATCGCCGGGGGCGCGGTGGAGTTGCTGGGCGATTGGCCTGGACTGCGTCAGGACGTCGATACCGCCGCGGATCTCGAGCGCGCCGCCGCGCTCGGCGTCGGGCCGGCGACCAGCGCGCTACTCCGAGAAATCACCGTGTCGCAAGCGTGTCACGAAACCGGGAACAGGTGCCGGGCCGAATCATCACTGTCCTGACGCGGCGTGATCTGCGCTGCACTGGACGGTGTCAGAACAGCACCACACCCACGACATAAGGAATGATCGTGAGAGTGAGCGATACGGAAACCGTCAAGCAATCGCCGCTACTACCGGCGGCGCCGCCCGCGGCCACCCCACCGCCCACCGCGATACCGCCGCTGCCCGCGGACCGGTACGTCAATCGGGAACTCAGCTGGCTCGACTTCAACGCCCGCGTGCTCGCGCTGGCCGAGGACCGGTCGCAGCCGCTGCTCGAACGAGCCAAATTCCTCGCCATTTTCGCGTCGAATCTGGACGAGTTCTACATGGTGCGCGTCGCGGGGCTCAAGCGCCGCGCCGAGACCGGCCTGTCGGTACGGTCCGCCGACGGCCTGTCCCCCACCGAGCAGCTCGAGATGATCGCCGTCCGCACCCAGGAGATCGCCGCCCGGCACGCCCGCGTCTTCCTCGACCAGGTGCTGCCCGCGCTCACCGCCGAGGGCATCGACATCATCCGCTGGGCCGACCTGGAGGACAGCGAAAAGGAACGCCTGTCCGGATATTTCCAGGATCAGGTGTTCCCGGTGCTGACCCCGCTGGCGGTCGACCCGGCCCACCCCTTCCCCTACATCAGCGGCCTGAGTCTGAATCTCGCCGTGACGGTTAAGGATTCGGTGACCGGCGGCGAGCACTTCGCGCGCGTCAAGGTGCCCGACAATGTGGACCGCTTCGTGCGGGTCCGCCGCGCCGGCAACCGTGAATCCAATGCGGCACAAGGCCCGTCCGGTGCCACGTCGGGCCCGTCCCTGGCCGCCTTCCTCCCCATGGAGGAGCTGATCGCCGCGCACCTGGATCAGCTGTTCCCGGGAATGGAAGTGGTGGAACAGCATTCGTTCCGCATCACCCGCAATGCCGACCTGGAGGTCGAGGAGGACCGCGACGAGGACCTGCTGCAGGCCCTCGAACGCGAACTCGCCCGCCGCCGCTTCGGCTCTCCGGTGCGCCTGGAAGTCTCCGACGACATGACCGAGCACATGCTCGATCTGCTGCTCCGCGAACTCGACGTCGACCCCGCCGACGTCATCGAGGTGCCCGGCCTGCTCGACCTGTCCTGCCTGTGGCAGGTCTACGGCGTGGACCGGCCCAATCTCAAGGACGCCCCCTACGTCCCCGCCACCCCGCCCGCCTTCGGCGAACGCGAAACGCCCCGAAACGTTTTCGCCGCCCTGCGTGAGGGCGACGTGCTGGTGCACCACCCCTACGACTCCTTCTCCACCAGCGTGCAGCGGTTCATCGAACAGGCCGCCGCCGATCCGCAGGTGCTGGCCATCAAGCAGACCCTGTACCGCACCTCCGGCGACTCCCCCATCGTCAACGCCCTCATCGACGCCGCCGAGGCGGGCAAGCAGGTGGTGGCGCTGGTCGAGATCAAGGCCCGCTTCGACGAGCAGGCCAACATCAAATGGGCGCGGGCGCTGGAGCAGGCGGGCGTGCACGTGGTCTACGGCCTGGTCGGACTCAAGACCCACTGCAAGACCTGCCTGGTGGTGCGGCGCGAGGGAGCCACCATCCGTCGCTACTGTCACATCGGCACCGGGAATTACAACCCCAAGACCGCGCGCCTGTACGAGGACGTCGGATTGCTCACCGCCGCACCGGAGATCGGCGCGGACCTCACCGACCTGTTCAACTCGCTGACCGGCTATTCGCGAAAGGCCAACTACCGCAACCTGCTGGTGGCCCCGGTCGGCGTCCGCGCCGGGATCATCGAGCGGATCGAACGCGAGATCGAACTGGCACGCGAGGGCGCCGACGCGCGAATCCGCGTGAAGGCCAACGCCATCGTCGACGAACAGGTCATCGACGCGCTCTACCGGGCCTCCCAGGCCGGGGTGCCGGTCGAGATCGTGGTGCGCGGCATCTGCGGCCTGCGCCCCGGCGTGCCCGGCATGAGCGACAACATCCAGGTGCGCTCGATTCTCGGGCGGTACCTGGAACATTCGCGGGTGCTGCACTTCCAGGCGCAGAACGAGTACTGGATCGGCTCGGCCGACATGATGCACCGCAACCTCGACCGGCGCGTGGAAGTGCTGGCGCAGGTGAAGGATCCGCGTCTGGCCAACCAGCTCGGACAGGTGTTCGACTCCGCCACCCACCCGGCCACCCGGTGCTGGGTGCTGCGCCCCGACGGCAGCTGGCAGGCCCAGCCCGGCCCCGAGGTGCCCTCGGACCAGATTCGCGACCACCAGGAATACCTCATGCGGCTGCGTCGTCCGGACCGCCAGTGAGCAGAACCACCAAGGACCCCGCCGCCGAGTTCACCGATCCACCGGTCAAGGCCAACATCCTCGCGGCGGGGGCGGTGTTGTGGCGGCACGCCCCGGGCACCGACGCCGTCGAGATCGCCCTCGTGCACCGCCCCAAGTACGACGACTGGTCACTGCCCAAAGGCAAGCTGGATCCCGGTGAGACGCCGGTGATCACGGCCGTGCGCGAGGTCACCGAGGAGACCGGGCTGAATTCGCGCCTGGGGCGCTATCTCGGCCACGTGACGTATCCGATCCCGGGCCATCGGAAGCTGAAACGGGTGGACTACTGGGCCGCCGAGGTCGTCGACGGGGCCTTCGAGTCCAACTCGGAAGTCGACGTCCTGCACTGGTACCGCCTCGACCGGGTGATGGACGCCGTCTCCTATCCCATGGATCGCACCATCATCCGCAACTTCCTGCGCCAGCCCGCCGACACCGCCACCCTGCTGCTGGTCCGGCACGCCAAGGCCGGGCGCAGCGACCGCTACATCGGCGACGACGACCTGCGGCCGCTCGAAAAGGCCGGTCGCGCACAGGCTCGCGCCCTGGCGCCCAACCTGCTCGCCTTCGGCGCGGCCGAAATCATCTCGGCCCCACCATCGCGCTGTGTCCAAACCGTGACCCCGCTGGCCGAGAAACTGGGCGTCGATATCGAATTGGAGCCGTTGTTCTCCGAATCCGGTTACGCGTCAGCACCCGATGCCGCCCGAAAACGCGCCCGCGACCTGGTTTCCACCGAGTCGGTCCGGGTGATCTCCAGTCAGGGCAAGGTGATTCCGGATCTGCTGGAGTGGTGGGCCGCCGAGGACGGGGTGAGCCTGCCACCGGCCCGCAATCGCAAGGGCAGCGTGTGGGTGCTGTCCTTCCACGGTGGCCGGCTGGTCGCCGCCGACCATCTCGACCGTGTTCTCGTCCCGACCGACCTACCCCAAGGCTGACCGGGTCATCTGTCGTCCGGCGGCCACCCAGAACCCTTGGAACGCCGCCGTACCGGCCGCCGTCCGGCCGAATCCACCCGGCGGACGGCCGATTCCGGCCCCCTACCGGCCCCCAACGCTCCCCCAACGCCCGAAAACCAGCCCCGGACATGCGAAACGGCCCGGCGATGCCGGGCCGTCTCACGTGTCGTCCTGCTCGAAAACCCCCGTCAGCGACGGGTTGTCGCCGGATTAGCGGCGCGCGGTGCGCTTGGCGGCGGCCTTCTTGGCGGGAGCCTTCTTGGCCGCCTTCTTGGCCGTGGTGGCCTTCGAGGCGGTGACCTTCTTGGCGACCGCGGCCTTCTTGACCGCAGCGGCCTTGGCCGGAGCCTTCTTTGCGACCGTCTTCTTCACGGCGGCCTTCTTGGCGACCGCCTTCTTCACGGCGGCCTTCTTGGCGGGGGCCTTCGACGCCGCCTTCTTGGCGGTGGTCTTGGCCGGAGCCTTGGTGGCGGCCTTCTTCGCGGTCTTCTTGGCGGTGGTCTTCTTCGCACCGGCCTTGCCCGAAACCGGGGCAGCCACACCACGCTTCACAGCCGGGCCGCTCGAGGCGATCTTCTGCTTGCCCGCGATGATCGCCTTGAACTGTGCACCGGGACGGAAGGCCGGGACCGAAGTCGGCTTCACCTTGACGGTTTCGCCGGTGCGCGGGTTGCGAGCGACACGCGCCGCGCGCTTCCGCTGCTCGAAGACGCCGAATCCCGTGATGGTGACGCTCTGACCTTTGTTCACAGCACGCACGATCGTGTCGACCATCTGCTCGACAGCTGCAGTAGCGGTGCGCCTGTCAGTACCCAACTTCTCGGTCAGAACATCGATCAGTTCCGCCTTGTTCATTGAATCCTCCGCAGACTAATTGGCCCGTCGTCGGACCGACTAGGTACCACGGTAAACCCTTTCGGGGCAAGAGTCTATGTGCCACGCGGAAATACATGACGCATGGCACACGCTCAGCTACCGGGTTTGAGGGCGTCCAGCTAACGCCCATCAATGATTACGTCTGCGAAATACGGGCCGGAATGGTTGCGGGTTTCCAAGTCGGCCTTGCGTTTTCGAACTGGCCGATCTCGTCGCTGTGCCGGAGAGTGAGACCGATGTCGTCCAGGCCTTCCAGCAGGCGCCACCGCGTGTAGTCGTCAATATCGAACGGCAACACGACGGTTCCGGCCGACACGGTCCGCGCCTCGAGGTCCACCGCCAATTCCAAACCCGGCTGTTCCTCGAGCAACTTCCAGAGCAATTCCACATCGCTCTGGGCCATCCGGGCCGTCAGAAGCCCGTCCTTGCCCGCGTTCCCACGGAAGATGTCGGCGAAGCGAGAGGAGATCACCACCCGGAACCCGAAGTCCTTGAGGGCCCAAACCGCGTGCTCACGTGACGATCCGGTCCCGAAATCCGGACCGGCGACCAGGACACTACCCCGGTTGTAAGGCTCGGTGTTCAGAATGAAGTTCGGATCCGTCCGCCATGCCGCGAACAGGCCGTCCTCGAAACCCGTTCGGGTTACGCGCTTCAGATAGACGGCCGGGATGATCTGGTCGGTGTCGACATTGGATCGGCGCAACGGAACACCGATCCCCTTGTGGACCTTGAAGGCTTCCATCGTTGTTTCTCCTGAGTCAGTGGGGGCAGCGGCATCTGGGCCGCTACCGGCGGGCGATCAGTTCAGATCCGCAGGTGAGGACAGGGTTCCGCGCACCGCGGTGGCCGCCGCGACCAGCGGCGAGACCAGGTGCGTACGCCCGCCCTTGCCCTGTCGCCCTTCGAAGTTGCGGTTCGAGGTGGCGGCACAGCGCTGACCGGGGGAAAGCTGATCCGGGTTCATGCCCAGGCACATCGAGCAGCCCGGCTGACGCCATTCCGCGCCCGCGGCGGTGAAAATCTCGCCCAGACCCTCCTTTTCCGCCTGCAACCGCACCCGCATCGAGCCCGGCACGATCAGCATCCGCACCCCGCCCGCGACCTTGCGGCCCTTCAGGATGTCGGCCACCGCGCGCAGATCCTCGATCCGGCCGTTGGTGCACGAACCCACGAAAACCGTGTCCACGGCGACGTCCCGCAGCGGGGTACCCGGCGTCAGGTCCATATATTCCAGCGCCTTCTCGGCGGCGGCGCGCTCGTTCTCGTCGACGATCTGCTCCGGATCCGGCACCGAGTCGCCCAGCGGCGCACCCTGTCCCGGGTTGGTGCCCCAGGTGACGAAGGGGGTCAGCGCGGACCCGTCCAGATGCACCTCGGCGTCGAAAACCGCGCCCTCGTCGGTCTTCAAGGCGTCCCAGGCCGCCACGGCGGCATCCCAGTCCGCGCCCTGCGGGGCGTGCGGACGGCCCTTCAGGTACTCGTAGGTGACCTCGTCGGGGGCCACCATGCCCGCCCGGGCGCCGGCCTCGATCGACATGTTGCACATGGTCATCCGGGCCTCCATGGACATGGAGCGCACGGCCTCGCCGCGGTACTCCAGCACAAAGCCCTGACCGCCGCCGGTGCCGATCTGCGCGATGACCGCCAGGATGACGTCCTTGGAGGTGACGCCGTCGGGCAGCCGACCGTCGATATTGATGGCCATGGTCTTGAACGGGCGCAGCGACAGCGTCTGCGTCGCCAGCACGTGTTCCACTTCCGAGGTGCCGATACCCATCGCCAGCGCGCCGAACGCACCGTGGGTGGAGGTGTGCGAATCACCGCACACCACGGTGGTTCCCGGCTGGGTCAGGCCCAGCTGCGGGCCCACCACGTGCACGATGCCCTGCTCGACGTCGCCCATGGGGTGCAGGCGGACACCGAATTCCTGGCAGTTCTTGCGCAGCGTCTCGACCTGCAGGCGCGAGACCGGGTCCGCGATCGGCTTGTCGATGTCGGCGGTCGGGACGTTGTGATCCTCGGTGGCGATGGTGAGATCCGGGCGCCGGACCGGGCGGCCCGCGGCGCGCAGGCCGTCGAACGCCTGCGGGCTGGTGACCTCGTGCACCAGGTGCAGGTCGATGTAGATGAGGTCGGGCTGGCGGTGCTCGCCCTCGCCTTCGCCGCGCACGACGACATGCTCGTCCCAGACCTTCTCCGCCAGAGTGCGTGGCCGGTCGGCCATAGCTCCATCACCTCTCGATAGACATTCCCGTGCCCGGGCTGGTGACACGGTGGCTCGCGTCCGATGCCGGGGAGCGGCCGGTTTGCCGCGCAGTCAATTTGCATTTCCCAACATGCGAGACGCTAATATCGTTCTATGAGACAGCATAGCGGTATCGGGGTTCTGGACAAAGCCATGGCCGTCCTGCACGCCGTAGCCGAGCAACCCTGCGGCCTCAACGAGCTGTGCGCCCGCACCGGCCTGCCCCGCGCCACCGCGCATCGCCTGGCAGTGGGCCTGGAGACGCATCGCATGCTGGCCCGCGACAGCCAGGGCCTGTGGCGGCCCGGTCCGGCCCTGTCGGAACTGGCGACAACCGCCAGCGACCCGCTCCTGGACGCCGCCTCCTCCATCCTGCCGCGCCTGCGCGAGATCACCGGCGAGAGCGTGCAGCTCTACCGCCGCGACGGCAATGCCCGCGTCTGCGTGGCGGCCATGGAACCGGCCGCGGGCCTGCGCGACACCGTGCCCATCGGGGCCCGACTACCGCTCACCGCGGGCTCGGCCGCGAAGGTCCTGCTGGCCTGGGCCGATCCCGAATCGCAGCGGAGCATCCTGCCCGAGGCCGTCTTCGGCGAGCGCGCGCTGGCCGAGGTCCGCCGCCGCGGCTGGGCGCAGAGCGCGGCCGAGCGCGCGGCCGGGGTGGCCAGCGTGTCCGCGCCGGTGCGCGACGCGGCGGGCGGCGTGATCGCGGCCGTCTCGGTCTCCGGACCCATCGACCGCATGGGCCGCCGCCCGGGCGCACGCTGGGCCGCGGACCTGGTGGCCGCCGCCGACGCCCTCCACAAGCGTCTCTGACGGACTTTGCGGCCCGGGGTGACCCCTCGGGGTCACCACAGCCGTCACGACAGCCTCAGCGGCCGCTCGACACTCCCGACAGCCCACGAACAGGGCGCCGATCACAGCCCCCGCCGGATCCGGCGGGGGCTGCGGCGTCTCCGAGGCCCGGCAACCGGCCGGTGAAGCCCGCGAGTGGCAGGAAATGGCCGGTGTGACCGCGCTCATACGCCGTAAATTACAGTCGGCCCATGGGAGTTAATCAACGCGCGCAGATCGTGATGTCCGACGAGGAGATCACGGGATTCCTCGAGCGCAGCCGGGTCGCCACCATGGCCACGCTGAGCGCCGAGGGCAGGCCGCACCTGGTGGCCATGTGGTACGCGCTCATCGACGGCGAGATCTGGTTCGAGACCAAGGCCAAGGCCCAGAAGACGGTGAATCTGCGGCGCGATCCGCGTATCACCGTGATGGTCGAGGCCGGCGACACCTACGACCAGTTGCGCGGCATTTCCATCGAGGGCCGCGCCGAGGTCGTCGACGACCCCGAGGCGCTGTTCAAAGTGGGAATCAGCGTGTGGGAACGCTATACCGGGCCCTACAGCGAAGAGATGAAGCCGTTCGTGGAGCAGATGCTGCACAAGCGGGTGGCGGTGCGTGTGGTGCCCGAGCGGACCCGCAGCTGGGATCACCGCAAACTCGGCCTGCCCGCCATGCCGCTGGGCGGCAGCACCCACGGTCAGGAGCCCTAAGAACCCCGGAAACAGCGAAGGCCCCCAGCCGGTTGGCTGGGGGCCTTCACTTTGTAGTCCCGACGGGATTTGAACCCGCGCTACCGCCTTGAGAGGGCGGCGTCCTAGGCCGCTAGACGACGGGACCAGGATGAGATTCCGGCGGATTTCGCAATCCACCGGCCTTCTCGAATTCGAGAGCCGGAGCTCTCGCAGCTGGGGTACCAGGACTCGAACCTAGAATGGCTGAACCAGAATCAGCTGTGTTGCCAATTACACCATACCCCATTGACCTGGGCTTTCAGGATCTCCCCGGAGGAAGTTCCTGGCTGCTCTGCGGCCGAGAAGAAGATTAGCAGCATCCCCCGGTAGATACACAAACCGGCTGTTCAGAGGCCGGTTTGTGCATCAATTTCGGCGTACCCTCAGGCCCTGCCGGACACCGGCGTCAGCCGATCTCCGCGAGGGCCGCGCGCAACCGGTCCATGGTGACCTCGCGACCCAGCAGTTCCATCGACTCGTAGAGCGGCGGGCTGATGTGGGATCCGGTCACCGCGACGCGCACCGGGGTGAACGCCTTGCGCGGCTTGAGCTCGAGCTCCTCGATCAGCGCGGTATTCAGCGCGGTCTCGAGCGGGGCCGTGGCCCATTCCGAGACGCCTTCGAGGGCTTTCACCGTCGCCTGCAGCACCGGAGCGGCATCGGCGCCCAGATTCTTTTCCCTCGCGGCCGGGTCGATCGCGAAGTCCGCGGGCGCGATGAACAGGAACTTCAGCAGATCCCAGGCATCCCCGAGCACCTTGATGCGGGTCTGCACGAGATCGGCCGCGGTTTCGAACAGCTTCTCGTCGATCTCGGCGCCGATATGTCCGTGCCCGGTGAGGTACTCCCGCAGCCGGTGAGCAAAATCACCGGGGGTGAGCATCCGAATATGTTCGGCGTTGAGTGCGTCGGCCTTCTTCTGATCGAATCGGGCCGGATTCGAATTCACCTTCGAGATTTCGAACGCCGCCACCATCTCCGCCATGGAGAAGACGTCATGATCATCGGCGATGCTCCAGCCGAGCAGTGCCAGATAATTCAGCAAACCCTCGGGAATGAACCCGCGGTCGCGGTGATGGAACAGATTCGACTCCGGATCACGCTTGGACAACTTCTTGTTGCCCTGGCCCATCACGAAGGGCAGATGACCGAACTCGGGGGTGAACTCCGCGACGCCGATTCGTTTCAACGAGTCGTAGAGCGCGAGCTGACGCGGGGTGGAAGACAGCAGGTCCTCGCCGCGCAGCACGTGGGTGATCTTCATCATCGCGTCGTCGACCGGGTTGACCAGCGTATAGAGCGGATCGCCATTACCGCGGGTGAGCGCGAAGTCGGGAACCACGCCCGCGCGGAAGGTGGTCTCGCCGCGCACCAGGTCGTTCCAGGTGAGGTCGCGGTCGGGCATGCGCAGGCGCACCACCGCGGGGCGGCCCTCGGCCTTGTAGGCGGCGATCTGCTCGTCGGTCAGGTCGCGGTCGAAGTTGTCGTAGCCCAGCTTGGGGTCGCGGCCGGCGGCCTTGTGGCGGGCCTCGACTTCCTCTGGAGTGGAGAAGGACTCGTAGGCCTCCCCCGCCGCCAGCAGGCGCTGCACCACGTCGAGGTGGATCTCGCGTCGCTGTGACTGCCGGTAGGGCGCGTGGGGGCCGCCGACCTCGGGCCCCTCGTCCCAGGTCAGGCCGAGCCAGCGCAGGGCGTCGAGGATGGCCGCGTAGGACTCCTCGGAATCGCGTGCGGCGTCGGTGTCTTCGATGCGGAAGACGAAGGTGCCGCCGTGGTGGCGCGCGAAGGCCCAGTTGAACAGGGCGGTGCGGACCAGACCCACGTGCGGCGTGCCGGTGGGTGACGGGCAGAAACGAACCCGGACGTCAGACATGGCTCTCTTTCGTTCAGCGTTTGGCGGCAACGGGATTGGACAGGGTGCCGATACCGGACACGGTCACCGACACGGTCTGACCGGCCTGCAGCGGCCCGACGCCCTCGGGGGTGCCGGTGAGGATGACATCGCCCGGCAGCAGGGTCATTACGGCGGTGACCCATTCGATGAGCTTCGGAATATCGTGCAGCAGAAGTGAAGTGCGACTGCGCTGTTTCACCTGCCCGTCGACCTCGGTGACGATCTCCAGATCCGAAGGGTCCAGCGCGGTCTCGATCCACGGGCCGAGCGGGCAGAAGGTGTCGTAGCCCTTGGCACGGGTCCACTGGCCGTCGTGTCGCTGCTGGTCACGGGCGGTGACGTCATTGGCGACGGTGTAGCCCAGGATGACCTCGTTGGCACGGGCGGCGGGCACGTCCTTGCAGGGGCGGCCGATCACGATCGCCAGTTCGCCCTCGTAGTCCACCTGAGAAGAGCTGGGCGGCAGGATGATCGGGGCGTTGGGGCTCTGGATCGAGGTGCTGGGCTTCATGAAGATGACCGGGTCGGCCGGGGCCGGGCCGCCCATCTCCTCGGCGTGCGCGGCGTAGTTCTTGCCGATACAGATCACCTTGCTGGCCAGGATGGGGGCCAGCAGGCGCACATCGGCCAGCGGCCAGCTGCGACCGGTGAAGGTCGGGGTACCGAACGGGTGTTCGGCGATCTCTCGGGCGACGGCGTCGGAGCCGTCCCCTTCGATGCTGACGAAAGCGACTCCATCTGGGCTGGCAACTCGACCTAGGCGCATGGTTGGCATCCTATCGACCGGCTTCGACCTGCCCGAACGCGCCCGACCGCGGGGCCGGACCGGACCCGGGCGCAGTGGCGGGGCGGATGCGAGCGAGCGTCCCCGCGCGGGGCGGCATACCAGCCCCCGCCGCCCCGGACCGAATGTGGAATGCCCTTATACGCAAGCGAACTCGGGCTGGGCCGCAGGACTCACAAGGTCAACCCCCGAATGTGAGCAAACAGACAGCTCGCCCCGGAAATCGCCTTGCGCCCCAGGTGTACCGTAAGACCGAATGTTCAAAGTGTAAGACGTCTATTCCATATAATGAGACGCGAGGTGAGGTCATGACCACCGTGACGGAGATGGGAACGACACGACGGTGGACCATGCTGGGCCTCGGCGTCTTCGCCCAGACCGCCAGCGCCGTGATGGTGAACGGCGCCGCCTTCCTGCTGCCCGCGCTGAGCCAGCGCGGAATGCCGCTGGCCACCGCCGGTCTGCTGGTGGCCATGCCCCTGGTCGGCCTGTGCTGCACGCTGATCGCGTGGGGCTGGGTGGTCGATCGGGTCGGCGAGCGCAAGGCGCTGGTGGCCGGTCCGGCGGTCATGTTCGCGGCCGGCCTGGCCGCCGCCACCGTCTCGAACTACGTTGCGCTGGGAGCCTTGCTGTTCCTGGCCGGGGCGGGCGCGGGCAGCACCAACGGCGCCAGCGGGCGGGTCATCGTGGGCTGGTTCCCGACCGATCAGCGCGGGCTGGCCATGGGCATCCGGCAGACCGCACAGCCGCTGGGCGTGGCGATCGGGGCGCTGGCGATCCCGGCCATCGCTGCGGCGCACGGGTTCTCGATGGCGGTGCTGGTGCCCGCGGTGCTGGCGGGCGCGGCCGCGATCGGCTGCCTGGCCGGGATTGTGGATCCGCCGCGACCCGAATCCGCGGGGGGCTCAGGGCGTCCCGCGAATCCGTACCGCGGGGACTCCACGCTGCTGCGCATCCACGTGGTGTCGGTGCTGCTGGTCATCCCCCAGGCCACCATCTGGACGTTCGGCCTGCTGTGGCTGCACCGCGATGTGGGCCTGTCGCTGCCCGCGGCGGGCGCACTGGTGACGGTAACCCAGATCCTGGGCGCGGCCGGGCGGATCGGCGCGGGCGTGTGGTCGGACCGGGTGGGCAGCCGCTTGCGGCCGCTGCGCACGGTGGCGATGGCGGCGGTAATCTCCCTGTCCGCCTTGGCCGTAGCGGCCTGGACGCAGCAGTGGTGGGCGGCGATCCCGATCCTGATCGCGGCCTCGATCATCACGGTGGCCGACAATGGCCTGGCCTTCACGGCGGTGGCCGAGATCGCGGGACCGTATTGGTCGGGTCGTGGGCTGGGTATCCAGAACACCGGCCAGAATCTGGCGGCGGCCGCGATCGCCCCGGCCTTCGGCGCACTGATCACGGCGGCCGGTTTTCCGGTCACCTACCTGCTGACGGCGCTGATCGCACTGGCGGCAGTCCCGTTGGTACCCAGGGGTTCCCGGTAGCGGCTGATTCGCGGCAAATCAGGAAGACCTGCGCCCGTTACGTTTTCGCATCCGAATGCATTTGTGCGATACGCCTCACTATCCGGACGAAACGCCCCTCTGCCCCAGTTGATTTCACCGAATCCACTCCAGGATGACACTCCGGCGAGGCTCGGGCACGACGACGAAGCCCCCGTTCCGCGGTTGCGGGACGGGGGCTCCGGTCGTGCATGGGTGGCGCGTAAACCCTAGAGCGACGCGGCGATCCGGTCGCCGACCTCGACGGTCGAGGCGGCGCCCGAGCGCGAGGCCAGGTCCTTGGCGACGGCGGCCTCGATGCGCGCGGCCTCCTCGGTCTTGCCGAGGTGGTTCAGCAGCAGCGACACCGACAGGATGGCGGCGGTCGGGTCGGCCTTGGACTGGCCCGCGATGTCGGGGGCCGAACCGTGGACCGGCTCGAACATCGACGGGTTGGTGCCCGAGGCGTCGATATTGCCCGAAGCTGCCAGGCCGATGCCACCGGAGACGGCGGCGGCCAGGTCGGTGATGATGTCGCCGAACAGGTTGTCGGTGACGATCACGTCGAAGCGGCCCGGGTCGGTGACCATGTGGATGGTGGCGGCATCGATGTGCTGGTAGGCGGTCTCGATATCCGGGTACTCGGCGCCGACCTCGGCCACGGTGCGCGACCACAGCGAACCGGCGAAGGCCAGCACGTTGTTCTTGTGCACCAGGGTCAGGTGCTTGCGGCGCTTGCGGGCGGTCTCGAAGGCGTAGCGGACCACGCGCTCGACGCCGAAGCGGGTGTTGGTGGAGACCTCGGTGGCCACCTCGTGCGGGGTGTTGACGCGGATCGCGCCGCCGGTGCCGGTGTACGGACCCTCGGTGCCCTCACGCACGACCACGAAGTCGATGTCCGGGTTCGAGGCCAGCGGGCTGGTGACGCCCGGGTACAGCTTCGAGGGGCGCAGGTTCACGTGGTGGTCCAGCTCGAAGCGGGTGCGCAGCAGCAGGCCGCGCTCGAGCAGGCCGGACTGCACCGACGGGTCGCCGATGGCGCCCAGCAGGATGGCGTCGTGCTGCTTGAGCTCCGGGATCACGTTCTCCGGGAGGATCTCGCCGGTGGCATGGAACCGCTTGGCTCCCAGGTCGTATGCGGTCTTCTCGACACCGGGCACCACCACGTCGAGCACCTTGAGGGCTTCGGCGATGACCTCGGGGCCGATACCGTCGCCCGGAATGACAGCGAGTTTCATGAAATCCATGCTCCGTTTCGATAACGCGCGGGTGGTCCTCTCCGCGCTGACAGGAGAGTCCCGGCAACGATAGCGGGTGCCGCCATGACCCCTTTCACCAGGGCGAATCGCTCCCAACCAGTGGGATCGGCGCGGTCGCGCGAAGCACTCGGTCGGCGGATAGCGCCGGTAGCGTCGGGAGGATGTTCGACAATCTCCGTCTCGAGCGCAAACTCCGCCGTCTGGAACGCAAGATCGATCTGATCCTCGAGCATCTCGGCATCGACGATCCCGACAGCGCCATCGACTACACCGCGATCGACGAGCATTTGCTGCGCGGCAAGAAGATCCACGCCATCAAGGCGTACCGCGAGCAGGATCCGACGGCCAGTCTGGTCGAGGCGCGCGACGCGGTCGAAGCCCGCGATCGCCCCTGACGGCGGTCCCCCACCCCACCGAACGCACCGGGCCCCCTCCACTTTTCGTGGAGAGGGCCCGGTGCGCGTTGTGCGAGGTCTACTAGTCGAGGCTGACCAGGGCGACCTTGGCCGCGCCGACGGCCTCGGCGATGGCGGTCTGGACCTCGGCCGGGACCTCCTTGTTGACGCGCAGCACGACCGTCGCGCCCTCGTCCACCAGGTCCTGGGTGAGCTGGGCGGCGAGGATGTCGATACCCGCGTCGCCGAGCTTGGTGGCCAGACGGCCCAGCTGGCCCGGCTTGTCCTCGTAGTTGAGGACGGCCAGGTTCAGGCCCTCGGCGCGCATGTCGTAGTTGCGGCCGTTGATGTTGACGATCTTCTCGACCTGGGCGGGCTCGGTCAGGGTGCCGGCCACGTTCAGGGTGCGGCCGTCGCCGAACACGGCGCGGAGGTCCACCAGGCTGCGGTGGGTCGGGGACTCGGTGTGGGTGGTGACTGTGGCCTCGAGGCCCCGCTCCTTGGCCAGCGACGGGGCGTTGACAAAGGTGACCGAGTCCTCGATGAGGGCCGAGAACACGCCGCGCAGCGCCGAGAGCTCGAACACCGCAACGTCTTCCGAGGACAGCTCGCCGCGGACCTGGACCTCGATGGAGACCGGCAGCTCGCTGGCCAGGGCGCCCAGCAGCGCGCCCTGCTTGCGGACGATGTCCAGCCACGGGGCGACGATCTCGTTGACCGCGCCACCGGTGACGTTCACCGCGCCCGGCACGAACTCACCGGCGAGGGCCAGCTGCACCGACTTGGCGACATCGGTGCCGGCGCGGTCCTGGGCCTCGGCGGTGGAGGCGCCCAGGTGCGGGGTGACGACGACCTGCGGCAGCTCGAACAGCGGGCTGTCGGTGGACGGCTCGGTCTCGAACACGTCGATGCCGGCGGCGCGCACGTGGCCGGAGGTGATGGCGTCGGCCAGGGCCTGCTCGTCGATCAGACCACCGCGGGCGGCGTTGACGATGATGACGCCCGGCTTGGTCTTGGCCAGGGTCTCCTTGTTCAGCATGCCCTTGGTCTCAGGGGTCTTGGGCAGGTGAATGGAGATGAAGTCGGCGCGCTCGAGCACCTCGTCTAGGGTCAGCAGCTCGATGCCCAGCTGGGCGGCGCGGGCCGGGGAGGTGTAGGGGTCGTACGCGACGATCTTGGTCTCGAAGGCGGCGAGACGCTGCGCGAACAGCTGGCCGATGCGGCCCAGGCCGATGACGCCGACGGTCTTGCCGAAGATCTCGACACCGTTGAACTTGCTGCGCTGCCAGGTGTGCTCGCGCAGGGTGGCGTCGGCGGCCGGGATCTGGCGCGCGGCCGAGAGCAGCAGCGAGACGGCGTGCTCGGCGGCGGTGTGAATGTTGGAGGTCGGCGCGTTGACGACCATGACGCCGCGCTCGGTGGCCGCGGGCACATCGACATTGTCGAGGCCGACGCCGGCGCGGGCGACGATCTTGAGGTTCTTGCCCGCCTCGAGCACCTCGGCGTCGACGGTGGTGGCCGAACGGACCAGCAGCGCATCGGCTTCCGGCACGGCGGCCAGCAGCTCCGGACGGTTCGGGCCGTCGACCCAGCGAACCTCGACGCCGGAGCCCAGCGCGTCGACGGTCGACTGGGCGAGCTTGTCGGCGATCAGAACAACAGGGCGGCCTGCTTGGCTCACGGTGGGGTACTCCTGAGGAAGGGATCCGGGATTTACGGGCGTCAGCTTAGTGGGCTGGGAATCGGGGCGCTTTACCGCCTGGTAGGCAACTGCCATCAAAGCCGTGAACTGCGGGTTTCCGGAGGGCTGCGCGAGTCTCGCGGGGAACGGGCCGCGCGGTACGGCTCGGTTGGGGCGATGTGATTCGGGCCGCTATTCCTGGGCAGGCGTTCAGGTTCGGGGCCGCCGGACCCCTGGTCACACCGGCCACGGGGATACCCGACCGCGGAAACGGGTCGTGCCGCAAAGGCGTTCGAGATAGCCGAAAGCCCGGCTTCGGAGCTACGGAGTCCGGGGCCGGGCTTTCGAAAGTCGAATAAATCGACGTCAGTAGTCCTTAGCGACCGAAAGAGCCGGTCCACAGGGTGTTCAGGATGCCGTGCAGAGCGGCCGAGCCGGTGTCGAGCAGGCCGTTCAGGGCAGCGGAACCGGTGTCGATGATAACGGGGATCATGGAAATACCTCTTCTGAAATCCGTAGGAACTTTCTGACGTAGAACCTATCGGACCGATTTCACGGCCCGTTACGGGGGATTAACACTATGTGACCGGCGTCACAGCCCCGGAATTCTGTGGTCCCGTTCATATGGGTGTCGAATTCCCGCCATATAACGTCGCTATCACACCCCTAATTCTGGGGGCCCGTCGTGCGAAAAACGCATGGACCAGCGCGATCCCGGGCGCTACCGTCGCCTGCCATGACCCTGCGCTCGATCCCCGCCTCCATGGACCCGGCGGTGGTCGCCACGATCGACGGCGAACTGGACCGGATCGTGCGCGAACACCGCGTCGACGTGCTGCTCGCCATCGAAAGCGGCAGCCGTGCCTGGGGATTCCCGTCCCCGGACTCCGACTACGACTGCCGCTTCGTCTACCTGCGCCCGGCCGACGACTACCTCACACCGTGGCCCGGACGCGATGTCATCGAGACGCCACTGGTGGGACTGCTCGATGTCAACGGCTGGGACCTGGTGAAGGCACTGCGCCTGCTGGTGAACGGCAATGCCGTGCTCATCGAATGGCTGATGTCGCCGATCGTGTATCGCGGCGACACCGGATTCCGGGACGAATTGCGCGCGCTCGCGGATGAAGTCGCGGACCGGGATCGGGTGGCTCGCCACTACCTGCATCTGGGCCGCCGGCAGTGGCGTCTATTCGATTCCAACCGCTCGTTGAAGAAGGTGTTCTATTCTTTGCGACCCGCAATGGCATTGCGATGGCTGCACGAACATCCAGACAATTCGGTCGCCCCGATGCATTTGCCGACCTTGCTCGGCGAGTGTGAGCTGAACAGCGATTTCGTGGAGTCCGTCCGGGAATTGACGGAATTGAAGTCACGCACGCGCGAAATGGGTTCCGGGGAGGTGCCCGCACCGATCACCGAGTTCATCTCGGTCGAGTTCGAGCGGGCCGCCCTGGAGTTCGTGGAGGTGGATCCGGAACGGCGGGAGCGGGCACAGGCCCGCTCGGCCGAGTTCTTCCGGCGGCGCGTGCGGGGCTGAGAGAATCCTCCGGGCATCGCCCGCGTCGGCCGGCCGGTTCAGGGACGAGCTGCGGCTCTGGACCGGCCCCCGGTGACCGCCCCAGATTGGGTCACCCCCAGATGTTGAAATCCATACGTTTCACTTAGGTCGAGCGATAGCTTCTCCTGGCCCGGAACCTCGGGTTCTAGACAGGAGAACGATGATCACAAGCACCCGCCATGGCCGCCGAATCGGCTGTGGCATCACCGGATTGGCCGCGACCGTCGCCATCGTCACGGGTGCCGCACCTACCGCATCCGCCGACGTCACGTGGGTAAATTTCGACACGCCGGCGCAAACCCATTACGTCGGAACCAACTACCGCATTTCAGCGGGATCCAACCCCCTGTCAACGATGGCCTTCTATGACAATGGCCAGTGCATCGGAAAGGCTGCACCACACTACAATTCAGAACTGGACACATACTTCGCCCCGTTCGTGTATTGGCTTCCGACGACGGCGGGGCACCACGTCATCACGGTCGATGACGGTAAGTCCACGAAGACGCTCGCCGTCGACGTCGAGGCAGCCCTGCCCGGCAGCACGCCGGACACCCCTGTCTCACAGAGCGGCTGCAGTCTGTCGAGCCCGTTCCCGACCGGCAGTTCATAATCGCCACGGCGGGCACACGGCTGACGGAATCGCCGCGGAGCACCCGCACCGGCAGGCCGGTTTCGTCCCGGCGGCCGGTGCGGGCGGGCGTCAGTAGTCGGCGCCGGCGATGACCCGCACGGCCACCGCCTCCGGCCCCGGCTTGGAGCCGCGCACCTCGAACTCGACGCGCTGACCCTCGGCCAGCGACCGGAATCCGGCGCCGGGTAGCGCGGTGTACTCCACGAACACGTCCGGGCCGTCGACGTCCGGGGTGAGGAACCCGAACCCCTTCTCACTGTCGAACCATTTCACCGTGCCGTGCACCATTACCGAACCTTCTCGAACCGACCGGACATGACGTCCCCGCGTGCGCCGCGGTCCATGGTGTCACGGCCGCGGCTGTCGCGGGTGGTCGCGCGCTCTGACCAGCCCCGATGCGACTGCGCTCCGCCCGCGCTCCCTTGCATCGTTATCGAGAACGGGAGCCGCTGCGTATCAGCGGCACTCCCGATACCCCTGGGCGGGCGCGGACCCGCACGCGTGCACCACGTTTCGCGGCACGGCGGGGGCGGGTGTCCGGGCCGGCCCTTCCCTGCGACCCGGGACACCCGCATTTCCCGCTCCTCGCACCGCCGCCCTCTTCCCGGGTCGCGCCCATCCGGCCCGGTGCGGCGGTGCGGCGCGGTGGCCGTTCAGCCCGCTCTCGTATTCGAGGCCGCGTCCCCCGGCGGCTCGGAAACGCGCATGGCGTAAACCCGTTCGAGGAAGTCGCGGTGGGCCCGCAAGGTGGCGTCGAGCAGTTCGCGCCAGGTACGGCGATCCACCCGCTGATCACTGACCAGCGACGAGAGCGACGCCGGGCCGAGCCGGTCGATGTGGTCCACGATGAAAGTGAGCCGCCGGCGCGGGAATTGCGCGCCGATGCGCGGGTTCTCGTCGAGGAAATGGTCGAGTTCGTAGAGGTAGTTGACCGCGCGGTTGTACTCCTCGTCGGTGAGGTGGTAGTCCATCCGCTTGATCTCGACGATCCACAGTTCCCCGGAGTCGTGCAGCAGCACGAAATCGGGTTCGCGTTTCTCACTGCCGATGGACGTGGTCACCAGCGGCGTCCCGAATTTCTGTGCGTACCAGCGTTCGAAGCTGGCGCGCACCCGTTTGAGGGATTCGTTCATGCCCAGCGGGGTCCATTCGGGGGCCAGCAGCCACGGCGCGGATTCGATCAGCTCCTGGAAGGGGCGTTCCAGGGAGCGGCGGTCGTCGATGAGCGAGCGCAGCCGGTCCACCACGGCGACCCGCTCGCTGGCGATCTGGCCCAGCGAGTAGATCTCGGCGACGCGGGCGCGTTCGAAGAGCGCGACCACCACGTCCAGCGCGGGGTCGGCGTCCTCGGCGATCTCCTTGAGGGTGTCGAGCAGGCTGCGCTGCGGGCCCAGCGACAGCGCCAGCCGCAGCATGTTCTCCAGGTGCGCGGGATCGTCGAGCGAGGCTCGATCCTTGTGCGCCACCAGGATTCGCGCCGCGTCCAGCACCGAGTCGCGGAACAGGCGGTCGCCGGGGGCGATGGCGTCGAGGGTCTCGTGGATGCGGGAGCGTTCCACGAACTCCTCCCAGACCCGGCGGCGGACGGACTTCTCGCCGAGCCGGCCGATCTCCTTGATCAGGGCTTTGCCCCACTGGGCGAGAGCCTCGCCGCGCGGGGAGTTCCAGATGATGTCCTGGCGGTCGGAGCGGACCAGGTCGTCGTCATCGTCGAGCCAGTCCACGTCGATCGCGCCGACCAGGTAGGAGCGCAGTTTGAATTCGCCGGTGAATCCGGAGGAGATACCGAAATCCCGGGTCTGGGCGACGATCTTGCCGCGCGCGTAAATGCGCACCCCGGCCATGGCCTCGTCCCGGTACGGCTGTTTCGAATAGGCGATCCAGCCGGTCACCGGCAGGAATTGCCGGCCGAATCGGACCGGGACGCGGCTGACGTCGATGCGGGTCTCCTCCATGACGTCGATCGGCAGGCGGCTGAGCACGAAACTCTCCCGGCCGATGGCGTTGCGGACCTCCACCCGCCAGTCCTGGCGTTCGATACCGAAACGCGCGGCCAGTTGCCGATTCAGTTCGGTTCCCGAATTCACCCTTTTCCGAAAGAAGTTGCGCAGGATGATCGTGGTGCCGCGGGTGGCCGTGACCGTGCCGTCGAGGGCGCCCGGGCGCGGGAAGTAGTCGCTCTCGGTGTCGCAGAGCATGTCGTCGAGGTCCATCACGATGTGGGAGACGGTCCAGCCCACCGGGGTTCGGTCGTCGTCGCGGCTGCCCGCGGTGATCACCTCGATGGTGCGGCAGATGCCGAAGGCGGCCAGTTTCCCGATTCCCTTGCGCCCCATGACCGGACGCCGCCGCTCGCGCGACAGGTCGGAACCGGTGCGGACCCGCCGGTCCGAGCCCACCATCAGATAGTGCTCGTTGACCTCGGTCGCGGTCATGCCGTGCCCGTTGTCGGAGACCACGATCTCGTAGGCGGGTTCGTCGGCGGCCCTGATGGTTCCGGCCAGCATCGCGCCCCACGGCAGCACCACCTCGACCTCGGTGGCGTCCGCGTCATAGGAGTTGGCGATGAGTTCGGCCAGCACCGCCGATACCCGGTCGTAGAGCCGGATGCCGAGCTTGTCGATCGCCAACCGGCTGATGCGCATCGTGTACTTGCGGTCCTCGCGATCCTGCGCGGCCACATGCACGTCGTTGTACATGGTGGGCCCCCAATTGCCCTCGGGGCAGCCTCCGTTCAGCTACCTCTGAATACGATGCAACACCGATTGATTAACAACGCGCTGAACATTCACCCACCACTTCGTCACGGTGTGATTCCAGGATTCACCTGGCGATAGCCCAGAGCAACGGCAAGATCTCGGCAATCGCTTCCGTGTCCCGATGGAAGCCGTTGAGTGACAGTCCGGTCGGTTCCGGGCAGAATGCTCCCCGGCGGACAGCGTGGTCCGCCACCCACGGAGACAGGGGGAACGGTGGCCGACAGCCGGATGATCGCGGCGCGACAGCGCTTCTTCGGCGCGGACGCCGTCAACCCGGACAGCGGGGCCGTGCGCGCGGATCAGGTGCTCGTGTCCTGGTTCGGCTGCGCCAGTTTCGCGGTCGCCATGGGCGGGGTGGTGTTCCTGCTCGACGCCTGGGTGCCGCGCGGCCTCACCGCCGGGTACGTGCCGACCACCCCGGAGGAGGTCGCGGCGCTCGAGCCCGCGGCGATCTTCATCGGGCACGGGCATTTCGATCACGCCGCCGACGCCGGAGCCATCGCGCGCGCCAGCGGGGCCGTCGTGCACGGGACGGCCTCGCACTGCGCGACGGCCCGCAAGCAGGTCGGCGGGGCCGAATTGGCCTGCCGGGAACTGGGTTCCGACGCGTCGGCACCCGGCGACCGCTACGACTTCGAACTCGCGCCGGGGCTGTCGGTGACCGCCGTCCGGCACCTGCACTCGGCGCGCACGCCTCGCAACGAGGGGCCCGACGCCGCCGCTCCGGTCCGGCCCAAGCCGCGCCTGTGCGATATCCGCGCCTATCCCCCGGGCCGATCCGACGCCGGGCACCTGGCCCGGAACCTGCTCGCGCCGGAGGGCGGGGTGCTGCTCTACCAGTTCCGGCTCGGCGATTTCGTGCTGACTTGGCACGATTCCTCCGGCCCGCTGCTGGACAAGGCGCCGGAGGTTCTCGACGTCCTTCGGGGTCTGCCCGCCTCCGATGTGCACATCGGCGCGGTGCAGGGCTACAACCAGTTCACCAATGGGCTGCGCGACCCGCGCAGCTACATCGAGGCGCTGCGCCCGAAGGTGTTCGTGCCCAACCATCACGACAACTGGCTGCCGTTGATCACGGCCCGCGGCGAGGCGTTCGTGACGCCGCTGCACGCGGAGCTGGAGCGTCTGCCCGAGGGCTCGCGGCCGGAGGTCCGCATGCTGCTCGACCGCGACGACTACCTCGCGCCGGGACGGTTGTCGTTCGAACTCTGATCAGCGGAAGCGGAGAATCATTGTGATGCTGGTGGTTCCGGCGAGATTGACCTTGTCGGAGCCGTCGACCGCGACGAATCCGAGGCGCTGGTAGAGCCGGAGCGCCGGATTGTCCTGCCGCACACTCAAACAGACGGCGTCGTAGTCTTTCCGCGCGGCGTCGATGAGGGCGGTCATCAGCGCCGTGCCGAGTCCGGTGCCGCGGCTCTCGGGCGCGACACCGATGGCGAGTTCCGGAGTGTCGGCGTCGACGTAGCCGAAGGCCGGGTCGTCGGCGCTGAACAGCCGCAGCCAGGCGGCGCCGAGCGACGCTCCGTCGAGGCCGCCGACCACGCCGAGATCGCCTGCGGCTCCCCATCCTTCGACGTAGTGCCCGAGTCCGGGAACGTCTCGAAGCTGGTCGGGTGAGTCCATGCCCTGGTCGCGGGCGTAGGAGGCTTCGTAGAGCATCGCCCAGAGGAGTTTCTCGTCGGCGGGCTCGGCGGGTCGGACGAACATCGGCTCAGCCGATCACGAATTCCGCTGACGTGCCAGTGAATTCATGGTTGGCGCCGGCGCCGTCGCGGCTGTCGCCGGTGTACTGGATGCGGTAGCGGCCCGCGGGGGCGCTGTCGGGCACCGTCCACTGGATGGCGATGGTCGAGGCGGCATCCTGTCCGGCCGGACGCGACCAGTGCAGCTCGGTACACCAGTCGTTGTCGTCGTAGACGCGCCGCCAGTCGTCGCCGGTCCCCTGCTGGATCTCGAAGTAGGTGCCGTCGAGCCGGAAGTTGTTGTTCGGGTGCGCGCCGACGAATTCCACCGAAACCGTCTGCCCCGCCGCGTAGTTCGTCTGCGGCTGGGTCAGCACGTCGCCGTAGGCGCGACCGGCGTGCGGGGTGTCAGCCGGGACCGGGGCGAGCAGGTTGGGCTGCAACCCGAAGGCCCAGTCCAGCGGTGCGGGCCCGCGCCCGAGGTCGACGCGCGCCGCCAAAGCCTTTGCCAGCCGATCGAATTCCTGCATGTGCGCCGACAGCGTCCACCGCCCGAACAGCGTCTCGCCGCCCTCGTACTGCTGGCTGGCGTACTCCTCCGGCGTGGTCACGTACCCGCAGTACCCGTTGGCGTAGCCCTGCAGCAGCACGTTCTCCAGCGGCACGTTGAGCGCCCGCGCCACCAGCCGCCGAATCCGCAGCCCCGACACGACGGTGTACTCCGCGGGCCCCGACGCGAGCACCAGATCGCCGATCCGCATCAACTGCAGCGGCACCACCTGCGGAACCCACGGCCGCGGCGGCAGCACGCCGAGCGGCGCGAGGATCAGCTTGGGCGACTGCACATCCCGCATCCAGTCCTCGATCGGCGAGTTCAACCCGCCGAGCGCCGCCACCATCGGGTTGGCGTCACCTTCTTGCAGGAACGACAGCTGCGAGTTCCAGTTGTCCTCGGTACTGGTCGCCATCGCGGCGGCGCCCATCATGGCGGGCGCGGTGCGAGCGGGCTTGCCGTCCGGGGTGTACGCGCCGTCGATCGCGGCGTCCGACAGGTCCACGTAATGCAGCACCGAGTCCACACCGGTGCTGCTCATCGGCGCCGCGGCGTCGAAAGCCTTGCGTCCCGCCTGATACTGGCGCTCGCCGATCATCGCGCAGTTGGTGCGATTGTCCTCGGTGGGCCCCGACGGATGCATCTTCTTGATCCACAGGTTCGGCGTCATATCGCCGGCATTGGTCTGCGGGAACGCCGCCACGAACGAGGGCGGCCCGTCCAGATGCCGCACCCCCATCTCGTCGTGCTCCCAGCGGTAGCTGGCGTAGCCCTTGTTGTCCTGGGAGATCAGCGTGTTCCGGTCGGTCATCGAGGTGCCGTGGGTGGCGAACCAGGTGATCGCCCCGACATCCTTGCCACCCTGCCGGAATCGCAACACCGTGAGCTGCGGGTCGATGGCGTCCGGGAAAGCCGCCTTGTCCTCCGCCGGATTGTCCTCGAACGCCCCCCGCGACCGGTTCACGCTCGCATCGTGCAACTCCCCGCGCCCGAGCGTGATCGCCCCCGGCGCCAGGTTCTCGTGCGCGTTGACGATCGCCTTGACGATCCCGTTCACCTCGGCATCATGCGAGTTCTGCTGAAACCCCATCGCCGCCAGCGAATACGCGTACTCCCGCGCCGTACCACCACAGGAGTTGTGATTGTGCGTGGCGTTGAGGTTGACGTTCCGCTCGGTATAAAGCCCCCCGAACCGCTGCTGCAACTGCTGCATCACCACCAGATGCACCGACTGGAACAAACAGGCATTGTCCGTATTGACGAACACCACCCGATCCCCCGTCGCCTGATCCACAACGACATAGGCGCGCGCATAACACCGCGACAGCAGCCCCGTAGTGATCTGATCAGCCTCGGAGTACCCCATCATCCCCTGACCCGCCGGCGCCCCGGTGATATCAGCGATCCCCACGCCAACCAGATAACCCGCCCCAGCTTCCCGATGCTTGATGGGCTGCGCCCCAACAATATTCGCACCGAACGCCACACTGACCCCCACGCCACCAACAGCAGCGCCAGCCAACACAGCCCGCCGGGACAGACTCATCCGAACCCTCACTATCCGTCACCGCGCCACAGCGACCGCGAGCCGCCCACGCCAAGAGTGAACCTGTTCCATTCCAGGTTTCCCGCAGACTAGTCGGTCACTTGACCAATTTCTAGCCATCCGTCCAGAATCGCGCCCGCCACACTAGCCGGGACGGCTCCACCGGGCCCGCCGCACACGCCGACAACCCCAGGTCAAACCCAATTCTCTCGCCCCCGAGTCACCCGATGCGTCAGCGAGCCCCGCCGAAGAGTTTGCGGCGCTGAAACCTCACCGAGTAGCCCGATCCAGCTCCACCAGCCGCTCCCGAACCAACTCCGGCCGCTCATCCACGATGAAGTGCCCGCACCCCTCCACCAGCTCCAGCGTGTAGTCATCCGCCTGAGCCGTATCCGCCGCGGCCAGCGAGTAATGCACCGCCGCATCGCCCTTCCCGAACAACGCACGCACCGGCACAGTCGCCCGCCGCCTCTCCGGCGTCCGCGCCGAAGCCGGAATCTCCTTCAACAGGAACGTCCGATACGTATCCCTGGCCGTTCGAGCCACCACCGGATCCCTGAACCGCTCCGCAAAGATCCGAACAGTCTCCCGATCCATCCCCTGTGACGTCCCAGCCCCGAACAACCACTCCAAGAATCGAGTCCGCCGATGCAACGGCACCCCCACCGTCGCCATCAACGGCTGATACGCCATCAACCGCCAAAACTGCCGAGCCACATCCCCCTTCGGCGCCCAAGGATGCGCCATATTCATCACCAGAAACCCCCGAAACCGGCCCGCCTCCCGAAGCACCATCCGATACCCCACATACCCACCCCAGTCATGCCCCACCAACAGCACATCCTTGCCAAGCCCCATCACATCCATCAACGCGAACACATCCGACGCAACGTCATCCTTCGCCCACCGATGCGGCGCCGCCCCCGACCACCCATACCCCGGCAGATCCGGCGCAATGACCCGCAACCCCTCCGGAGGATTCCCCAGCAGATCCCGATAGACATAGTGATGCTGCGGCCACCCATGCAACGCCAGCACCGGCCGCCCCTCCCCCGCTTCGCTCACATGGAACTTCACTCCCCGCGCCTCGACGAAGCTCCGACGAACATCCGGGATGACGGGTGGTTGATCAGCAGCCATAACCCACGCTAACCCAGGAATCAGGCCCAGAACATGGCCTCTGCCAGCGTATCTGCAGAGATTATCCACATCCCGGCATTGTCCACACCCCTGCGAGAATCCCGAGCTGGACGCCCAACCGCTGCCATGGACCCCTGTCACCCTCAGAACGTGATCGTGACCCGGGCGGAGCTGTCAGCTAACGGCATTCCCAAAACCACCATCGACAACAGGTGCCGCCGCGGCACCTACACCCGCCTGCTCCCAGGCGTGTACAGCACAGATACTCCGGACTCCATCACCCGCTGCCGCGCTATCGCCGCCTGGCTACCCCAAGCCCTGCTGAGCCACCGCACCGCGGCCTGGTTGCAAGGCATGTCCCCCACCGACCCCACCCTCTTCGAGGCAACCGCCCCGAAGCACCTGTACCGCAAAACCCCGCCCTGGCTCCACCTCTACCGCCGCAACCTCCCCGACGGTTGGGCTACCGAAACCCAAGACCTCCCTATCACCCACCCTGCCCTCACTCTGCTCGACTGCCTTACAGTCCTCCCCCGCCCTGCCGCGGAAGCCATGATCGACGAACACCTCGGCCGCACGGTAAGCCCAACCGATGCGCTCCGCCTGTCCCACTCCAACGTCCCAGGCCGAACCACCTTCAGCCGCCACCTCCGCGAAGCAGCAACCCGAGCAGCCTCAGACCCCGAACGCCTCTTCACTCGAGCGTTGAAGCAACGAGGCCTCACCCTGCTGTCGAACCACCCAGTCGGCCAATACATCTGCGACTTGGTAGACGAACGCTCCTACACCATCATCGAAATCGACGGCCGCGAATTCCACAGCGCCCCCGCAGTCTTCCGCCAGGACCGCCGCCGCCAAAACGACCTGATCCTCGCCGGCTGGCTCGTCCTCCGTTACGCCGCATCCGACGTCTACAGGTCCCTCGACAGGTGTGCCGACGAGGCCGCAACGGTCATCAAACGCCGACGGAGACGCTACCGCGGGCACTGAATGGGCCTATTCGTGCACAATCCAGCACTCAAGTGGCAATCTCTGCCATCTCGTATCGATCTGTGCACGAATAGGCCCATACGCGCCGAGACCGCGGATACTGCGGGCCAACCTACCCGCGATCAAACCTCCCGCGAGCTACGCCAACCATGAGGACATCCCATTCCCCGGGCGCGAACACGAGAGCAGGACCGAGAACGTCCTTCGAATCACGCACTCCGACACGGGTGTCCGCAAGGAATGCAACCTCGACACAGTCCGCCTTGTCCCCGCTGTAGCTGCTCTTGAACCACTCCGCCGCGGATAGGTCGTCAGTCACCCTGAAACTCCTTCGCTACCTGCCGCAGCAGGCCCCGACTGACCATCTCGTCCAACGCAGCCCGCTGGAGGCTGTCGAGAACCCGATAGTACCGCCGCACATCCCCCTCCTTCTCGAGGTACATACACCCGATGAAGCTCTCGAGATACACCACCGGCGGCCATACCCGCTCCCCACGAACATCGTCATCAAATTCCAGAATCGCGAACTGCCCCACCGGATCTCCGAGTGGTGCACCTGCATCGAATGGAAGCACACGAACAGAAATGGTCGGCGCCTTCCCGACCTCCGCAAGCCGCCGCAACTGAGCCGCCAGCACCGCTTCCCCACCGACTTTGCATCTCAACGCGGCCTCGTGCAGCACAACATCGAGCACAAGCGGTTGATACTTCCGAAACACCTTGGCCTGTCGCCTCATCCGCAAGTCGACTCGCCGCTGATGGTCCTGTGGCGTCTCCTCTGGCTTGACAGCGCGAATGAGGGCGCGGGCGTACTCGGGAGTCTGCAACAACCCCGGAACCAGCGCCGGCTGATACATGGTCAGCCTTCGCGCCGCAGTTTCGAGTCCGACATACACGTCGAAGTTCGCCGGTATCACGCTGTCGTACTCGTGCCACCAACTCTTCTCCCCAGCTTGTTGCAGCAATCCGACCATCGCTTCGGCCGCATCCCCTGCCATCTCCAGAACCTCGCAAATCGCCTGCAGATCACGAACTTTCAGGCGCGTGGGTATCCCGCTTTCCAGCCGCTGCAACACCGAGGTACTCACGTCCGCAGCCCTCGCCACCCGATCCTGCGACATCCCTAACGCGCTCCGCGCCTCCCTCAGATACCGCCCCAACTGCCTCCTGGGCAGGGTCGAGCCAGTCTCCGACATGACCAATCCCCTCATCGGCGAGCACCCGAACTGGGTGAACCGAACCCCCAAACCGACCGCAGCCCTGGGCATTCGAGCACAACCCACTGATTTACCCAGAACAGGTTAACCACTCCCCGCGGCTACTGATGCACTTTCAACATAACCGCCACTACCCCCAAGGAGCCCACCATGTTCGACCAACTGACCATCGGCGCCTGGGTCATCACCACCGCCGACTGCCCAGTCCGCTTCGTCCCCAACCCCCAAGACCACCGAGTCACCCTCATCCTCGGCGACACGCATCGAGAGTTCGAACTCTGCCTCGACATAACAACCCTCGCCGCCATCCTGGAGCACGGGCGCGAGGCCTTGGCCTGCATGGCCGACAGCGCCACGAACACAGCGTTGAAACGCATGCGTTGAAGATCAAGTCTTGGCCCTAGGTCCATGGCAGACTGCCACCATGGAAAGGGATGCCGAGGCCATCCTCCGCGAGGAGATCTTCCTACATCTGGAGGAACTGGTCGGAGACACCGGAGTCGTTACCCGCGAACAACTGTGGGACTTCACGCTCAACGGCCAGACCCACCGTCTCATCGACCGCAACCGCGGCATCCGCAACCCCAAGGACATGCTGGCAACCCTGTCGATCCTGTCCGACCCCAAAGGCAAGTACGCGGACGAGGAACTACACGACTCCCTGTTCGCCTACGCCTACCGCGAAGGCAGCGTCGAGGGCGACAATAAGAAGCTCCGCGCCGCCCTCACCCACAAACTGCCGCTCCTCCTACTGCGCAAGATCGCCGACGGCGTCTTCGTCCCGGTACCACGCGTCTACGTCGTCGCAGACGACCAACCGAACCGCCAGTTTCTCATCGCCTTGAACGAAGACCTCCGCATGGTCAGCGATCCCCTGAAACTCCAGCCTCTGGAACGCCAGTACGCCGAGCGGGTCACCAAACAGCGTCTACACCAACCAGAGTTCCGCGGCCGTGTCCTACGCGCCTACGAATGCCGCTGTGCCGTATGTCATCTCAAGCACGCCAAGCTCCTCGACGCCGCCCACATCATCGCCGACGGCGAACCGAACGGCAGTCCGACTGTCGATAACGGACTAAGTCTGTGCAAGATCCACCATGCGGCGTACGACGAGAACTTTCTCGGAATTACGCCCGACTTCGAGGTCCGCATCAACCAAGCTTTGCTGGATGAGATCGACGGGCCGATGCTACGTCATGGCATACAAGAGATGCACGGCCGCCGACTCTTCGTACCCGCGAAGGACAGGGAGAAACCTGGCGCTGACCGTTTGGCCGTACGCTTCGCCGAATTCCAGGCCGCTAGCTGATCAGTACATCAGCGTTGAGATTAGGGTGCTACCAGCTGTAGTGCTGCGACGATCGCGTCCATCGGCAAATGGGCAGAGATCGCAACAACTGGGAAAGGTCGACCACCGCCCCGTCGTGCGGGGCGTAGCTCACGCCAGCCGTTCTCCATCTCGAAAGAAAGCAGCGACAGCGATGTCGGCCATAACGACCTTCATCATCGTCGGTTCCTTCCTGGCCCTGACGAGCGCGACCGTCATCGGCCTGACGTGCTGGCGGCCGGTCCCGGACGCGGGACTGGCGGTCGCGGCTATTCAGGAACGTCTCGAACGCGAAAGACTCGGGCAGAAACCGGATCCCGACGTGTGGCCAGCCGGCTGGACGCACGAGGTTCCGGAGACGCCGATGTCGCTGACCGAGGCCAATCGCACACGGCAACGGCACCACGAGTGGAGCGCGAATTCCGCCGCAAGGCAACCGCCTACGACATGCTCGTCGCGGCCGGCCATATCGTCCCGGACCGCACACGGATCGCCGCAAGCAGGCGGCATCGCTGATGCTGCCGAACAAAGACCTTCTGCTCCGCGGCATGCCGCGGAGCAGCGGCTTCAATATGACTGCCTGAATCTGACGCATCACCTATTCGCAGTGGACGCTGACGCGCGGCATACTGAACCTCTGGCATAGGGCCGGAGATCCGGCGGACGATCCAAATATGCTCCAGGAGAACGCGTTAGATGCTCGACACCGCCTCTGAAACACGGGCATGGCTCGTCCTTGTCAAATCGGATTATCGTCGCCTGAGCAGTGGCGTTCTCTACAGTGATGTGGCATCGTCGCACTACAGTTGGGACTCCCGCGTCCCCAATTTCCGGCAGGTCCGCCCTGGCGACGTCATCGCGGTATGGGATGAGGAAGAGCTACTCGGGGCCTCGGTGATCGAGTCAATCGACAAGGGGATCGGAAGGCGTCCAATCGCGCGGTGCCGCGACTGCCGCCGAACCAACATCGAACGACGAACGACGATGAAACCGACGTTCCGCTGCTACGACTGCAAGGCCCTTTTCAATGAACCTGAACTGCAGGACGCCGAGGTCACGACGTACCGCTCGAATCACAGCCAGGGGTGGGTGGACCTCGCTGGCACATTACAAGCCGCCGAACTCCGTAACTTGTGCATCCGTCCCAAGTCCCAGAACAGTATTCGCGAACTTCGCTGGAATGAGTTCGCGACAGCTGTGCGGGTCGCGGCGAGCGGCGATCCGTTGCTGATGGTCGACAGAACCGCCGCACAGGTCCGAGGCGGTCACGATATCCGGCCGGTCCGTGTTCGGCTGGGGCAAGCAGGCTTCCGCGCGGAACTTCTGCGGCGATATGGAGCGAGCTGCGCGTTCTCAGGTCCTCTGCCGGCACCGGCGCTGGAGGCGTGCCACCTCTACAGCTATGCCGAGGTTGGCCGGCATGATCCACATGGTGGGATTCTGCTCCGCCGCGACCTCCATAGCCTCTTCGACCGTGGACTCATTGCGGTCGACGATTCCGACATCATTGATGTCGCACCCGAAATACGTTCCTACCCACTATATGCCGACCTTCACGAACGCCAGTTCGGCATCACACCGTCTCCCAAGCAGCGAAACTGGCTTTCAATGCACTGGTACGAATTCCGATCAGCCTGACGCCGCGCGGGATGGCTCGAGACCGACCACGACACCCCTGCCTGCGAGTCGTCAACTCTCGCCATGACTAATCGATCGTGATGACATGGATCAATCCATGGCATGAGGGACGTCGACAATGACCGCATTCGACGAGTCGATGGTCCGGAACCGGATGACTCGGTCGTCAGCCGCACGAGCGGCGGCGGGCGCGACGAAGCCGAAGCCGATCACGACCTTACCGGGGTCGATGTGGCCGTCCGGAGTGATCTCCGAGCTGAAAGTCGGCTCGACGACCGGATAGAGCATGAGGGCGCCGCGATGTGGACCTGCCAGGGCTTCCGTATTGGGGTCACCGGAATCAGGGAGGCCGCCGGCGATTCTCATCGCAATGCTGCGGTGCCGGCTGGTACTGATCGCGCCGAAGAGGGGGTCTCGTCGGCGGGCTCGTTCCCAGCGGGTGAAGCGTCGACCGGCGTCGCCGAGGATGATTTCCTTGGTGGCGCCTCGCATTGTTTGGGGGACCAGGACGACCCACTCGTCGACAGCGGAGCCTCGGGTGATCTCAGTCAGGTATTCGATATGGGGATCGAAGATGCCTGGGACGAGCCAACGCATCCCACGGACGATGGAGAGGAACTCGTCGGGAGCGAGGCTGCCGGTCAAGGCGGTGACGCGATGGACGACGTCCTTCTCCGCGAAGTTGTAGGCGTAATCGGTTGTCTCGGTGGATAGTCGGTCGAACACCGGCGACCACAAGCCGGTGTTATGTCGCAAATCAGCTGAAGCCGAGCGGCTCGGGTATCCGAAGGGCTCGCGCCACATACCAGGCGAGCGGATTTCGACCAACTGGGCGTTGTACATCTTGTTCGCGCTGGTCGGCCTCAGCCACGGCAGATGCTGTGAGACCAGCGGCGGAACCTGTGCCGGGGTCACCTGGGGTTCGCCGTCGATCAGGACCGAGTACTGCCGGAGTTCCTCGCGGAACTTCTCCTCGTCCAGGCAGATCGCCTCGAACGCCTGGTACAGGTCAACCTCCTTGCCCCCCAATGCCTGCTGGCGGCTGATGTAGAGGCGGACAAGGTCGCGGTAGCCTCGGCGGAAGCCAAACCAGCGGCCCATTTGCATCATGGTGGAGGCGTTGTTGGTGGCGCGGCGGAAATAGGAGACCGTCAGGCCCTCGACGGTGAAGCCGCGGGAGAGCTTCTGGCCTCCGATGAGGATCTTCCAGATGGGGCGCTTGTCGAAGTCCGCTGCGCCGGTTTCCAATTCCTTGTCGCTGTTGATCACCATGATGGGGCGGTCGTCGCCGCCGATGCGTTGGAAGGCCGCGCCGACGTACCGTTGCAGATCGTCGTAGGAGGCGGGGTCGGCGTAGCCTTCGGCGCGGGCCGCGGAAACGGGGGCGACGTCAGTGTCGAAGATCCGGCGCAGTCGGTTGTGGCCGGCGGGGCCGGTATAGCCTGAGTTCCACCACATCTGGGTGATTCGGCCCGAGAGTTCGCGGTGGTCCTCGGTCAGGCGGGATTCGTTGATCAGCATCGTGTGATGCTTGTAGGTGGGGGCTTTCGGGTCGTTGTCCTCACGGTAGATCTTCACCGCGGCGGTCAGGACGAACATGTCGAGCGCGCGCTGCAATTCGTCGGTGTCGTCATCCCCGTCGGCGGTCGTGATGGCACGGACATGCGCCTTCTCGTTCGAGTTCGCGAAATCGCGTTCATCGAGCGGGATCTCGGAGTCGATGTCGTGAAAGTCGCTGACGCCCATATAGCCTTGCGGCCTGGGCAGGGAGATGAGGAAATCCTTGGGGAAGATATCCTCGGCGTCGGACGGGTCGACGAAAACATTCGCGAACGGGGTGGCGGTGTAGCCGACGTACTGGGCGCGGGGCAGCAGGTGCAGCAGCTCGGAGATCTTCAGGTTGATCGCCGTGCGCTCCGCGTTGGGTTTGACCATGTTGGTCGTGTTCAGCGACGCCTCATCCGATTCGTCGTCGATAATGAGCACCGGGATCTCCCGCAGGTCGGTCTTGATCCGGTTCAGATCCTTGACCAGCTTGCCGAGCACCGTCTTGTTCTTCTTCACCACCATCAGACGCGCGTTCGAGTGGTGCAGGTTGCGCTGGTCGTGCAGCGGCAAGCTCGGTTCGCGCTTCTCGAACTCGAGCGCCATGATGCCTTGGAGCAGACTCTTGTAGTCGTCGTCGCGGGTGGTCATGCGGACGATGTCGAATGCTCCCAGCAGGGAGGGCATCGCGCCGAACGAGACGAAGTTGCCCTTGCTCCAGTCCGGGTCGTCGGCGTAGTCGGATTCGTATTCGTTCGCGCCGCGCAGAATGTTCTCCCGGCCGATGAGTTCCATGTCGAGGCGGCGCTGGGTCTGGGCGCGGAGCATGTTCAGGGTGCCGCCAAGCACGATGATCAGCCGGTACCCGGCATCGACTGCTTTGGCGATCACACCGGTAAAGTTCGCCGTCTTGCCCGACTGCACGTAGCCGACCACCAAGCCCTTGGCCTGGTACGCGGCATCTGCCGCGGGGTCGGCGAGGCGCTCGACCACGCGGTCGGTGGCGTCATCGAGGCCGTCCACCGCGTGTGCTGGCCAGCCCTTGTTCTCCAACAACTTTCGATACGCCGGCCAGTAGAAGGATCGGCCGACCTCCCGTGGCGGGGTGTACCAGGGCGTGAACTTGTCGCTGATCACCACGGGCCCGGCGGCGTCGTACACCGGGACGAACGAATCCAGCAGCGCACTGGTCTCCGGCCGGATCCTGAGCAGACGGTAAACCTCGCTGCGGCGGAGCGCGGTACGCGGCTCCTCCTGCGACCACTCGACGACAGACTTGAAGTCCCAGTGGGTCAGCTGCTTTCGCCACAGTTCCACGAGCTGATCGGTGGCGGTCGAGGACAGCAGCGCCGCGTGGAAGTCCGCCTCGGACGCGAACGGCTGCAGCTCGGGCAGGTCTTCGGCGTGGTAGGTGAGGGCCCGTTCCAGCGGTCGGGGGCGAGTGCCGATGGCGTCGAGCACATCTCGGTGCAGCTTCAGACGTGCGGTGTCCGGGTTCACGATGATTCGTTCCTAGAGGCTCAGGGCAGGCGCAGCGATACGGGATCGACGGGCGGGTCGGCGGCAGGCGGCAGTCCGGCGAAGTCGATGTCGTACCGCACCGCTGAGATTCGGGCACGAGCATCGGAATCGAGGTGCTCCACGGAGATCCGCGGCACGTCGGCAGCAGCGACGATCAAGGGCTCGTTCCGCAGGATCCACCGATCCTCGTCCCCACTCTCACGGTCGACCTTCGAGGCCGCGAGCGCCTGCTCGAAACGCGACTGCGCCGAGGCGTTCTCAGTGCTCGCCGACTGTGTGAGCGCCTCGACCGCCTCCCCCAATGTCCGCCCGCCCGGTCCCCCGCGGGTCAGCTGAACCGACACCACCCACAATGACTGTCCGACTGCGGGTGTCAACTGATCCAGCCCGTTGATCGTGTGCCGACGCGCCTCGGCGGCAGTCGTCTTGACCTCGATACCCACGGCGCCGAGAACGAAATCGTGCTCCTCGTCGAAAGGACCGCCCCAGGCGCGCAGAGCCTCGTCCCAGCCATGGGTGTCCACCAACGAGCGCAACACGGTGAGCTCACCGAGCAGCCCGATGCTGCGTTGCCGATTCGCCAGACGACCACGATCGAGCAACGCCGACCAGGATTGAATGGTCTCGCCGAACGCAGTCGACAAAGTGTGGTGGTCCCGCAGCAGCCGATCGGCGATCGCGGCGATCAGGTCGTGGAAGTCCCGCATGAGTTCAGGTCGCGTAGTGCGGATCCGGGCCATCGTCGTGCCGTGATGGGAGACCCGATCGACGACGACCGCCGGCAACGGAGACCGCGGCAGGGCGGCGCGATTGACCAGCTCGACGAACAGGACCACGCCGTCGCCGTTGATCTCGTAGACGATCAGCGGGCTTGAGCCCGGCGACGACAGAACGATGCTCGCAGCCTCGCCTCTACTTAAGTAGTAGTCGACGTCCGACCAGGACAGCACCAGGGATAGGCCGTCATCCATCGTTGCTCATCCGTTTCTCCTCGGCGGTCGCGGCCGTGAACAGGATCGACTGCCAGAGCTGCAGGTTGTCCTTCTCCCGGCTGCCGCTGTACTCCTTCTCGAACACGTTGTGCATCAAGAGGAACAACAATGACTTGATCATCGGCGCATCGTTCATCCCGCCGCGGCGACCGCCGAGCAGCGCGTTTCGAAAGCGCTTGTTCAGGTATATCGTTCGGCCTTCGCGATCCAGGTCGAAGAAGACATCACCCTCGAGTGCGGCCCAGCGGAAGTCGATCGGCTCCTCGCCCGGGAGAATCGGCAGCTCGTCCTCGATGACCTCACGAACCGTCGGATCTACCCCTCGCCCAGGCGGAATGACCGGTTTCCGAGTCGCGCCGGATCGTTTCCGTGATTCCCGATAGGTCGCCTCCGCGTCCGCGACGAACTGGGTGAACGGCATGCCCTGCTCGTCGACGGCGCTCTCGAGTTCAGACAAGAGCTGAGGCGCGACGTCGACGCCGTCCTTTTTGACCGTCAAGCGGATGAGGCTGTCGAGACCGTCCGGGATGTCGATCGCGACTCGCGCCGGGGACAAGTGCTGCTCCGGCTGTCGGAAGTTGTTCCAGCCGCCCGCCTGAACGAGACGATCATGGCGGTAGAAGAAGAAGCCCTGGCGGTTCATCAGCGAGCCGATGGCTCGGTACTCGTCGAGGGAGGACTTCGGAGGCCAGATGTGCGCGGTGAACTGCACCGACGACCCCTCCCCCGCCTTCTCGGTGAAGGTGCGCGGGTAGCCGGGGCGCCCCGAAACGGGATAGCCGAACGGATTGAGCGGCAGGACACCGAAGTCCATGTAGACAGTGCCCGTGTCGATGTCCTCGACCGCCACGGTAATGTTGAAGTCGTCGCGCTCCAGGAAGCGGTGCAGCTGGAGTCCCAGGTGCATGCCGAGCTTGTTGATCGTGCGCTGCAGGTAGCGGTCGGTCTGGCCACCCGATCCGTTCTGCGGGAAGTTCTTGACGCCATCCCATCGGATCACCGTGCCCTGCCACGTGATCGGCCGGTCGGCGTAGCGGTCGATCAGGGACTGCGCGTACATCGGCTCGACGATGTCGCACTGGAATCCGTTGAGCGCGTGCTCCATTGCCCACCGACGCCCGACCGGCCGCGAGGTCCGGGTACGACTGACCACCGTGACGGCCGCGGCGTGGCTCAAGGAGGCGGACTTCAGACCGGTGCCGAACATGCCCAGCGCTTTGCTGCCATAGTTCCGGCGACCGCCTACGGTCATCGCGACATCGAGCTCGTCCTCGGTCATTCCGCAGCCGTCGTCGATGACGAGCAGGCTCACCAAACGGTCTCCCGACCGCAGGAAATGGATGACGACATCCTTGGCGCCGGCATCGATCGAGTTGTCGACGAGGTCGGCGATCGCGGCCTCGAAGCCGTAGCCCTGGCTACTCAGAGCCTCCATGTAGCGCGAATCCGGCGGAAGATGCTTGGTCCCCGTTGTGGGGACGTCGAACATCCACTCTTCCACCATGGTCACCCCTGCTCGAGAACGCCGACAAGAACGAGAACTCTAGCGAGGAATTCGCTCGGAACCGGTGGGCGTTACGAATTGTCAGAAGGACGGCAGATTCAGTGACCGATTCCGCCGGCGAGAGCGCGCAGGGACCGAACCGCCAGGTCTGCTGGGGATCCCGCTCCGGTGGCGGGCGCGCGGTCGGATGCCCACTGCTCCACCGCGATTCGGATCGCGCCCGCCGAAGCTGCCGCGAGGAGGCGGAGCCGCAAGGGATCTGCTGTTGGGCCGGCCAAATCGGTGAGGACGCGGAGCAGGTCGCGTTCACCTTCCAGGTTGATGCGGTGCCAGACGGTGCGGAGGGCGGGGTCGTCGTCCATGGCATGGATGAGGCCTCGGGTGATTTCGAGGTCTTCGAGGGCGCCGTCGAAGGTGAGGGAGGTTTGGATGGCCGCTTCGAGTTCGGGGAGGGTGGGGAGGCGGTGGGGGCCGGCGGCTACCAGCTCGAGCCAGCGTTGGGCGCCGGTGGCCAGGAGAGGTTCTACCGCTTCTTCCTTGGTGCGGGCGTAGCGGTAGAAGGTGCGCAATGCCACGCCGGATTCGGAGGCGATCTGTTCGGCCGTTACCTCGGAGGTGCCGTGTTCCGCGAACAAGCGCGCTGCGGTTCGGGCTATGTCCATGCGGGTTTCTTGTTTGCGGCGTTCGGCGAGGGTGGGGCGGACCATGGGGTGGGCGGACATTTTCACCTCCTTTGGGCGGGCTGGTTGAACCAATCCTAGTCGACGGGATGCCAGTCTGGCATGACGTGCCACATGGGCGTAACGTGTCTCATAGAGGCTGGAACATAGCTAAGGAGAGTCGCAATGGAGCGTTTTGACGGGCGTCGAGTAGTGATCACCGGGGCCGGGTCGGGGATTGGGCGCGCTACCGTGCACCGGATCCTGGCCGAGGGTGGGCAGGTTGTGGGGGCCGACGTCAATGAGGCGGGGCTTGCGGAGACTGCCAAGCAGGCTGCGGAGAACGGGAATGGGGATCGGCTTACGACCCTGACCGTGGATATCTCCGATGAGGCGTCGGTGAAGGCTGGGGTGGCTGCGGCTACCGAGGCGCTCGGCGGGATCGACGCGCTGATCAATGCGGCGGGGATTCTGCGGTCGGCGCATACGCATGAGCAGCCGGTCGAGGATTTCAACAAGATTATCGCCATCAATCTGACGGGCACCTTCTTGATGATCAAGGAGTCGCTGCCGCAGCTGCTGGCGTCGGACAAGGGTGTGATCGTCAACTTCACCTCCACGTCCGCGTTCTTCGCGCACCCGTACATGTCCGCGTACGCCGCGTCCAAGGGCGGCATCATGTCCATGACCCACGCGCTGGCCGCCGAGTACTCCAAGCAGGGCCTGCGTGTGGTCGCTGTTGCGCCGGGGTCGATTTCGAGCGATATGACCAGCGGCAAGGGCCCGGGTCTGCCCGCGGACGCCGACCTGAGCCTGTTCATGAAGCTGGCCCCCGGCATCGGTCAGGGCTTCGCTTCGCCCGACACCGTGGCCGGCGTCGTCGCCATGCTGGCGTCGGATGACGGCGCGTTCATCACCGGCACCGAGATCCGGATCGACGGCGGCACGCACTACTGATCCACTGCCACAGTCGAATTGCGAACGGCCCTGCGGGAGAATTCCTGCGGGGCCGTTGCCGTGCAACGAGTTTCAGGGTGTCTCGGGGTGAATGTCATTCATGAGGACCATTCGGCCCTGAATTCACAGGAAATCCATTCCCCGGATGGAGGTTACTGGGGCACAGTTGCAAACCATGAAGCAGACATTTCTACGCCGGACGGCGGCTCGCGTGGCCGTTGCCGGTGCCATCGCTGTGATTCCGCTTGCGGCGGTGACGATTCCGGCGAGTGCCGAGGTGCCCGTCGACAACGCGCCCGCCGACGTCGTCTGGCCGCATCAGCAGAACAACCCCTGGTGGGACCGGGACCGCGGTCACGACCGCGACCGGGATCGGGACGCCTGGTGGCGCGATCGGGATCGCGACGACTGGAATCGCCCTCACCGCAACGACAACGACTGCTGGTGGCGGCACATGCTGCCACACAGTGGCAGCTGGTAAGCCCCGGGACAAAGACCCGCGCGTTCCTCCTTCACGCGCGAACAGCGATGGCCCGCCAGGAGCGATCCTGGCGGGCCATCGCCGCTTTCCTCGCACCAATTCAGGGGTCACGACGTCTGGAGCGCTTCGAATGTCACGGCCAGCGTGACGGGACGGTCGAGGATCAGGCCTGCGTGGTGGACACGATGAGGAACGTAGCGCTTACCCGACCAGTCGAGGCGGTACTCCTCGATGCGATCGATTGCTTCCCACGTCTTGTCGAGATGAATGATCAGGTAGACGGGAATTCCAGCAAGCGCGTACAACACCCGTTTGACGCCGGTATCGGTGTCGACGGTATCCCCCGAGATCACCTCGGCCGCCAGGTGGATGTGATCGCGAACCGTGTTGACGTCGTAGGGCTCACAATCGCGCACGAAGATATCGGGGTAGCGGATATTGAGACGGCGGTCGGCGCGAGTGTCCTCGGCATCCGGAAGTCGTACAGCGACATCGGAAGCCACCCGCAGACACGGGCCCGAAGGGTCGCGCGCGTCTTCGATCGCGGCGGCCAGACGCCGCACGATCCTGCTGTGCGCCTCGCTCTGTGACATGAGCCGGATCAGCCGGCCATCCACGATCTCGATGTCCCCGGCGGTCTCACTGAACCCGTCCGGTTCGGCGGCGAGAAACTCCTCGGCCGTCAGGTACCGGATGTTGTCGTCTGCGGGCGATACGGTCACCGGCACCTCTCACACGTCGGTTCAGGTCGAGGACGGGACATCGCCCATGGTAATCCGACGTGTGCCGTCGACTCTCGACACGAAACGACCCGCCGGACACCAGAGTCCGGCGGGTCGTCGAGGCCGCGAAACCTTACGCGGTTTCGGTGATCGGGCGGTCGACCCAGCTCATCAGGCTGCGCAGCTGCGCGCCGGTGACCTCGATCGGGTGCTCGGCGTTGGCCTTGCGCAGACCCTCGAGCTCCTTGTTGCCGCCCTCGACATTGGCGACCAGGCGCTTGACGAAGGTGCCGTCCTGGATGTCGGTCAGGATCGCCTTCATGCGCTCCTTGGTGCCGGCGTCGATGACGCGCGGGCCCGACAGGTAGCCACCGAACTCGGCGGTGTCGGAGACCGAGTAGTTCATGCGGGCGATGCCGCCCTCGTACATCAGGTCGACGATCAGCTTGAGCTCGTGCAGGACCTCGAAGTAGGCCATCTCCGGCGCGTAACCGGCCTCGACCATGACCTCGAAACCGGTCTTGACCAGTTCCTCGGTGCCACCGCAGAGCACGGCCTGCTCACCGAAGAGGTCGGTCTCGGTCTCTTCCTTGAAGGTGGTCTTGATGACGCCCGCTCGGGTGCCGCCGATGCCCTTGGCGTAGGACAGGGCCAGCGCCTGACCGGTGCCGGTCGGGTCCTGGTCGATGGCGATCAGGGCCGGAACGCCCTTGCCGTCGGCGAACTGGCGACGCACCAGGTGGCCGGGGCCCTTGGGGGCGACCATGCCGACGGTGACGTTGGCCGGAGCCTTGATCAGACCGAAGTGGATGTTCAGGCCGTGGCCGAAGAACAGCGCGTCGCCGTCCTTCAGGTGCGGCTCGATGTCGTTGGTGAAGATGGAGGCCTGCGCGGTGTCGGGCGCGAGGACCATGATCACGTCGGCCCACTCGGAGACCTCGGCGGGGGTGCCGACGGTCAGGCCGGCCTCTTCGGCCTTGGCACGGGACTTCGAGCCCTCCTTGAGGCCGATGCGCACGTCGACGCCGGAGTCGCGCAGGCTCAGCGAGTGGGCGTGGCCCTGGCTGCCGTAGCCGATCACGGCGACCTTCTTGCCCTGGATGATCGACAGATCGGCATCGTCGTCGTAGAACATCTCGACTGCCACAGTGGTTCCCTTCAGATTGTTTGGTTAGTGAGAAGTATCGGGCCAGCGGTTATCGCGGGCTTTATCGGGTCGCGGTGATGGACTTGGGTCCGCGGCCCACGGCGACAACACCGGACTGCACGATCTCACGGATGCCGTACGGCTCCATCATGCGCAGCAGCGCGTCCAGCTTGGAGCGGGTGCCGGTGGCCTCGATGGTCAGCGCGTCGGGCGACACGTCGATCACCTTGGCGCGGAACAGGTTCACGGCCTCGATCACCTGGGTGCGCACACTCGCGTCGGCGCGCACCTTCACCAGGATCAGTTCACGGGCGACCGAGGAATCGGTGTCCTGCTCCACGATCTTGATGACATTGACCAGCTTGTTGAGCTGCTTGGTGACCTGCTCGAGCGGCAGGTCCTCCACGGTCACCACGATGGTCATGCGCGAGATCTCCGGGATCTCGGTGCCACCGACCGCGAGCGACTGGATATTGAAGCCACGCCGGGAGAACAGCGAGGCCACGCGGGCCAGCACGCCGGGCTTGTCCTCCACCAGCACGGAGAGGGTGTGGGTGGTGGTCATTCCTCGGTCCCCTTCTGGGAGGCGCGCTCGTGGGCGGCCAGCGAAGCCTTCTCGTGCGACATGGCCTCGTGGATGACGGCCGGCTCGGAGGCCTGCTCGTCGTCGTCGAACAGCGGGCGGATGCCGCGCGCGGCCATGATCTCGTCGTTCGACGTGCCGGCGGCGACCATCGGCCACACCTGCGCGTCCTTGCCGACGATGAAGTCGATCACCACGGGACGGTCGTTGATCGACTGCGCCTCGCGGATCGCGGCCTCCACGTCCTCTTCCTTCTCCACGCGAATACCGTGGCAGCCCAGCGCTTCCGCCAGCTTCACGAAGTCGGGGATCCGCAGGGTGTGGGTGCCCAGGTCGGTGTTGGAGTAGCGCTGCTCATAGAACAGGGTCTGCCACTGGCGGACCATGCCCAGGTTGCCGTTGTTGATCAGCGCGACCTTGATCGGCACGCCCTCGACGGCACAGGTGGCCAGCTCCTGGTTGGTCATCTGGAAGCAGCCGTCACCGTCGATGGCCCAGACCTCGGAGTCCGGCATGCCCATCTTGGCGCCCATGGCCGCGGGCACCGCGTAGCCCATGGTGCCCAGACCGCCCGAGTTCAGCCAGGTGCGCGGGTTCTCGTACTTGATGAACTGCGCGGCCCACATCTGGTGCTGGCCGACGCCGGCGCAGTAGATCGCCTCGGGACCGGCCAGCTGACCCAGCTTCTCGATCACGAACTCCGGCGACAGCGAACCGTCCGACGGGGTCTTCCATCCCAGCGGGTAGGCATCGCGGATACCGCTCAGGTAGCCCCACCACTCGGTCAGGTCCAGCAGCGGGGTCTTGCCGCCGGTGGCCGGGTCGGCCTTCAGGGTCTCGATCAGCTCGGTGATGACCTCGCGGCAGTCACCCACGATCGGCACGTCGGCATGGCGGTTCTTGCCGATCTCGGCGGGGTCGATGTCGGCGTGGATCACCTTGGCGCCAACCGCGAACGAGTCCAGCTGGCCGGTGACGCGGTCGTCGAAACGCGCGCCCAGGGTGATCAGCAGGTCCGAACGCTGCAGCGCCGCAACGGCTCCCACGGTGCCGTGCATACCCGGCATACCCATGTTGAGGGTGTGGGTGTCGGGGAACGCGCCGCGCGCCATCAGGGTGGTGACGACCGGGATGCCGGTCAGCTCGGCCAGTTCCAGCAGCTCGGCCGAGGCGTCGGCCTTGATCACGCCACCGCCGACGTAGAGCACCGGAGCCTTGGACTCCATGATCATGCGGGCGGCCTCGCGGACCTGCTTGCCGTGCGGCTTGGTGACCGGACGGTAGCCGGGCAGCTTCATCTCCGGCGGCCACGAGAACGTGGTCTGCGCCTGCAGCACGTCCTTCGGGATGTCGACCAGCACCGCGCCGGGACGGCCGGTGGAGGCGATGTGGAACGCCTCGGCGATCATCCGCGGGATGTCGATCGGGTCGGTGACCAGGAAGTTGTGCTTGGTGCACGCCATGGTGATGCCGGAGATGTCGGCTTCCTGGAAGGCGTCGGTGCCGATCAGCGAACGGCCGACCTGGCCGGTGATGGCGACCAGCGGCACCGAGTCCATCTGCGCGTCCGCGATCGGGGTGACCAGGTTGGTCGCGCCCGGACCGGACGTGGCCATGCACACACCCACCTTGCCGGTGGCCTGCGCGTAGCCGGTCGCGGCATGACCCGCGCCCTGCTCGTGGCGGACCAGCACGTGGCGAACCTTCGTGGAATCGAAGAGCGGGTCGTAGACGGGAAGAATCGCACCGCCCGGAATACCGAATACCGTGTCGACGTCCAGTTCCTCGAGCGAACGGACGACCGACTGCGCGCCGGTGACCCGCTCGGGCGGGACCTGGCGGCGGTTCGGGGTCGCGGCCGGAGCCGCGGTCGGCTGAGTGGCCGAAGGCGCCGGCTTGCGGGCCGAGGGCCCGGGCCGTGCGGTAGGTGCGCTCACCGTCTTGGTTCCTTACTGCTTGTCGTTCCAGTCGTGGACTTGCCTGAACACAAAAAAGCCCCCGACAGCCATGGGCTGTTCGAGGGTGGCGCGTCGCAGCTGCGAGCTGACGTAATGGACCTACAGTCGTCGGCTCAGCGCTGGACGCGCCGGCCGATTACGAGCAACTCGATTCGATTCACGCGCTCGACGGTATGCGCGCGCTAGTCGTTCAGTCAAACAGCTGACCTATGGGGTCTCATTATGTGAGACAGTGCGGTTGTTCGGGTCCGTTCACCATGATGCGAGGATGTGGGTGTGTCCTCACAGCATCAGTCCGTGCCACCTGCTCGATCGTCCCACACGCCCGGTGCCGAATCGGACGCGGGTCGCGTGATCCGCATCCCCCGGCTCGCTCACCTCGGGGTGTTCATCCTGCTGTTCTCCGTGGCCTTCCCGTTCTTCGGGGCGCCCAAGGTGCTGTGGATCCTGTTCGCGATCCCGGCCGCGCTGGTGGTGTGGATCGAGCGGACCCGGACCACCGTCTCGGACAACGGCATCGACACCCGCACCCTGTTCGGCTCCCGGCACATCGACTGGGCCGACGTACGCGGGCTGGTCATCCCCAAGCGCGGGTACCTGCGGCTGCACCTGGCCGACGACACCGATGTGACCTTGCCCGCAGTCGGCTACAACCGGCTCGCCGACCTCGTGGACGCCTCGGGCGGGCGCATCCCGGACCCGTTCGCCCAGGAGCCGGAGGAAACCGACGAACCGGTCGAAGCGGACGAATCTCACACCGACGGCACCGAGACCGAGGGCGAATCCGGCAAGTCGTAGGCGTTTCGGGGGTGCGGAGTTTCCACCGGCGGTAATCGGGGTCATAGGCCGGGAGTAACGTTGATTCCCGCCGGAGGAACGTCGCGAGACCCGAATTCTCGTGTCGTGAGCCACCGGACAGTCGCTCAACAGCCCCCTGCGACACGAACCGAGGACCAATGCCACCGCTTCGCTCACGCACCACCACCGTCGGACGCAATGCCGCGGGCGCTCGCTCGCTCTGGCGCGCGACCGGCCTCACCGACTCCGACTTCGGGAAGCCGATCGTCGCCATCGCGAACTCCTACACCCAGTTCGTACCCGGCCACGTGCACCTGAAGGACGTCGGCGAGATCGTGGCCGAGGCGGTGCGGGCGGCCGGTGGCGTCCCGCGCGAATTCCACACCATCGCCGTCGACGACGGCATCGCCATGGGTCACGGCGGCATGCTGTACTCGCTACCCTCGCGCGAGATCATCGCCGACTCGGTGGAGTACATGGCCAACGCCCACACCGCCGACGCGCTGGTGTGCATCTCCAACTGCGACAAGATCACCCCCGGCATGCTGAACGCCGCCATGCGGCTCAACATCCCGGCCGTGTTCGTCTCCGGCGGCCCGATGGAGGCCGGCAAGGCCGTGATCGTGGACGGCGTCGCGCAGGCCCCGACCGACCTGATCACCGCTATCTCCGCCAGCGCCTCGCAGGCCGTCAGCGACGAGGGCCTCGGCGAGGTCGAGCGCTCCGCCTGCCCGACCTGCGGCTCCTGCTCGGGCATGTTCACCGCCAACTCGATGAACTGCCTCACCGAGGCGCTGGGCCTGGCGCTGCCGGGCAACGGCTCCACCCTGGCCACCCACGAGGCCCGCCGCGCGCTGTTCCAGAAGGCCGGCAAGGTCATCGTGGACATCGCCACCCGCTGGTACCGCGACGACGACGCCTCGGTGCTGCCGCGGAACGTGGCCAACGCCAAGGCCTTCCGCAACGCCATGGCGCTGGACGTGGCCATGGGCGGTTCCACCAACACCGTGCTGCACACCCTGGCCGCCGCGCAGGAGGGTGAGATCGACTTCGATCTGCAGACCATCGACGAGATCTCGCGTCGCGTGCCCTGCCTGTCGAAGGTCTCCCCCAACTCCGACTACCACATGGAGGACGTGCACCGCGCCGGCGGCATCCCGGCCATCCTCGGCGAGCTGCGCCGCGGTGGGCTGCTGGAGACCGACGTGACCACCGTGCACACCGCCTCCTTCGACGAGTGGCTCGACACCTGGGACGTGCGCTCGGGCAAGGCGTCCGACGAGGCCGTGCAGCTGTTCCACGCCGCGCCCGGCGGGGTCCGCACCACCGAGCCGTTCTCCACCGCCAACCGCTGGTCCTCGCTGGACACCGACGCCGAGGGCGGCTGCATCCGCGACGTCCCGAACGCGTACACCGTCGAGGGCGGCCTGTGCGTGCTGCGCGGCAATATCGCTCCCGACGGCGCGATCCTCAAGACGGCCGGCATCGACGAGGACCTGTTCACCTTCGAGGGCCCGGCCGTGGTGGTCGAGTCCCAGGAGGAGGCGGTCTCCAAGATCCTGGGCAAGGAGATCCAGCCCGGCGACGTCGTCGTGGTCCGCTACGAGGGTCCTCGCGGCGGTCCGGGCATGCAGGAGATGCTGCACCCCACGTCGTTCCTGAAGGGCGTGGGCCTGGGCAAGGTCTGCGCACTGATCACCGACGGCCGCTTCTCCGGCGGCACCTCGGGCCTGTCCATCGGCCACATGTCCCCGGAGGCCGCCGGCGGCGGATCCATCGGACTCATCGAGAACGGTGACCGCATCCGCATCGACGTGCACACCCGCGCGCTCGAATTGCTGGTTCCCGAGGACGTTCTCGCGGAGCGCCGCGTGAAGATGGAAGCCTCCGAGCGGCCGTGGCAGCCGGTGAACCGGGAGCGCCCGGTCACCACCGCGCTGCGCGCGTACGCCGCGCTCGCCACCTCCGCCGACAAGGGTGCCGTCCGGCGCGTGCCGTAATCGAGAAAGCAAGGGAATGACAATCGAATACATCGGCCAGGCCGAGACCGAATTCGTCGGCAAGGCCGAATCCATGCTGGCCGACTACACGGCGATGCTGCATCGCTCCGACGCCCGCAATGCCGAGGCCCGCGAATTGCTCGCCGACGCCGAGGCCCTCGCGGCCGAGGTGCGTGACCTCGACAATGCCGAGTTCATGGCGACTCCCGAGGAGCAGGTTCGGATCGGGGCGCACCGGGCGCTGCTGCAGCGCGAGATCGACGCGAAGTCGAGCCGGGTGCTCCAGCTCCACCAGGAGACCTTCCAAGAGTGGGAAGCCTGGACCGCACGCCAGTGAGGCTGGGGGGGCAAGCCCCCACACTCCTCGAGGAGATCCGCGGGGCCCCCGCCCCGCACCCCGGATACGAAGCGGCCGGGCTCGATCCAGTGGATCGAGCCCGGCCGCTTGGTTTTTCGAGCCTATGGCCACACCGTCCGCGGCCGCGGCCGCTACTTGAACGGGCCGACACCAGTGAGCGGGTTGCCGCCGTGCAGGTAGATATAGACCAGGATGGCCGTGGCCACCGCCGCGACGAACGCGGCCATAGAGCCCAGGAACGGGCGGGTGGACCAGGCGCGGTTGCGGTCGATCGAGTAGCGGCCGGGGCCGGTGAGGATGAGCGCGGTGGTGAGGCCGACCAGGATCGAGTCGATCTCGACCGAGTTGGTCTTGGCGGAGTACTGGAAACCGGGAACCATGCCCTGCTTCCACATCCACGCGTCCAGGATCACCGCGAGCAGCGCGCCCGCGGCCAGCGGCGTAGCCAGGCCGATCACGACCAGCACGCCACCGCCGAGCTCGCCCGCGATGAGCATGGGCGCGGCCAGGTCGACGTGCTTCCAGCCGCCGCCTTCCATGGAGGTCTTGATGCCGTCGAAGCCGGGTCCGTGGAACCAGCCGAAGGCCTTCTGCAGGCCGTGGTAGATGAACGTGCCGCCGACGACCAAGCGCAGCAAGAGGAGTCCGAGGTCCAGGGTGCCGCGGCGGTCGTCGCGACGGCGGCGGCCGTTGTTCTCCGGGGGCGCGGCCGGGGCCGCGGGGATGCTCGCGAAGGAGTAGGTCGGGGACGGCTCGGCGGTGCTGCTGTCGGCCGCGCCCGGGATGGCGTTGTTGACCTGCGAGTAGAGCGGGACGTCCAGATCGAGGCCGAGTTCCTCGTCGGTGCGCGGCAGATTCCGCTCGGTGCCGTGACCGACCTTCTGCGGCGCGATCTTCTCGGTCGCCAGGCCGCCGACCTGGCCGAGTTGTTCGGTGGCCTGGCCGGTCTGCTCGGTGGCCTGGCCGGTCTGCTCGGCGGCCTGACCGAGGGGGTCGGCGGGCGGCGCGATCGTCTCGGTGGCCTGCGCGCCGGACGAGGCGGCGAACTGCTCGGTCGGCGAGTCGAAGGGGCTGCGGACCGGTGCACCGGCCGGGCGCGGAGCTGCGGGCGTGGCGTCGCCCGCCGCGGCGGACGGCTCGTTCGGCTTGTTCGTCACCCGGGCCAGAGTATTAGCCGCAACCGTCCGGCACCCGGCAGAACGCGGGCGTGTCCGCTGACCGATTCACGCCAGGGTGGAGTGTTTCGCCACGGCACGCCTTTTTGCGACACCCCGTCCGAGCGGTGACAGCAGGTTTTCCGTAACGTCTCCACCATGAGTCTGGTTGCCGCTGACCGTGTCGGGGTGGGTGCACGGATGGTCCGCGCGGGCGCCGGGTGGGTCGTGCTGGGCATGACGCTCGGCGCGGTGCTGCTGTCGGGGTGCGCGCGCTTCGACGATCGCGCCTCCAGCCCGTTCACCACCGAGCCGACCTGGCAGGACGCCGAGCCCAAGACCACCACCCCCAAGACGCCGCCGAGCAATGCCAAGCGTCCGGATCTGCCGTGCGTGGATCCCGATCTGGCCGTGGTGGTCTCGTGCCTGGACACCACCGGCGGTCTGGTCGCGCTGCCCGACGGCGGCAGCGCACTGGTGGCCGAGCGCACCACGGGGCGGATCCTGAAGGTGGTCGCCACCGACGAGGGCGAGCCGCCCGCGCCGGTGGAAGTGGCGAAGGTGGAGGTCGACCCGGCCGGAGACGGCGGCGTGACCGGGCTGGCGCTGTCGCCCACCTACGGCGAGGACGGCCTGGTCTACGCGTACGTGACGACACCGAGCGACAACCGGGTGGTGCGCATCTCCACCGACGGCGGCGCGCCCAAGCCGATCCTGACCGGAATCCCGAAGGGCGCCAACGGCAATCGCGGGTCGATCGATTTCACGGCGCCCGACCGCATGCTGGTGCTCACCGGTGACGCGGGCAACCCGGCACTCGCCGGTGACACCGGCTCGCTGGCCGGGAAGCTGCTGAGCGTCAACGCCCCCGCGCCCGGTGCGGCCGCCGAGGTGATGGTGTCCGGCATCGGGGTGGCGGGCGGCGTGTGCTCGGACGGCAAGGGGTCGATCTGGATCACCGACCGCACCGCCACCGAGGACCGGCTGCAGCGGATCGGCGCCGACGGTGTGGCGGTGAAGGCGTGGACCTGGCCCGATCACCCGGGCGTCGCGGGCTGCGCGGCCGCCACGGATGCGGTCGCGATCTCCATGACCAATCAGAAGGCGCTGGCCATCGCCATGGCCGACAAGAACACCCACGCGGTGACAGCGGCGCCATCGCTGCTGGCGCAGGACAAGTACGGCCGCCTCGACGGCGCGGCGATCGGCGGCGACGGCAATATCTGGGTCGGCACCGTGAACAAGCCCGACGGCAATCCGAACCAGTACGACGATCGCGTGGTGCGGATCCCGCCGCCGAACAAGGGTGACGGCAGCAACGGTCCGGACTAGCCACAGGCTCACGCTGCGGCGCACAGCACTCGCTGTGCGCCGCTGCGCTTTCCGGCGCGGGGTCGGAATTCCGGCTCAGGCTCGAGCGGCCTGTTCGACCGGCATCTGCAGTTCGATGACCCATTCGGCGGAGGCGGGGTCGCCGGGGGCGTTGAGGTAGACCTCGCGGATGGGAGCGCAAGGGGCGTAACCGTTCTCGTCGGCCCAGCGGCCCATGGCCTCGAAGGACACGCACAGTTCCGACAGTTTGCCGCGGTGGGCGAGGGTGGCGGCCTGGGTGATCGCGGGCAGCTCGCGCAGCTCGAACGGGGTGCCGGGGGTGGCGGCGCCCGCGACCTGGTGGGCGACGTGGACGCGCAGACCCGCTTCCAGCTCTTCGTAATACACGACCGGCGCACCGGTGATGGTGAGTCCCGCCTCGGGGATCGACGTCCCCAGCCGCTGGTAGAGCCGCTCGATGATCGGGCCGACGGCGGCCTCCCCGGATTCGGCCGCCACGTCGCTCATTTCGGCGACGAGCGTGGGGGCCAGGGATTTCACGACGATTTCCTGCTCGGGCATGACGCCCTCCCTTTCGATACGCAGGAGCCTCGCCTCGACGGACTGGAGTCGCGCGGTGTCCGCGGCCACCTGATTGGCCAGCTGGGCGCGACGCAGTTGCAGCATGCCGTGCAACCGTTCCGCGGACAGCTGACCGTCGAGCATCTCGGCCACCTGTTGCAGAGTGAAGCCGAGATCCTTCAACGCGACGATGCGGTTGAGCCGGGCGAGCTGATCGGCCGCATAGAACCGATAGCCCGAGTACGGGTCGACCTCGGACGGCGGTAGCAGCCCGATCTCGTCGTAGTGGTGCAGCATTCGCACCGACACCGATCCGAACCTGGCGAAGTCTCCGATACTGAACATGACTCCTCCAGGCTCGGGCCTCACACGGTGTGAGGGTCAAGCTCATGATCACTCAGAACGCTCGGGGCGCGCGGCTGGTGCCGCGCGCCCCGAGCACGAGAGTTCGGTGGGTGGGGTCCACCCGGCGGCACGCGAAGTCACTGCGCGCCACCGATCCGAGTTCGGTGAGTGGAGTCCACCCAGCGGCACGCGAAGTCACTGCGCGCCACCGATTGTCGCCGGTCGGCCCCCAGCCGCACGTGTCGCGGTCAGCGCCGCCGACACGCAGCGGCCGATCGTGCCTGGGGCTGGATCAGCCCGCTACGCCGCAGGCGGCCAGCACGAGTTCGCGGACGCGGGCGGCGTCGGCCTGACCGCGGGTGGCCTTCATGACGTCGCCGACGACCTTGCCGGCCGCCTGGACCTTGCCGGAGCGGATCTTCTCGGCGATGTCGGGGTTGGCGGCGAGGGCCTTCTCGACCTCGGACTGCAGGGCGGAGTCGTCGGAGACCATGCCCAGGCCCTTGGTCTCGACGATCTGGGCGGGCTCGCCCTCACCGGCGAGGACGAAGTCGACGACCTGCTTGGCGACCTTGTTGTTGATGGTCTTGGCCTCGACGAGCCCGGCCACCTCGGCGACCTGCTTGGGGGTGATGGGCAGGTCCTCGAGCGAAACCTGGCTCTCCTTGGCCTTTTCGGTGAGGTAGGCGACCCACCAGGAGCGGGCGGCGTCGACCGAGGCGCCCGCGTCGACGGTCGCGATGATCAGGTCGAGCGCGCCGGCGTTGACCAGATCGCGGAACACCTCGTCGGACAGGCCCCAGTCGGACTGGATGCGGGCGCGGCGCAGCCACGGGTACTCGGGGATGGTGCCGCGCAGTTCCTCGACCCAGGCGGCGTCGGGCGCGATGGGCTCGAGGTCGGGCTCGGGGAAGTAGCGGTAGTCCTCGGCGGTCTCCTTGATGCGGCCTGACGAGGTGGTGCCGTCGGTCTCGTGGAAGTGGCGGGTCTCCATCAGGATCTCGCCGCCCGAGGACAGCACCACGGCCTGGCGACGCATCTCGAAACGCACCGCGACCTCGACGCTCTTGAGCGAGTTCACGTTCTTGGTCTCGGTGCGGGTGCCGAATTCCTTGGCGCCCTTGGGCATCAGCGACACGTTGACGTCGCAACGCATCGAGCCCTGCTCCATCTTCACGTCGGAGACCTCGAGGGACTTGAGCACCTCGCGCAGCGCGGTCACATACGCGCGCGCCACCTCGGGCGCCCGCTCGCCCGCGCCCTCGATGGGCTTGGTGACGATCTCGATGAGCGGCACGCCCGCGCGGTTGTAGTCGAGCAGCGAGTGCGAGGCGCCGTGGATGCGGCCGGTGGCGCCACCGACGTGCAGCGACTTGCCGGTGTCCTCCTCCATGTGGGCGCGCTCGATGTCGACCCGGAAGACCGAGCCGTCATCGAGGACCACGTCGAGGTAGCCGTTCTGCGCGATCGGCTCGTCGTACTGGCTGATCTGGTAGTTCTTCGGCTGGTCCGGATAGAAGTAGTTCTTGCGCGCGAACCGCCCCCACGGGGTGATGGAGCAGTTCAGCGCGAGCCCGATGCGGATCGCGGACTCGACGGCCTTCTCGTTCACCACCGGCAGCGAGCCCGGCAGGCCCAGGCACACGGGGCACACCTGGGTGTTGGGCTCGGCGCCGAATTCGGTCGGGCAGCCGCAGAACATCTTGGTCGCGGTGCCCAGCTCGACGTGTACCTCCATGCCGAGCACCGGGTCGTACCGGTCGATGACATCGGAGTAGTCCATCAAGTCCACGGTCGCTGCGCTCATGCGCTCCATCCTATTTACCCGCCGATCAGTCCACGGCGATGGCCTCCACGATGGGCATCCGGGCGGCGCGCAGGGCGGGCGGAATCGCCCCGAGCAGGGCCAGTCCGAGCGCGATGATCGCGTACGCCACCAGCAGTGGACTGGGACGATAGGCGATGTCCATGGCGATGGCGTGCCCGAGCGCGACGGTCGCCAGGTAGTGCACGCCCGACCCGATCGCCAGTCCCAGGGCCGCGCCGGTCAATCCGATGCCCGCGGCCTCGGTGAGCACGGTCCGCAGCAGGAAGCGGCGGCTGGTGCCCATGGCCCGCAGCACGCCCAGTTCGCGGTGGCGTTCCAGCACCGACAGCATGAGGGTGTTGAGCAGAGCGATGGTGGCGACCAGGACCACGATCCAGAGGATGGCGGCGCTGATCGCGGTGCCCTGCTGAACGCTCGACGAGATCGCGTCCACCGCTTGCCGTCCGGTGCTGACGTGGATGTCGGCGGGCACGGCGGCGCGGACGGCGGCCATCACCGCGGCGGGGTCCGCGCCGGGCGCGAAGTCGATGCCGACGATGGTCTCGCCGGGCCGCTGGTACCACTGCCGCATGATGTCGAGGTCGAGCACGACCACCCCGGCGATGGCGGAGAAGTACGGCACCACCCGCAGCACCTGCACCCGGTGTTCGCCGGACGGGGTGGGCAGGGTGAGTTCGGAGCCTTCCTCCACGCCGAGGGAGCGGGCCACGTCGCGGGAGATGACGATGCCCTCGCCCGCGGCCATGCGGGCCTGCTCGCTCTTGCTCACCGAGTCCAGCGCCGAGGTGCGTGCGACGCCGTCCTCGTAGCCCTGCAGCATGACGCGGCCGCGGCCCAGGGTCGCGAAAGCCATTTGCGCCGAGCCGACTCCGCCGACGCCGGGGATGGCGGCCAGCTTCGTCTTCAGGTCGGCGGGTAGCAGCGGGCCGGTGGGGAACTGCTCCATGGCGGTCGGGCTGACGAACACGTCGGTGCGGCCCAGGCCCTCGAAGCTGTCGGTGGCGGCGCTGACCATATTGCGGCTGGCATTGCCCATGGCGACGATGGCGGTGATGCCGATCATGACCGTCATGACGGTGGCCCACACCCGGCGCGGCGCGCGTTCGATGGTGGTGGCGCCCAAGGCTCCCGGTGCGCCGAAGAGTCCGGCCACCGCGGCGACGGCGCGCACGATGGGCCCGGTGGCGGCGAAGCACAGCACCACCGATCCGGCGATCGACAGCGAGATCGCGCCGATCGAGTAGCGGCCCAGATCCAGCTCGGCCACCGCGATGCCGCCGCCCACCATGACCAGGCCGAGGGCGGCGGCGGACCAGCGCAGGATCGGGCTCACCTGGTCGGCCGTGCCGACGCCGACCGGGGCCAGCGCCTCGATGGGCGCGACCTTGTACACCTGCCGCGCCGCCAGAGCCGCGGCCGCGACGCTGGCCAGCACGCAGGCCGCGATCGCCACCGGCACCGCGTACCCGGGCACCTCGTACTCGGTGCGCGATTCCACGGAGTTCACGATCGCCGCGGGCAGCTGATGGATCGCGGTGCGGCCCATGAAGATTCCGATGACCGCACCGACCAGACCGCCCACCAGGCCGAGCAGTGCCGCCTCGGTGAGCAGGTCGCGCACCATGGGCCCGCGTTTGCCGCCCATGGCCCGCAGCAGTGACAGCGTCGGACGACGTTGCGCGACCGCCATGCTCATGGCGTTGTAGATGAGGAAGGTCGACACGATCAGCGCCGCCGCCGAGGAGGCGAGGGTGGAGAAGCGCACCAGCATGATGGCGCCGCCCGCCTGCGCGGTGCGCAGGTCCGGATCGGCGACCACGGCCCGGCCCGCGACCGCCTCGGTCAGGTCCGAGCGCAGCTGTCCCGCATCGGTGTTCGGGGCGGGCACGATCTGCACCGAGTCGATGTGCCCGGCCCGGCCGGTGATCTTCTGTGCCACCGGCAGCAGCGCGAACACGATGTGACCGCCGTTGAGTTTCGCGGCGGTGGCGTCGTCGATGACGCCCGCGACCGTGGCGGTCACCGTGCCGAGCTGGAACCGCTCCCCCTCGCCGTGCCCCATGGCAGCGCCGACCAGCACGCCGTTGGGCACCGTGAGCAGCTTGCCCGCCTGGTCTTTCAGCGTGCCGCCGAGATCGCTGCCCAGCTGGGCGATGGACTGGTCGACGCCGATCAGCAACGCCCGGTCGTCGTCGGCCCCGATGGACTGCCGCAGCATCGGCGCGGCGGTCTCGACGCCGGGCACGGTCCGGATCTGTTGCAGCAGTGACTGATCGAAGCCCGCGTCGGTGATGCCGCTGACCTCGAGCGCGGCCTTGCCGCCGAGGCTGTGGGTGAGTTTGTCCACCGAGCCGGTGATGGAGCCGGAGATGCTGAAGACCGAGACCAGCAGTCCGGCGGAGACGCCCATCACCACCATGGCCATGATGGTGCGGGCCCGGTGGGCGAGCAGCTCGCCGATATTGAACAGCTTCAGGCGGTCCCAGGCGGCGCGGATCATGCGCGCACCGCCCCGGCGCCGTTGGCGGCAGCACCCTTCACGGCGGCCTCGGCACCGGTGCCGGCGGGTTCGGACGCATCGGTCTCGGGAACCGTCCGGACCTCCCCGTCATCGCCCCGCTCGACCCGGTCGATGGACCCGATCCGCCCGTCGCGCAGGTTGATCACGCGATCGCAGTACCGCACCGCCCCCATGTCGTGGGTGACCATGACCACCGAGTTCCCCGCCTCGGTGATGTCGGCCAGCAGTTGCAGGATCGAGGCCCCGGTCTTGGAGTCCAGGTTGCCGGTGGGCTCGTCAGCGAGGATGAGCGGCGGGTCCATGATCAGCGCCCGCGCCACCGCCACCCGCTGCATCTGCCCGCCGGACAGTTCCGCGGGCCGGTGGTCGGCGCGTTCGCCGAGTCCGACCAGGTCGAGCAGTTCGAGGGCGCGCGGCTTGGCCTTGCGCAGGCCGGTGCCGTCCAGCAGTTTCGGGATGGCGACGTTCTCCCACGCGGTGAGGGTGGGCAGCAGGTTGAAGAACTGGAAGATGAAACCGACCCGGTGCCGCCGGAATTCGGACTGCGCGTCGTCGTCCAGGTCGCCGATCTCCTTGTCCTGGAAGCGAATCGACCCGGAGTCCGGCGAGTCCAGCGCGCCGAGCAGGTGCAGCATGGTGCTCTTGCCGGAGCCGGAGGGCCCGATGATCGCGGTGAACTCCCCCGCCCCGATCCGCAGGCTGACGCCGTCCAGGGCGCGTACGGCCTGCTCACCCACCCGGTATTCCTTGGTGACGTCGGTCAATTCCAGCATGGTCTACCCCTCGAAGATCAGTGCCATCGGTGTGGTGCGGTCAGCCGGCCAGCGCGCGCAGGCGTGGTCGGCGGTGGTACAGGTGATCGGTGTCGTAGGCATCGAGCAGGGCGCGCAGCGCGGGCTGCTCGGCGCAGAGTTCGGCGTACGCCTCCTGCGCCAGAATGCCTTTCTCCATTGCGTTCTCGAGCTTCACGGTCAGGTGGTTCTCCCACCGGTTCCGCAGCGCCAGCAGTAGGCCGTCGGGTCCGCCGAAGAGCCGGTCCAGGTCCGGTAGATCGTGGAAGAGCCTGGGGTCCAAGGGATTCCGTGCGAAGTCGCGGCGCGCCGCCCGGTCCAGGACGGTGTGCAGAATGTCGGTGCGAGCGTGAAAATCTGCCCAGGACATGACGCCAACCTCTCGTTGAACGCCCGCTGGTGGCGGACGTGTCGGCTGTTGTCCCCAAACTACGAGCGGCCCGCCGCCCCTGTCTTCGTGCCGCGGACGCGACTTGACCTCCTACCCCGGTAGGAGACGGACCCCTGCCGCCGGACGATGTACGCCGTCTGATTCGACGGATAGCCTTGCAGAATGAACGTGACCAGCGCCACCCCCGCCGCCCTGGGGCAGGAGTTGCTGGAGGGACTGCGCCGCGTCGGCGTGGGGTTCCGGCGATTCGTACGCAATCCGTTCGCCGACTATCAGCGCTGGGTGGAGTCGACGGGGTTCGACTACCCCGCGTCGATGGCCATCCTGGTGGATTCCATGATGTGCACGGTCGCCACCGTGGCCTTCGTGCAGCGCGTGGTGGCCGGGTATTTCCCCGGCGTCGTCGCGGTGGTCGCGTTGATGCTCATCTGCGTGACCGGTCCGCCGTGCATCATCCTGGACTTCAAGCCGCGGCCCGTGCTGCTGGCCACGCTGACCGTGGCCGCCGCCGCGCTGTTCCTGACCCAGCCGGTCCCGCTGGATGTCGCGCCGCTGGTCCTGATCATCATCGCCGGGGAGATCGCGGCCATCACCGGCCCGGCGGTGAGCGTGCCGGTGGCCCTGGTCATGTTCGCCGAGCTCATGTTCTTCGAATCGATCGGGCACATCGAGGGATTCACCTGGTTCGCATTGGGCATCCTGTTCGCCTGGTTCACCGGCCAGCTGCTCAACTATCAGCGTCGCTACCTGTATCAGGAGCGCGACTACCAGGACATTCGCGCGCAGGCGGCGGCCGACGAGGAGCGCCGCCGCATCGCCCGCGAGGTGCACGACGTGATCGCGCATTCGCTGAGCATCACGCTGCTGCACGTGACGGCCGCCCGGCACGCCTTGCAGACCGATCGGGACGTGGACGAGGCGATCGACGCGCTCTCCGACGCCGAACGGCTGGGCCGTCAGGCCATGGCCGATATCCGGCGCACGGTCGGCCTGCTCGGCGACCGGCCCGCCACGCTCGCGCCGGAGCCGGATCTCGACGACATCGACGAACTGGTGTCGGACTTCGTGCGCGCCGGGGTGACGGTCGACTATCGCCTCGAGGGCGACCGGTCCGCGGTGACCGCCGGTGTGGGCCTGGCCATGTACCGGATCTGCCAGGAGTCGCTGGCCAATGTCGCCAAGCATGCCCCCGGCGAGCAGGCGCGGCTGCGAATCCAGTTGCACCCCAAGTACATCGAGGTCACCGTGACCAATACGCTGGCGTCCGGGGCGGCCTCGCGGGCGGGGAACGGCATGGGCATCTCCGGTATGCGGCAGCGGGTCGCGCCGCTGGCCGGGCGGCTCACCGCGGGACCCGACGACGACGGCTGGCGGGTGTTCGCGCACATCCCGCTGACCGGGACCGTGCCCTGCGGCTTCACCGCCGCCGACGACCACCTGCAGTCGCTACTGCAACCGCTGTTCCGCAAGACCGCCCAGGAGGGTATGTGACCGACCGCTCGGACGAGGAACTGATCGGCGTCCTCGTTGTCGACGACCAGGAACTGGTCCGTGGCGGACTGCGCCGGATCCTGCGCCGCCGAGACGGTTTCCTGGTGAGCGAATGCTCCGACGGAGACGAGGTGCCCGCCGCGGTCGCCGCCCACCGTCCCGACCTGGTCCTGATGGACCTGCGGATGAAGCGGATCGGCGGCATCGAGGCCACCCGCACCCTGCGCGCCGCCCCCGACGCGCCCCCGGTACTGGTGCTGACCACCTTCGACGACGACCAGCTGCTGTCCGGCGCGCTGCGCGCGGGCGCGGCCGGGTTCCTGCTCAAGGACTCCCCCGCCGAGGATCTGATCCGCGCGGTGCGCACGGTCGCGAGCGGCGGCTCGTGGCTGGACCCGACCGTCACCCCGCGCGTCCTGAATACCTACCGATCGGCGCGTCCCACCCCGGCGCCCGCCGGCAATCGCCTGTCCGAGCTCACGGTTCGCGAGCTCGAGGTGCTCGGACTCATCGGCAGAGGCCGGGTCAACGCGGAGATCGCGACCACACTCGGCATCTCCGAAGTAACGGTGAAGAGCCACGTGGGACATATCTTCGGGAAGCTCGGGTTACGCGACCGCTCCGCCGCCATCGTCTTTGCGTTTGACCACGGCGTAGTCGCACCGGGAGAATCCACGTCTTAGAGGGGTGGGTCGCGGGTCCTCGTCTGCTTCCCTCCCAAGAGTGTGGAGGTTTGACGGGGTGGATGCGCCATCGCGGGCCGGGAGCAGGTTCGGGCCGTACGAGTTGCGCTCGCTGCTCGGCAAGGGCGGCATGGGCGAGGTCTACGAGGCCTACGACACGTCCAAGGATCGGGTCGTCGCGCTCAAGCTGCTGCCTGCCGAGCTCGCCAAAGATCCCTCCTACCAGGAGCGTTTCCGGCGCGAGTCGCAGGCGGCGGCCCGGCTGGCGGAGCCGCACATCATCCCCATCCACGACTGGGGCGAGATCGACGGCGTCCTCTACATCGACATGCGGCTGGTGCGCGGCCGCGATCTGCGCTCGCTGCTGGACGGTTCGGGGGCGCTGCCGCCGCTGCGGGTCATCGGGATCATCGAGCAGGTGGCGGCCGCGCTGGACGCCGCGCACTACTCGGGGCTGGTGCACCGCGACGTGAAACCCGCCAACATCCTGGTCACCGATGCGGATTTCGCCTATCTCGCGGACTTCGGCATCGCGCGCGCCGAGGGTGACTCCACCATCACCATGACCGGCACGGCCGTGGGCTCCTACGCCTACATGGCCCCCGAGCGGTTCGACGCGGGCCCGGTCTCCGGCCGCGCCGACATCTACTCGCTGGGCTGCGTGCTGCACGAATGCCTCACCGGCGACAAGCCGTTCCCGGCCGACAACATGAGCGTGCTGATCCGCGCGCACCTGTCCGAGGCGCCGCCGTTGACCAGCATGCTGCGCGGCGGGATTCCGCCCGCCCTGGACGCGGTGATCGGCAAGGCGCTCGCCAAGGACCCGAACGACCGTTTCTACACCGCGGGCGAATTCGCGCGGGCCGCCCGCGCGGCGCTGGCCGGTCAGGGCCCGCCCCCGAACCTGCCGGGCGCCGGCGGCCAGGGCGCGCCGGGTCAGCCGCCGCGGCCCGGCCGGACCGTGCCGCCCGGCCCGCCCGTGGGCGCGCCCCCGACCACCGTGCTGCCGACCGGCGGTCCGGCCGGTCCGGCGACGACCATGCTGCCGGGCGGCACCCCGCCGCCCGCCCGCAATACCGATCCGACCGTGCGGCAGCCCAGTCCCGGCCGCCCGAACACCACGTCGATCCCGGCGTACATCACCGGCTCCTTCCCGGCCGCCGAGGATCCCTCGCCGTCGAGCGATCTGCCGATCATCACGCCCTCTGACCCGACCCGGGTGCGGGTCAGCGACTTCCACTACACGCCGCTGCCGCCGGATGCCCAGCAGCAGGCGGTGTGGGGTCACGCACAGGCGCAGCAGCGGGACTTCCCGTACGCGCCGGCGCCGGATCCCTCGCTGTATCCGACCTCCGAACACGCCATCGTGCAGCCCGAGCCGCGGGAGCCGGGGCGGCGGCGCAAGAGGTCGGTGGCGGCGCCGGTGTCGATCGCCGTGCTGGTGGTGGCGCTGGCCGCGATCGCCGGTGCGATCGGCTGGCAAGTCCTCGACCGCTCCGGCAACGAAACCCCCATAACGACGGCAGCACAGGGTGTTCCGGGAACCACGCCTCCGCGCTCACAGCAGACGAGCCCGGTCGCGCCCACCACGACATCCGACGCGGTCCAGCTGCCGTCGGGTGCTACGCCGTGTCCACCGACGTATGCGGCGCTGGGCGGCTTCGCCAACTCCGCGATCGGGAACACGGTCACGTCCTGTCCTTTCGCGGAGGCGGTTCGGCGGTCTTATGCCGATACGGCTACTGGCCGGCCGGGGTCGCCGGTTAGTGTGGTGGCAGTGAGTCCGGTGACGGGCCGGTCTTACACGATGAACTGCACGGCCGCAGGCAAATTGGTGACCTGCGCTGGTGGTGAGAACGCGGTGGTGTATGTCTACTGATCCGATCCCGGCCTGTTGCAAGGGTTTTGTGCGCGGGCTGGCGGTGGCGGCCGTCCTGGCCGTGTCCGGGTGTGGTGTGAATGTCGGTGCGGTGCACCATTCTTCGGCGCAGGCGGATGAGATCAAGCCGGTCGGCGACAGCTCGAAGCTGCAGTCCCCGCCCTTGATCGCGCCCGAATTGCCTGAACTGTACGGTTTGCCGAAAACCCTTGCGTTCGCGGCGGATTTCGCCGAGCTGAAGGCCGGACTGGAGGGCCGGATCGGCCTCGCGGTGATGCCGGTCGGCGGCGGCGACATGACCCAGCTGGGCGACTGGACCACCGGAATCGCCTGGTCCACCATCAAGGTGCCGCTGGCCCTGGCCGCACTGCGCCACGATCCCACCGGCATGCGCTCCACCGCCGAGGCCGCCATCACCTTCTCCGACAACGATGCGGCGCAGACGCTGTGGAACTCGCTGGGCACCGGCAGCGAGGCCGCCGAGGCGGTCGAGTCCATCCTGCGCGAGGCCGGCGATGTCGCCACCGATGTCGCCGCCCGCCACACCAAGCTGGCCGCACTCGAATCCGACGATCTGCTCGCCTTCGGCGCGACCGACTGGTCGCTGGCCGACCAGGTGCACTTCGCCTCCCGGCTGCCCTGCCTGCCGCGCGCCAATTCCGTTGTCTCGCTGATGAGTGAGATCACCCCCAGCCAGAGCTGGGGCCTGGGTCGGCTGATCGGCGCGGAATTCAAGGGCGGGTGGGGTCCCGACGACGACACCGGCAAATACACCGTCCGCCAGTTCGGCCTCGTCCCGACGCTGAACGGACCGGTGGCGGTGGCGCTGGCGGCCGAACCCGACTCGGGCAGTTTCGATGACGCCACCGACATGATGGACAAGCTGGCGCTGCTGGTCGGCGACCACCTGCCCGACCTACGCGGCGGACTCTGCTCGCGCTGACCCGTTTGCGCTCGCCCTGGCCCTTTTCGGCCGCGCGCCCACCGAAAACCACCCATACCCACGGCATTTGACCCGCTTCCTCCGGGACCGTGACAATCCCTGAGATTGACGGGGTTCCGGTGCGTCCGCTAGGAACAGGGAACGCGCCGGACGCCGGGGCAGATGGAGGTTGACGGGTGCACGCACCGATTTCACGCGGACGGCGGCGGCTCGCCCGGACCGCCGGTCGCGGCGCCCTGGTGTTGCTACTCGGCGCCCTGACGGCCTGCAGCAGCAAACCCGTACTGGTGCCGGACAAAACGAGCACCGCGGCGACGCCCGGGGCCACCGTCCCGGCCACCGTGGTCGCCCTGCCGGGCACACTGGCCTGGGATTTCGTCAACGAGTTGAAGCCGTCGCTGTCGGGCAAGGTGGGGCTGGCCATCACGCCGGTGGGCAGCGATCGCACGGTGGCGCTGGGCGATTGGAGCTCGGGACCGGGCTGGTCGACCATGAAGGTGCCGCTCACCTTGGCCGCGCTGCGCAAGAGCTCGTCCAACCAGACGGCCGCGATCAATGCCATCGAGTACTCCGACAACAGCGCGGCCGACACCCTGTGGCAGGCGTTGGGCTCGCCCGATGTCGCCGCCCAGACCGTCCAGGACGTGCTTCGCGAGGGTGGCGACACCGACACCACAGTGCCCGCCACCCGCACCCGATCGGACTACTCGGCCTTCGGACAAGCCGACTGGTCATTGGCCAATCAGGTCAAATTCGCGGCCAAACTGCCGTGTCTGCCCGAATCCGAGGCGGTCACCTCGCTGATGAGCAAGGTCGGCTCCGGTCAGCGCTGGGGCCTGGGCAATCTGGACGGGGCCGAGTTCAAGGGCGGCTGGGGACCCGACACCAGCGGGAACTACCTGGTCAGGCAGCTGGGCCTGATTCCCACCGCCGGCGGGCAGATCGCCATCGCGATTGCCACCCAGCCCAATTCGGGCTCCTTCGACGACGGCACCGTCATTCTCACCAAGGTCGCCACCCTGATCGGCAAGCACCTCGACGAGCTCCGGGGCGGCGTCTGCGCGGCGGGCTAGCGGCCTGGACGAACCGCCGCGAACCGTAACCGGCGGTTCACGGGGGTGCAGCCCACGGACCACCGACCTCAGGGCAAGATGGGGTCCATGCGCATCGGAGTCTTGACCGGAGGCGGAGACTGCCCCGGCCTGAATGCCGTCATCCGTGCTGTCGTTCGCACCGCGAACGGCCGCTGGGGGGATGCCATCGTGGGCTTCCAGGACGGCTGGCGCGGACTACTCGAGGATCGCAAGATCCAGATCCTCAACAACGACCGCACCGACCGGCTGCTCACCAAGGGCGGCACCATGCTCGGCACCGCGCGCACCAATCCTGATGTCCTGCGCGCCGGACTTCCCCGCATCAAGCAGACCCTCGACGACAATGGCATCGACGCGCTCATCCCCATCGGCGGCGAGGGCACCCTCACGGCCGCCTCCTGGCTGGCCGACGAGGGTGTGCCCGTGGTGGGCGTGCCCAAGACCATCGACAACGACATCGACTGCACCGACACCACCTTCGGCCACGACACCGCGGTCGCCATCGCCACCGAGGCCATCGACCGGCTGCACACCACCGCCGAATCCCACCAGCGCGTCATGCTCGTCGAGGTGATGGGGCGGCACGCGGGCTGGATCGCCATCAACTCCGGCATCGCCGCCGGCGCCCACCTCACCCTGGTGCCCGAGGTGCCGTTCGACGTGGACGAGGTCTGCGCCATGGTGAAACGGCGCTTCCAGCGCGGGGATTCGCACTTCATCTGCGTGGTCGCCGAGGGCGCGCACCCCGATCCGGAGTCCATGACGCTGCGCGACGGCGGGATCGACGAATTCGGGCACGTCCGGTTCACCGGGGTCGCCCAGCAGCTGGCGCCGGAGATCGAGCGGCGCATCGGCAAGGAGGTTCGGGTCACCGTGCTCGGGCACGTGCAGCGCGGCGGCACGCCGACGCCGTACGACCGGGTGCTGGCCACGCGATTCGGCGTGCACGCGGCGGAAGCCGTGCATGCCGGGCAATTCGGGCAGATGGTGGCGTTGCACGGCACCGAGATCGCACTGGTGCCGCTCTCGGAGGCCACCAAGCAGCTGAAGCTGGTGCCGCAGGATCGGTATCGGGAGGCCGCCGCCTTCTTCGGCTGAGCCGGAACACCTCTCATCGAGCGTGAGAGACGGCCCTCGCACCCGTTGGTGCGAGGGCCGTTTCGCGTCTCGGGAAGGCACGGTCCGGCGATCGAGTAGGCGACGCTGGTCGAGCCCGGGACGGAGGGCGTCCGGGACGGTGGTGGGCTCAGTCGTCGCGGTGCTGGGCGTAGTGGCGGGCCGCGCGGGCGCGATTGCCGCAGGCCACCGAGCACCACTCCTGGCGCGGATGGGATTTCACGAAGTACCGCACGCAGCGCGGGGCGGGGCAGACACGGATCTGCTCGGCCTGCGGTCCCCCGAAGAACTCGATGACGGCATCGGCCAATCCGGCCTTGACCGTGTCGAGTTCGGTCTTCGTGAGCAGCCGGTATTCGAGACGCTGCCCCTCGCTGTCCCACTCGAGCAGCCGCAGCGCGGGGGCGGCGGCGTGGTTGATCGCGGCCAGCGACTCGGGGAAGGGCGGCAGCACGGTGGCGTCGGCGGAGCTGGGCGGATGCGGCGCAACATATTCCGCGAACAGCGCGCGCACCTGCTGGCGCAGGTCCACCAGGGCGGCGCGGTCGTCCTCGGTCGGCAGCCAGGCCTCGAGGTCCACGTACACGCCGACGTCGACGGCATGGGCGACCAGCCATTCCCGGGTGGATTCACGGGTGCCGAAGGCGTCCGTCAGACCGCGGCTGGTGGCGCGGATGGTGTTCGCCAAACGAAGTGCCAAGGGATCGACCATGACTCGATTCTAACGGGTATTGATTTCCGAAGCCATGATGTTCTAACGTGTGAAAGCACGATCTCCCGTTAGAAAGTTGAGGACGTCATGATCACTCCGATCGAGCAAGCACCCCTGTTGGACGAGGTCCGCAAGCGCATGGGCCGGGTGCCGAACATGACCAAGGTGATGGCGAACGCGCCCGTGGTACTGGAGGGTTACCTCGGGCTGGCCGGCGCGCTGAAGAAGGGCACGCTGCCCGCCCCGACCTCGGAGCGCATCGCGCTCACCGTCGGCGCGGCCAACGACTGCGACTACTGCGTCGCCGCGCACACCTTCACCGGCAAGCGGGTTGCCAAGCTCAGCACCGAGGAGATCGAGGCCGCCAAGCAGGGCACCTCGGCGGACACGAAAGAGGCCGCGGCCGTGGCCTTCGCGCGCGAGCTGACCGAGAGCCGCGGCAAGGCCGATCCGGCCGAGGCGCTGGCCGCGGGCTGGACCCAGGAGCAGGTACTCGAAATCGTGGCCCTGGTCGCCCTGCAGACCCTGACCAACTACGTCAACAAGGTCGGCGAGACCGAAAACGACTGGCCCGCCGCGTAATTTGTCCCATTCATGGCGTGATCGGCCCCCTCGGGGGCCGCACGCGGATACCTAAGGTCGACACTCATGAACGGCGTCAAGTCCCCCAGCCTGATCGACGCGCAGGTGCTGCGCTCCCTGCTGCACAACGGCATCGTGGTCCGCGCGGTCGCCCTGGCCGTGGCCACCATCGTGCTGCTCGTCATCCACCACCCCACCTGGGTCCCCTACGCGGTCAGCGGCTACGCCATCTGGAACGCCGCCGCGGTCACCCTCAACTCCGCCCGCGCCGCCGCACGCGCCGCCTGAACACCGACGACAGCGGCCCGCACAGCCTCAGTGGTCGAACCGCCCCGCGGCCACGGCGGTGGTGAAGCGATCCCAATCGGCCGGCGGGAACACCAGCGCCGGACCACCGGGATTCTTGCTGTCCCGCACCCCGACGCCGCCGGCCAGGAACGCGATCTCCACGCATTCCTTGGCCCCGGTGCTGCGGGCGCTCTTGAACCACCGGACGCCGGGTTCGACGGTCACGTCGCGTACTCCTTCGCCGCCCTCCGCAGGAGGTCTCTGCTCGTCGTCTCGTCCAGCGCGGCGCGCTGAATCGCTTGGTAGGCCTCGCGGTAGCGGTCGACCGCGGCCTGCTTCTCCAGGTAGAGGTCGCCGAGAAAGTTCTCCAGGTAGACGACCGTGGGTTCGAGGGGGCGGTTGCCCGCGTCATGGCCGAAATCCAGGATCACGAACGGGCCCACCGTGTGGCCGATCGGCACCCCCGCCGAGAAGGGTAGTACACGAACAGCGATCGTCGGCAGAGTCGACATGTCGGCCAGCCGCCGCAGCTGCCCCGCCATGACGCGCGGACCCCCGACAACGCGATGTAGTGCGGTTTCGTGCACCACCACATCGAAGTGCGCGGGACTTCGCTTGCGCGTCAAGAGGCTTTGACGACGGGTCTTCAACTGCACCCGGCGGTCCAGTTGGTCACTCTCAGCATCCGGCCAGTAATCATTGATCAGCACCCGCGCGTACTCGGCGGTCTGCAACAGGCCGGGAATGATCTCCGGCTGGTAGGAGATGAGGTCGCGGGCCGAAGCCTCCAGGCCCACATACACATTGAAACCCTCGGGTATCAGATCGTCGTACTCGTGCCACCACGACTTGACGCTGGTCTGTTGCGCGAGGCCGGTCAGGGCCGAACAGAATTCGTCGTCGAAGTCGTAGATCCGACACAATTCGCGGACATCGAGAACCCGGATCTTCTCGGCATTTCCGGTTTCCAGACGTTGCAGTTTGGACTCGCTCCACTCCATCAGCGCGGCGGCCTCGGCAATCGTCATATTGCACTGCATCCGGCCTTCCCGCAGGTACCTCCCCAGCTGCCGGCGCGGCAAAGTCGAACCATGATCGGACATCGAATCCTCCCCCACGAAGGCTGTTTTCGGTCACTGCGAATGATGCTCCCACGCGATATGAATGCCGACCTGGAGCTTTCGGAAAGTTTCCCACCGCGCGCGGGCAATGATTGTCGGTTCGCCGAAACGGTGCTGGACTTGAGTCGCGCCCGGTGAGAACCGGAGCCCTGACATCTCTGGACCCACTCGTCCCCGAGCCGGGCGCACCCAATCCCTCCCGTGCCGACCTCCGAGATCGGGTGTGACAAGGACCCGATTGCGGCGTGGCGCGCAAGGAATCTCGGTAGGCTTGTGTGGGCCCGGCGCACCAGCGCCGCATACCGAGCGCCAGCGCCGGACCGCGAACTGTCCAGCCCCTGCGCTGCCCCCGGTGGACGCCCATGATGTATCTGTTCGACTGCACGATGGACCCCGGCGACCTGGGTTTGCCCCAGGCCCATCAAGCCATGCAGATCCACAAGTTCTGCACCGTGGACAACTGCCTGGTCCGCCGCCGAGCCCGCCAAATCCTCGTCGACAAAGGGCAAATGGTCCTCGGCGACCGCGCCCGATATCCCCGCTCCTGAACCGCCCCGGCCGGGCCGCCTAGCCCGACACCACCACGACGGCCACGGCCACCAGCAGCACCAGCGCCAGCACCGCGAGCCCCAGCACCACCAACGCGGTGGCCTGCGAGGCTCCCACCCGCTGCCCGGCCGCCGGAATCACCGTCGGCCGCACCGGCCCCACCCCGAACGGCGGCGGTCCGTACCCCTGATGCCCCGGCATCCCCACCGGCCCGGAGGCCGCCATCTCGCCGGCGCCACTCGAAACCGGCTCGGCCACAACGAACTCCGTCGCAGGCGCGGCCCGCACCGCACCCCCGGCGGCGGGGTTCGCACCGGCGGGCACGAACGCGCCCGAATCCGGATGCCGCGACATCCCGCCCGCCTCGTCCCCACCGCCGGTTACCGCCTCGGGCGCGTCCTCGGCCTCGCCGCCGAGCGAATCATCAGGGTGCGGCGCCGCGTCGCCAGCCGTCGATCCGGAACCGTCCACCGCGTCGGTCGGCGAATCCGCCACCACCGCCTCGAGATCCGTCGAAACAGACGATTCCGAAGCCGAATCGGCGACAACGCCCCCACCAGCCGACTCCGCCCGATGCACCGCCTTCTCGACCTCCTCTTCGGAAGAAGCCACCGAAACCACCGGCTGCGCAACGACATCGGTCGGCCGCTGCCACACCTCATCCCCCGACGGCTGCGGCCGATACCGCGGCGCCGACCCGACCTGATCGGCCACCCCGGCGGGCTGCACGGCGACCGCAGGAGTCTGCGGCGCACCCGGGACTTGTTGTGCCGCTGGGTTACCGGCGCCGCCTGCCCGGGATGGCCCCTGAACCCGAGCCTCCGGCTGCCCCGGGGCCTGCGGCGTGTACCCGAGGAAAGGCGGCGCGCCCGCGGGTGCCGATTGCGCTGGCATGGAAGGACCGGCGGCAGCGGGCTCCGGCGCTTGGGGGTGCGGGCGAACGGTTGGACCCGAACCGACATGGTCCGCGTCGTGGGGCGACGGGAGGACCGGTGTCCCGGCGGCCGGTTGCAGTGGCGCGGGATATGCGGAGGGCGCGGCCGGGGACGGCGGCGGCACCGGATAGGCGGGCCCTACCGGCGGAGGCAACACCGGCTGGCCGGACTGCGCTTGCGGCGCGGGGTAATTGGGTGCCGCGGCCGGTTGCTGGGATGCCGGGTAGTTCGGTGCGACCGGAGGCTGGGCGGCGGCGGGCGGCGCGTGGTAGGGCTGTTGGGTCGGGGGGACCGCCGGGGGCGGGTAGGCGGCGGCTGGGACCTGGTACGGCGGGGCGGGGTAGGGCTGGGCGTAGTTCGGCTGGGGGGCGGGCGGGTTCGGGTAGGCGGGGTGCTGGGCCGGGGGGCCGGAGAGGGCCCGGCGGGCGGCCTTGGCGAAATCGGTGCAGGTGGGGAAGCGGTCGGCGGGGCGTTTGGCCATGGCCTTGGTGAGGACGGCGTCCATGGCCGGGGAGAGGCCGGCCCGGCGGAGGCTGACCGGGGGCGGGAGGAGCTGGAGGTGACCGCGGATCAGTTCGCCGGGGTGCGGGGAATCGAAGGGGCCCACCCCGATCAGGAGCCAGTACAGGGCGCAGGCCAGGGAGTACTGGTCGGTCGTGGGGTCGAGGTGGGCGCCGGTCATCTGTTCGGGCGAGGCGTAGGCCAAGGTGGCGGTGAACATCCCGGCCTGGGTGAGGTGGGTGGAGTCCTCGCGCAGGCGGGCGATGCCGAAGTCGGTGAGGAAGACGCGTTCACCGTGACCGGCGACGGCGCGGGCCAGAATGATGTTGGCGGGCTTCACATCCCGGTGCAGGACGCCCATCCCGTGCGCGTAGTCCAGAGCGTCGGCGACGCCCTCGATCACCTGCACCGCGCGCTCCGGGGGCAGCGTGGCCACGTTCACGCCCGCCGCGTCGACCCCGTCCACGTACTGCATGGAGATCCACAGCATCTCGTTCTCGGTGCCGCGGTCGTACACCTCCACGATATTGGGGTGATCCAGCCGCGCGACCAGATCCGCCTCGCGCTCGAATCGGGCGCGGATCTCGGTGTCCGCGTACAGTTCCCGGTTCAGCAGCTTCAGTGCCGTCAGCTTGCCCAGGCGCGGATGCCGGGCCAGATACACCGAGCCCATCCCGCCCTGACCGAGCAGTCGTTCGATGGTGAACCCGGCGAACACGTCACCGCCATTCAGCACTGTCCACGACCCCCTTCCGGTGACGTACAAATCCGTGAGCCTACCCGCCGAAACGCTGTCGGGGCAGGTCAGCCGGGGGTCACCAGTCCGGATTCGTAGGCCAGCACCACGGCCTGCGCCCGATCGCGCAGGTTCAGTTTGGTGAACACCTTCGACACGTGCGTCTTCACGGTTTGTTCCGCCACGAACAGGCTTTCGGCGATCTCGGCATTGGACATGCCGCGCGCCACCAGTTCCAGTACCTCCCGCTCGCGCGGGGTGAGCACCGACAGCTGCGGGGCGGGCGCGCGCCGGGTCCGGCGGCTGGTGACGTCGGCGATGAGCCGGCGCGTCACGGTGGGTGCCAGCAGCGCGTCCCCGGCGGCCACCACCCGCACGGCGCGCACCAGTTCCTCGGCGGGCGCGTCCTTGAGCAGGAAGCCGCTGGCGCCGATGCCGAGCGCCTCGTACACGTAGTCGTCGATGTCGAAGGTGGTGAGCATGAGCACCCGCACCGGCGGGTCGAATCCGGCGTCGAGAATCACCTTGGCCGCGTCGAGCCCGTTCATCTCGGGCATGCGGACGTCCATGAGCACCACGTCCGGCCGCAGCCGTTTCGCTTCGGCCACAGCGGCTTTCCCGTCCGGAGCGTCACCGATCACGCTGATGTCGGGCTGCGCGGCCAGCAATGCCCCGAATCCCTGCCGCACCATCGCCTGGTCGTCGGCGATCAACACGGTTATCGCCACAGTCCCACCTCACGCACGCAACCGAGTTTGCCATGCCGGGGGCGGAACGGCCGTCACGAAGACAACTTCGCACCCCGGCCGGGTAGGGACCGGGTTTACAGCGTGACGGGCGTGAGAGCGGTCAAGGGCAGCCGGGCGTGCACCTCGAAGCCGCCGTCGGGCCGGGGTCCCGCGGTGAGCACGCCCCCGACCGCCGCCGCGCGGGTCTGCATGCCCGCGATTCCGGAGCCCGCCGCGGCGGAGTGGTCGCCGGCGCGCACCGCGATCGGGCGATCATTGCCGACGGTCAAGGTGAGTTCGTGGGTGCAGGCGATGCGCACCCGCACCGCCGCGCCCGGCGCGTGCCGCGAGGCATTGGCCAGCGACTCCTGCACGATCCGGTACAGCGCCAGCCCGGTGGTCTCCGGCACCGCGCCGAGCTCGCCGTCGACGGTCCAGGTGAGCGGCACCCCGGCCCGTTGCGCACCCTCCAGCAGGCCCGGCAGGTCGGCGGCGGAGGGCTGCGGCGCGTGCTCGGGCAGCTGCCCGTCGCTGCGCAGCACGCCCAGCATGCCGCGAATCTCGTTGAGCGCGGCCCGCGCACCCGTCCCGATGGATTCGAATTCGGCGCGGGCCTCGGCCGAGAGCCCGTCGATCCGGTAGGGCGCGGTCTGCGCCTGCACCACCACCATCGACATGTGGTGCGCCACCACGTCGTGCAGGTCGCGGGCGATGCGCGCCTTCTCCTCCAGGATCGCGCGCCGGGCCCGCTCCAGCTCGGTCTCCTCCTCCGACTTCAGCAGCGCCCGCCGCGACAGCACCACCCACCGGATGAGCAGGCCGAACACCACCAGCCCGGTGATGGCCAGCGGCCAGCCGAAACCGGACTCGGCGAAACTGTCGCCGGTCTGGGCCATGGCGGTGGCGAACAGCAGCGAGGTCGACAGCCACACCACGCCCACGATCCGGATGGGCGCACGCACCGCCACCGCGAACACCAGGGCGAACAGCGCCAGAATGTGCACCACCTGGAATGGGATGGTGTTTCCCGGCTGATGCGGCACGGCCAGCGTGATCAGCAGCGCCGACCCGGCCGAAACCGCCCATCCCAGTGGCGGATTCACCCGCACCAGCAGGATCGGGAACGCCGCGAACCCGGCGATGAACGGTGCCGCGGCCGCGGGCACCTTGTGGGTCAGATGCAGTGTCGGCCACGCCACCGCGATGAAGATGAGCGCGAGCAGCACCGTGAACCCGTCGAACCACTGCCTTGCCCGTGCCACCCGGGCCTGCCCTGACAACTTTCCACCCATGCCATCGACGGTAGAGACTCCGCCCGCCCCACACCTCATACCCCTGAGTGATCTCCCACCCCCTACCCCGGTACGACACCGGCACAGGTGTCCCCCGCACCGCCCACGACGCAACCGCACCACAGGCTGACGCCCCGGTCGGAAGCCGATTCCTAGCGTCTATCCCCATGAGAGCGTTCCCGATTTCCCGCAGGAATTCGCCCCGTTCCACCTCGCCGGTCCTCCCGTCGCACGACTCCGCCGGGCTCCGCCGCTACGGCGCGCTCGCGGCCGCGGCCGCCGTCGTGTGCACGGTCGGCGTCGCGTTCGCCCCGGCCGCCGGCGCGGCGGCCGACCTGCCGCGCCGGCCCGAGAGCTCGTCGGCCCGAGCGAGCCTGCTGGAGTCGATCGCCGCCCGACCGAACTCCACCGCGATCCCCGACGACTTCGCGGCCGCGGCCGGGTACCGCCCCGTCGTCGAGGCGGGCATGCTTCTCAACCCCGAGGGTGACTGCTCCTCCCCCATCCCTCTCCCGGCCGAATTCGACCTGGCCTGCAAATCCCACGACCTCGGCTACGACCTGCTGCGCTACGCCGCCGCCCACGGCCAGCCGCTGGGTCCCTGGGCCCGCAGATCCGTGGACGCCGCACTGGAACAGCGCATGCACACCGCCTGCGCGGCCCGCGAGGACGCGCTGTCGCGCACCCGGTGCCAGGTCATGGCGACCATCGCCGCGACGGCCGTGGACCTGAATTCCATCCGCCAGAACTACGGCAGCCCCGTCTACGAGCCATTCTTCGAGCACACCGGCACGGGCCCCACGCCCGCCGCGCTGGTCGCGGCCGGAGCCGGCATCGCCGGACTGGCCTTCGCGGCAACCATTCCGGTGCGCCGTACCCGCTCCCGCCGTGGCACAGCGGCTCGGGAACGCGACGTCGCGATCGCCGGTCCCGCCTCGGCGGTGGCGCTGTGATCCCCGCCGGGCACGCCGCCCGTCGCGGCCGCCTCGAGCGGGTGCGTACGGATGCGACCGTCGCGCCGCGGAAGTCGAGCGATCGCACCGGACCCACGCCAAGCGACGATCCGACGGGGAGAAATGGTGCTACCGCGCGGCGGTCTCGGGGGGCATCGGGATGGACATGGTTCCACGCGCCACGGGTCGGGACGAGCGCGGCGATGGCAGGCGGGGCGCTCGCGTCGCTGGCACCGGGGTTGCTGCCGCGCACACCGTCGGCACAGGCGATCGTGACCGCGCTGCTGGTGCTGATCGGACTGGCGGTGGCGGGGATCGTTCGGATGATGTTGCGCTGGACTCGGTTCGGGGTGGAGCGGCTGGTGCGGTGGCGGGCTCCGGTGGCGGTCGCGGGGACGGGGCTGGTCGGGGGTGCGATGGGGTATGCGGAGCATTGGCAGAACTCGCTGCGGAATGCCATGGGGGTCGGGGGTATCGGGCCGGGGTACTGGGTGCAGTGGCTGGCGTGGACGGTGCCGATCGTGGCGGTGGTGGTGGGTCTGGCACACGGGGTGCGGTGGGTGGTGCGCCGATTGGGGCGGGCGCGGAGTATCGCGGCGGGGGTGGCGCTGGGGGTGGCGGCGCAGCTGATGATGGTGCCGAGCCTGGTGGAGTGGCGGCGGGCGGCCTACGCGGCGGCGGATTCGTTCGTGGATCCGGAGCTGGTGCAACCGGATTCGCCGACCCGGTCGGGGAGTCCGGTGTCGATGGCGAGCTGGCCGTCGCTGGGCGCGCAGGGGCGGCGGTTCGTGGCGGGGACGCCGGCGCGGGCGGTGCGGGTGTACGTCGGGTTGAACTCGGCGGCGGGGCTGCAGGCGCGGGTGGCGCTGGCGGTGCGGGAGCTGGAGCGGACGGGTGGATTCGAACGGCGGAATCTGGTGGTGACCGTGCCGACCGGCTCCGGGTGGATCGACAGCGATGCCGCCAAGGGACTGGACGCGCGGTTCGACGGGGATGTGGCGCTGGTCGGATTGCAGTACTCGGACGCGCCGAGCTGGGTCACCTTCGTCTTCGGGCGCAATGCCGCCGAGGAGTCGGCGCGGGCCCTGTTCCGGGCTGTCGAACAACGGATCTCGACGCTGCCTGACCCGCCGAAGCTCTACATCTACGGGCAGAGCCTGGGCGCGCTGGGCGGCAGCGCGGTGTTCACCGACGACGCCGACCTGGACCGCCGGGCTTGCGGCGCGCTCTGGGCGGGTCCGCCGGGCGGCCAGGTGCGGCACGGGCGGGCGGCGGTGCTGGCCAATGCCTCCGATCCGGTGGTGCACTGGTCGCCGTCCCTGCTGTGGCGCGCACCGGATCTCACCGGCACCCGGCCGGATGCTCCGGTCCCGCCGTGGTTTCCGGTGGTGAGCTTCCTGCAGACCTCCGCCGACCTGCTGGGCGCGCTCGACGCCCCCGCCGGTCACGGGCACCGCTACGGCGTCGACCAGGGCACGGTACTGCCGGGCTGCTGAGTGGGTTCGCGGACTTCGCGGGTGAAGTCCCCGACCAGCCGGTCGATGGCGGCGGCCGCGTCGAGCCGAGCCCGCCAGACCTCCGGGATGGCGTCCGCGCCCAGGCGGGCCCCGAGCAGCGCGCCGCAGATGGACCCGGTGGAGTCGCTGTCCCCGGAGTGGTTGACCGCCAGCAGCACGCCGTTGCGGAAGATCTCTTCCGGTGTGCCGCCGACGTTCTCGGCGCACACCGCCGCGCACACCGCCAGCGCGAGAGCCTCGGAGCCGATGACGCCGCTGCCCAGTCGTTCCAGCAGTCCGGGCGCGGGCATGGGCCGCCCCCGGAAGGCGACGGTGTCGGCCAGCCGCACGGCCGCGTCGAGCGCCTCGGAGGTCTCCTCGTGGTTCCGGTTCCGGACCAGCTGCGCGCGGGCCTGTTCCACCGCGGTCCGCACGTCCAGCCCCCGGCCCAGCCCGTACACGGTGGCCGCGAAGGTGCCCGCCGGCAGCCAGCCGCTCGGGTTGCCGTGGGTGAGGGCCGCCGCGTCGCAGGCCAATTCGAAGGCGTGCTCGAGCGACGGCGTGAATCCGCAGGGCGCGGAACGCACCACGGCCGCGCAGCCCTTGGAGTCGTTGATCGGGTGGTCGCGGGTGCCCAGCGGCGTGCCCGGCCGCTGCCGGGCGGCCGCGCGCAGCATGGCCGAGATGGTGGTCTGGGTGGGACCCCGGTAGGTCATCAGCTCCGGATACACGGTCAGCCCGCTCTGCAGCGGCACCGGCTGTTCGGGCACCGCGGCCTGGCCCTGCCCGCGCAGCCACACGAGCAGGTTCTCCTGGATCATGCCGACGGCCGCGGCATTGCCACGAGCCCGCACGCGCGCGCTGCGGATCAGCGCCTCCATGGTGAACAGGGTCAGCTGGGTCTCGTCGGAGATGCGGCCCTTGTAGCCGCCGCCCTCACCGGTGACGCCCTGATTCCCGTAGCGCTGCTGGATGTTCGGCAGCAGCATGGTCTCGATCGGCGCGCCCAGCGCGTCCCCGATGGCGCCGCCGAACAGGCAGCCGCGCACGGTGTCCTCGCGGGGCAGCCGGTCGGCCGCCGCCGCGCGCGGCCGCCGCACCAGCGACACCGGTTCGGCCACCGTCTCCCAGGCGGCCCGCGCGAATTCGTAGCAGGTCTCGTAGCGGTCGCGCGGGTCCTTGGACAGCGCGCGCCGCAGCACCGCGTCCAGTTCGGCGGGAACCTCACGCCGGAACTGGCCGGCGGGCGGAGGCGGGGACTGCAAGTGCCCGAGCATGACTGTCGCGATGTTCGGCGCGTCGAAGGGCCCGCGCCCGGTGAGCAGCCGGAACAGTGTGCAGGCCAAGGAATACTGGTCCGAGCGCGGCCCCATGGGCGCGGAGGTCAGCTGCTCCGGGGAGGCGTAGGCGAGGGTGGCGTTGAGCATGCCGGTGCGGGTCAGGTGCGCGGTGTCGTCGAGCACCCGGGCAATGCCGAAGTCGCTGAGCAGGACCCGTTCGGCGAAGCCGGTGCCGATGCCGCCGGAGCGCGACAGCAGCAGATTGGCGGGCTTCACGTCGCGGTGCAGGACGCCGCGCGCGTGCGCGTAATCCAATGCGGCCGCGGTCTGCACGATGATCTCGACCGCCCGGTCCGGGGGCAGGCCGACGGGGTCGATGGACGCGCCGTCGACCCCGTCCACGTACTGCATGGCGATCCACAGCTGCTCACCCTCGTCACCGCGGTCGAAGACGGTGATGATGTTGGGGTGGTCGAGCTGGGAGATCACATCAGCCTCGCGCTCGAAGCGCTGCCGGGTCTCGTTGTCGCCGAACATCTCCCGGTGCAGCAGTTTGAGCGCGATCAGCCGCGGGAGCCGAGGGTGGCGGGCCGCGTAGACCGAACCCATTCCGCCACGGCCCACTTCGCGCTCGATCACGTAGCCCGCGAAGACTTCGCCGCGTCGCAACATCCCCTGACAAACCCTTCACACACGCCGAAACGCTGCCAGCCTACCGGTCGGGACCGACGCGTCGCAGGCAATGCCGGATCGGCCGGATACCGACTGCCCGGAATCGGACAAGCCGGACAGCGACTCACCTCCGCCGCTGACCAGCGGTGAAACTCCCGCCGACCGAGCGCGAGCGCACCGGGACCGGCACGGCGAACGGCCCGCCACCGCCGCGGACAGCATGCGGCCCCCGCCGGTTGACACCGGCGGGGGCCGAATTCGCTTGCGGGATCGGACCGATCAGGCGATCGGGCCGCGGGCCGCCTCGTAGGCCGCGCCGACCCGGTACAGGCGGTCGTCGGCCAGCGCCGGGGCCATGATCTGCAGACCGACCGGCAGGCCGTCGTCCGCGCTGAGCCCGGACGGCACCGACATGGCGCAGTGCCCGGCCAGGTTGGTGGGCAGCGTGCACAGGTCCGAGAGGTACATGGCCAGCGGGTCGTTGACCTTCTCGCCCAGCTTCCACGGGGTGAACGGGCTGGTCGGCGAGACCAGCACGTCGACGGTCTCGTAGGCCTTGTCGAAGTCCCGCGCGATCAGGTTGCGGACCTTGTTGGCCTGGCCGTAGTAGGCCTCGTAGTAGCCCGAGGACAGCGCGTAGGTGCCGATCATGATGCGGCGCTTGACCTCCGGACCCAGTCCGGCCTCACGGGTCATGGACATGACCTGCTCGGCCGAGTGGGTGCCGTCGTCGCCGACGCGCAGGCCGTACCGCATGGCGTCGAAGCGCGCCAGGTTCGACGACACCTCCGACGGCAGGATCAGGTAGTAGGCGGGCAGCGCGTACTCGAAGTGCGGGCACGACACCTCGATCACCTCGGCGCCCAGCTCCTTCAGCTGCGCGACCGCGGCGTCGAAGGAGGCGAGGACGCCGGGCTGGTAGCTGTCGGAGTGAAGCTCGCGCACCACACCGACTTTCAGGCCCGACAGGTCGCCCTTGGCGCCCTCGCGGGCGGCGGCGACCACCGGCGGCACCGGCACATTGCGGGAGGTGGAGTCACGCGGGTCGTACCCGGCGATGACCTCGTGCAGCAGCGCGGTGTCCAGCACGGTGCGGCCGCACGGGCCGCCCTGGTCCAGCGAGGACGCGCAGGCGACCAGGCCGAAGCGGGACACGGTGCCGTAGGTCGGCTTGGTGCCGACGGTCGCGGTGACCGCGGCGGGCTGGCGGATCGAGCCGCCGGTGTCGGTGCCGATCGCCAGCGGAGCCTGGAAGGAGGCCAGCGCGGCGGCCGAGCCGCCACCCGAGCCACCCGGAATCCGTTCGGTGTCCCAGGGATTGCGGGTCGGGCCGTACGCCGAGTTCTCGGTCGACGAACCCATGGCGAACTCGTCCATGTTCGTCTTGCCGAGGATCGGGATGCCCGCCTCGCGCAGCTTGGTGGTCAGCGTCGCGTCATAGGGCGACACCCAGCCCTCGAGCATCTTCGACCCGCAGGTGGTCGGCATGTCGACGGTGGTGAAAACGTCCTTGAGCGCCAAGGGAACACCGGCCAGCGGCGAATCCACGGTCCCGGCGGCGATCCGGCGGTCCACCTCGGCGGCGGTGACCAGCGCCTGCTCGCCCGCGACGTGCAGGAAGGCGTTGATCTCCCCGTCGACATCGGCGATGCGGCGGATGTGGGCCTCGGTGACCTCGACCGAGGACACCTCGCGGGCGTGGATCTTGTCCGCGAGTTCCGCCGCGGACAGCTTGGTCAGGTCGGTCATTCGCCCTCTCCCAGAATCTGCGGAACCATGAACCGCTGCTCCTCGACGGCCGGGGCCATGGCGAGCGCCTCGTCCGGAGTCAGGCACGGCTGCGGCACATCCGGGCGCGTCACGTTGGTCTCCGGATTCGGGGATGCGGTGGCGGGCACATCGGCGGCGGCGACCTGCGAGATCTGTGCGACGTGGGTCAGGATGGAATCCAGCTGACCGGCGTACAGATCGAGTTCGTCGTCCGTCAAAGCGAGCCGGGACAGCCGGGCGAGGTGGGCTACCTCGTCCCTGGAGATGGCGGGCACCGCGGGACCCCTTTCGGCATGGTTCGAGCTAGGTGATTGGCCATCCGACAGCCTAGTGGGTTCACCTTCGGCCACCGGTCGCAGGTACGCGCCGGACCTGGCACCATCAATGTGTGACCCACCGGTAGGTGGCCCACGTCACAGCAGATGCTTCGATTCGATAACGGGCTCTCGAGGGTGTAAGTATTGCGGGACTCGGGTACCCGTCGGAAAGTTTCGGTCGCACAGTAAAGAAAGGAAGGCACGTGTCATACCTGCTTCGCGTGCAACTTCCGGATCGCCCAGGGAGTCTCGGATCACTGGCGCTGGCGCTGGGTTCCGTTGGCGCGGACATCCTCTCGCTGGATGTCGTCGAGCGCGGCGACGGCTTCGCGATCGACGACATCGTCGTCGAGGTGCCGACGGGCGCACTGCCCGACACCCTCATCACCGCCGCCGAATCACTGCACGATGTGCAGGTGGATTCGCTGCGGCCGTACTCGGGGATCCTCGACACCCACCGCGAACTCGAGCTCATCGACCAGGTCGCCAACGCGCGCGACGACCGGTTGCAGGTGCTCGTCGACGGCGCGCCCCGGGTGCTGCGGGTCGGCTGGTCGACCGTGATCGACATGGGACCGCAGGGCGCCTACCGGGTGGTGGGCTCCCAGAGCGCGCCGTCCACGCAGGCCGCCTCCGCGCCGTGGATGCCCCTGGAGAAACCGTCGGTGCTCGACGGTGACGCCGACTGGGTGCCCGATCTATGGAAGGACATGGACACCAAACTGGCGGCCGCGCCGCTCGGCAATACCGGCAAGGTGCTGTTGCTGGGCCGCCCGGGCGGACCGGACTTCCGGCCCTCGGAGGTGGCCCGGCTGGGCTACCTGGCCGGCATCGTCGCGACCGTGCTGGGCTGAGCCGCACCCTCTTTCACCTCGCGTTTCACGCCCCCACCGGAGATCCGGTGGGGGCGTTTCGCATTGCCGGACCGCTGCGCGCCTCCCCGTTTCCTACGTAGGAACTCAGTAGATTCCCAGGTTTTACCTACTATTCACCTACGTAGATCATCTACGGTCTTACTCAGTAGATAAGGAACGGCCGAGACGCCGCGCAGAGAGGCAATGACGCCATGCAGCACGCCCATCGACCACGACCCCACCTCCGCCGCATCGGCCTGATTCTGGCCCCGCTGGCCGGCGCCACCATGCTCGCCGCGGGACCGGCATCCGCCGAACCGTCCACGCACGGCGGCACCTCACCCGGATCCTCCGACCCGTCGCGGTCCGGGGACCGCGGCAACCGGCCCGGCATCGTCACGCACGGCAATGACAACACCGGCATCCACGCCCGGGATCCGCTCGGCTTCAACCACACCGACACCGATCCCGTTCTCCAGAACCAGCACCCGCGGCAACCCGGCACGGTCCGCCCGCCGAACCAACCGCCGAACCGGGTCGGCGGCGGCAACCCGGCCACCTGGACACCCACGTGGGACCGGGACGGTTCCGGCTACACCGTCTGCCCCGCGCTCGCCAGCCACTGCTGACCACGGACCGAGACCAGGGAGCCACCATGACTACTGCCATGACCGCGCGGCGCGGCTCGCGACGCTTCGGGCGGGCCGCCGCTGCGCCCATCGCCATCGCCGCCCTGGCCGTCGCCGGGCTGCCGCTCGCCGCGACCGCCGACGCGGAAACCGGCGAGCGCCGGGCCCGCGCCGGGTGTCTGTGGGCGGGAACGACTTACCCGCAGGACAGCACCGTCATCGCGGGCGGTACCAGCTTCCGGTGTGGCACCGACGCCGGGGCGCCGTACTGGTTCGCCGGTGCGGACACCGACCGGCCCGCCACGGTGCGGACACCGGGCGCGACCGGCAGCCCGATCGGTCAATTCAGTCCGGGCGCACGGCAACCCGGCACCAGCTACACCGACTACTGCGTCGGCAATCAGCTGATCCCGGGCACCGACGACGTGTACCAGGTGGTCCGGCTGCCCGGGGACGTGCTGCTGTGGAAGGCCGCCGAACCCATCGCCGGATGGACCTTCGACGGGGCGCGGCCCACACCGACCTGGCGCACCGCATCGCTCTGCATCGACGGCGTGCTGACCTGAGCCCCGCCCGCGGGAGACATCCCCGCGGGCCCGCGAGGTTGGCCGACTCGGCCCGAACGGTCGAGCCGGTCCGCCGCGCCGGGTCGTATCGACCGGCGCTCCGCGCGACTGACGACAGAGCCGGAGTCAGTCCCCCGCCGCGACCTCGAACCGCATGACCGTGAGCGGCAGCCCCGAATCGGTGTGCCAATCGCGTTCCGGCACATGCGCGAAACCGAACCGGTCGTACATGCGGCGAGCGTCCTGCATGGTCGGCATGGTGGTGAGAACCACCGCGTCGAACCCCTCCGCGCGGGCGGTCTCGATCACCCGTTCCAGCAGGGCACGGCCGATGCCGAGGCCGCGGGCACGCTTGGACACCGCGAGCATCCGGAACTCCAGCTCCCCGGGCCGGGCGATATCGGCGAACGGCGTGCCCGGCCGGGCCATGGTCAGGGAGCCGAGCAGTTCCTCGCCGCGCACGGCCACCAGGATCTCCGCCGACGCCGCGCGGGTGGCGGTGTCGGCGAGCTCCGCGACGTACAGGCTCTGGGGATTCACATGTCCCTCGCCCACGTACACCTCGACGGTCAGCGCACCGACCGCGGCGAAATCTTCGACCTCGGCATCCCGAATCACCACGGCGTCACCGTCCGCGCCCATCACCACAACTCCGTCCTCGATCGATCCCACACCGTCATCCCGCCGTGGCCCGGCATCCGCGCTCGGCCGCGAACACCCACCGGTGCGGGCAGCGCACGAGTACGCTCCGCACCGGCACCTGGCGGTCGCTACGACACCGCCTCGGGGCCGCCCTCGAGGAGTTTGACGAAGCCTGTTTCGTCGAGGATCGGGACGCCGAGTTCCTCCGCCTTGTCGGCCTTGGAGCCGGGCGAGTCGCCGATGACCACGAAAGCGGTCTTCTTGGAGACGGATCCGGCGGCCTTGCCGCCGCGGATCAGGATCGCTTCCTTCGCGCCGTCGCGGGTGAAGGTCTGCAGCGAACCGGTCACCACGATGGACAGGCCCTCGAGGTTGCGTTCGATGGACTCGTCGCGCTCGTCCTCCATGCGGACACCGGCGGCGGCCCACTTGTCGACGATGTCGAGATGCCATGGCACGGTGAACCATTCGGTGACCGCGGCGGCGATGGTCGGGCCGACGCCGTCGGTGGCGGCCAGCTCCTCGGCCGAGGCCTCGCGGATGCGGTCCATGCTGCCGAAGGCGGTGGCCAGGGCGCGGGCCGCGGTGGGACCCGCGTGCCGGATGGACAGGGCGACCAGGACGCGCCACAGCGGGCGATCCTTGGCGGACTCCAGATTTTCCAGTAGGCGTTTGCCGTTCTGCGACAGCGTGCCCGCCTTGTTGGTGAACAGCGTGGTGGTGAGCAGCGTCGCCTCGTCGAGGGCGAACAGGTCGCCCTCGTCGGCGATCGCGCCCGACTTCAGCAGGTCGATGGCGGCCTCGTAGCCCAGCGCCTCGATATCGAACGCGCCGCGCCCGGCCACGTGGAACACCCGCTCCCGCAGCTGCGCCGGGCAATACTGCTGATTGGGGCAGCGGATGTCGGCGTCGCCCTCCTTGGCGGGGGCCAGCTCGGTACCGCATTCGGGGCAGTGCGTGGGCATCACGAAGGCGCGCTCGGAGCCGTCACGTGCGTCCACCACCGGGCCCAGCACCTCGGGAATCACGTCACCGGCCTTGCGGATGGTGACGGTGTCGCCGATGAGCACGCCCTTGCGCTGCACCTCCGAGGCATTGTGCAGCGTCGCCATGGCGACCGTGGAGCCCGCCACCGTCACCGGCTGCATGACCGCGAACGGCGTAACCCGGCCCGTGCGACCGACATTCACCTGAATGTCGAGCAGCTTGGTGGTGGCCTCCTCCGGCGGATACTTGTAGGCGATGGCCCAGCGCGGCGCGCGCGACGTGGCGCCCAGGCGGCGCTGCAGGCTGAACTCGTCGACCTTGACGACCTGGCCGTCGATCTCGTGCTCGATGTCGTGGCGGTGCTCGCCCCAATAGTTGACGCGGTCGACCACCGCGTCCGCGCCCCGCACCCGCACCGTGTGCGCCGACACCGGCAGACCCCAGGCGGCCAGCGCGCGATACGCCTCGTGCTGCGACTCCGGCGCGAAACCGTCCAGGCGGCCGAAGCCGTGGCAGATCATGCGCAGCCGCCGCCGGGCCGTCACCGCCGGATCCTTCTGGCGCAGCGAGCCGGCCGCGGTATTGCGCGGATTCGCGTACGGCGGTTTGCCTTCCGCCACGATGGAGGCGTTGAGCGCTTCGAAGTCGGCCAGCGTCATGAACGCCTCACCGCGCACCTCGAGGAGCTTCGGCGCCGGGAACTCGTCGCTGTGCACCAGCTCGTGCGGGATGTCCTCGATGGTGCGGGCATTGAGGGTGACGTCCTCACCGGTGCGGCCGTCGCCGCGGGTGGCGCCGCGCACCAGCCTGCCGTCCTCGTACACCAGGTTCAGCGCGACGCCGTCGATCTTCACCTCGCACACGTAGTGCAGGTCAGTGCCGGCGTCGGCCTCCACCTTGGCGATCCACTGCCGCATCTCGTCCTCGTTGAACACATTGTCCAGCGAGTACATCCGCTCCAGGTGATCGACCGGCGCGAACTCCGTCGTGAAGCCGCCCCCGACCAGCTGGGTCGGCGAGTCGGGAGTCCGCAGATCCGGATGCGACTCCTCGAGCGCCACCAGCCGGTTGAACAGCTCGTCGAACTCACCGTCGGTGATGATCGGCGCGTCCCGCACGTAGTAGCGGAACTGGTGGTCGCGAACCTCCTCCGCCAACCGCTGCCACTCGACCCGCTCGTCCCCGCTCGCCGCGGTGATCTCCTTGCCCGATTCGCTGCCCGATTCGCTCACAGAAGGCACTCTATCCCGCCCCACCGACAGGTTTGATCAAACATTCCCGCACGTCGAGCCGCATTCGCGCGGGACCGGAACGGCTCGTCGCCGAGTCGCCGCGACCGCGTCGCGGCCCTCGCGCACGACCGTTCGCGCTGTCGCGCAGCGTCATTCGCGGCCCGCCCGCGATCCGACCGCCACGTCCGAATAAGGTGAGTCGCATTTCCGACCCGCGACCGGCAGGATGTCCAGGGTGTTGCGTAGTTTTCAGGTGACGAACCATCGGTCCCTCGCCGAACCGCAGGAGCTGCGGCTGACCCGGGGTAGCGGACCGGTCGCCACGCCGGTCACCGCCGTGTACGGCGCGGCCGCCACCGGCAAGACCGGCCTCATCGACGCGCTCGACCGCATGCGCGACGCCGTGCTGAACTCTGTCACCGGGTGGGACCCGTACTCCGGGCCCGACCGCACCCCGCATCTCGGATTCTCGGATCGCCCTTCGGAATTCGTGGCCAACTTCGTCGCCGAGGGCTGCCCGTACACCTACGGTTTCCGGCTCGACAATGCCGATGTGGCGGCGGAATGGCTGCACTCGCATCCGCACAATCGCAAACGGGTGGTCTTCGAACGCGCCGGAGACGACATCCGGATCGGGCCCATGTTCGAGGCCGCCCGGTACGGCCTGGGTGCGGTGGTGCCGCTGGTGCGGCCGAACGCACTGCTGCTCAGCCTGTCCGGGCAGCTGTACGCCGAACCGCTGGTGCCCGCCTACCGCTGGTTCCAGTCGCTGCTGGAAGTGCAGTGCGGGCAACCGGATCCGCAGGAGATCGCGCACCGCGTCGGCTCGCACATCTCGCGCTCCACCGATCACGCGGTGCGGCTGCTGACCCTGCTGCGCGGCGCCGACCTGGGCATCACCGATCTGCTGCTGCCCTCGGACGATCCCATGTACGCCGACTACCTGCGTGACCTGGACACCGACATCTCGTCCACCACAAAGGAAATCGAGAACTGCACGGTGTCGGCCAACTACGCCGAGGAGATGTTCCTCGAGCACGGCATCACCGTCACCCTGCTGCAGCGCGAACTGGCCAACCTCTACGCCGCCCGCGACGCCCTGTACTCCCGCATGGTGGCCCGTCGCGGCGTCGGCCTGGGTCTGACCCACGAGGGCATCGAGACCGCCTTCGACATCGCCGACGAGTCCAGCGCCACCCTGGCCATGCTGCGCCTGCTGCCGCCCATGCTGGACGCCCTCGACACCGGCGGCGTGCTGGCGGTCGACGATATCGACGCCGCCCTCACCCCCGAGACCGCCGACAGCCTCATCCAGCTGTTCCAGAACCCCGAAACCAATACCCAGGGCGCGCAATTGGTGTTCACCACCGCCAACCGCACCCTCATCGACCGCGGCAACGGCCGCTCCCAGTCCAAGCGCACCACGGTCTGGCAGCTCCGCCGCCACCGTGGCGTGTCCGAACTCACCGCCCACTAACCGCTGTCCGGGGCCGGACGCGACGCCGCCTAGCATGGACTCCATGCTCATCCAGCTCGCGTTCGTCCTGCTGATCGGCGGCGCCCTGGCCGCGACCGTGATGTACTACCGCCGCGCCAACGGCGGCGGCGGTCGCGCCCTGCCCGGCTTCGGCGCCCCCGCCGAACTCGAATCCGGCACCCTGCACGTCACCGGCGTGAGCCCCCGCCCCGCCGAGCTCGGCGAGCAGTACGTCACCATCAGCGGCAGCATCTCCGGCCCCACCGTGGTGGCCCACGAGGTCTACGGCCGCTTCGCCTGGGACGTCAACCAGTGGCCGTCGATCGGCGACCGGATCCCCGTCGCCTACCCCACCGGCAAGCCCGACAAATGGCAGCTCGGCCACCCGGGCGCCCGCCCCTACTTCGGGTCGAAGCGGCCGAAGGACCAGGGCTGATCCTCCGGCCACGGGGTCATCGTCCGCGGCGGACGGCCGCGATATTGCCGATGCGAGGGTCGAGGGGACCGACCGGACGGTCGAGGTGGGCCGTCATGTCGTTCCAGCTGCGGAACTCGGTGGACCAGCCGAGAGAATCGAGCCAGGACTGGACGTCGAAGTCCTGGGACGTGGTGATGGGGGCCGGGTCGGAGGCTCGGTCACCGGCGACCAGGCGGCGCAGGTCGCGGTACTGCGGGGCGTCGGGGTCGACGACGTAGCGGGCCGCCCCGAAGCGGCTGCCGGGGGCGGAGAGGTCGGTGAGGGTGCGGACCACGTGCTGGTTCCAGTCCTGGTTCAGGTATCCGAGAGAGCCCTCGTCCACCCAGTAGGTGGGGACGCTCGGGGTGAAACCGGCTGCCAGCAAGGGGGTTCGCCAGTCGTCGCGGAGGTCGGAGACGACCACGTGGCGATGGCAGGCGGGGGTGGCGGGCAGGGCCGCGAGGACGGGCTCTTTGAAGGCGAAGAGTTCCAGGAGATCGATCTCGAACACGTGGGTTCCGGGTGGGAGGGGCATGCGGTAGGCGCGCGTGTCCAAACCTGCTCCCAATAGGACGATTTGGGCACACCCCGCGGTGATCGCCGCACGGAATCGCTCGTCGACCAGGTGCACGCCGACGGTGCGGCCCTCGTAGAACTGGTCGGCCACGGCCTCCACGCGGGCCCAACGGCCCGGCTCGAAACCCGTGCGGGCGGCGGCCACGAAGGCCGCGGCCTGCGGGTCGTCGTAGAGGCGGTCGGGACGTTCGGACTCCCGCGCCCGGATGACGGCCACCCCGATCGCCGTCATGGCCACGCCGTCGACCGGCACTTTCGCTACTGATTCGGTCATGTCACTGCTCCCCGCGCGTGAATTAACTTGCCGCCCGGCTAGGTATCTGGCGGTGAGGGAGACGCTAGGCTTTTACCTTGCCGGGCGTCAAGCAAAATGGCCGGGCGTCGAGCAGAACGAAGGGATCCGATGGACGGGCGTCGCAGTGACACGCGGGAGCGGATTCGGGCCGTCGCCATGGAGTTGTTCTCGGAGCGGGGATACGAGAAGACCTCGTTGCGGGAGATCGCCGAACGCCTGGGAGTCACGAAAGCCGCGCTGTACTACCACTTCCGGACCAAGGAAGACATCGTCGCCAGTCTGTCGGAGGATCTGCGGGGCGGCATCGACGAGATCGTGACCTGGGCCGAGGGTGCGCCCGAGAGTCGGGAGCGAGCCCGGGGGATCGTGATCCGGTACGGGGCGCTGCTGCACAGTCTCGGCAAGGACATGATCCGGTTCTGGCACGAGAACCAGCCCGCGTTCCGGGACCTCGGGTTCGGGACGAGCCTGCGCTACCAGTTCCGGGTGCTGGCGGACCTGATGAGCGCGCCGAGCCGGGAGCCGCTGACCGTGTTCCACGCCCGGCAGGCGCTACTGGCCATCAGCTGGAGTCTGTCCATGATGGGGGACCTGGAGCTGTCCGACGAGGAGAGCAACGCGGCGGCCGTGGCCATCGCACTCGACATCGTCGAGCGGATGTAGCGGCTACTCGAAGGTGAGGGCCTCGGGCTCGTCGGCGTAGGCGCGGGCGGTCTCCGCGGCCAGGCTCACCGCGCGGCGGGCCCAGGACAAGGAAGCGCCGGCCAGGCCGCAGGCCGGGGAGACCAGGATCTGGTCGGCGAGCAGGCGGCGGGGAAAACCGAGGCGGTCGATCAGGCGCACACCGGGTTCGGCGATGTCACGCCAGGTGACCGGCTTGGCCGGATCGGTGGCGGGGACCAGGCCGAGCACCAGGTGCTTTCCGGCGTCCAGCAATTCGCCGACGCGGTCCAGGTCCCGGGTGCCGATCGCGGCCAGGTCGAACCCGATCGCGCTCGCGGCGGACTTGCGCAGGAAGCCGAGCGCGGGGCGGTCGGCGCAGGAGTGAATCAGGACCGGGACCGACTGCCGCGCGGCCACGGTGTCGAGGACGTGCAGGGCCTCGGGTTCGGGCATGGCGCGCACCGTGTTCAGAACGCTCACGCCCTTCAGCGTCCCGCTCAGGACGGCCGTCAGGTGGGGTTCGTCGATCTGGAGGATCACCTGCGTGCCGAGTCGCTTGGAGACCTCGGCGACGTGATTGGCGATGCCCTCGGCCAGGGACTCCGAAAGGTCGCGCAGCGCACCGGAATCGGTGAGGATGCGATGCCCGCCGGGCAGTTCGACCTCCGCGGCGACCGACAGCGGGCCCGCCACCTGCACCTTCACCGGGTGACCGGATCCGGCCAAACCGCCGGTCTCCCAGGCCTCTTCGAGCGCGTCCAGATCGGTGCGCAACAGGTCGTTGGCGCGCCGCGAGACCGCGCCGGGCCGCGCGCCCAGCCGGTATCCGCGGGTGGTGCTGTCGAACTGCATGTCCACCAGCAGCCCGGAGACCCGCCCGATCATGTCCGCGCCCATACCGCGAGCGGGTAGTTCGACCAGGTGCGGCAGCTGACCCAGCTCCCCCACCACGGTCGCCGCCGCCTCGCGCGGGTCGGCGCCCGGCCACGAACCGACGCCGGTCGCGGTGCCGCCGGGCAGCGCGAAGGCGTTGTCACTCACCGGCATCGCCGCGATCGGACTTCCCGCTCGAGTTCGTGTACCAGTCCCAGCAGGTCGTATTGACGAACCAGTCCCAGGTCTTGCCCGCGGTGCCCTCGGCGGGCGCGCCGGTGGGGATGCGGACGCGTTCGGCGTAGGGGGCGACCCGGACGGTCACGGCGCGCTTGCGCCCGGAATGGTCGGGGTTGCGGTCCGACGAGGGTCCGGTCCCGGCGTCGTGCGGGCCCTCGGGGCCGGGTTGCGCTTCGCCGGGCTGGAATTCGCCGGTATCGGCGCGGGCGGGCTGCCCCACCGGGTCGGCCGAGGCCCGATTGGCGCCCTTGCCGAGCCGGACCTTGCCGGGGCCGCGCTTGGGCCGCAGACCGGCCGGTTGCGCCAGACCGGTGCGCCACACGATCCGGCCACCGAGAACGGGCCGGATCTGTCGTGCCACATAGGACTTCGCGCCGCTGCGCGAGGGACGGTCGCTCACCGGGCGCTATCCGAGACCAGTTCGCTTGCGTACGAGTGCGGTTCGCGTTCGGTGCCGGAGATGGTGCCGCTGCCCAGTACCTCGTCACCGTCGGTGTCGGGGCGGTAGAGGACCACGGCCTGGCCGCGGGCCACCCCGGTCAGCGGCTCTCTCAGCCGCACCACCAGGCCGCCGTCGACGGCCTCGGCGACCGCGGGGGCGGTGCCGCCGTGGGCGCGTACCTGGGCGACGCATTCGATGGGGCCGGAAGGGGTTTCGCCCGACGTCCAGATGGCGCGGTCGGCGAGCACCGTCCACACCTCCAGGTCCTTGGCCGAACCCACGTGCACGTCGCCGGTGTCGGGGTCGATGCCGGTGACGTAGCGCGGCTTGCCGTCGGCGGCCGGGCCGGGCAGGCCCAGACCCTTGCGCTGGCCGATGGTGAACCCGTGCACGCCCTCGTGGTCGGCGAGCTTGGTGCCGTCGGCGTCGAGCACCGCGCCCGGGCGGATGCCGATCTTCGCGCCCAGGAAGGCCTGGGTGTCACCGGAGGGGATGAAGCAGATGTCGTGGCTGTCGGGCTTGTCGGCGACGGCCAGCCCGCGTTCGGCGGCCTCGGCGCGGATCTGCGGCTTCGGGGTGTCGCCGACCGGGAACATGGCGCGCGACAGCTGATCCGCGGTCAGTACGGCCAGCACGTAGGACTGGTCCTTGTCCGCGTCCACGGCCCGGCGCAGCACGCCGTCCTCGAGGCGGGCGTAGTGCCCGGTGACGACGGCGTCGAAGCCGAGCGCCGCCGCGCGGTCGGCCAGCGCCGAGAACTTGATCTTTTCGTTGCAGCGCAGGCACGGGTTGGGGGTCTCGCCGGCGGCGTACGCGGCGACGAAGTCGTCGATCACGTCCTCCTTGAACCGGTCGGCGAAATCCCAGACGTAGAACGGGATTCCGAGCACGTCGGCGGCCCGCCGGGCGTCACCGGCGTCTTCCTTCGAGCAGCAGCCGCGCGACCCGGTGCGTAGCGTGCCCGGGCTCGCCGACAGCGCCAGGTGCACGCCGACCACCTCGTGTCCGGCGTCCACGGCGCGGGCGGCCGCCACGGCGGAATCCACGCCACCACTCATCGCGGCAAGTACTCGCATCTAGAAGCCTCCCTTCGCTCCGGCCAGTCCGGCCGCCTTCGCCCGCTCGACCACCTGCGGCAGCGCGGCCAGCAGGGCGTCGATATCGGCGTCGGTCGAATCGTGTCCCAATGAGAATCGCAGAGATCCACGCGCGCGGCCCGGTTCCACGCCCATGGCCAGCAGCACATGGGAGGGTCCGGCGACTCCGGCATTGCACGCGGATCCGGTCGAGCATTCGATCCCGGCGGCGTCGAGCAGCATCAGCAGTGAGTCGCCCTCGCAGCCCGGGAACGTGAAGTGGGCGTTGCCCGGCAGTCGCCGCTCACCGGTCCCGCCGTTGAGCACCGCGTCCGGCACGATGGCGCGCACGCCGTCGATGAGCCGGTCCCGCAGCCGCTCCAATTCCACCGCGCGCAGCTCCAGGCCCGCCACGGTCTCGCGGAGGGCGGCCGCCAGGCTCACCGCCGCGGGCACGTCCGAGGTGCCCGAGCGCAGATCCCGCTCGTGCCCGCCGCCGTGCAGCAGCGGCACCGCGGGCACCTGCCGGCCCAGCAGCAGCACCCCGACCCCGTGCGGCCCGCCGACCTTGTGCCCGGCGAAACTGGCCGCCGCCAGCCCGCTGCCCGCGAAATCGATGGGCAACTGGGCGGCCGCCTGCACCGCGTCGCTGTGCATCGGCACGTCGAACTCCTGTGCCACCGCGGCCAATTCCCGGATCGGCTGGATCGTCCCGACCTCGTTGTTGGCCCACATGACACTGACCAGCGCCGTCTCCTCGGCGTACGCGGCCAGCGCGGCCCGCAGCGTGCGCGGCGACACGACGCCCTCGGCGTCGCACTCCAGCCACGTGATCCGCGCGCCCTCGTGCTGTTCGAGCCACTCCACGGTGTCCAGCACCGCGTGATGCTCGACCGCGCTCACCAGGATCCGGTTCCGCTTCGGGTCGGCGTCACGGCGCGCCCAGTAGATCCCCTTGACGGCGAGATTGTCGCTCTCGGTCCCGCCCGAGGTGAAGATCACCTCCGAGGGCCGCGCCCCGAGCCCCGCCGCGATCGACTCCCGAGCCTCCTCGAGCAGCCGCCGTGCGGCCCGTCCCGACCCGTGCAGCGACGAGGCGTTGCCCGTCACCCCCAGCGCAGCACACATGGCCTCGACCGCGACCGGGAACATCGGGGTAGTCGCCGCGTGATCGAGGTAGACCGTCTGGGCACCGACCGGACCCGGGAAAGCCGACTTCATGACCGTCCAAGGATAGCCGCCGCCGTCGCGTCGGTATTCCCGCCATACCCGTGGGCCGGTTCACCAGTCGAACAGGTCCTCGACGATCTCCTCGCCGACGGCGAAGCCCGCGCCCAGGGCCAGGCCCTCACCGACCGACTCCAGGAGGCCGCCGCCCGATCGGGACCCGGGCGCGGGCTGGTGCCGCAGTTCGAGGATGGCGGTCCGCACCTCGGTCAGCCAGTCCCGCGCGTCGCGGTCGACCCGTGCGGCCGGCTCCATCCGATGCGCCAGCGTTTCCAGCCGCGCGATCGCCGGGTTGTTCATGGTGTCCTCCTTCGTGGTGGTGTGCCGTCGCTCCGGCACGCACACGACGATGGCGGCGGCCGCTGACAGCCCGCCGACCGCGCGCTGACAGCGGAAACCGCCGAGTGCTCGAGGCTGTCAGCGGCCGGGCGAGCGGCTCAGCCCGATCATCGAGAAGTCCAACGGCAGCGAGCACACGATCCACTACGAGACCGGCGGTGGCGGCCAGGTCGCGGTAGTGGGTCAGGGTGCCGACATTGCAGAGCATGTGGCCGCCCCAGGCGGGAGCGAGGGACGGGGCGTCGCCGTCGGGGAGGAGACGTAGTCGAAGTGATGGCTGCCGAAGTGATGGTCGAAACCGGCGGCGCCGGTACGGACCGCATGGTCGAGGTGGGCGAAGGACCCGGAGAACGCTCCCCCGCACAGGCGGGCGAGCGGTTGCAGGGAGCGGGCGGCCGTGCTCGACAGCAGTGCGCCGGAGTCGGTGAGTTCGTAGCCCTCGCCGCAGACCCGGACGATGTCGAGTTCGCAGAGGTAGCGGAGCAGCCGGGACAAGCTGTCGACATCGGTGGCGGTCAACTCGGCCAGGGCGGCGACCGAGGCGCCGGGGGGTGGCAGCCAGCCGGTCGGTCGAAACCCCGCTTCCCGTAACACAATTCGAACCCGACCCCGGGACCGCGGAATTCGCAGACATCGTGCTCGCAACCGTGACGATCCAGACCGGACGCCAGTCCGTGCGCACGCAGCACCGCGACCGCGTCCGGTGCCAAAAACCCTGCTCGGGAACGATTCTCGGTCCAGTGCCGACTCCGCCGCTCCAGGATCGTGCACGCGACGCCCGCCGCGAGCAGCAGGTTCGCCAGGACCAGGCCCGCGGGCCCCGCGCCCACAACGACCACCTCGGTGTCGATGTCGCCATTCTCGCGACCCATCGACTCCACGTTGTTCACGAAACCGTCCTAATCGAAAGGAACGTGGTGACGCAGACGAATGCCGGGCCGATGTCACTGGGCTTGACGAGTCGAATACGGGATTGCTTCGCATCACGCGTCGCGGGCGCGCCACGCATTCTTCACAAAAGGACAAGTCGCACAAAGATAATGGCGCTGGTGCCAGCGAACGCATCGGCACCAGCGCCACGGGAGAACTGGTGAATTCGAACCTAGCCGCGCGACGACGGCAGACGCCACGCGTGGATCCGCTGCTCCGACAGCACCGCCAGGGCGCCACCGGACAGCAGCTGGTTCAGCCGCGGCAGCGCCTGCTTCAGGACCGTCACCTGATCGTCGATCGTGGCGTCCGCCGAGTGCAGCAGCACCACGCTCGGCACCGACGTGCCCGCGACGAGATCGGGAATGCAGGTCCGCTCGGCGGTCACCAGAGCGCGGCCGCTCGACTTCGCCTGCTCCAACGCCCGCCGGTTGTCGCCACCGAACAGGCCGATGTCCCGCGCGTGGGCCACGTCATAGCCCGCGGCCTCCAGCCGTTCGGCCAGCCTGGGGCTCAGGTTCTCGTCGACCAGCAGCTTGGTGCCGACCACCACCGGCGAAAGACCCTGCAACGCTTCGCCGTAGGTGATGTCGAGGACGGCGCCGTCACCCAGACCGCGGAGCATGGTGTCCAGCTCGGGGTCGGCCGTCAGCGGCGCGGTGGTCATCCTGCCGCGCCTGCCGAGCCCGGCCACGCCGACGGCTCCGGCGCCGGGCGCTCCCGCGGCTGCCAGACCCGCCTTCCTGCCCAGGTTGCCGGTGCCCGCGGCGGGGTCACCGACCGCGCCCGCGGCCCGGGATGCGGTGCCCCGCACATCGAGCCCGCCGCCCCGCGCGTCCAATCCGCCACCCGTCATGCGCATCGTGTTGCTCTGCACCTCCGCGACCAGGCCCTTGACATCCCCCACGGGCGTGGCCGGGGCGACCGTGGCACTCGTGCGGCCGGATCCGTTGCCGTCCCGGAGCTTCCGCCACGCCCACACCAGCAGGGCGAGCAGTCCGATGATCGCGGCCGCGATGGCCAGCAGCGCGATCAGCCACCACCAGCCCAGATCGTCCTTGAACTTGGTGAACCAGCCCTCGGCCTGGCCGGTGCTCGGCGCCGACATCCCCGGGAGCCCGAAGGACCCGTCGGGCATCTTCACACCGCCACTGGGAAACACGATCGAACCGTCCGGCATCTTCACGGTGCCGCCGGGCAGCCGCACCGCGCCGTCGGGCAGCTCGAGCACACCGTCCGGCATCCGGATCAGACCGTTCGCGTACCGCAGCGACCCGTCGGGCAGCCGGACCGCGTTCTCCGGCAAGGTGATCGAGCCGTCGGGGAGCTTGATGGAGCCGTCGGGCAGCACGACATTCCCATTCGGCAGCTGGAAGCTACCGTCCGGCAAACTGATCGATCCGTCCGGGAGCCGCACCGTGCCGTCGGGCAGGTTCACCGAGCCCTCCGGCAGGTTCACCGTGCCGCCGGGGAGCTGACCGACCACGCCGGGCACCGACAAACCGGCCAACCCGGCGGCCAAACCGCCTGGTACCGTGCCGAATCCGCGCTGCGGGTTCCAGGAGATCTCCGCGGCGCCATTGTCGCCGGTGAACTTCTGGGTGACGGTGCCGTCGGCGTCGACGGTCGCGGCGGCGGCCGGGAAGCCGAGCTCGGCGGCCGGTCCGCCCAGCTTGCGGTAGGCCGCGAGCATCGGGCCGCGGACCACCCACGACTGCCGGGGCGTCCAGTAGATGGCCGCGCCGTCGGGCGTGGAGAAGTCGTTGAACCGTCCGGTGTCTCCGGGCGTCATCGATTCGTCGTTGGCGGGGAAGCCGAGATCGCCGCCGGGCCCGCCGAGTTGCCGATAGTCGGCCAGGATGTCGCCGTAGAGGATATGCGCGCCGGTGGGCTGCGAGTAGTAGATCGCGCCGCCCGCATAGTCGCGGACCGCACCGCCCGCCACCTCGCGGACGTCACCGGACGGATTGCCGAGCAACGATCCGGTGCCGCCGAACTGCTCGTACTTCTGGGCGATCTCCTCGGCCCCGGACACCTGGGCCTGCGCCGGCGCCACCAGCAGGGCGACGCCGAGGCTCGCGGAGCAGCCGAGCAGCGCTGCCCTGCGCAACCGGACCGAACTGGACAAACCTATGTTTCGCACACCGATCCCCTTTGCCGTGAGAAGGAACGATCAGGCCCATGCACGAACGCAAGCGACCACAGCTCGCAAATCACCAGCTATCGTAGGCGAACACCCGGTCGGACAGTCGACAATCCAGGCCGTCAAGCCAGCAGGTCGGCGGCTTCCATCAAATGGGCGGCGATCCGGCGCGCGGCGGCCGGGGCGAATTCCACGATCTCGTCATTGCCGACGGTGAATTCGATGATGAGCCTGCGGTCATGGCCGCAGTTGAAGGCGCACAGCTGGATCTCCACCGAGCGCAGCTCGCCCGATACCTCCACCACCCGCTTCGGACCGTAGTGCACCCAGCCCTCGGGATCGTCGTGGCAGCGGCACCAGGCCGGACAGCGAGCCGGGGAGTCGACGGTCCGATCACACAGCGCCGCTCCGGCACACAACGCCCGCGCGATATCGGAGGCCTGCTCGTCGGTCATCTCGACCCACAGATGCGGGGCGAACACCAGGTCCACCCGCCGGTGTCGCAGCTCCTCCCCGGTCGCCCGCAACTGCACGAAACCCGCTGATGTCGAATTCGATACGTCATCGATGTCGAGCATCAGGCCGAAATGCGTTCCCCCGCTGTCGACTCCCGGCGGATCGGTCTCCTCGTGCACCATACACCAACTGGGGCAAGCCAATCCTGTTGTCACTGCGCCTCGCCCCCTTCCGTCGGCCACATGACCGGCGCACATTCATGACGGTAGACAACTCGCGCGGAAACCGCGCAGCAAATGCGAACCTGGCCACAAAACACACCCTGCGCTCGCAGTGCCGCATTTTGGCAATCTGATACGTGTTACATCAAGTGACAATTTCCGGTCGGCTCAGGTGAATGGTGCAAATATGCTGAATATCAACTTGAGTCCCACCTACCGGAGCATGCGACGCGGCAGTTTCGCAACCAAATTAGAACGCGTTACAGTCCCCGAGAGCACGGCTCGGCTCACTCGCTCTTCGCTCCAGGAGGAACTCCGCAGATGTCCGCCCCCGCGTCCGACCAGAGTTGGAAACTCACGGTTTCCGACCGCGACAACGACGAGCTGACGGTACTGCTGGAACACTGGCTGGCCACGCGCGTCGACGCCGACGCCACGCCGCGGGTCACCGGCCTGGTCAAGCCCAAGGGCGGCGGGATGTCGAGCGCCACATTGCTTTTCGACGCCGAGTGGAGCGTCGGCGGGGAATCCCGTGGCGGGCGGTTCGTGGCACGGCTCGCCCCCGAGGCGGATTCGTTCCCGCTGTTCGAAACCTACGATCTGGAAACACAGTTCGCCGTCATGTCGGGTGTGGCCGACGTGGTCGACGCACCGCTGCCCGAACTGCACTGGCTGGAAACCGATCCCGGCGTACTCGGCTCACCGTTCTTCGTTATGGGCCGCGTCGCCGGGCGGGTCTGCGAGGATAATCCGCCCTACGTCTTCACCGGCCACCTACGCCTGGGACTGAGACCGGGCCCGGGGGCTCTCGCCGCGAGCTGATCGAACTGGTCGACCTCGGGCACGACGGCGTGCTCGAGATCGCGGTCGAGCGATTCGGCCTCGACGAAGCGCCCGAGGCCCATCGGCGACTCGCGGCGGGCACGCTGTGGGGCCGTGCCGTCATCGTGCCCTGACCGCGCCGCGGATCACCGATCGGCGGGCTGGGTGGCGGGCGTCCAGGCGAAACCGTCGGGGTCGGTGAATGTTTCGGAGCCGCCGATGGTGAGCCGGTGGGAGCCGGTGCCGTCGGCGGGCACGCCCGCGTCCTTGGCGAGTGCGCGGCGCTTGTAGAGGGCCAGCTTGATCGGGCCAGAGCCGGTATCGAATTCGACGTACACGGGACCGAAGCTCTTGGCCACGGGCAGGCCGTGGTCGACGTAGAAGCGCTTGGCGGCAGCGATATTCGCGACGCCGAGCAGCAGGACCAGGGACTCGAAACGCTTGGTCGCGGGGCCCGAGTTCTTCTTGGCGGAGGTGGCGACCTTCCAGATCGCGCCGTCGGGGGCCTGGACCACGCCGCCGTAGCCCCACATCGACTTGGCCGCGGGCTTCAGCACCGTCGCGCCCGCGGCGACGGCCGCGTCGAGGTAGGCGTCGGCGTCCGCCGGCTGGGCGACGGTCAGGGACAGGGTGTAGCCGCGGAAGCCCGTGCTGGGCTCCTGGGCGGCGCGGAACCGCAGCTCGGTGTCCAGGCCGAAGGCGGTGGCGTAGAAGTGCGCGGCCGCCTCGGGATCGGCGACATCGAGAGTGATGAATTCGATGGAGGTCATGTCCACGACGCTACGGTCGCGGGCCTGACCAGTGCTTCTCGATTCCTGATCAGTCCGCGACCGCGCGGTGGGCTCCGTCACTCCCGGCTAGGTCACCGAGTCCAGCGAGGAGAAGACGACCACGTTCGACAGGTAGCTCTTGGCGTTCTTGTCGAAATCGCCGCCGCAGGTGACGACCTGCAGGGTCGCGCCGCCACGAGGGCCGAACACGGTCTGGTCGGGGAACTCCGACTTCAGGTACATCCGCACATCGGTGACCTTGAAGTGCGCGACCTTACCGTCGGCGCGGGTCACGTCGATCATGTCGTCCTTCTTGACCTTCTTCAGGGCGAAGAACACTCCCGGGCCCTTGTAGGAGTCGACGTGGCCGAGGATGACCGACGAGCCCTGCTCCCCCGGGGCCGGACCCTGCTGGTACCAGGCGGCCTGCTGATAGTCGGCGGGCACCTGGACCGAGCCATCGGCATTGAGGCCCACCGAGATCAGCGATCCGGCGGCATTGATCGAGGGAATCGCGAACGACACCGGGGTGGACCGGGTGATCGACCCGGCCGTCTGCACCGCGACCGTGGTCGGCACCCGCGAAGTCGACGGCGCGTCCGAACCGCCGGAGGATCCGCAGCCCGAGACCAGGGCCGCGGTGACCGCCAGCACCGCGGCCACGGCGGCCAACGGTCTGCGGCGGACCGGCTTCGTGCTCATCGTGTTTCGGCGTCCGGTCATCATCGGGCGCCCGCCATGCCACCGGCACCGGTCTCCGGCGCGCCCTTCGGGATCTTGTAGCCGCCCGCCGGGACCGCGTCGGTCGCCGCGATGCCGCCGGGGATGCCGGTGCTCGCGCCGACCGGAATCGTCATGCCGTTCACCACATCCGCGCCCGCGGCCGCGCCGCCGGACACGGTCAGGTCGACGCCGCCCAGGCCGCCGCCCTGCGCCTCTCCACCGATATTGGTGTTGCCGCCGACCTGCACACCGCCGTTGGCATTGCCACCGGTCTGGACACCGCCGCCGATCTGCACGCCACCGTTGGCATTGCCACCGGTCTGCACGCCCCCGCCGATCTGCACGCCGCCATTGGCGTTGCCGCCGGTCTGCACGCCCCCACCGATATCCAGGCCGCCATTGGCATTGCCACCGGTCTGCACGCCCCCACCGATGTCCAGACCGCCGTTGGCATTCCCGCCGGTCTGCACACCGCCACCGATATCGATGCCGCCACCGGCGTTTCCGCCCGTCTGGACGCCACCGCCGACATCCACGCCGCCGCCCGCGTTTCCGCCGGCTTGCGTATTACCGCCGACCTGCACGCCGCCATTGGCATTGCCACCGGCCTGCGTATTGCCGCCGACCTGCACGCCACCATTGGCATTCCCGCCGGCCTGCGTATTACCGCCGACCTGCACGCCACCATTGGCATTCCCGCCGGCCTGCGTATTACCGCCCGCCTGGACGCCGCCATTGGCATTGCCACCGGCCTGCGTGTTACCACCGACCTGCACACCGCCACCGGCGTTTCCGCCCACGTGGGCTCCGGTGTTCACGTCGACGCCGAGCCCGCCCGGGCCGACATTGACATCGACGCCGAGGCCGAGGCCCGGGGCGGGCGCGGTGGTCGTGGGGTCAGCGGTGGCTGACGGCGCGCAGAGAGCTACGGCCGCGGCGATGACCACGGCAGCCGGGAATGTCCTTGCCGACATTGATGTATTCGCTTCCAGACGTCGTTATTCGATTGCCTTGCCGTCGAATCACGCGGGCCGGGCGTTACCGACTGGTCGGCCTGGAAGCTGAGAACTAGCGATAATTAGGGGGTCCCGAGACCGAACGACTGTGCGACCCCCTAACGGACATTCAGCGCAAACCGGTGAAATCCCCTAATACCCTGTGAAATTGATCCGAATCACACCCGGTCGACCGCGGCCTGCCGCGTCGCCCCGGTACCGATAGCTGCGAGGTGCTCCGAGCCGTGGATCACATCGGTGAAGGCACGGTCGACGGTGTCGCCCTCCAGCTCCTGCTCACAGCGCCGCGCCAGCTCGTGCCGGTCGGCGTCCGGGAGCAGTTGCGGCCGCAAGGTGATCTCGGCGACCACGCCCTTGGACCGCAACACCCGCCGGAACGAGTCCGCCAGCGAGTCCACGCCGACGAAGCCGGGGACCGTGGACAGTTCGCCCGCGGCGTTCACATACCGCAGCCGCAACGGCTGCACCGGCGCACCGGAATCGACGGCCGCCTGGAACAGCGCGGGCCGCAGCGTGCCGTGCGCGCGACCGCACCAGGTGGTGCCCTCGGGGAAGAAGCAGACGCGGTCCCCGGCGGAGAGCCGGGCCGCCATGGTCTCGATGACCGACGGCAGCTGGCGCAGCCGTTCCCGATCGATCGGGATGACCCGCACCTTCTTGGCCACGTCGCCGAGCGCGGGCCACTCCACCAGATCCGCGCGGGCCACGAAGCCCATGGGCTCCACGGCGGTCAGCGCGAGGATGTCGGTCCAGCCGATGTGGCGGGCCGCCACCAGGACACCGCCGTCGCGACGGTCCCCGGCGGCGCGCTCGTCGGTGATCCGGACCCGAATTCCGCAGCACGCCAACAGGGCTCGCGCATAGCGGCGCTGCAGACCGGTGCGGCGGCGACGCGGCGTGGCGACATGCGCGATCGGGAAACTCAGCAGCACCCCCGCGATGCCGAGCACGCGGGCCGCGACCCGCAGCGTGCCCGCCTCAGCGGGAGAGTCGACACACGAAGCGCCGCACGGGCTGTGGGGCATCCAGGAGTGGGCGGTGGGCTCGGCCGGCGGGCACGAGAGCGCACCGGCCTCGGGGGAGAGCAGAGCGGGCATCATGGGATATCACCGGGCATCCAGGCTGTTGGCCGCGCCCTGCAGGCGCTCCAGGTAGCGGGTGTTGATGGTCTCGAGGCCGAGCAGCGCGACGAAGTCGGCCACCGCGAACTCCGGATCGTGGGCGGGCTCGCCGCAGATCTCCGCGCCCAGGCGTAGGTAGCCGCTCAGCAGCGGCGGCAGCTTCGGACGGGCCGGGGCCGCCAGCTCATCCAGTCCGCGGCCGTCCACCACGACCGGGTTGTACGGGCGCACATGGCGTTCCGCGTCCAGCGCGTGCTTGCGCAGCAGCAGATCGCGCACGCCGCGCACGTTCACACCGGGCTCGTCCTCGGGCGTCATCCGCATGGGGACCGAGACGCAGCCCATCACCCAGTCGTAGCCGGTGAGCTGGATGTAGTGCAGGATGCCCGCCCACATCAGGGTCAGCACCGAGCCGTTGCGGTGGTCGGGAACCACACAGGCGCGCCCCATCTCGACGATCCGGTGACCGACGGGATCCAGTGCGGCCAAATCGAATTCGGTGGCGGTGTAGTAGCCGCCGGCGGCGGTCACCTTGTCCGGGGGCAGCATGCGGTAGCAGCCGACGAACTGATCGGTGAGCTCGTCGCGCACCAGCAGGTGGTCGCAGTGGTCGTCGAAACGGTCGGCGTCCAGGCCGGTTCCGTTGTCGGGGATGGTGAATCCCGGCTCATTGGCGAACACCTGGTAGCGCAGGCGCTGCGCGGCCTCACGATGCTCGGCATCGGAGGAGACGACCAGGGAGTACTGGGACCGTCCGGTGGTGCGGGGCGGTTCCGGGGCGGGCTTCGACGCGGCTGCCAGCAGGCTGGAATTCGACGCTGCCATGGTGGTCATAGCCTTGATCAAGCCAGTCCCAGACTGCGTCGGAGCGTCCGCCGGATTACCTGCCGATGCCAGTCCGGTGAACGCGACGCAGACCGCACCGGACGTTCATCGAAGCGCCTCTGAACGTTCCCTACCAGGACAAACGCTCGTATCCCTGATGGGTACCGGCGGGTAGGAAAGCCTTTGCCGCGGGCCGGAATCAGGCGGCGAGCCCTCGGCGACGCGGAAGATGCCAGCCTACGCCACCGTCGGTGAAGCTTGCATCCCGGGGGTCCAGTTCCGGAACGGCCGCGGGTCAGTTCCGGAAGAGGAGGGCGGCGTCGCCGAATTCGTGCCACAGATAACCGGAATCGAGCGCGGAGCGGTACGCCTCGCGGACCACCTCCCCGCCCGCCACCGCTTCCAGCAGATGCAGATGCGAGGCGCCCGGGGCATGCCACCCGGTGATCAGCCCGTCCACCACCCGCGCCGGGCGGTCGGCGCTCAGCACCAGATCGGTCCACCCGGCCATCGGAAGGACCCGGCCGTCGACGGTGGCGGCGGATTCGAGCGCCCGCGTCACCGTGGTCCCGACCGCCACCACCCGGCCACCCGCCCGCCGAGTGGCCTCGACCAGCCGCGCGGTCATCTCCGGCACCTCGAACCGCTCCGGACTGGGCGGCTCCCCGGCCTCCGGCGAGGACACGCCCGTATGCAGGGTGATCGGTGCCAGGCCGACGCCGCCCGCGATCAGACGCGTCACCAGCGCCTCCGTGAAAGGCCGACCGGCGCTGGGCATTTCGGCGCTGCCCGGGATCATCCCGAACACGGTCCGGTAGTAGGACGCCGACCAGCACTCGGCCACATAGGAATAGGTGATCGGCCTGCCATACCGGGCGAGCACCGTCCGGACGTCGATATCGATGCCGCCGGGTACCGCGGCCACCTCGGCGACCCACAGTCGATCCCCATCCGGCAGCCACGGACCACGCATCGTGGCGACCTGACCGCCCTGAAGAGCAATGCGCGCACCGGATTTCAGAGCCGCCCCGCGCCACGGGACGCCCGCCGGGTCGCGCAGCTCCACCACCCAGCCGCCGTCGTCCAGCCACGTCGAGAAGTGCAGGACCGCCGACGCACCCGCGTACTCGGCGTCCACGGCCGCGGTGATCATGGCGGAGTTGTTGAACACCACCAGATCCCCCGGCCGCAGGAAGGACGGCAGCTCCCGGAACCGCGCGTGGGTGAGCGCCGGGCCGTCGGACACCAGCAGGCGCACCTCGTCGCGGGCCAGGCCACGCGCCTCGGGCGGAGCGGCAGCGGACAATTCGTCCGGCAGGACGAAATCGACGGCGGCGGATTCGAGGGCCACACCGCCACCGGACTTCCCGCGGCCGGGCGGCCCCGTAGCCACGCCCCGGCGGGACCACGGCGAGCCGACCCGCTGCCGCGAAACCGCCGACGTCTCGGCGGCCGCCTGCGGTCCGTCCACCCCATTCGCGCTGATCGTCATGGCGCGACTCGCATGTCCGCGGCGAGGTAGCGCCCGCTCGGGGGGCGGGTTTCCAGGAGGCGCAGCAGGGCCGGGACAACGGTTTCCGGTTCGGGGCGGTCGGAGATGTCCTCGCCGGGGAAGGCCGCCTGGTGCATCTCGGTGCGCATGTCGCCGGGGTCGAAGCTGTAGATGCGCAGGGTGGGGTTCTCGGCGGCGAGGACATTGGTGAGTTGGTCCAGCGCCGCCTTGGACGCGCCGTAGCCACCCCAGCCCTCGTAGCCGCCCACGGCCGCGTCGGAGCTGATATCCACCACGGTGCCGCCCGCCATGCGCAGGGCGGGCATGGTGAGTTGCAGGATCGCCAGGGGCGCGATCACATTCGTGTCGAGGACGGTCGCCAGCTCGTCGAGGGGGTACCGGTCCAGCCTCGGCAGCGGGCTGGGGCCCAGGGTGCTGGCGTTGTTGAGGACCAGGTCCAGTCGCCGCGATCCGACGGCCGCCGCGACGCGCTCCCGGACCGCGGGGTCGGCGACATCGCCGGCGATGGCGTGCGCGCCGGTCGCGGCCCGCACCCGTTCGAGCCGATCCGCGCCGCGCGCGACGATGATCAGCTCCCAATTCCGCTCGGCGAGCGCGAGCGCGACCGCCCGGCCGAAGCCCGCCGACGCCCCGGTGACCAGGGCCCTTCTCGTGTTCTCAGGCATACCGCCATCGTGAAACCTGAAGCGCTGTTCAGGTCAATGACTTTTCGCCCGCAGCGAAGAACCGGGGACACGGCTCATCGCTCCGACCCGTGCGGGCCGGAGCGATGAGCGGTGTCCTCGATGCGTCGGTCAGGCGTTCTCCCGCGCGAAACTGCGCGAGGCGACCAGGATCAGCAGCAGCGACACCGCCACCGTGACCGCGGTCCCCAGGTACACCTCGTGCGCCCCGAAATCACCGCGGAACAGCGCTCGCGCCGCGTCCACGGTATGCGAGAACGGATTCACCTTCGCCAGGTTCTGCAACCAGGTCGGCCCCACCGTCATCGGCAGCAGGATGCCCGACAGCAGCATGACCGGCACCGACACCGAATTCAGCAGTGAGGCCAGGGTGTCCTCCGAACGAGCCCACAGGCCCAGCGCGTAGGAGGCGGACGCCAGGCCCGCGCCCATGACCGCGATCAGCGCCAGCGACAGCACCAGTCCCAGCGGGTCGGGCCGCAGTCCGAAGGCCAGCGCGGCCACCCCGACCAGCACCAGCGCCTGGGCCACCAGCACCACCATGTCCTTGAGCACCCGGCCCAGCAGCAGCGCGCCACGCGAGGCGGGGGTGACCCGCTGCCGCTCGACCACGCCCGCGCGCAGCTCGCCCACGATGCCGAAGCCGACGAACAAGGCACCGAACAAACCGATCTGGATGACCAGGGCCGGGGTCAGGATCTTCCACGGGTCCGCGCCCGGACCCAGAGCGGGCGCGATGCCCTTCACCAGCGGCCCGAACAGCACCAGATAGATAATCGGCTGCATCAGGCCGATGATCACCCACACCGGATTGCGCAGGTTGGCCCGCAGCTGGGACCAGAAGATCAGCCCCGTGTCGCGCAGGAATGTCATGACCGGTCTCCTTCCCGGAGCGAACGCCCGGTGAGCGTGAGGAATACGTCGTCGAGGCTGGGGCGCTTGACCGTGAGCGAACCCGGCGTGATGCCGCGATCGCCGAGGGCGCGCAGCAGCGGAACCACCGCGGCGTCACCGTGTTCCACGGTCAGGTGCACGAGACTCTTTCCGGCGTGGCCGTTCTCGTGCCCCTCGGTGCGCAGCCGGGAGCGCAGGTCGAGCACCTCCTGCGCGATGTCCATGGCCAGATCGGCACTGCCGGACTCGATTTCGAGGCTGATCACGTCACCCGAGATGCGGCGCTTGAGCTCGTCGGGCGTGCCCTCGGCGACGATGGTGCCGTGATCCATCACCAGGATGCGGTCGCACAGCGCGTCCGCCTCCTCCAGGTAGTGGGTGGTCAGCACGACCGTGGTGCCCTCGTCGCGCAGCCGCCGGATGTGATCCCACAGGTTGGCGCGGCTCTGCGGATCCAGGCCCGTGGTGGGTTCGTCGAGGTAGATGAGGGTGGGCTGGTGAACCAGACCCAGGGCGATATCGACCCGCCGGCGCTGACCGCCGGAGAGCTGCCCGCACTTGCGCCGCTCCAGGCCGTCGAACTCCAGCGCGCTGGCCAGGTCGGCCGTATTGCGCTGCGCCTCGGCCTTGGAAAGACCGAAAAGCCTGGCCTGCAGGATCAATTCGTCCTCGACCAGCTCGGTCTCACCGGTCGATCCGCCCTGTGGCACGTACCCGATTCGGGAGCGCACGGTGCGCGCCTCGGTGCGCAGGTCCGCGCCGACCACGGTGGCCTCGCCCGCGGTGGGGGCGAGCAGGGTCGAGATCATGCGCAGGGTGGTGGTCTTGCCCGCGCCGTTGGGGCCGAGCAGACCGATGATCTCCCCGTAGCGCACGTCGAAGTCGATACCGGAGACCGCTTGCACGTCACCGGTTTTGGTCGCGAAGGTCCGGGCCAGCCCACGGACCCGGATCACCGGGTCGGTGGGCTCACCACGAACGGGTGCTGTCGTATCCACACCACAACCGTAGAAACGACTTTTCAAATAGTCAAGCTTGACTATTAAAACTTGACTAACGCGGTTGGGGGCTACTTCACCGGCGGCGGCACCGGAGCCCCGCCCATGGATCCCGACCATGCATCCAGCTCACCGCTCTCGATCCGCCGCAACGTCCGCCGCGACCACTCCAGATCGGCCCGCACATGCGCCGCCGCCAGATTCATCGCATCCGCCACGTGATGCGGCTCCGCCTCCCGCGGATCCCCGCTGCCCGCCAGAATCCGCGCCTCCTCCCGCTCCAGGAACACCAGCCGCGCCTCGAACTGGAGGATCCGGCTGCGCAACGCGGCCATCACGTCCTCCTTCGGCGCGTGCGGAAACAGCGCCACCGTCGCGAAATACGGATGCTTGAACCCCTCCGCCACGAAGAGCGACTCCCGCATCAGCTCCCCGAATTCCTTCTCCCCCTCCGAGGTCAGCCGATACGTCCGCCGCTCCGGCCGCGCACCCTCCTGCCCCACGTCCTCCACCGAGATGTACCCATCCCGCTCCAGGGTGTTCAACGCGCCGTACACCGAACCGGGCTTCACATTGGCCCAGTCGTCGGCATGCCAGGACAGCAATTCGCGGCGGACGTCGTAGCCGTGCACGGGTTGCAGCAGACGCACCACCGCCAGCACCAGCAATCGGGTTGTAGGAACAGCCATATTCGCAGGTTAACCCTCCCCACATGACAAACGAGCCGCCCGGTGGATCACCGGGCGGCTCGTTTCTCGATACAGCGGTCAGACTGCGACGCGCTCCCGATCGGGAGCCTGTGCCGCCGAACCCTTTTCGACCTCACCGAAGCCGGGACGGCCGCTGCCGATGAACGCCACCAGCCACGACAGCACCGCGGCGAAGCGGTTACGGAAGCCGACCAGGTAGAACAGGTGCACCGCCAGCCAGGTCACCCAGGCCACGAAACCGGTGAACTTCACCTTGTCGTTCAGCTTGGTGACGGCGTTGAAGCGGTTGATCACCGCCATCGAACCCTTGTCCCAGTACTTGAACGGGGTGGCGGCGGCCTTCTTTCCACGGATGATGTCGGCGACGTGGCGGCCCTCCTGCATGGCCACCGGCGACTGGCCGGGGTAGCCGTTGAGGAAGGTCATGTCACCGATCGCGAAGATGTCGGCGTGACCGCCCACCGTGCAGTCCGGGTTGACGAGAAGGCGTCCGGCGCGGTCGGTTTCACAGCCGGTGGCCTCCGCCAGCACCTGGGCGAAGCCGCCCGCCTGTACACCCGCCGACCACACCACGGTCTCGGCGGCGATGCCGCGCTCCACACCGTCCTTGCTCTTGACGGTGACCTTGCCGTCCTCGATATCGGTCACGAACGTGTCGACCAGCACCTCGACGCCGCTCTGCTCCAGCGACCGCTTCGAATACTCCGACAGCCGTCCGCCGAAGGGCGGCAGCACCACGCCCGCACCCTCCACGAGAGTGACCGTATCCTCCAGGTGGAAGTACCTTTTCGCGAGTTCCTTCAGCTGACCGGCGACCTCGACGCCGGTCGCGCCCGCGCCCACCACCACGAAGCTGAGCAGCCGGCGGCGAGTCTCCGGGTCGGCGGTCCTGGCCTGCTCGAAGACCCGCTCGATCTGCGCGCGCAGATTGCGGGCGTCGTCGATGGTCTTGAGCGAGAACGTCTTGTCGGCGAAATCGTCACGGCCGAAATAGGACTGGCTGGCGCCGGTCGCCGCGATCAGCTTGCCGTAGCGGATCCGGCGCGGGCCCTCGGGCGTCTCGTAGGTGAGGATCGCGTTCGGGGCGTCGATGGCGGTGACCTTGCCCAGACGAGTCTCACCATGCTTGTGCTTGCGCAGAATATTGGCGATGGGCGGCGCGATCTCATCGGAAGCCAGCACACCCGTCGCAACCTGATAGAGGAGTGGCTGGAAGAGGTGTTCGGGGGTACCCGAGATGAGGACGTAGCGAACGCCCGACTTGTTCAGCTGTTTGGCGGCGGCGAGACCACCGAAGCCCGATCCGACGATGACGACATCGGCGGTTTCGATATCCGCCTCCACGTTGTACATGACTGCTCCCTTCTCTCATGACTAACCGTGATTCGGAACGCGGTTGTTCCAGGGGTCAGGGCGCATAATCAAGATGACTCTTATCTACGTTGATCATGAATTGGAGAATCCGGTGGAGCTGCGCCAACTCGCCTACTTCGTGGCGGTCTGCGAGGAGCTGAGCTTCAGCCGGGCCGCGAGCCGCTGCTTCATCTCGCAGTCGGCTATCAGTCACCAGATCGCCCGGCTGGAACGCGACCTTGGCGTGAACCTCTTCGAACGCTCGACAAGATCGGTCGTACCCACCGACGCGACCACTCGGCTACTTCCCCTTGCGAAACAAATGTTGAGCCTGGAATCCGCCATTCGCGCAGCTGTGCGGGCCTCCGGGCCGCGGATTCGCCTGGCAGCAAATATGAGCTTCGCAACTAGATCACTGTCCGCCATCGCCGGTGCGCGTGAGGCGCACCCGGGCGCGGAGATCGAGTTCGTCATCAAGCCGTTCCGGCAGCGCATCCAAGCTGTCGCCGACGGTGACTGTGATCTGGCTCTCATCCGCGGCAGCGTCGATCAGCCCGGACTGACCGTCGAACAGCTCTGGGTCGAGGATCCGGTCATCGCCACCTCCACCGCCCACCCCCTCGCCATGCGCGGCGGCGACGTCACCCTCGCCGAATTGGGCGACTACCCCCTACTGCTCCCGCCCGAGTCCGAGCAGGTGCTCCTGCACAACGTGGTCCGCGCCGCCTTCGCCGATCTCCCCACCGGCCCGGTCTTCGGCCCGCCCATCCCGCCCGACCACACCGCCACCATGGAACTCATCAACCGCCCCGACGCCTGGACCATCCTCTACGCCGACAGCCAGACCGAGGGCATCGCCACCCTCCGCCTCACCGGCCACCCCCTGCGCATCCCGGTCTCCGCCGTCACCCGCGCCGAAGGCCGCCCCTCCCCCATCGTCACCACCCTGCTGGCCGCCCTGCACTGCTCCTGACCACTACGGTCGGGGTGCTCGTCCAACGCGACGCCAACCGCCGGCCGGCCATGCGCGAACAGTTCCGGCCGCCCTTACGGCGACCGGTCACCCGGGGCGGATCCTGCCCGGGAGGGTGAACGGTCGACCTACGGGCAGATCCACTCGCCGATTATCGAGTTGAAATGGCAGTTGGGGCCCGGACCGCCGTTGCCCCCGGGCGTACCAGCGGAACCGGAAGCGATGGCCCCCAGAATGGCGCCGATGTCGATAACCGCAGGCCCGGTGGGAATCCCCGGCAACGTCGGGGGCGTGGTAGCTGCGGCCGCCTGACCGGCCCCGGCAACCAGCGCCGTCGCGATGCCAGCCACGGCAATGAGTGTTCGCATGTTCGAAGCCCTTCGGTGGAGCGCACGACCGGACCGTCCGGCCACCCTCCAGAAAGTTAATCGTTGACGTTTCATAACTTTCCCGGAATCCGCCGCCCCGGACGCCCCCAATTCCATGGGCCTGGATCGGCACCGACCCCGTTCCGGTACAACGGCTTTCACACCAGCGCCGCCGCGACCGCGAGATGCAGTCGCAGATCCTCGGGCTCCTCGTCCTCGACGGCCCAGGCGATCTCCTCCATCGACCGCATGAACGCCCAGGCCCGGGCGCGATCGGGCCGCACACCCAGGGCCGTCGCGGTCCGCTCGACCACGGCCCGCGCGTGCTCCGGCACCGGATCGCTCTGCACCTGAATCATCACCAGGAATCCGGCGTCGAAGGCGGCCTCACCCAGGTAGGCCTTCGGGTCGATGAGCAGCCACGGCTCCCGTTCCGCCGCAACGATATTGCCCAGGTGGGTGTCGCGGTTGACCACCAGCAGCGGACCGTCCGGCACCGTCAGCTCGCCGCAGCGCGCGATGGCCAGATCGAGCAGCCGCGCCGGAATCACCTCGGCCACAGCGGCTTCCGGCGTGCCGAACATCCCCTCCCACTCAGCCACCATCCCGGCGGCCGTCGGCAGTTCCGGAAACCCGGCGGGCACCGTCCCCGGTTCCCGCCGCAGCCGCCGATACAACCGGCACGCCTGCTCCACCTTGCCGATGTGCTCCGCCCGTCCCTCGAGACTCGGAAATCCGGGCTGATACAGCAGTTCCGTCCCCGGCCGCGCCCATTCCAGCAGCATCGCGCCACTGCCGGAATCGAATTCGTACAACCCCACCGCCCCGTCCCCGCCGTAGCAGTACAGCCCGGTCGGCTCCCCGCAGTTCTCCTCGTCGACCACGGGAACCTTCAGCACGGCGACCGACCCGTCGCCCCGCCGCACCGGCGCGACCCACGAGTGCGTCCCGCCCGTGAAGCTCGCCCCGATGACCTCCAACCCCCAGCCGGCACAGAGCTTCTCCACCTCCCCCGGCAGCGCGGCCAGCCACCGCGGCCCCCGCTCCCCGAAACTCGTCTCGATGGTCGCGGCCACGTCGGGCGGCAATGAGATCGGCATCGGTCCAGCCTGCCCGAGCCCGCGCCGCCCCGCCATCAGGTGTGCGCGGGCGTCGCGGTCTCGTGCACGGTCCGCCACAGATACGTCCGCCCGTCGGTGACCAGCGCCGCCGTCACGGTCCGCGCCGTCCGGAGCTCGCCCATCCGATTCTCCGCGACGAAACGCACCACCAGCAGATTCCCGCTGCGCGCCAGCTGCCGGACGTCGGAGACCTCGATCGCCAACCCCGGCTGCAGGTTTCGCGCCGACCACAAACCGGCCAGCAGCGTCTCCCGATCCACGGTCTGCCCCGTGGTGACGATCGAGGTGAACTCCTCGTCGAGCTGCCCCGAGACGCGGTCGAACACCTTCGGCGGCGCGTCCGCGCCCAGCCATTCGGCGAGGTCGGCATGGAATGCGGTGACGATGCCGGTCAGATCGACATCGCCTGCGGTATCGGCCTTCCCAGGGGCGACCGGCTCGGCCTGCCGACGCCGAGGATCGAATCGCCCTAGCACCGCGTCAGTTTATGACGGCGCGCCCGCACTGCTTCCACCCGCCGTGCCCGCGAACCGGCAGAGTCGGTCAGCCGACGGGACCCCCATCGCTCCAGCAGTGGCCGTTGGTCAGGATGCACCAGAGTCCGGCGATCCCGGCGGCGCTTTGCGTCGCGCTGCCGGTCGAGCTGTTGCCGGTGCCCGCGGTGTCGGTCGCCACCGGGGTTCCCGAGGCATCGATCAGCGGCAGCGGGGCGGCCGCCGCCGGGCCGATTCCGGCGAGCAGTGCGCCCGCGGCGATGCCGGCGAGGATGAGAGTGCGCATGGTGCACGACCTTTCGAGGAGCCATGGCCCGAGCCTGTGCCGAGCCGCCTCACAAGGTAAGGGAACACGTTTCAGAATTGGCCGGAATCCGGCGCGCCCCTGGGCCCTGAATTCCTGTGGCCCCCGAAACCGGGGCCACGCCACTCCCCGCAACGAAAAGGAATGTCCCCCGGCCGATTTCGGCCGGGGGACATTCACTGTGCTCTCACCAGAAGGCGAATCAGCCCTTGTGGGCCTTGACCGCCTCGGTCAGCTGCGGGGCGACGTTGAACAGGTCGCCGACGATGCCGTAGTCCGAGATCTCGAAGATCGGGGCCTCTTCGTCCTTGTTGACGGCCACGATGGTCTTCGAGGTCTGCATGCCGGCGCGGTGCTGGATGGCGCCGGAGATACCCAGGGCCACGTACAGCTGCGGGGAGACCGTCTTACCGGTCTGACCGACCTGGAACTGGCCCGGGTAGTAGCCGGAGTCGACGGCGGCGCGGGAAGCACCGACAGCGGCGCCGAGGGCGTCGGCCAGCGGCTCGACGACCTTGCCGAAGTTGTCGGCCGAACCGACGCCACGGCCACCGGAAACCACGATCGCGGCCTCGGTGAGCTCGGGGCGGTCGCCGCCCACGTTCGGCTCACGCGAGATCACCTTGGTGACGCCCTCTTCCTGCGCGGGCAGCTCGACGACGACCTTCTCGCCGGCGGCGGCCTGCGGGGCGGCCTCGATGGCGCCCGGACGGACGGAGATCACCGGCACGTCGCCGGTGGCCTTGGCGTCCACGGTGAACGCGCCACCGAAGATGGAGTGCTGCGCCGAGCCGTCACCGTTCACGGCGATGACGTCGATCAGCAGACCGGAACCGATGCGAGCGGCCAGGCGACCCGACACCTCCTTGCCGTCGGCGGTGGCGGCGACCAGGATCGCGGCCGGGGAGGCGGACTCGGACAGGCCGGCCAGCACGTCGACCTTGGGGGTGACGAGGAAGCCCTCGGCGTCATCGCCCTCGGCGACGTAGATCTTCTCGGCGCCGGCCGCGGCCAGCGCGTCGCCCAGCTTGTCCGCGGTGCCGGGGGCACCGACGACGACGGCGGCCGGGGTGCCCAGGCTGCGGGCGGCGGTGAGGAGTTCGGTGGTGACCTTCTTGGGCGCACCGTCAGCGTGCTCCACGAGCACGAGTACTTCTGCCATTGTTCTTTCTCCTGAAGTTCGTTCGCTCGGGGGCGGTCTTAGATGATCTTCTGACCAACGAGGTAGGTGGCGATCTGGTTGCCGCCCTCGCCCTCGTCGACGATCTTCGCGCCCGCCGTGCGCGCCGGCTTCGGGGTCACACCGGTCACCTGGGTGCCGGCGTTCGCAACGCCCACGGTCTCCGGGTCGACGCCCAGATCCGCCAGGGTGAAGGTCTGAACTTCCTTCTTCTTGGCGGCCATGATGCCCTTGAAGGACGGGAAGCGCGGCTCGTTGATCTTCTCGGTGACCGAGACGATGGCCGGCAGGGTGGCCTCCAGCTTGAAGACGCCCTCGTCGGTCTCACGCTCGCCGGCGATGCGCTCGCCGTCGACGGTCAGCTTGCGAAGGTGGGTCAGCTGCGGCAGGCCCAGGTACTCGGCGATGATCGCCGGAACGGCGCCGGCGCGACCGTCGGTGGCCTCGTTGCCCGCGATGACCAGCTCGATGCCCTCGATCTGGCCCAGAGCGGCGGCCAGGATGTAGGACGTCTGCACGGCGTCGGAGCCGTGGATCGCCGGGTCGTTGATGTGGATGGCCTTGTCCGCGCCCATCGAGAGGGCCTTGCGGATGGCCTCGGTGGCCCGATCGGGGCCGGCGGCCAGCACGGTGACCTCGCCGCCCTGCGCCTCCTTGATCAACAGCGCCTCCTCGACGGCGCGCTCGTTGATCTCGTCGAGGATGGCGTCGGCGGCCTCGCGGTCGAGGGTGTAGTCACCGCTGGTCAGCTTGCGCTCGGACCAGGTGTCGGGAACCTGCTTGATCAGTACGACGATGTTCGGCATTGGTCTTCGTCGACCTCCTGTTCTGGTGGCACTGGGTGTGGCGGTCGCACGAGTTTTGCCGTACGTCCACAAGTAGCTCGTTCGGGAGATTACCCTACGTTAAGTTACTCGTGGGTAACTTAGCGTGTGACTTTCTACATCGGTTGATCCGGTCGCGGGTGTGATATGTGCAACCGCTAACGTCGGAGCAATGAGCGAGGCCGTGAGACCTGTTGAAAACCACACCGATCCCTTGCCGCTGACCGGCGAGCGGACGGTGCCCGGCATCGCCGAGGAGAACTACTGGTTCCGCCGCCACGAGATCGCCTATGTGCGCATGCTCGACCGCTGCGCGAGCAAGGTCGTGCTCGAGGCGGGCAGTGGCGAAGGCTACGGGGCCAATATGATCGCCGGCGTCGCCGCGCGTGTCACCGGCCTCGACTACGACGACAGCGCGGTCGCGCACGTGCGCGCCAAATACCCGCGCGTCGAAATGGTGCAGGGCAACCTGGCCGCGCTGCCGCTGGACGACGCCTCGGTCGACATCGTGGTGAACTTCCAGGTCATCGAACACCTGTGGGACCAGGCGCAGTTCCTGCGCGAATGCCTGCGGGTGCTGCGGCCCGGCGGCAAGCTGCTCATCTCCACCCCGAACCGGATCACCTTCTCTCCCGGACGCGACACGCCGCTCAACCCCTTCCACACGCGTGAGCTCAATGCCGCCGAGATGACCGAACTGCTCGTCGAGGCCGGGTTCACCGTCGAACTGATGGCCGGCATCTTCCACGGGCCCGAACTCGTGGCGCTGGACGAGAAGTGGGGCGGGTCGATCATCGACGCGCAGATCGAGCGGGCGCTGGCGGGCGAGCCGTGGCCCGCCGACCTGGCCGCCGATGTCGCCGCGGTGACCATCGACGACTTCGCACTGCTCGCCGACTCCGAGCGCGATATCGACGCCAGCCTCGACCTGCTGGCCGTCGCGGTGAAGCCGTGACGGACGCGAATTCCCCGGTGCCGGGCCAGTTCACGCTGGTCCTGCACTCGCACCTGCCGTGGCTGGCCCATCACGGGCGCTGGCCGGTCGGCGAGGAATGGCTCTACCAGTCCTGGGCCGCGTCCTACCTGCCCGTCGCGAAGGTGCTCAGAACCCTTGCCGCCGAAGGCCGTTCGCATCTGATCAGCCTGGGCATCACGCCGGTGCTGGCCGCGCAGCTGGACGACCCGCACTGCCTCGAGGGCATGCACCACTGGCTGGGCAACTGGCGGCTGCGCGCCGACGAGGCCTCCATGGCGGGCAATGTCGCGCTCGGGCGGCACGAACACCGGCTCGCCGCAGCCGCTCTCGACGATTTCGAGACCCGCTGGATGCACGGCGCCTCGCCGGTGTGGCGCGAGCTCATCGACGCCGAGGCCATCGAATTGCTGGGCGGGCCGCTGTCGCATCCGTTCCAGCCGCTGCTGGATCCGCGGCTGCGCGAGTTCGAACTCGTCGAGGGCCTGGCGGACGCGCGGGCGCGCTGGGGGCACACGCCGTCGGGCATCTGGGCGCCCGAGTGCGGGTTCACCCCCGGCATGGAGCAGACCTACGACAAGGTCGGCATCTCGCACTTCATGGTGGACGGTCCCGCGCTGCGCGGCGACACCACGCTCGGCCGGCCGGTGTGGGATTCGGATGTGGTGGCCTTCGGCCGGGATCTCGCGGTGAGCTATCGCGTCTGGTCGCCGAAATCCGGGTACCCGGGGCAGCCCTACTACCGTGATTTCCATCACTATGACCACGCCACCGGATTGAAGCCCGCACGTGTCACCGGCAAGACCGTGTCGGGCCCTGACAAGGCTCCTTACGATCCCGAACTCGCCTCGGCGGCCATCGGCAAGGACGTCGCGGACTTCGTGGCGACCGTGCGCGAGCGCCTGATCTCGGAGTCGGAACGCATCGGCCGGCCCGCCCTCGTGGTGGCCGCCTTCGACACCGAATTGTTCGGCCACTGGTGGCACGAGGGCCCGCAGTGGCTCGAGCAGGTGTTGCGCGCGCTGCCCGAGGCCGGGGTCACCGTGGGCACCCTCGCGGACGCGCGGGCCCGCGGCTACGTGGGCGAACGCGTCGAATTGGCCGATTCCTCCTGGGGTTCGGGCAAGGACTGGCGGGTGTGGGCCGGGGACCAGGTGTCCGATCTGGTCCAGCTCAACGCCGAGGTGGTGCGGCTCGCGCTGGACACCCTCGACAAGATGCGGGTGGACGCCGGAACGGTCGAGAACACCCGATACGGGTTGCGCGACACGGTTGCCGACCAGCTGCTGCGGGAGGCGATCCTGGCCGTCTCCAGCGACTGGGCGTTCATGGTGTCGAAGGATTCGGCGGCCGGGTACGCGCGTGATCGAGCCCATGAACACTCGCACGCCGTGCGCGAGATCGCGGCCGCGGTGACGGCCGGGCAACTCGCCAAAGCGGGTCAGTTGGCGGCAGGATGGTACGCGGCCGACGGACTCTTCCCCGCGCTCGATGCGCGCAGGCTCGGCCCCGCTTCAGAAGGACCCGCATGAAGATCTTGATGGTGTCGTGGGAGTACCCACCCGTCGTAGTCGGTGGGCTGGGCCGCCACGTCCATCACCTGGCCGTCGAGCTGGCCGCCGCCGGGCACGAAGTCGTCGTGCTGGCGCGCCGGCCGATGGGCACCGACGCCACCACCCACCCCACGCACTCCTTCATCGAGGAGGGCGTGCTGGTGGTGGCGGTCGCCGAGGATCCGCCGGTGTTCGACTTCGGCGAGGACATGCTGGCCTGGACCCTGGCCATGGGGCACGCCATGGTGCGGGCCGGGATCGCGCTGAACAAGCCGGGCATCGGCGAGGGCTGGACTCCCGACGTGGTGCACGCCCACGACTGGCTGGTCGCGCACCCGGCGATCACGCTGGCCGAGTACTACGACGTGCCGCTGGTATCGACCATCCACGCCACCGAGGCGGGCCGCCACAGCGGCTGGGTCTCGGGCCGGGTGAACCGGCAGGTGCACTCGGTGGAGTGGTGGCTGGCCCACGAATCCGACGCGCTCATCACCTGTTCGGAATCCATGAAGGACGAGGTGCACCGGCTCTACGGCGCCGAGAAGGTGCCGATGACGGTGATCCGCAATGGAATCGACGTGGGCGCGTGGACCTTCCGCGAACGCGCCCCCCGCTCCGGGCCGCCGCGGCTGCTGTATGTAGGCCGTCTCGAATACGAGAAGGGCATCCAGGACGCCATCGCCGCGCTGCCGCGCATCCGCAAGGCGCATCCGGGCACCACGCTCACCGTGGCCGGTATCGGCACCCAGTTCGACTGGCTGCGGGAACGCGCCCGCGCCCACCGCGTCGCGCGCGCGGTGAGTTTCGTCGGCAAGCTCGACCACACCGATCTGCTCGGCTGGCTGCACAGCGCCGACGCCATCGTGCTGCCCAGCCGCTACGAGCCCTTCGGCATCGTGGCCCTCGAGGCCGCCGCCGCGGGCACCCCGCTGATCACCTCCACCGCGGGCGGGCTCGGCGACCTGGTCACCGACGGCGTCACCGGCGCCTCGTTCGAACCGGCCGACGTGAACGGCGTTGCGGAAGCGGTCATCTCGGTGCTCGACGACGCGGCCGCCGCGCAGGAGCGCGCCTGGGCCGCCCGCGAACGCCTCACCGCCGACTTCGCCTGGGATGTGGTGGCGCAGGAGACCGCGCTGGTCTATCAGGGCGCCAAGCGCCGGGTCCGCAACCCGGTCGGCCGCCCGGTCATCTCGGAACGTCCACTGCCGGAACGGGATCCGAACCAGCCGTACTGAGCGGTGCCGCTCGGATCTCCCTCGGGCACGTCTGCGCCTCGAATTGGAACGAGTTCTAAGTCGAGGCCGGTGTCAGTTGAACGAGCAACCCGGATTCGGCGCGTCCTCCGACAGCGGACTCCCCGCGGGAAGCACGTAGAGCACGTCCAGAATCTGCGACTCGGTCCCCAGATTCCGTTCCAGATGGACATTCCCGGCCCCGGCCCGCTCCACGAACGCGGTCCCCGCCCCGCCGACCTGATCGATCGCGCAATCGGGTCCGTAATGGCTCAGCTCGCCCTGGCGCAGGACCGCGTACAGCGTCCCGTCGTGATAGTGCCAGCCGGTGGAACCGCCTGGGACGATGGTGATCTCGCGCAGGATGTACTCGGTGTCCCCGATCGTGGTGCGCGCGAGGATCACCCCCGTGACACCGTCGGACGGTGTCGCGTGCGCGGTCGCCGCGAAGGACCCCGCCAACGCGCACGATGCCAGCGCGGCCAGTACAGCCCGAGAACCGAGAGTCACCCAGCCACGCTATCGCGCGCCACCGGTCGGCGAGAACCCTAGGCGTCCATCTTCTTCAGGGTCTTCTGAACCGTCAGGAAGGTGCGGGTGGTCATGTCCTTGCCCCAGGCCTTCTCGATCGTGGACATGAAGCCGGTGGTGCTGGGATCGGTGTTGTCGATGACGGTGAGCAGGGCGGCGGCGGGCTTGTCGTAGCGGACGACGCGGACCGCGGAGCCCTCGAAATCGGGGATGGACTTCGGGTGCTCACGCACGAAGGTGACCGTCAGATAGGTCTCGCGGCCGTGGGTGAGACCGGCGTAAGGGTCGGAGTCGACCAGCTTCCGGAGCTGGGCCTGCGTGCGGATCAGCGTCCCGCCGGGGATGCCCAGTTCGGCGGTGAGCGCCTGTTGGATGGCCGATTCCAGGGCTGCCACGTCGGTGTCGTCGGTCCGGAAGACCACGTTGCCACTCGCCAGCAAGGTGCTGACCTTCTCGAAACCCAGCCCCTCGAAGACGCCGCGCAGCTTCTCGCCGCGCATATTGGGGTTGGTGGGCATGATCCCGCGCAGGAAGGCGGCGTAGCGGTGCATGGCCGTGAACCTACCCGCGCGGGGTGACAGTCAGGAGGCGGTGACGCCGCTCTTCTTGCGTTCGATGTCGGCGAGCGCCTCGAGGTGGGCGGCGCGGGCCTCGGCGGCGGCGTCCCAGGTCTCCTTGCGGTTCTTCACGGCCCGGGCGGGCGCGCCGACGCAGATGGAGTAGTCGGGGTAGTCGCCCTTGACGACGGCGTGCGCGCCCAGCACGCAGCCGCGGCCGACGCGGGTGGAGCGCAGCACCGTGACCTTCGCGGCGATCCAGGTGTCGGGGCCGATGCGGACCGGCGACTTCACGATGCCCTGATCCTTGATGGGCAGGTTGATGTCGTCGGTGACATGGTCGAAGTCGCAGATGTAGCACCAGTCGGCGACCAGGGTGGACTCGCCGATCTCGATGTCGAGGTAGGTGTTGACGACATTGTCCTTGCCGAACACCACCTTGTCGCCGATGCGCAGCGAACCCTCGTGGCAGCGAATGGCGTTGCCGTCGCCGATGTGCACCCAGCGGCCGATCTCGAGCCGGGACAGCTCGGGGGTGGCGTGGACTTCCACGTTCTTGCCCAGGAAGACCATGCCGCGCAGCACGATGTGCGGATTGGCCATCTTGAACTTGAACAGCCGGTAGTAGCGCACCAGGTACCAGGGCGTGTAGGCGCGATTGGCGAGGACCCACTTCAGAGACGCGGGCGTGAGGAAACGGGCCTGCTCCGGATCCCGGCGGCGCGAACCCCGCCAACGCGAGCGCAGCGGTGCGCCCCACATGCTCGTCACGAACTACTCCCTGTGTTCACCGGTCGTTTCAACGAGGGTATCCGTCCCCTTCCACGGGCACGAAAGTAGGCTGTGCTCCGGCTGTGGCAACGGCAGGGCTGCGGCTGCGGCAACCCGGCGACAATCCTCAGACTTCCGTACTGGCAGAAGGGACACCAGCAGGTGCGAAACGGCAGGCGGCGGACCGGACGTGATCGACGCTCGAGCACCTGGTCCACGGTGCTGGCCCTGGCGGGCGCCGGGCTGTTCGCACTGACGGGGTGCTCGTACGGCAGTACCAAGGTCGACGATATCGGCGTCGGACCCGGCAAGGGCTGGCCGATGGCGTTCGGGGATGCCCGCAACAGCGGGTCCAGCTCGGTCACCGGGTCGCGGAATCTGGCGCTGAATTGGTCTCGGCCCGTGGGCGGTCCGGTCGCGCAGCCGGTGACCATCGGCGGCGACGGGCAGCTGTACGTCACCACCCGCGCCACCGGCTGCAACATTCTGTCGTTCCAGATGCCGACGGGCCGTAAGCGTTTCTGTAATCCGCTGGGACCCAGCGCCGTCGACGGCGGTGCGGCGGTGGACGGCGGCGGCAATGTGTACGTCGGCGACGACGGCGCGGTGAACTCGTTCAACAACCTCGGTCAGCCGCGCTGGCGCACCCCCGCCGCCGGGACGCCGGTGTCGGTGCAGTTCACCGGGGACGGAAAGGTCCTCTCGGTCACCCAGTCCGGGCAGGTGGACGTCCTGATCCGGCAGACCGGCGAACGCCAGGTCCCGACCTTCCAGCTGCTCGGCGAACCCGACTTCCTGGCCAACCCCTCGCTCAGCCGGCCGCCGGACGGGCAGGGCCTCGACGACTGCGCCACCGGCGGGCCGCAGTGCCCCATCGCGAATGTGTCCGCGGTGGACCAGAAGTCGGGCCGCTTCTACGCGACCGTATGGAAGCCCGGTGACACTGCGGCCGCGTTGGTGGCGCTCACCTACGACGGCACAGAGGTTCGCGTCGACTGGGACGCGAAGCTGCTCGACCAGGGCAGCGCCACCAGTCCCGCGCTCTCGGCCGACGGCTCGACGGTCTACGTCGGCGACAACACCAACCGCCTGATCGCCGTGGACGCCGCCACCGGCAAGACGAAATGGACTCGGGACCTGGGCTTCCCGGCGCGCGGCGGCATCTCCGTCGCGGACGGCCTGCTGGTGCCCGCCGGCGACGAGGGCCACCTGATGGCGCTGCGCGATCAGGGCGACAAGGCCGAGATCGCCTGGGAGCGAAAGGATCTCGAACTGCGCGGCCGCCCGGTCCAGACCGCGGGCGGCACCGGCTACACGGTGGCCCCGATCGGCGACAAGCTGACGCTGGTCACCTTCGACACCCGCAATGGCGCGACGGTGCAGTCCAACGATCTTCCGGGTGCGGAGGGCACCACCGTGGCGACCGCCGTGGGCAGCAAGGGCGAGGTCGTGGTGGCCACCCGGATCGGCGAGCTGTTCGTGTTCAAGCCGGAGACGAAGTAGCCCCGTCCGCGCGCAGCGTCTGCGCGTGGGCGTCGACATTGGCCGCCACGCGTTGCAGGAGGTCCAGCAGGGTGCCGTAGTCGTCGGCGCTGAGACCCTCGGTAGCGGCCGCGCGCTGAATTCGGATGCGCTCCCACAGTTTCGCGTGCGCGGCGACGCCTTCCGAGGTCAACACGTAGGTCCCCGCGCTGTCCCGGGCGACCCAGCCCCGATCCACCAGCGCGCCGACATACGGTGCGGCGGTGGGGTCGTGGGCGTCGAGGTACGGGGACAGCGCGGCGTCGAGGCCCGCCGTGTCGAGCGGGCCGCCGGCGAGCGTGTGCAGGGTCTGCCAGTGGCGGCGGAGCAGGCCCTCGGCGGCCAGGAACGCGGCGAAATTGTCCTCGAGGGTCTTGTCGATGCGCTTGAGCCAGTAGCCCAGGAACTTCGGGGCGTAGGACATGCTCGTCTCCTAATACTTGTCAAAGTACATGTGTATGTATTTTAACAAGCGACTGTAGGATGACAAGGGTGAAGGACAGCGACCCCGCGATCGTCGCCATCGAGCGCGCCATGGTGGCCATTCGCCGCAGCCAGAGCCGGCGCGCACTGAACAAGCTCGCGGCCCGAGCCGGGGGCCCGGCCGTGGATCCGACCCTGTTCGGCGTGCTGGACGCCGTCGAGGCCCGCGAGGGCGAGGTGGTGGTCACCGATATCGCCACCGCCCTGGGCGTGGACCAGCCGCGGGCCAGCCGGCTGGTGGCACGGGCGGTCGCCGAGGGTCTCGTGGAACGACGGGCCGATCAGGCCGACGCGCGACGCGTCCACCTGCACCTCACCGCCACCGCGCGCACCACCCTGGACCGTGCCCACGCGAATCGGCAGGCCGCGTTCGATGCCGCGACCGCCGGCTGGCCGGACCGCGACCGCACCGAATTCGCCCGGCTGCTCACCCGATTCGTCGCCGACTTCGAGACGGTCACCGCCGACCGGCCGGACGACGCCCGGTAGCGATCAGTCCGGACGGACCGATTCGAGGACGGTGGCGGCGCGCTCGAGCAGGTCGATGAGCGCGGCGCGCTCGGCCGCGGTGAACTCCGCCGCGAGTGCCCGTTCGACCGGGACCGCGCGTTTGTCGGCCGCCCGCATGACCTTGCGACCCTCGTCGGTGAGCCGGGTCTCGAGCACATTGCGATGCCACTCGTGCGGCGTGCGCTCGATGAGGCCGCGCTCGCGCAGGTTGGTGAGCACCGTGTTCATGGTGGGCGGGGTGACGCCGCAGCGGCGGGCCAGTTCGGCGGCGGAGATGCCCGGGTTCTCGCTCAGGACGTAGAGGGCCGCGTACTGCGGGATGGTCACGGCCGCGGGCTTGAGGGCGGCGTTCTTCGCGCCCATGAGCGCCTGCTCGGCGCGCTTGATATAGGTCCCCAGGCGCTCTTCGACCGGCATCGACGTCACCCCGGCATGATAGCTCACCTCCTTGTTAGAACCTTGACGATCGTTAGAGCTCTAATCTATCTTCGCTCTCATATTCCAATGTCATCTCTACCGTCTCGAAAGGCGTGCGCATGTCCCGCAGCGTGATTCCCGAGCAGTACACCGACCTGCTCACCCGGCCCCTGTTCGCGCACCTGGCGACGCTGAATCCCGACGGCACGCCGCAGGTCACCCCGATCTGGCAGATCTGGGACGGGGAGTTCCTGCGCTTCACCACCACGACGACCCGGGCCAAGCACCGCAATACCGCCCGCGACCCGCACGTGGCGGTCAGCATCAACGATCCCGAGGCCCCGTACCGCTACCTCGAGATCCGGGGCGTCATCGAACGCGTCGACACCGATGCCGAGGGCGAATTCTTCGATGTCCTCGCGCAGCGTTACGGACTCCCCTACGACAAGCCCGTGGGCGACCACCCCGATCGCGTCGTGCTGGTGATGCGGCCGACGCACGCGACCTATCAGGGCTGAGGCCCTAGGGGGTGGAGCAGAGGAAAACCGTTGCCGCGCGGCCGATTCTGGTGACGACGAGGGTGTGCGGCACCGAGCCGCGGGGTTTGATGCGGGCGCGCAGGGCGTCGGGGTCGATATCGACGCCGCGGGTGAGGATTTCGAGGGGGCCGCAGTCGCGGCGGTGGAGTTCGGCGCGGAGGGGCTTCTCGCGGAATTCCATGCGGTCCAGGACGCGGAAGCCGCGGACGCCGGCGGGGACCTTGTCGCCGGTGAGGTAGGCGATGCGGGGATCCAGTTGCCACAGGCCGTGTTTCGCGGCGTAATGGCGGACCAGGCCCGCGCGGACGACGGCGCCGTCCGGATCGATGATCCACTCCCCCGGCTCGCGTTCGGGGATGTCATCGGGGGCGGCATCGGTGAGGGTCCAGGGGTCGGCCGTCGCGGACAGGACCGTCGCGCGGCGGGTGACGCCCGGTTCGGTGAGACCCGGTGACCACAGGCAGGCTTCGCGGACCGCGCCGTCGAGGGAGACGACCTCGACCTCGCCCGACCAGCCGAGGGTGTCGAAATCCAGTCCGGGAGCGCATTTCACGGCCAGGTCGCGGCCGGAGTAGGCGGTGAGCAGGTCCGGCAGCGGCGGCTGGAGTTTGGCCGGATCGTGGGTGCGTCGGCCGTCGGCGCGGCGGGCGGGATCGGCGATCACCACGTCGGCGGTGCTGCACGGAACCAGCGCGTCGGCCTTGGCCAGCAGCACATTTCGCGCCCCGGCGTTGTGGGCGGCCATGGCCAGCCGGATGTCGTCGAGGTCGCTGCCGATGACGGCGGGACAGACCGCCGCGAGCGCGGCCAGTTCCGCGCCGATCGAGCAGGTGACGTCGTGGACGGTGCGCCCGGCGAGCCGTTGGGCGCGGTGCGCGGCCACCGCCGACGGGGTCGCCTGCTGGAGGGCGTCGTCGGTGAACAGCCAGTCCCCGGCGTCGGCCAGTTTGGCGGTGGCCCGGCGGCGCAGGCGGACGGTTTCGACCAGGGCCGCGGCCCGGTCGCCGTGCCCGCGGCGGATGCGCTCCAGATCCTTGAGGAGCGAGGCGGAGGAAAGCGCGACATCGCCCACCTCGGCCAGAGCCGCCGCGCCGGCGGCACTGGAGAGGTAGGCGATGTCGTCGCGAGTGAAGGCGTAGCCCACGGAGTTTCGCGGAGTCGGCCTACTTGGCGGACGCGCCGGGCTTCACGCCGGTGATCATGGCGTTGTAGAAGAACTGGCGGGGCACCACGTGGCGCAGCACCTTCTCGTCGAGGGCGGAGAACGCCAGCCACGCCTTGTACTGAGCCATGCGGTAGCCGATGGTCAGCTTCTCCTCGGGCACGGCGGCCTCGAAGGTGCGGACCGGCCAGCCCCACAGGGCGGCGGCGAATTCCTCGGTCTTGGCCTGCACCTCGACGGCGCCCGCGCTGCGGGCCATCCGCTCCAGGTCGGAGGGGTCGAAGGTGTGCAGGTCGACGACGGCCTCGAGGGCCGCGGCGCGCGAGGACTCGTCGAGCTCGGACTGCGGGCGACGCCAGCCGCTCAGGAACGGCAGCTTGGTGACCGTGGTGGTGACCTTCCAGGTGACCTGGCCCAGGCGACGCGCGTAGATGTTGCCGATGGTGGTCGGCTCACCGGCGAAGACGAAGCGACCGCCCGGCTTCAGCACGCGCAGGCACTCCTTGAGCGCGAGTTCCACATCGGGGATGTGGTGCAGCACGGCGTGGCCGACGACCAGGTCGAAGGTGTCGTCCTCGTAGGGGATGGTCTCGGCGTCGGCTACGCGACCGTCGACGTCGAGGCCCAGGTTCTGGCCGTTGCGGGTGGCGACCTTGACCATGCCCGGCGACAGGTCCGTGACCGAGCCACGCTCGGCCACGCCCGCCTGCATCAGGTTCAGCAGGAAGAAGCCGGTGCCGCAGCCGAGTTCGAGGGCCCGCTCGTAGGGCAGCTCGGCGGACGGGGCGACGGCGTCGAAGCGACCCTTGGCGTACTCGATGCAGCGCTCGTCGTAGGAGATCGACCACTTGTCGTCGTAGGTCTCGGCTTCCCAGTCGTGATACAGGACCTGGGCGAGCTTGTTGTCGCTATACGCGGCCTGGACCTCGGCCTCGGTGGCGTGCGGGTTCGGCGCGGGGTCTTCAGGACCAACTGTCATGCAGGCAAGCCTAATGAATAGCCCGGTGAGCGGTGTTATCGGGCCACTGAACGACCGGTGAACGGGACCGCATCCGGTCCGTCGACCAAATAAGAACGTGTTCCAACCTGCTGATCCTCGGTTCCGAACAGGTCAGCCCACTCGCGGCGGGCCCGATCATGACCATGTGTACCGGCCTCGAAGACCCGTTTCGCGGCCGCGATCGCCGCACCCGGACCACCCGCGAACTGCCCCGCCCAGCGCAGTGCGGCGGCGAACACATCGTCGGGCGCCACCACCTCGTCGACAAGGCCCAGCGCCGCGGCCTCCTTCGGATCCACGAAACGTCCGCTGTACACCAGATCCTTGGCGTGCGACGGCCCGATCAGCAGGCTCAGGCGGCGAATGCCCGCCAGCGGGATCAGCCCGGCTTTGATCTGCGGCAGACCCAGTTTCACGTTGTCGCCGATGATGCGGCGATCCGCCGCCAGCGCCAGTTCCAGCCCCGCGCCCAGCGCGTAGCCGCTGATCGCCGCGACCGTCGGCTGCGGCAACCGGGCCAGGCAGCCCAGCGCCGACTGGAAGTCCGCCACCACGGCCTGCGCCTGCTCCGGGGTGAGGCGGGCCAGCTCGGCCAGCTCGTCGCCGGCGCTGAACACCCGCGCGTCGCCGTAGACCACCACGGCCGCGATCGACCCGTCGGCCGCGATCTCGTCGGCGGCGGCCGCCACCTCGAGCGCCACCTGCAGATCGATCAGATTCATCGGGGGGCGGGCGATGCGGAGCACCGCGACACCCTCTGCCACGCCCCGGTCCACGGTCACGAATTCGGCCACAGCCGATCACCCTACTTCGGGCACTGGATAGGGTGTCCCTCCGCCCGTGCGGGCGTGCTCGATCGTGGAGTTCTTATGCGTGACATGTGGTGCCCCAGCTGCGACTCGACCCTGCCGGTCGTGGCGAGCCGATGCCCCTTCTGCTCGGCGGAGCGCCCGCCCGAACCCGAACCGCCGCCGTCGTATTGGCTGCGCGTGTTCGCGGTGGCACTGATCCAGGTCGGGCTGCCGGTCACGGTCGGGGTCGGAATCCAGGCCCACGTGGTGGCCGCGGCCGTGGCCCTCGGATTCGCGGTGAGCGCCATGCTGTGGAGCCTGGTGTGGGCCGCGGCCACGCCGCAACACTGAGCTACCGACCTACTCGGGTCGCTGCGAGCCCCGGATGCGGGCGTTTTCCGGCAGTTCGGCGAAGTAGCGGTCGGCGTCCGGGAAGGCCAGCGCCGGGCCCTCGGCCTCGGGGTCGTAGACCGGCATGATCGGGACGATGGTGCGGTCGGCGGCGAGAATCTCGGCGGTGGAGGCGAATTCGCCGAGCGCCGCGAGCTGGGTCCAGGTCGGCGGCAGCAGCACGTCCAGACCCTCGTGCCAGCGGCGGATGGCCTCGGCGGGCGTGCACCAGGTGACGACCTCGGCCTCGGAGGTGGCGCCGTCGGCCAGCTGCCCCTGCGGCAGCACGGCCACGAAGAAGCGGGTGTCGTAGCGGCGCGGCTCGATCACCGGGGTGATCCAGTTGTCCCAGGGGCGCAGCAGGTCGGCGCGCAGCACCAGATTCTCGCGGGTGAGGAATTCGGCGAAGGACAGTTCGCGGCGTTCCAGCTGCCCGCGCGCCTCGGCGTAGACGGCGGTGTCGGTGACCACGGTGTCGGCGGTCGGACCGGCCAGCAGCACGCCGCATTCCTCGAAGGTCTCGCGGACGGCCGCGCAGATCAGCGCCTGCGCGCGGCCCGCGTCGATGCCGAATCGCTCGGCCCACCAGGCGGCGTCGGGTCCGGCCCAGTCCAGGGCGACCGACGCGTCGGAGGGGTCGACGCCGCCGCCGGGGAAGACGGTCATCCCGGCGGCGAAGGCCATGCCGCCGACACGGCGCTGCAGGAACACCTCGGGCCCGTGCGCGCCGTCGCGCACCAGCATGACCGTGGACGCGTCCTTGACCGGACGCGCGGCGGGCTGGGATCCGGGCTGTGCAACTGTCTCGCTCACATTCCGCACCATAACCCTTACCCGAGCGAAATAACATCGGCCCTGATTCACTCGGTCAAATGGACTGATCCGGTGCGGGTTTCGATGACGGGCGGCCCGGCGGGATCCGGATGCCGGGTCCAGGTGCCCTCGACCTTGCCGGTCCGGTAGTTCTGCACCTGGCTGACCACGGCCCCGGAATCGTCGGTCCAGGTAACCAGGAAGATGCCCGCCTCGATGGGCGCGACCGCGACCGGGGTATTCGTCCGGTGTCCGGTGTCGGCGGCGGTGTAGGTGAGGCTGCGGCCGTCGGCGGCGAAGGTGATGGTGCCGCCCGAGCCGACGTCATAGGTGAGCTGCGCGGTCTTGCCGTTCAGGTCCGCGGGCACCGCGGCCTTGCCCAGCGTCTCGGCGGCATGTGACTTCGAAACCTGCTGGGCCGCCGGTGGATCGGCGACGCAGCCGGTGGCGGCGAGAGCGACGGCGAGGACCGCGAGGGCGCCGGTGCCCCGGGACGCAATGGGACCGGTCGCCCGGTCTGCGATGGCACCGATAGTCCGGCCCACGGCCAGCTCCCTCCGTCAGCGGCAGTTGCGGACAGTTTGCCCGGCAGCCACATCCGGCGCAATCGCAGCGCGCCGCGATTCCCGAAGTGACAACTGATCTCGTTGCGATGGGGCTAACTCGCCGGGTACCCCCAGGATTGCGTGGGCACCCGACGCGGGCACGGGTTGCCAACCGGCCACGGCTCCCGGCCGGCCGCTGAAGTCGCGGAGAGGAGGGGCTAGCTTCGGTGGCGCCCGAAACGCTGGCTTCGGCGGGCGAAGTAGCGGCCGTCGATACGGTCCAGCTGGATCGACTGCCGGAACGCCTCGCTCAGGTTCTCCGAGGTCAGCACGTCGGTGAGCAGACCCTGTGCGACCACCGCGCCCTCGTTGAGCAGCAGCCCGTGGGTGAAGCCCGGCGGGATCTCCTCCACGTGGTGGGTGACCAGCACGGTGGCGGGTGCGTCCGGGTCCGCGGCCAGGTCGCCGAGACGCTCGACCAGTTCCTCACGACCGCCCAGATCGAGTCCGGCGGCCGGTTCGTCGAGCAGCAGCAGTTCCGGGTCGGTCATGAGCGCGCGGGCGATGAGCACGCGTTTGCGCTCGCCCTCGGAGAGGGTGCCGTAGGTGCGGTCGGAAAGGTGTTCCGCGCCCAGGCTTTCCAGAATATCGATGGCTCGGTCGGTATCCATGTCGTCGTAGCGCTCGCGCCAGCGACCCATGACCGCGTAGCCCGCCGAGACGACGAGATCGGCGACCTTCTCGTCGATCGGCACCCGGCTGGCGATGGCGGCGGAGGAAATTCCGATCCGCGGGCGTAGTTCGTTGATATCGACCCGCCCCAGGGTTTCGCCGAGCAGATTGGCGATTCCGGAGGTGGGGTGCATTTCGGCGGCGGCCATCCGCAGCAGTGAGGTCTTGCCGGCGCCATTGGGGCCGAGCACGACCCAGCGTTCGTCCAATTCCACCTGCCAGGTGACCGGACCCACCAAGGTATGTCCGGAACGTCGGACGGTGACGTCGCTGAAATCGATGAGCAGATCGGGATCCGGTTGCGGCACGGGGTCCATCTTGGCCCACCACCCTGGACGATCGTCAACGTGGTGGCTGAATCCGGGGCGTGTCCTCTCCGGAAGTGCGGGGACGATAAGCGATTTCATGGGTGCCCGTATCGAATTCCGGTAGATCGCACTCGGGGCCCCCCATTCCCCGGCCCCGCGCATCGCCGCTCGTGGAGCGGAACATCCGTGCCAGGATCAGCGCCACCGGGATCGAGAGCACCGTCCACACGATGAGAACAACCAGCAATGTTGTCATTTCGTGGTTTCCTTTCGAGGAAACTCGTGAATCGATCCTGGACCACCCGGTCGGGGAAGTCGATACGCCCTACCCATATAGGTCAGCACGCCGACCCTTCGGTTTCGCTAGTGCGCCATTCGTGCCGCCGCCTCCGTGCCGTCCGACCTACGGCACCGCGATCACGGTCATCGACCCCGGGGCCACCTCCGTGAACCCGGCGTCACGCACCGCCACCGCGTCGCCCCGGGCCACCCGCCGTCGCAATTCCGCCCAGTGGCCCGGATCGGCCTCCGCGACAGTGCACCGAAACCCGGTGGCGGCCCACGCATACGCGTGCCGCACCGGTAGGGCGCCTGCCAGCAACATGCTGGCATGCCCTACCTGTGCCGCTGCCTTCCCCACAGTCATACCCAATTCCGAGTCCACCCATAGCACCGGAGCTTCCGGATCGATCGCGATGTCCGCCTCCTCCGGTAGCTCGGTTCCGCTGATCTGGAGCCGGCGGATCCGCGGATCCACGTCCCCGACCGGTCCCGGCACCAGCGCCCGCGCCTGCGCGCCCCCGAAATCGACGGTGACACCGTCGACTTCCTGCGCCGCCAGCCACTGCGCCCCGCGGGCGCGGCGCGCCACCTTCCGGATGCGCGAACGCTTCCAGGTCAGATAGCGCTCCTCCCATTCCCCGCCCGGCCCGACCCGTTCGTCCAGGCACAACGCGACCACCGCCGAGGCGGCGGCCGCCAGCAGCGCCGACCTCGCGGGCGGATCGTCCTTCGGAATGTGCAACACCATCTGCATGGCCTGGACCAGAGCCGGGTCGGCGGGATCGCCCCCGCCTCCGTAGCCCCGGGCCAGTTCCGCGTGCCTGGCCTCGAAACCGGCATCGACGGTGGATCCAACGCTCGACACAACCACTCCTACAACGACGTTCTAGCGCACCGTCAGGTTCACGGTGAACCGCTTGGCGGGCTCGACGCCCTGTTCCCAGGCCCGCATGTACGCCAGGATCAGCGTCGTGGAGCCGGGGGCCACGGCCACGAAATTCAGCACCGATTCGCCGCCGACGCCGACCTTGCCGTCCGGGTTGGGGTCCTGCTCGTACTCGGGTGAACCGTTCTGCTTCACCACGTTCTGGTCCAGCGCACCCAGCTGCCAGCCGAATCCGGTGGTCGGATTCGCCTCGAGGGTGACGATCAGGCCCTGTCCCACAGCCAGACTCACGTCCTTGCCGTCGGAGTCCGCACCGATCCGCTCGGCCGCACGGTCCGCGGGGGTCGCCCGCACGGCGGTGGTGCCCGCGACACTCGTCGCCGAGACCGGTCGCGCCTCGTTCGGATCGGTGGTGCCGCAAGCGGCCAGCGCGAGGCCGGCCATCACCATCACCAGCGGCATACGCACACCCACTCGGACTCCTTCGGTCATCGCCGGGTTTCCGACCACGGTACCGAGCGCGGAGCCGAGGGTGGCGCAAGCGAATTGGACGCGTTGCGGCTACCGCACGGTTTACCGCGGCAGCGGCACCCGGCGGATACCGCCGTCGCGGGCGTCGGCGGCCTCGACCTCGTCGCGGGTGACGCCCAGGATGAACAGCACCGCGTCCAGGAACGGATGCGACAGCGCGGCATCGGCGACCTCGCGCAGCGCGGGCTTGGCGTTGAACGCGATACCCAGCCCCGCGGCATTGAGCATGTCGATGTCATTGGCGCCGTCGCCGACCGCGACGGTCTGCTCCATGGCCACGCCCGTCTCGGCCGCGAACCGGCGCAGCGCAACGGCTTTCGCGGCGCGGTCGACGATCTCGCCGGTGACGGCACCGGTCAGCTTGCCGTCGCGGATCTCGAGGGTGTTGGCCTGCACGAAGTCCAGTTCCAGTTCGTGCGCGAGCGGCTCGATGACCTGGCGGAAGCCGCCGGACACCACGCCGCAGCGGAAGCCCAGGCGGCGCAGGGTGCGAATGGTGGTGCGGGCGCCCGGAGTGAGCTCGATGCGCTCGGCGACCTCGTCGATGACCGAGGCGTCCAGCCCGGCCAGGGTGGCAACGCGCTGGCGCAGCGATTCGGAGAAGTCGATCTCGCCGCGCATGGCGGCCTCGGTGACCGCGCGGACCTCGTCCTCGACACCGGCGTGCGCGGCCAGCATCTCGATGACCTCGCCCTGGATCAGGGTGGAGTCCACGTCGAACACGATGAGCCGCTTGGCCCGTCGCGCCAGACCGGCCTTCTCGACCGCGACGTCCACGCTCTCCTTGGCGGCCACCGCCGACAGCGCGGTGCGCAGCTCGGTCTCGGTGCCCGCGTCGGCGGCGGGGACGGTCACCAGCAGTTCCAGACCGGTGACCGGGTAGTCGGCGATGCCCCGGATGGAGTCGATGTTCACGCCCTGCGCGGCGAGCTTGCGCGCGATGGCGCTGAAGGCGCGGGCGGTGACCGGCGAACCCAGCACCACGACCGCGTGGGTGGACAGTTTGGCGCCCGATACGGCGCTGGCCCCGATCTCCACGGCCACGTCCATGCCGATCGACGCCATGGCGTCCTCGAGCTGATCCTGCAGCGACTCGGGGTCGGTGGGACACGACACCAGCACGCCCAGGGTGAGGCGGCCCCGGATGACGACCTGCTCCACATCCAGCAGGCTGACACCGTTGTTGGCCAGCGCGGCGAGTAGCACCGACGTGACGCCCGGCTTGTCGGGTCCGGTGACCGTAACCAGAACCGTCGTGTCAGACGCGCTCAATCGATGACTCCTTGTCCCTGGCACTGCGTGGCCCGCCCGACATGCGGCGGCAGCTCATTCTGTCAGGTCGGCCCGACCGGGACCGCGCCGACGTCCGCCCACGGTGGCGGGCATCACGCTCGCGCGACGCCGGAACACAATTCGCCCAGGATCTCGGCGACCGGCCGCACCGCCGTGACCAGCCCGACCCCCTGCCCCGCGTCGACCGGCGCGATCCGCGGATCGTCGGCGGCATCGGCGGCGGCCAGCTGGGCTCGCGCGGCGGCGGCCTGGTCGGCTCGAGCGGTCGCGGCGGCCCCGGCCGGTTCGGGTTCGGAGGTGGCGCCCGACAACTCGTCGATCCGGTCGTGCCAGCGGGCCGTGAAATCGTTGCGCAGCACCCGGGCCGGAAACCGCTGCGGCCAGGGCAGTTCCATGCCGACGTCGAAGGCGCGCGTGACGATGGTGTCGGTGCCCTGCGCGGCGAGCAGCGCGCGGCGACCGCCCGGGGCGAGCAGCGATTCCTCGGCGGCCGCCAAGGCGGTGCCCAGCCAGACCCCCGCGGCCCCCGCCGCCAGCATCGCGGCGACCCCGCGCGCGGAACCGATGCCACCGGCGGCCAGCACCGGACCGGGCACGGCGTCGAGCACCGCTTCCAGCAACGGCAGCGTGGCGAGCTCGGGCGCACCGTGCCCGCCGCCCTCGAGACCGCGCGCGACCAGCACGTCGATCCCGGCGTCGCGGGCGCGCCGAGCATCCTCGACCGTGTAAACCTGTGTCGCCGTCCGGATTCCGGCCGCGCTGGCGCGGGTGGCCCACGACGGATCCGTCCCGAAGCTCACCGACAGCAGGGCGGGTTTCGCCGCGAGGGCGAGGTCGAGGAGTCCCGGTCGCGCGGCGGCCACCCAGTCGACCAACCCGATTCCGATCGGGCCGGCCGCGGGCGCTGTGGCGTCCCCCATCAGTTCGCGTTCGAGCGCGGGCAGTTCGCGTTCGAGGGCGGCCACGGCGAGCTCGCGTTCGAGCGCCTCGACCGAGCCCGCGCTGCCCATTCCGATCATGCCCAGTCCCCCGGCGGCCGCGACCGCGACCGCGAGCCGGCCCCCGGCGACTCCACCCATGGGCGCGTTCACGATCGGCACCCGCAATCCCATCGCGTCCGACCAGTCGGTCCGCAGTCCCGCATCCTCCGTCACCCGACCATGAAAGCGCGCCGCGGCCATCGGCGTCCGCTCGGCCCCGTCGTACGCCGGTGGTCCCCCACTCCATAACGCAACGCGGCACCCATCCGAGGACGGGTGCCGCGTTGGATGTTCCGGCTGTCAGGCGACTAGTGCGACGCCTTCTCCAGCTCGTGCACAGTGTGGGACTTGGAGCCCCAGCCCACGTGGGCCTCGGCGCGCATGCGCTCGACCATGTGCGGGTAGTGCAGCTCGAACGCGGGACGCTCGGAGCGGATGCGCGGCAGCTCGTAGAAGTTGTGCCGCGGCGGCGGGCAGGAGGTCGCCCACTCCAGGGAGTTGCCGTAGCCCCACGGGTCGTCCACGGTCACGACCTCGCCGTAGCGGTAGGACTTGAAGACGTTCCAGATGAACGGCAGCATCGACGAACCCAGGATGAAGGCACCGATCGTGGAGATGGTGTTCAGGGTGGTGAAGCCGTCGCTCGGCAGGTAGTCGGCGTACCGACGCGGCATACCCATGTTGCCCAGCCAGTGCTGCACCAGGAACGTGGTGTGGAAGCCGACGAAGGTGGCCCAGAAGTGCCACTTGGCGAGGCGCTCGTCCATCATGCGGCCGGTCATCTTCGGGAACCAGAAGTAGATGCCCGCGAAGGTGGCGAACACGATGGTGCCGAAGAGCACGTAGTGGAAGTGCGCCACCACGAAGTAGGTGTCCGACACGTGGAAGTCCAGCGGCGGCGAGGCCAGGATGACGCCCGACAGACCACCGAAGAGGAAGGTCACCAGGAAGCCGACCGACCAGAGCATCGGCGACTCGAAGGTGAGCTGACCTCGCCACATGGTGCCGATCCAGTTGAAGAACTTCACACCGGTCGGGACCGCGATGAGGAACGTCATGAACGAGAAGTACGGCAGCAGCACCGCACCGGTCGCGTACATGTGGTGCGCCCACACGGCGATGGACAGGGCCGCGATACCCAGGGTCGCGTAGACCAGGGTGGTGTAACCGAAGATCGGCTTGCGAGAGAAGACCGGGTAGATCTCCGAGACGATGCCGAAGAACGGCAGCGCGATGATGTACACCTCGGGGTGGCCGAAGTACCAGAACAAATGCTGGTAGAGCAGCACGCCGCCGTTGGCCGGGTCGTAGATGTGGCCGCCCAGGTGGCGGTCGTAGGCCAGGCCGAACAGGGCCGCGGTGAGCAGCGGGAAGGCCAGCAGGATCAGCACCGAGGTGACGAGGATGTTCCAGGTGAAGATCGGCATCCGGAACATGGTCATACCCGGGCAGCGCAGGCAGACCACGGTGGTGATCATGTTGACGCCACCGAGGATGGTGCCCAGACCGGAGACGGCCAGACCCAGGATCCACAGGTCGGCGCCGACGCCGGGCGAGTGGACGATGTCCGACAGCGGGGTGTACGCGGTCCAGCCGAAGTCCGCCGCGCCGCCGGGGGTGATGAAGCCGGCCGTCGCCATCGAGCCGCCGAACAGGTACAGCCAGTAGCTGAACGCGTTCAGACGCGGGAAGGCGACGTCAGGGGCGCCGATCTGCAGCGGCAGGATGATGTTGGCGAAGCCGAACACGATCGCGGTCGCGTAGAAGAGCAGCATGATCGTGCCGTGCATGGTGAACAGCTGGTTGAACTGTTCCGGCGACAGGAACTGCATGCCCGGGCGGGCGAGTTCGGCGCGCATGAGCAGCGCCATGATGCCGCCGACCATGAAGAAGGAGATGGCCGTCACCAGGTACATGACGCCGAGAACCTTCGGGTCCGTCGTGGTGACCATCTTGAAGATGAACGATCCCTTCGGACCCGTCCTTTGAGGATAGGGCCGCTCCGCCTCCACAAGGCTGGCCGGCCGCGGTTCTACGGCAGTCACGAAACCTCCACAGGTATGCCATCGTTCGTACGCTGCTTCCGGCGTCCGGTTCGGCAACATGACGAACGACGGTGGCTTGCGCTGTGACAGATCGTAAACCGTGTTCCATCGGCGCTCGCCGCGGGTCCTACTCTCTGTCGTATTTCGGCGGTGCCCGGGTCGTGAACGGCCCGAGCGCCGGTGTCGTAATTGGGTGTCGCGGGGCGCGGCTGTAGGCTGCCCCGCATGCCGGTGCGCGAGTCCGCTTCCACCCGAAACACGTTCGCCTCCACCTTCTCCCCTATGCGGCATTTGCGCAGTGTGGGATTGGTCTCGGCGGCAACCCTGCTGACGGTTGGCCTGGCCGCGGGGTGCGCGAAGACCGATGACAACTCGGCGTCGATCGTGCGCACCACCACCAATATCGCGGGTGCGGGCGTGGTCGGGATCGAGCGCGACACCACCAAGGCGTGCGCGCTGCCGACGGCCCCCGACTCGACCGGCGGTACCCGCGCCGTCGCACACGCTGCCGGTTCCGCGGACGTGCCCGCCGACGCCAAGCGCATCGTGGTGCTGTCCACCCCCGCCCTGGACGCCGCGTGCGCGCTGGGCCTGTGGGAGCGCGTGGTCGGCGCGGCCACCGTCGCCGGGCCGACGCCGCAACCGTCGTATCTGGGCTCCGGGATCTCCGCGATCCCGGCGGTGGGCACGGTGGACAGCCCCGATCCGGCGAGGATCGCGGAGCTGAAGCCGGATCTGATCATCGGCCCCGCCGCCGACCGCGGCCGCTACGACGCCCTGAAGTCCATCGCCCCGACCGTCCTGGTCGGCGACGATCACGGCTGGCAGGCCACCTTCACCGGTGTCGCGGAGGCCCTCAACCGCAAGACCGCGGGGGCCAAGGCCCTCGACGACTACCGCACCGCGGCGCGCGACACCGGCGTCGCCGCCAACTCCGCGCTCACCCAGGCGTCGGTGATCCGCTTCGAGCCCAAGACGATTCAGGTGCAGGGCGGCAACACCTTCGCCGCCCAGGTGCTCGGCGACGCGGGCGTGCAGCGCCCGCAGGCGCAGCGCGGCAACTCGTTCGACGTCTCCAGCCTGAGCACCGAGGCCGACCGCGACAAGCTCGAGGGCGACCTGATCTTCCTCATGTTCGACGGCAAGGACGGCCTCGAGTACGGCAAGTCGATCATGAAGGGCGACAACTGGAAACAGCTCGGCGCGGTCAGCGACCGCCGCGAGTTCGCCGTCGACGACACCATCTGGCACGGCAGCGGCATCACCGCCGCCCGCGCCCTGCTCGAGGACGTCCGCAACAACCTCAACGGCTACGTCGCCGACTGATCCACGCCCGCCGCACGGGCTGATTCGATCCGGCGCTCGGCCCGATGACGTGGGGAAGTCGCCACCCGGCCGAGCACCGACCGCGAAGTTCACCAGCCGACCGTGAACAACTCGTGATGACCGGTATTCCCCGCGGACACACCCGACAAACGCGGTTGTTTCAGCAGCCGTGAACACGGCCCTCGACAGCCAACGGCCCCGAGCGGATTCGCTCGGGGCCGTTGGCTTTTCAGGCGGGTGGGGCGACGCGGGGCGTCAGAATTCCCAGTCCTCGTCCTCGGTGTTGACGGCCTTGCCGATGACGTAGCTGGAGCCCGAGCCGGAGAAGAAGTCGTGGTTCTCGTCGGCGTTCGGGGACAGGGCCGAGAGGATGGCGGGGTTGACCTCGCACTCGTCCTTGGGGAACAGGCCCTCGTAGCCGAGGTTCATCAGCGCCTTGTTGGCGTTGTAGCGCAGGAACTTCTTGACGTCCTCGGTGAGGCCGACCTCGTCGTAGAGGTCCTGGGTGTACTCGACCTCGTTCTCGTAGAGCTCGAAGAGCAGCTCGAAGGTGTAGGCCTTGAGCTCCTCACGCTCGGCCTCGGAGACCAGCTCCAGACCCTTCTGGTACTTGTAGCCGATGTAGTAGCCGTGCACGGCCTCGTCGCGGATGATCAGGCGGATCATGTCGGCGGTGTTGGTCAGCTTGGCCCGCGAGGACCAGTGCATGGGCAGGTAGAAGCCGGAGTAGAACAGGAACGACTCCAGCAGGGTGGAGGCCACCTTGCGCTTGAGCGGGTCCTCGCCGTTGTAGTACTCGAGCACGATCTCGGCCTTGCGCTGCAGGTTCCGGTTCTCCTCGGACCAGCGGAAGGCCTCGTCGATCTCCCGGGTGGAGCACAGCGTGGAGAAGATCGAGCTGTAGCTCTTGGCGTGCACCGACTCCATGAACGCGATGTTGGTCATCACCGCTTCCTCGTGCGGGGTGATCGCGTCGGGGATGAGGCTGACCGCGCCGACCGTGCCCTGGATGGTGTCGAGCAGGGTCAGACCGGTGAACACCCGCATGGTGAGTTGCTTCTCATTGGCGGTCAGCGTGTTCCACGACGGGATGTCGTTGGACACCGGGACCTTTTCCGGCAACCAGAAGTTGCCGGTGAGTCGATCCCAGACCTCCGAGTCCTTCTCGTCCTGCACGCGGTTCCAGTTGATCGCACTAACTCGATCGATGAGCTTCACGCCCCGCTCACACACCCTTCTCAGCTTCCGGACCCTGCGAATTCCCTTGCCATGAACACTACTACTGGTAGGTGACATCCCCGCGCAGCACAATAGGTTGTGTCTTCACGTATCTATCGCGTTGTCCTGCGAGAATCCGAAACGGAGATGGGCAAGCACGTCACCAACGGCAGAAAATTACAGCGGTGCAATCCGTCACAGCGCACCGGGGTAGGCCCCTCCTGACCCGCCCCGGGTTAGCCGATCAGATGCCGAGCACCACCTTCGCGGTGGTGAAGTAGATGACCAGACCGGTGGCGTCGACCAGCGTGGTCACCATGGGCGCGGAGATGACGGCCGGGTCGATGCGCAGTTTCTTGGCCAGCAGCGGCATGGTGCCGCCGATGGTGGCCGCCCACCCGCAGATGATCACCAGCGCGATGCCGACCACCACCGCGATCTTCAGGCCCACGAACAGTGTGCCGATCACCATGCCGATGGCGGCCAGCATGCAGCCCAGCAGCAGCCCGACCCGGCATTCGCGCCAGATCACCGCGAGCAGATCCGAGACCCGCACCTCGCCGACCGCGAGCGCGCGCACGCAGGTGGTGGCCGCCTGCGCGCCCGCGTTGCCGCCCGAGCCGATGAGCAGGGGGATGAACAGCGCCAGGTGCGCGGCCTGTTCGAGGGTGGGCTCGAAGAAGTTGGTGACGGTGACCGTGAGGGTCGCCGCGACCAGCAGCAGCATCAGCCACAGCGCCCGGTAGCGGGCCAGCTGGAACACGCCCGCGGCCATGTAGTGGCCCGACCACGGGGAGGTTCCGGCCTGCCGCGCCATGTCCTCGGAGTCGGCCGCCTCGATCACCTCGACGGCGTCGTCGATGGTGAGCAGCCCGACCAGTCGGTCCTCGCTGTCCACCACCGGCAGGTTGATCAGGTTGGCGCCCTGCATGAGCCGGGCCGCCTTCTCCGCGGATCCGGTGGCGCGCGCCGAGACCGGTTCGGACGCAATGAGTTCGGCGATCATGGTGTCGGGCGAGCCGAGCACCAGGTCGCGCAGTTCGACCACGCCGATGAGACGGCGGCCCGAATCCACCACGGGCAGCGTATAAACCGTCTCGGCGGTCGCCCCCTTGGCGCGCACCATGTGCAGCGCCTCGCCGACGGGCAGATTCCGCGGCAGCGCAACGACTTCCGGGGTCATGTAGAACCCGACGGACCCCTCCGGGTAGCCGAGCAGTCCGGCGGTCATGCGCCGTTCGTGCGGGCTGAGCCCGGCCAGCACCCGCTTGGCCACCTTGGCGGGGACCTCGCGCAGCATGCGGGCGCGGTCGTCGGGATCCATGCCCTCGACCAGGTCGCGGAAGCTCTGATCGCGCAGTCCGGCCAGGATCTGCTGCTGGTCCACGGGCTCGAGCTCCTCGAACACGGCCAGCGCGCGGTCCTTGTCGAGCAGCCGGAAGGACATGACCGCGGTGACGGCGTCCATGCGGGCGAGCTCGTCGGCGATGACGTGCGGCGGATGGTTGTCGAGCCATTCCACGGCGGGCGTCAGGTGGTGGCAGTCGACGATGTCGCGCAGCGAATCCCGTTCGGGCACAGGAATATCGGCGGCGACCGTGGACACGGCAGGGGGCAGTTCGGTCTGCGTCATGGCGAAACCTCGGCCGGGTGGCGGTTGAGGGTGGTCGGGGGTACCGGATCACACCGCGGGCACCGCACCCACCCGTCGCCAGAAAGCTGTCCTATCGACGGAATCCGAGAGCGATGCCACGCGGCCTTCGACTGGGAGGTTCACCGCGCACGGACCTCACCCCCTTCGCGAACGCCGACCGAGACAGAAACAACCATTTACAGGATACAGAGGGTCGCCTAACGCGGCTCGCCGTGTCCGGTATCTCCGCTCCGGGGGGCGCGGACCGACGCCGAATTGTTTTTCGATCATTTTCCGACGATCCGGTCGTCCGGGCCGTTGGGGCAGGGGTCCGGAATGCCCTAATCTCTGCCCCTGTGCGAGTTTTGGTGCTGGAGGACGATCATCAGCTGTGTCGTGAGGTGACCGACGGGTTGCGGACGGCCGGGTTCGCGGTGGACCTCGCCCAGAGCCTCGCCGACGCGGACTTCAAGATCGCCGTCAATCGCTACGACTGCCTGGTGGTGGACCGCGGCCTGCCCGACGGCGACGGCCTGGACCTGGTCGCGGGGGCGCGCGTCGCCGGGCACACGGTGCCCGCGCTCATACTCACCGGCCGCGACGGCCTCGACGACCGGCTGGCCGGATTCGAGCACGGGGCCGACGACTATCTGACCAAGCCGTTCGCGCTGCCGGAACTGGTGATGCGGGTGCGCGCCCTGTGTCGCCGCCGTGACCAGCCCACCGCCGCGCGAATCGCGGTGGCGGACATCGACATCGACCTGATGCGCCGCCGGGTGACCCGCGGCGGCGTCCTGCTGATGCTCAGCCCGAAGGAGTTCGCGGTCCTCGAACTCGTGGCGACCCGCCGCGGCAGCGTGGTGACCCGCACCGACCTCATCGAATGCTGCTGGGACGAGATGGCCGAGCCCGCCTCCAACGTGGTGGACGCGGTGGTCGCCAAACTGCGGCGCAAGCTCGGGGAGCCGAGCGTGATCGAGACAGTACGCGGCGTCGGCTTCCAGATCGCCGGTGGAGCGGCGTGAGCGCACACCGATCCCCCGCCGTGGCCCGGCTCCAGCGCGCCCGGTGGTTCCTGACCGCCTTGGCCGCGGTGATCACCGCGGCGGCGGTCCTGGTCTTCGGCTTCGTGGCCGCGACGATCGACGCGCACGCGCGCGAGACCCGCGCCGATGATCAGGTCGAGCGGGTGGCGGGCGGGCTGGCGCGCGCCATCCAGCAGGACGACAAGTCGGCCCTGGACCTGTCGACGGTCATGGACGACGAGCTGGCCACCGGAACCACGGCGGTCGCCGTGCTGATGCGCAAACCCGGTGAGCCGTGGAAACAGGCGCACACCTATCAGCGCTCGCTGCTGCCCGACGACTCCGAGATCGCCACGCTCGCAACGCAGGTCGAGGATCATTCCGAGACCGTCATCTATGCCGGCAAACGGTTCACCGCCACCGATATCACCGGCCGCACGGTGACCCTGGCGGGCAGTCCGGTGTTCTGGGACGGCTGGGACGCCACCGTCGTCATCCTGGCCGGGGCCGAGACCATGGCCGATGCCGGGGAACATCGAACCCTGGTGTGGGAGTTGGCGATCAGCGGCGCCCTGCTGGTCCTGCTGTCGGCCGCCGTCACGTCTCTGCTGGCGGGCCGCAGCCAGGCCCAGGCGCTGCGCCTGCTGGCCGAGCACGAGCAGTTCCTCAGTGACGCCGCGCACGAATTGCGTACGCCGCTCACCACATTGAAGCTGCTCACCGGGTCGCGGCCGGCGCCCGAGGAGGTGCCGCAGACCCTCGCCGAGGCGCAGCGGCTGACGGACCGGATGGCGCGACTGGTGACCGGACTGCTGGCCCGCGCACGCATGCAGGCGGGCATCGCCGAACCCGAGCGCACGCTGCTGCGGCTGGATCAGCTGGCCGAGATGGTGGCCGAGGAGGCCGGTGACGAGCGCATCGCGGTGACCGCGCATCCGACCGTGGTGCTGGGTGATCCGCAGCTGCTGAGCCTGGCCATCCGGAACATGCTGGAGAACGGGCTCACCCACGGCGCGGTGAACCGGTCCGCGCCGGTCGAGGTGCACGTGGCCGAGGGACGGGTCAGCGTGCGCGATCACGGTCCGGGCGTCGATCCGGTCATGTCGGCCAGTCCCTTCGATCGTGGCGCGGCCGGGCGCAGCGGTCGCAATGGCATCGGGCTGGCCCTGGTGGCGTGGGTGGCGCAGACGCACGGCGGCAACGCCTCCATCGAGCCCGCGGCAGGTGGCGGGGCGATCGCGACGCTGTGGCTGCCGCCGGCCGATATCACGGTGGGCGGTCCGGTCGGCGCGCGCCACTAGGCGAGCAGCCCGGGGGCAGACCGGGCCGAGGGCCATCGCGACGCTGTGGCTGCCGCGCGCCGATCTTCCGGCGGGCGGCCCGGTCGGCGCGCACCGCTAGGCCCGGAACCGGCGACCGACCGAGCCGGTGCCCGAGGATGCGCGGCGGGTGTCCAGGCGGGCAGACAGGAATGTCACGGCCGGAACCGGATTCGCCACGGCGGCGCGGTGTCACTCTCGAGCCGCCGCGGGCCCGCTCCGACCACGGTGTTGCTTCCGTCAGGTAGTGCCGGGCCGTCATGCGGAATCCGCCTGGCACATGTGAGAAGTCACAGCACCGCCCGGCGCGCATTACTGTGCATCACAGGGAGGGATCGATCCAGCCGTTCGGACATACGGCCTGCGTTAGCGTTTCAGGTCCCGCACGGGGCGCAACCCGGGGGTGGAAGGGAGTCACGGATGGCCGTGGGAATTCCGGCCCGGCCGGGACTCACCGTGTCGGGCACGCCGATCTCGTCGCCGCTCAAGGATGTTCGCGGCGTGGCCCAGCACATGGTGGGGCATTTCGTGGAGACGGTCGCGCCGTGCGGCACCCTGCCCGGCGACGCCATTCACGGCGACGTCACCGTCATCACCCGCACCTGCCTGGAGCTGGCGGTCGGCATGCTCGACGGGCGCGACATCCCGGAGAAGACCAAGCGCCTCGAGGAGGCGGCCGCGCAGTGGGCGCGCGAGGGCATCCCGATCGACACCATCCACCACGCCATCCACGAGGGCTTCAAGATCGGCTCGGAGCTGGTGATTGCCAGCGCCCTGTCCCGGCACGTGCGCCGCGAGGACGAGGACGGCGAGGTCACCCTGGTCATCGCGGCCGCCGACATGGACAACATCGTCGGCGGGGCGAAGCTGGTGGTGGAACTGCTCGACCGGATGACCTCCGCGGTGGCCATGGCCTACGTGCGCGAGCTGCGTTCGGTGGTGAGCGAACACCACACCGCCGTGCACACCCTCACCTCCGCGCTGTTGGGCGGGCACAGCACCTCCACCATGGCGCGCGAGTGCGGCATCGAGATCGCCGAGACGTATCACGTACTGGCGCTGGCCATTCCGGAACATCCGGAGGAGGACTCCCCCACCGTGGACGGCGCGGTGGTGGCGCGCCGCAAGCTGCGGCGGTTGCAGGCCGAACTGGCCACCCGCTACACCGACAAGGTGCTGTCGCTACTCAGCGTGGACGGCGGCACCCTGCTGGTGCCGGCCACCGCGGTCGCCGACGATCAGCTCGACGAGTTGGTCGAGCAGCTGTCGCGGGCCGCGCGGGTGCCGATCACCGCGACGCTGGTTCCGGCCGCGCCGCAACAGATTCCGGACGCCGCCGACCAGGCCCACGAACTCCTCGACATCGTGCACCGCCTGCGCCTGGTGCGCGGCCTGTTCCGCTTCGACGAGCTGGCCCTGGAGTATCAGCTGACCCGCCCCGGTCCCGGCCGCGACCACCTCGGGTCGCTGCTGGATCCGCTGGACGCGCACACCGAACTGCTCGAGACGCTGCAATCCCACATCAGCAACAACCTGAACCGGCAGCGCACCGCCCGCATGCTGCACGTGCACACCAATACCGTGGACTACCGGCTGAAACGGATCGGACAGCTGACCGGTTTCGATCCGACCCAGCCGTCCGGTCTCTGGTACCTGCGTTCGGCGCTGGTGGCGCGCACCTACCAGGCGGGCTGAGACCCCGCTGTCACGGTCGGCCCTCAGCAGCTGGTCGGCGCGGGCTCCCCGCGCAGGCGGGCGTCCATCCAGGCGTAGGCGGCCGGGAGGCCGAGCACGGCGGCGGTGAGATGGTCGGGCACCGGCACCTGCTCGGACCACACCTTCGTGCCCGCGGCGCAGTAGCGGTGCACGGTGCTCACGACGGCATTGATCGGGATCAGCCCGTCGATCGGCGAATGCCATTCGAAGACGGGCATATTCGGGACGCCGGGGTAGAGCTCGACGCTGTTCTCATCCACCACGGCGCGCGCCTGCGGGTCGTCGGACATGATCGTCGTCTTGGCGACGTCGAGCGCGCCTTGACCCGCGCCCGCGCTCAGGATGTCGTTGGTGCAGCTGTTGACCAGCTTGTCGCGCATGGCGAGGCCGCGATCGTTGAGCTGGTCGGGGAGCGGGAACCGGTCCGGGTACTCGCGTTCCAGGCCCAGGCCGGCCGCCAGCGCCAGACCGAAGGCCGGATGCCGGTTCATGCCGAGGCCCTCCATCATCGACGCCAGATTCATCGGGACCCCGCCCATGGCCGCGCCCGCGATTCGCAGGTCCGGGGCGTAGGACGGGGCCAGCGCCGCCGCCCACGCGGTCGCCATGCCGCCGCCCGAATAGCCGGCCATGACCAGCGGGCTGTGCTCGACCCGCAACTCCGGCACCCGCTGGATCGCGCGCAGGCCGTCCAGGGTGATCTGGCCACCGAGTTTGGCCGCGCCGTAGGCGATTCGGGGGCCGAGGTGGTCGGGCAGGGCCACGGTCCAGCCGCGCTGCAGGACCAGGTTCCAGCCGGGGGCCTCCCGGATCATCAGGTTGGGGTCGCTGGTGTAGAGCTCGCGTGAGACCGCGCACTGCGCGCCGAGGCCGTTGACGATCTGCTGCAACGACAGCACGGGCGCGTCGGCGACGCGTCGGCGCGGGGAGATCACCGTCGTGGTGGCCGCGATGGGGTGTCCGGTGGAGTCGGTGGAACGGAATTTGATCAGGGTGATGTCGCTGTCCGGGAAGCTGGGCAGCGCGGGCATGGCGCGGGTGGCCAGCACGTCGCCGGGCCGGTGGGCGGCGATATCGGCGGGGGCGGCGTAGAAGGGGTCCGGGTCCGGTGTGGCGAGCAGCGGCTGGGCCGCGGCCGATCCGGTGGCGACGGCCACGAGCAGAGCGCCGATCACCGCGATCGGTACACGAATCCTCATGCGGGGCAGCGTAGGAACGGCGGACACACCGGGCCAGAGGGGTGATCGAACCTTCCGAATAGTCACAATCGCGGCGGGTGTGGTTTGTGAACGCGTGACGAAGTTTTGAGCCGGCTATGTTTCTGTTCCACCGCGTAACAACAACTCCCGCACACCGCTTGTGACATGTCCAAGCAGAAACCGGAACACGTTCCTGCGCACGGCAATCCGATTACGTTCGGAACCAGAGACGCGCGAGCCGACGAAGGGGTCGGCTCGTGCTTCTCCCCCCGCACGATCTCGAGGAGCAGCACTATGGACGCGCTCACCCACCGGGTCACCGTCTACCTCGGCGGACCCGCCGACGGGGCCGAACTCACCATGGAATACGCGGCCACCTGGCAAGAGGCCTCGGACTTCACCGTGGCCGCCGTCCACATCGGCCTGGCCGTGACCGTGGACAGCCGGATCCGGCCCGGACTGCGGCGACTACCCCGATACGGGTTCCGGCACTGAGATACCGTGCGGCCCAGGCGTCCGGGTGGTCGCGCTACCGCCCGGACGCGGGCGCGAAGGCCGCCGCGAGGGCGTCCCAGGCCGGGCCCAGCTGGGCCGAGAAATCCTCCCAGGCGTGAATGCCGGTCGGCTCGTAATGCACGGTGGCGGGAATCCCCAAGTCGCTCAACCGTTTCGAGAAATGCTCGGTGCACACCCGGGCACCAGCCTCGAGCACCACACCTCCGGCGGCCACGCCGAGCGAGGCCAGCCGATCCGGCGACTTCAGCACTTCGTTCAGATCCGGCGCACCGGGCACACCGGAAGCCGCCGACAGATAGATCACCGTGCCGCGCAAGGCTTCCGCCCCCACCGTGCTGTCGTGGGTCAGCCAATCGAAGGTGCCCGGCAGGCCCCACAGATTCAGGATATTGCCGCCGCGTGAGGCGACCGTGGCCGCGGTGACCGCACTGCCCGGCCCGTCGACCGTGGAGTAGCAGCCGCTCAATCCCGCGACGGCCTTGAAGAATCCGGGATGCCGGTGCGCGAGCATCATCGCGCCCTGCGCGCCCATGGACACCCCCGCGATGGCGCGACGGCCGTCCGAGCGCAGATACGGTTCGATGACACCGGGCAGCTCGGCGGTCAGGAAGGTCTCCCAGCGATTCCAGCCGAGCGCGGCATCAGGATGCTGCCAGTCGGTGTACATGCTGCCGGTCGCACCGGCGGGGAAGACCACATCGACCGGTTTGTCGGCGAAGAAGTCCGCCGCGTGCCCCTTGGTCAGCCAGTCGGACACGCCCTCGGCATCGACGCCGTCGAGCAGATACAGCGTGGGCCGGGGCCCGGCCCCGGAACCGTGCAGCACATCCAGGGCGACGGTGCGGCCCATGGCGGCCGAGGCCACCTCGACCCGCTCCCAGCGCGGCCCGACCTGCTCCACCCGCGTGACCGCGGCCCGCGACGCGATCCGCCCGGGCGGGCCCGCCTGGGCACTCACCCCGAACGACGAGCTCGCGATCACCGCCAGCGCCAGCGCGACCCCGGCGGCCGCCCGCCGCCTCACGACTCCGCCCCGGATCGGGGTCTTCGAATCAGGCAGTGCGACAAGCCAACTCCTCATGCGGTGCGCGGGATTCCGTGACGTCCGAAGAACCCACCGGGCGGGTGCGAGGTTGAAACACCCGATGGGTCTCCGTTTCGATCGACTCACCTCCACAACGCTTGTACCGATGCGTTTCCCGATTCCGGCATCACCCGCGCAATTCGATGGGAACCGATGCCCGAACCACGGCGAGCCTAACCAGGCGTCGACCTCGGCCGACAGCGTGAAAGACACCTTCTGGAGAGTTCACAATCGGGCCCGACGCAAACGTGGGATCGGCCACAGCGACGAAAAAGGGCGCTCCCGGCGGGAAGCCGGAAACGCCCTTTCGGAGGCGATCGTCAGAGCATGCAGCTCACGCAGCCCTCGACCTCGGTGCCCTCGAGCGCCATCTGCCGGATGCGGATGTAGTACAGCGTCTTGATGCCCTTGCGCCAGGCGTAGATCTGGGCCTTGTTGACGTCGCGGGTGGTGGCGCTGTCCTTGAAGAACAGCGTCAGCGACAGGCCCTGGTCGACGTGCTGGGTGGCCGCGGCGTAGGTGTCGACGATCTTCTCGTAGCCGATGTCGTAGGCGTCCTCGAAGTACTCGAGGTTGTCGTTGGTCAGGTAGGGGGCCGGGTAGTAGACGCGGCCGATCTTGCCTTCCTTGCGGATCTCGATCTTCGACGCCACCGGGTGGATGGAGCTGGTGGAGTGGTTGATGTAGGAGATCGAACCGGTCGGCGGGACGGCCTGCAGGTTCTGGTTGTAGATACCGTGCTGCATGACCGAGGCCTTGAGCTCGCGCCAGTCGTCCTGGGTGGGGATGTGGACCTCGGCGTCGGCGAAGATCTGGCGGACCCGCTCGGTGGCCGGCTCCCACACCTGCTCGGTGTACTTGTCGAAGAACTCGCCCGAGGCGTACTTCGACTCGGGGAAGCCGCCGAAGTACGAACCCCGCTCCTGCGCGATCAGATTCGACGCCCGGATGGCGTGGTAGGCGATCGTGTAGAAGTAGATGTTGGTGAAGTCCACACCCTCTTCGGAGCCGTAGTGGACCCGCTCGCGCGCCAGGTAGCCGTGCAGGTTCATCTGGCCCAGGCCGATGGCGTGGGACTCGTTGTTGCCCTGCTCGATCGAGGGCACCGAGTAGATATGGGTCTGATCCGACACCGCGGTCAGCGCGCGGATCGCGGTCTCGACCGACTTCGCCAGATCCGGCGAATCCATGGTCTTCGCGATGTTCAGCGAGCCCAGGTTGCAGGAGATGTCCTTGCCCACCTTGGAGTAGGACAGGTCGTCGTTGAACTCCGACGGGGTGGAGACCTGCAGGATCTCCGAGCACAGGTTGGAGTGGGTGATCTTGCCCGCGATCGGGTTGGCCCGGTTCACGGTGTCCTCGTACATGATGTACGGGTAGCCCGACTCGAACTGCAGCTCGGCGATGGTCTGGAAGAACTCGCGAGCCTTGATCTTGGACTTGCGGATCCGCTTGTCGTCGACCATCTCGTAGTACTTCTCGGTGACATTGATGTCGGCGAACGGCACGCCGTAGATGCGCTCCACGTCGTACGGCGAGAACAGGTACATGTCCTCGTTCTTCTTCGCCAGCTCGAAGGTGATGTCGGGGATCACCACACCCAGCGAGAGCGTCTTGATGCGGATCTTCTCGTCCGCGTTCTCGCGCTTGGTGTCGAGGAAGCGGTAGATGTCGGGGTGGTGCGCCTGCAGGTACACCGCGCCCGCGCCCTGCCGCGCGCCCAGCTGGTTGGCGTAGGAGAAGGAGTCCTCCAGCAGCTTCATGATCGGGATGACGCCCGAGGACTGGTTCTCGATCTTCTTGATCGGCGCGCCGGTCTCACGAATATTGCTGAGCAGCAACGCCACACCGCCGCCGCGCTTGGACAGCTGCAGGGCGGAGTTGATGGAGCGGCCGATGGACTCCATGTTGTCCTCGATGCGCAGCAGGAAGCAGGACACCGGCTCGCCGCGCTGCTTCTTGCCCGAGTTGAGGAAGGTCGGGGTGGCCGGCTGGAAGCGGCCGTCCATGATCTCCTCGACCAGCTCGCCCGCCAGGGTCTCGTCACCGGCGGCCAGGGTCAGGGCGACCATGCACACGCGGTCCTCGAAACGCTCCAGGTAGCGCTTGCCGTCGAAGGTCTTCAGCGTGTACGAGGTGTAGTACTTGAACGCGCCCAGGAAGGTCGGGAACCGGAACTTCTTGGCGTACGCCTGCTGGAACAGCTGCTTGATGAACGTCCGCGAGTACTGGTCGAGCACCTCGGTCTCGTAATAGTTCTCCTTGACGAGGTAGTCGAGCTTCTCGTCGAGGTTGTGGAAGAAGACCGTGTTCTGGTTGACGTGCTGCAGGAAGTACTGGTTGGCGGCTTCCCGGTCCTTGTCGAACTGGATCTCGCCGTTGGGTCCGTACAGGTTGAGCATGGCGTTGAGGGCGTGGTAGTCCAGTCCCTCGGTCGCGGAGTCGCCGCTGACGGGGCGCTCTACGCGGGCAGTCTTTCCGACCGGTGCGGTTGTCGTTGCCAAAAGATTCCCAATCCCTCGCGGACGCGCTCGACGTCCTCAGCAGTTCCCATGAGTTCGAAGCGATACAGGTACGGAACCCCTGCCTTACGTGAGATCACTTCTCCCGCATAGCAGTACGTATCGCCGAAGTTGGTGTTGCCGCTCGCGATCACGCCGCGCAGCAGGGCGCGATTGTGCGGATCGTTGAGGAACTTGGCCACCTGGCGGGGCACGAATTCCTTATCGGATCGCTGCCCACCCAAAACGTGCCGACCTCCCCCGTAGGTGGGGACGATCAGCACGAAAGGTCGGTCGACGCGAAGCGAGTCGGCGGTGTGAAGCGGAATGCGGACGGCGGGCAGGCCCAGCCGTTCGACGAAGCGGTGAGTGTTCTCCGAAGCACTCGAGAAGTAGACGAGATTCGGTGTCTCACTCGACATATCGGTCATCTCCTGACCGTTGACGGAAGCGTCAGGCGACGGCGACGACGTCGGCCAGCGCCTTGATGCGATCCGGGCGGAAGCCGGACCAGTGGTCCTCCCCGGCGACCACGACGGGGGCCTGCAGGTAACCCAGGGCCATCACGTAGTCGCGCGCCTCCGGGCTCTCGGAGATGTCGACGACGCTGTAGTCGACACCAGCCTTGTCGAGGGCGCGATAGGTCGCGTTGCACTGGACACAAGCGGGCTTGGTGTAAACGGTGATGGTCATTGGTATCCCCTTCTCCTCAGCCTTGATCTGTCTGCAGTGCACACCTGAAACAAGATCCACGTAGTAAATGCGCAAACCCCTGGAAGCGGAGCCGAAGCTCCTGGTCACCGGCCCGTGATCGAGGTCTCGCCCTTGTGGCCTTCCAGCTCCCAAGACACTACACCTAGTGGCCGACAAACTCATACAACACGACATGTTGCGACTCACAAAGGTGAAATTCCGGGCGGGTAAGTACCTGGACAGTCGATTCGCAACTCGACACGACTGAGTCACACATCACAATTTCGGCATTCAGTTCATTTCCAGCAAACACACCATCACCGCTGATCAACACCCATCTCACGAGTCACAGGAGACTCGAGCGACCACCCGGTTCGCGATCCTTCCGGGTCGAGCGACCGATTCTCGATCGGCCGCTCGACCGGGCGTGTCGCGGCATCGCCCCCGGTCCTAGCGGATGGTGAACGACCCGCCCTCGATCGGACCGGGCGCCAGCAACCGATTGGTGGCCGGAATGCCGTAGGTCTGCGCGTCGTAATCGGACAACGGCCGCCCGTCGATGGTGACCTCGGTGAAGGTGATCGGCGTGAACCCGGGCAGCGCGGCGTCGAGGTGACCCTCCACGACGATCTCGGCCGTACGGGCCGGCACGGCCGAGGGCGCGACGATGGTGCGGGCCCAGCGCGCGGTGCGGTTCTCCAGCGTCATCAGATAGCGGCCGCCGTCCCATCTGACCGTGGAATGCATGGTGTCGCCGGGGTTGATCGTCACGTCGCCGTAGGTCACCGGCGCGTCGGGATAGCTCTCCCACCACGCGTCGACCTGCTTCTCCGGGCGGCAGAATCCGCCGAAGACGCCCAGCGAGCAGAGGCCGTCCGCGGCCGCGCCCAGGGCGTTGGAGACCTTGCCGCCGGCGTTCATCACCGTGCCCGCCAGATGCGAATCGACGTAGGCCAGGCCCGCGGCGACCGATTCGATCTGCAGCCCGGGCAGTGCCGCGTACACGGCGGCGTCACTGGCACACAGGGATTCGACGCCGGTCTGCATGAGCGGCAGCGCGACCTGGCCGTCCAGGCCGGTGGCGCCGTTGAGCCCCACCCAGGGCACGACGCGCTGCAGGACGCCGGGATTGAGGCATTCGATCTCGGGCTGCACCCAGGTCGCGCTGATCTCCCGGAAGTCGCCCTTCACCACGTACCCGGCCCAATTGCCGAGGAAGAGGCGGGCATTGGAGAGATCGGAGACATCCGAGGCGTACGACTCGGCCGTCGCGTCGGCCGCATTGCCGACCGCCATCGAGGCGGCCGACGCGGCCAGGGTGACCGCCATGAAACAACGGCCCCACACTGAGTTGCCCGCTGATAACTTCATGGACAGACGTTAGCCCGAAATGTCCGAGAATAGCGGCAGGCCACGACTCGAAAGCCGTGGCCTTGCGCTGAATTCAGCGAGTGATCGCGAGATGCATCAGGCGTTTGCCCGAGCCTTGACATCCTCCGCCAGCAAACGCACGGTGGCGGCCAGCTGAGTGAGCGCCTCGGCATCGTCGGCCGGGTGGGTCTCGACGAAGCGCGAACCGATGGTGCCGAAGTTCAGCGACGCCTCCTTCACGACCTCCGCGCCCGCGACGCCGAGCGCCTTCACCGCGTCGTCGTGCGACCACTTGGCGGCGTTCGCGCTGATCGAGGCGGAGACCACGGCGACCGGACGGCTCTTGAGCGCGCCCGCGCCGTAGGGCCGCGACGCCCAGTCGATGGCGTTCTTCAGCACGGCCGGCAGGGTGCCGTTGTATTCGGGGGTGACCAGCAGCAGCGCGTCCGAGGCGCCGACGGCGTCACGCAGCGCCTGCGCGGCGGCCGGGACCCGACCCTCGACGTCGAGGTCCTCGTTGTAGAAAGGAATGTCGCCGAGGCCTTCGTAGATGGCGATCTCGACGCCCTCGGGAGCGGTCTGCACGGCGGCCTCGGCCAGACGGCGGTTGATCGACGCGGCGCGAAGGCTTCCGACCAGGACGAGGATGCGGGTCTGCGACATGATGATCACTCCAAGGGTTACTGATGCAGCGGTGGATCTTTCGATAGACTGTAACCGGACCCCAGTCCGCTTACATTCCCGGGTAGGAGCAGACAGCCTGTGACACGCGACACATCACCGGATGACGTCGTTCCGGCACTGCCGAACATCGCCCTCCCGATCGAACCCGTCGGCACCCAGCAGCCCCCGCCGCATTCGGTCCCGCTCCTCATGCCAGGCAGCAGCCACGAACGCAGCGACGCCGCCCGCAACCGGCAACTGCTGCTCGACGCCGCCGAGACGCTGGTGCGCGAGCAGGGCGCGGACGCGGTCACCATGGACGCGGTCGCCAAACTGGCCGGCGTCGGCAAGGGCACCGTGTTCCGGAGGTTCGGCAATCGGGCCGGGCTGATGCTGGCACTGCTCGACCAGTCCGATCAGAAACTGCAGTGGGCCTACATGTTCGGGCCGCCGCCGCTGGGGCCGGGCGCGCCCGCCGCCGAACGGCTCATCGCCTACGGGCGGGCTCGCCTGGCCACCGTCGAGGTGGAGGGCGATGTGCGCAAGAACGCCGCCATCGGCGGGCAATACTCCGGGCCGCCCTACAACATCGCGAAAACCCATGTCTCCCTGCTGCTCCGAGAGGCCGGGGCGCCCGGAAACATCGGACTCACCGCCGACACGCTGCTGGCCAGTCTGGACGCGGGTCTGGTCCTGCACCAGATCCGGCAGCTGCGCTACACGCCCGACCAGGTGGGCGACCACTGGGAGACGCTGGTTCGGCAGGTGACCGCGCCCGCCGATCGGTAGCGGCGGCGAGCCCGTTCAGTAGAGTGTGCCCATGGGGAACCTGCGCGCACAGATCATCGCCGAATTGGGCGTCCTGCCGTCGATCGAACCGAAAACCGAAGTGCGGCGACGCATCGACTTCCTCAAGGACTATCTGCGGTCCACGCCCGCCAAGGGGTTCGTGCTGGGCATCAGCGGCGGGCAGGACTCCACCCTCGCCGGACGCCTGTGCCAGCTGGCCGTCGAGGAACTGCGCGCCGAGGGTCACGACGCCACCTTCGTGGCAGCGCGCCTGCCCTACGGCATCCAGGCCGACGAACACGACGCCCAGATCGCACTGTCCTTCATTCAGCCCGACCGCTCGGTCGTGGTGAACGTCAAACCCAGCGCCGACGCCGCCGCGGGCGAGGCCGCCACCGGCATCGTGGAACTGCACGAGGAGCCCCGTCTGCGAGACTTCGTGCGCGGCAATATCAAAGCCCGCGAGCGCATGCTGCTCCAGTACGCCATCGCCGGCCAGCTCGAGCTGCTGGTCGTCGGCACCGACCACGCCGCCGAGGCGGTCACCGGCTTCTTCACCAAGTTCGGCGACGGCGGCGTCGACCTCACACCGCTGACCGGCCTCACCAAGCGCCAGGGCGCGGCCGTGCTCCAGGAACTCGGCGCCCCGCCCAGCGTGTGGCAGAAGGTCCCCACCGCCGACCTCGAGGACGACCGCCCGGCGCTGCCGGACGAGGAAGCCCTAGGCCTGAAGTACTCCCAGATCGACGACTACCTCGAGGGCAAGGACGTCGGCCCCGAGGTCTCGGAGAAGCTCGAACGGATCTTCCTCAACACCCGCCACAAGCGCGCGGTCCCCGTCACCCCGCTCGATACTTGGTGGCGTTGAACCGAGGCATATGAACCGCCACATCCGTATGCTTGAGGACATCCCGTTCAGGCATACAGGAGGCGGCTATGTCACGCACGATGATCGACATCGACGATGAGGCCCTGGCCGAAGTCAGCGGCCTCCTAGGCACCACCACCAAGAAGGACACGGTTAATGCCGCCCTGCGTCAGGTCATTGCCTGCCACCGGCGTTCCGCCGCGCTGGAACGGATGCAGGCCCGATCGAGGGCCGGTGCCTACGACGATGTGATCGACCCGGGCCGAAGGGACGAGGCGTGGCGATAGCTCGGTATCTGATCGACACGAGCGCCCTGGCCCGGATGGGACATCCGGACGTCTCGGCCGTATGGGCCAGCACCTTGCAGGCCGGACTGGTCCACATCTGCGCGGCCACCGAGACCGAATTCCTCTACTCCGCAAGGTCATTGAGCGACTTCGAACAGGACCGCGACGACCTCTCCGCCATCTATCCCTGGCAACCGATGCCCGATCGAGTGTGGACCCGGGTCCGCGAGGTGCAGTACGAGCTGGCCAAGCGAGGCTGCCTGCGAAGCGCCGGTATCGCGGACCTCCTGGTGGCGGCCACCGCCGAACTGGCCGAGCTGACCGTCCTGCACTACGACGCTGATTTCGACACGATCGCCAAGATCACCGGCCAGCCGACCCGGTGGATCCTCCCCGCCGGCTCGGTATGACAGGAGTGCGGACACCGCGACCTCAAAGCCCGTCACCAGCGCGGTCCTCGTGACCCCGTTCGATACTCGATGGAAGTAAACCCCCGCGCTTCCTAGGGTCGAGGCGTGAACTTCGACGGCGACAACGGATGGGACAGTTCGGCCACCCTGGTGGATGAGCACTGGGTGGAACGACGACCGCGGCGACCGGAGGTGGATGCCCAGCTGCTGCGGGAGACCCGGTTGCTGCCGTGGCTCGCGCCCCGGCTGCCGCTGCCCATCCCGATTCCGACGGTGGTCGCCGAGGCGCCGCTGGTAGTGCGACACCGGCTGATTCGCGGCGAGCCGGTCGAGAACTACACGCCGCGCAACGGTGACGCGATCGGACGTTTCCTGCGAGCCCTGCACGACACTCCGCCGGCGGAGGCGATCGAGCTGGGTCTGCGCGGGGCCGCCCACGCCCGCCGGGAACGGAACTGGGCCGTCACCCGCTGTCGCCGGGAAGTCCTTCCGCTGCTTCCGGATTCGCTGATCGCGGCCGCCGACTCGCTGCTCGACGCGATCCTGGACACTCCCGCCGACACCGTCGTGCACGCCGATCTCGGCCCCGACCACGTCCTGGCCGAGGATGGCCGGGTGAGCGGGGTCATCGACTTCGGCGACGCCCACCTCGGCGACCCCGCGGTGGACTTCGCCTGGACGTTGTTCGGCACACCAGCCCCTTTCGCGGACGCGGTCGCGGTCGCCTACGGCGTCGCCCCTGACATCCGCGATCGCGCCGTGCACTGGCACCGGCTCGGCCCTTGGTTCGAGGTGCTACGCGGCCTGGACGTCGACGACCCGGAGATGCGGCGCGCGGGCGTCACCGGCGTGGTCGACCGCCTGCGTCAGCCCTTCTGATCCGGGTCCTCGACCAGGCGGCGGTGCAGTTCCGAGGTCATGGCGTGAATGGCCCGGGTGAGTTCGGTGTTGGTCTTGAGTTCGAGTTCCTGTTCCTGGAAGTCGTGATCGGCCTTGGCCCGCTGGAAATCGGCCTGACGGTTCTGGCCGATCATCACGAAGGTGGACAGGAAGATCGCTTCCAGGGAGACCACCAGGGTCAGCGTCGGCCACGGGCTGTTCTCGGCCAGCAACATCCAGATCGTGAAGCCGATCGCGTGGATATAGACGAAGTTCATCGACCCCGCGAACTTGGTGATCCAGTCCGCGACCCGGAGTTGCAGGCTCGCGGCGCGGGCCTCCTGGACTCGCGCGAACGCGGGGTGCGGGTACGGGGGTGCGGGCGGCTGCTGCGGTTGCGGCGATGACGTCATTCGAACGGTCTCCTGGCGACAGCGGACGGGACCGGCGAATGTTAGCGCTCAGCAGTGAAATTCACCGTGCCGCGGGCCACTCCCCCGGCTAGCCGCCCGCGAACGGGGGCAGCACGTCCACGCGGGGGGAGAGCGGGGTGGTGGCGTCGCGGGTGAGTTCGTCGCCGATGAGATAGGCGCAGACCTTCAACATGGGATCGAGTTTCGGGCCGTAGGTGGCCGAGAGGGTAGTGCGCAAGTCGGCGATGGTCGCGCCGGACGGGAGGTCCAGTGTTTCCTTGTCCTTGCCGACGGCGTCGGCGATCGCGGCGAAATAGCGGACCTCAACCACCGATGGCTCCCATCGTTCGGGTGGGCGGGACGAAGCCGGCGGCGTCGATGCCGTGGCCGGCCGATTTGTTCCACATGGCGCCGCGCCAGAGGCCGGCGATGTCGGCGTCGGTGGCGCCCGAGCGGAGGGCGGCGCGGATGTCGTACTCCTGGTCGCTGAACAGGCAGGAGCGGATGCGGCCGTCGGCGGTGAGGCGGGTGCGGTCGCAGTCGCCGCAGAACTTGCGGGTGACCGAGGCGATGATGCCGACCGTGGCGGGGCCGCCGTCCACCAGCCAGCGTTCGGCGGGGGCGGAAGGGTCCTCGCGGTCGGTCTCGGCGAGCGTGAAGCGCTTGCCGAGGACGTCCAGGAGTTCGGCGGCGGTGATCATATTGGCGCGCGCCCACTCGTGGTCGGCGTCGAGCGGCATCTCCTCGATGAAGCGCAGCTCCGCACCCACCTCCAGGCACCACTGCAGCAGATCGGCCGCGCCGTCGAGGGTTTCGCGCATGAGGACCGCGTTCACCTTGAGCGGGGTGAGCCCGGCGGCGATGGCGGCGCGGATCCCGGCCTGCACCGAGGCGAGACGATCACGACGGGTCAGGCGGTGGAAACCGTCACGGTCCACGGTGTCGAGGGAGATATTGATGCGCTTCAGGCCCGCGGCGGCCAGCGCCTGCGCGCGATGCTCGAGTCCGACGCCATTGCTGGTCATGGCCAGCGGCGTATCCGGCAGTGCCGCATGGCATCCCGCGATGATCTGCTCGAGGTCGCGGCGCATGAGCGGTTCGCCGCCGGTGAAGCGCACCTCGTGCACGCCGAGTTCGCGGACCGCGAGGGTCACCAGGCGCACGATCTCGGCGGTGGAGAGCAGTTCGTCGGCGGGAATCGCGGGCAGGCCCTCTTCGGGCATGCAGTAGGTGCAGCGCAGCGAGCACTTCTCGGTGATGGACACGCGCAGGTCCCGCGCCACCCGCCCGAAACGGTCGAGCAGGAGCGGGGTGTCCGGACGGCCGTCGATATCGGGCCGCCCGGTTCGCACAGCGGGCATGCCCATCGCGACCACGGTCATTGGACCATTATTGCCGGGCCCGCAACTCTTCGTAGATTCCTACGAGCCGGGCCCGGTGATCAGCCGGTCACGGTATGGAGGATTCACCCGCGTATAGGCTCAGCGGCATGAGTTCCCGGCACGCGACCGCCCCGGCCCGACCCGTCGACGACCATCGTCGGCGCATCGAGGACGCCCTGCGGCCCCTGGCCGGTCGGAGCACGGAAACCGTCCCGATGGCCGCGGCGCTGGACCGTCGCCTGGCCGTCGACGTGTACGCGCCCCTGGACCTGCCGGTGTTCCGCAATTCCGCCATGGACGGCTACGCGGTCGCCGCCGAATCGGTGGCGATCGTCCCCGCGACCCTGCCGCTGGCGGGCGTGGTGGCGGCCGGGAACACCGAACAGCTCACACTGCCCGCGGGCTCGGCTGTGAAGGTGATGACGGGCGCGCCCGTGCCGCCCGGCGCGGACTGCGTGGTGCCGGTGGAGCACACCGAATCCGACGGCGTCACCGTGACGATCCGAACCAGCCGTGCCCCCGGCGATTTCGTGCGCGAGCCCGGCACCGACGTGCGCGCCGGACAATTGCTGGCCGCGGCGGGCACCCGGCTGCGGCCCCGGCACATCGCGGCGCTGGCCGCGGTCGGGCTGGGCGAGCTGGCGGTGACGCGGCGGGTACGGGCGGCCGTCCTCACCACCGGCGACGAACTACGGCCCGCGGGGGCGACCCTGCTGCCCGGCCAGATCTTCAACTCCAACGGCATCGCGCTGGCCGCGGCCCTGTCCGACAACGGCGTCGAGGTGGTGTCGGTCGCGCACTCCACCGACGAGCACGCCGAGTTCCGGCGGCGGCTGGCCGAGGCGGTGGCCCAGGCCGATGTGGTGTTCACCTCCGGCGGCGTCTCCATGGGCGACTTCGAGGTCGTCAAGGAGGTGCTGGCGGCCCAGGGCGGCGAATTCGGCCCGGTCGCACTGCAACCCGGCGGCCCGCAGGGGCTGAGCACGGTCGACGGCGTCCCGGTGCTGAGCTTCCCCGGCAATCCGGTGAGCACCATGGTGTCGTTCGAGGTGTTCGCCCGCCCGGTCCTGCGCGAACTCGCGGGCCTGCCCGCGCTGCCGGTCACCGCGCTGCCGCTACTGGACGCGGTCCGCTCCCCCGCCGGGAAACGACAGTTCCTGCGCGGCAAGCTGACCGGGGACGGGGTGACGCTGGTGTCGGGGCAGGGTTCGCACCTGATCGCGGCCATGGCGCACGCCGATGTGCTGATCGACGTCCCGGCCGACGTCACCGAGCTGCCCGCCGGCGCGATCGTCGAGGTTCGGCCGCTGTGAACACCCCGAATTCGCTGTGCCAAGGTGGTGCCCATGAGTGAGTTGTCGCATGTCGACCGTGAAGGTCGCGCCCGCATGGTCGACGTGAGCGCGAAGGCCGACACCGCGCGCATCGCGGTCGCCGCGGGCGAACTGCACACCACCGCCGAGGTGATCGAACTGGTCCGGGCCGACGACATGCCCAAGGCCGACGTGCTCAGCACCGCCCGCATCGCCGGGATCAACGGGGCCAAGAAGACCTCGGAACTGATTCCGCTGTGCCATCAGCTGGCGCTGTCGTCGGTGAACGTGAGCTTCGGGTTCACCGGCACCACCATCACCATCGAGGCCACCGCGAAGACCAAGGGGCCCACCGGGGTCGAGATGGAAGCGCTGACCGCGGTCGCGGTCGCGGGGCTCACGCTGCACGACATGGTGAAGGCGGTGGACCCGGCGGCCACGCTCAACGGGGTGCGGCTGGTCACCAAAGAGGGTGGCAAGCACGGACATTGGGTGCGGCCCGAGGCCGAGCAGCACGGCGGGCACCATCACGAGAAGCACGCGGCGCGCGAGCAGGCCACCGCCGCGACGACTCCGCTCGCGGGTCAGGGCCGCACGGCTGCCGTCGTGGTCGCCTCGACCGGCGTCGCCGCCGGCACCCGCACCGACACCACCGGCCCGACCCTCACCGAATGGCTTGCCGCACAGGGCTTCTCGGTGCGTGGACCGCTGGTCTTCGCGGACTCCGACATCACGTACGGCCTCGAGGACGCCCTGTCCCGGGAGCCCGACCTGATCGTCACGACGGGCGGCACCGGGGCCTCCCCCACCGACGCCACCCCGGAAGCCACGCTCGCCCTGCTGGATCGGGAGCTGCCGGGCGTCGCCGACGCCATCCGCCAGGCCGGGACCGCCAAGTTCCCGCTCGCGGCGCTGAGCCGGGGCGTGGCCGGACTGGCCGGGCGCACCGTGATCGTCAATCTGCCCGGTTCGCCGGGCGGGGTGAAGGACGGCATCGCCGTGCTGACACCGCTGCTCGAACATCTGCTGGCCCAGGTGGCCGGAGGAGGCAACCATGAGTGAGCTGCTGGCCCGGATCAGCGATCAGGACCTGGATCCGGCCGAGGTCGAGAAGGCCGTGGACGGGCCGCACCACGGGGCGGTCGTCGTGTTCACCGGCAAGGTGCGCGATCACGATGGCGGGCAATCGGTTTCCGCGCTGGAGTATTCGGCGCACCCGCAGGCCGAGCGGTTCCTGCGCACGGTGTGCGAGGAGGTGGCCGCGTCCTCCGGGCTGCCGGTCGCCGCGGTGCACCGGGTCGGGGATCTGACCATCGGGGATCTGGCCATCGCCGTCGCCGTCGCGGCCCCCCACCGCGCCGAAGCCTTCACCACCTGCGCCGAACTCGTGGACCGCATCAAGCACGAGGTCCCGATCTGGAAGCGTCAGATGTTCGCCGACGGACTCTCCGAATGGGTCAACGCCTGCGGGTAGGACAACCCCCGTAACTCTGCGGGGCTTCCCCTGAAACCCCTGGCACACGTCTCCAGGGCCCCCTCGGTTCACGGCGTGAACGCCTGCGCCGGTTCTCGGGCGCCACGGGCGAGATCACCGAGCCTGGTGTGGTTGAACAGCAGGTTCAGGGTGAAGGCGGTGACGGCGGCGAGGCTGATGCCGCTGTTGAGCAGGATCTGGGCCGAGGACGGGAACTTCTCGAACATGCCTTTGGTGAGCACCGGCACCAGGCCGACGCCGATCGAGACGGCGACGATGGTCAGATTCACGCGGTCGGTGAGGTCGGCGCGGCGCAGCGTGTCCACGCCGATCACCGCGATGGTCGCGAACAGCACCAGGCCGACACCGCCGACCACCGGCTGCGGGACGGTCGCGACCAGGGCGCCGAAACGCGGCACCAGACCCAGCACGATCAGGATCGCGCCGCTCACCGCCGTCACGTAGCGGCTGTGCACGCGGGTGGTGGCGACCGCGCCGACATTCTGGTTGAAGACGGTGTCCACGAACGAGTTCAGGACCCCCGCCAGCACCGCGGACAGGCCGTCGCCGACCAGGCCGCGCGCCACATCGGCTCGGGTCAAGGGCTTTCCGGTGATCTCGCCGAGCGCCAGCATGCTCGCGGTGGACTCGGCGAACACGACCGCCAGCACGATGGTCATGGCCACCACCGCGGTGACCGGGAACTGCGGCGCCCCGAAGTGGAAGGGCTGCGGCGCGCCCAGCCAGGCCGCACGGGACACACCCTCGAGCTTGACCAGCCCCATCGGGACCGCGATCACGATGCCCGCGATCAGGGCGATCAGCACGCCCAGCTGCGACCACACGCCCCGCCCCAGCACGGTGCACGCCAGCGCGACCACCAGAACCGCTGCCGCCAAGGCGATCCGGGACGGCGCGGCGAAGGTCGCGGCCTTCGGGTCGCTGCCGACGATCAGGCCGCCCGCCACCCCGATCAGCGAGATGCCGACCGCGGTCAGCACCGTGCCGCTCACCAGCGGCGGGAAGAACCGCACGATCGACGCGAACGGCCAGGCCAGGGCGATGCCGAGGAGTCCGCCCAGCAGCATGGACCCGTACAGCGCCTGCAGCCCGTAGTCCTTGGCGATCAGGATCATCGGGCTCATGGCCACGAAGGTGGCGCCGGTGACGATGGGCAGCCGCGCGCCCGCCAGCTTGCCGAGTCCGAGGCTCTGCACCACGGTGATGATGCCCGCGACCAGCAGGTCGGCGCTGATCAGCAGGGCGATGGTGGTTTGGTCGAGCTTGGCGGCCGCGCCGAAAACCAAAGGCACCGTGACGCATCCGGTGTACATGATCAGCACGTGCTGCACGCCGAACACCAGCAGGCGATGCCAGGGCAGCCGCGTGTCCACGGGATGCGGCGATGTCATGGGTGGCCCTGCCTTCCGTCGGGGGTGGGTTGCTCGTCAGGCTAGGCAGATCGCCCGGGGTGGGCCTTTGTCCGACAAGCCAAACGTCACGGTCACGATGTGCGGCGATTTGTCCGCGGAACCAGCGTGTGCGGCCGCCGTCGTCGGTCACAGTGGGGCACAGTGATCAGCGACCACGGGAGGCGACCATGAGCGAAGCCGACGGCCGGATCGTGCTCGGCCCGCACCAGTACGGGAAGGCCGAGAACCGGGTGGTGCGGATCTACCGCGACACCGCGCGGCACGAGATCCGGGACCTGAATGTGTCCTCGTGCCTGCGCGGCGCGTTCGACGAGGCGCACACCGTGGGCGATCAGGGCGCGGTGCTGCCGACGGACTCGCAGAAGCAGACGATCTACACCTACGCCAAGAGCCACGGCGACGGCAGCATCGAGGACTACGGGCTCGCGCTGGCCCGGCATTTCACCGGCGAGATCGAGCCGGTGACCTCGGCCCGCATCGAGATCGAAGAGTATGCGTGGCAGCGGGTTCCGGTCGGCGGCAGCGGCCACGACCACACCTGGACGCGGGTGGGTCCCGAGGTGCGGACCGCCGCGATCACGGTGCGCGGACGGGGCACGGACCGCCGCGAATGGGTGATCGGCGGCATCAAGGACCTGGTGATCCTCAAGTCCACGGGCTCGGAGTTCGCGGGCTTCCTGACCGACCCGTTCACCGTCCTGGAACCCGCCTACGACCGCATCCTCGCCACCAGCCTCGACGCCCGCTGGCGCTTCGCCACCCCACCCGCCGACTGGGACGCCGCCTACCACGGTATCCGGGCCGCCCTGATCGAAACCTTCGCCACCCTGCACTCGAAGGCCTTGCAGCAGACCCTGTACGAGATGGGCCGCGCCGCCCTGGAGGCCTACCCGTGCCTGGCCGAGATCCGCTTCTCCGCGCCCAACAAGCATCACTTCGCCTATGACACAGGCCGTTTCGACGTGCCCAACAACGGTGAGGTGTTCCACGCCGATGACCGACCGTACGGCCTGATCCAAGCGAGTGTCCTACGCGAGGGCACCCCGGACGCCGGAATCGCCTGGGACCCCTACACCGGCGCGGTCTGACCCGACAGCGTCCGCACCGCCAGGTACAGGTCGAGCCGATCATCGAGCCGCCCGAGATCCCGCCCGGTCAGCACCTCGATCCGCCCGATCCGGTAGCGAACGGTGTTGGGGTGCACATGCATTCGATCGGCCGCCTGCCGCCACGAGCCGTCACAGCCGAGGAACGCCTCCAGCGTCTTCAGCAGCCCGGCCCTGTGCATCCGATCGTATTCCAGCACCGCACCGAGAACCCGTTCCGCGAATCGCCGTTGCAGGCCGCCCGGGACCGCGGTGAGCAGGCCCACGGCCGAATCGATGTCGGCGACACGCACACTGACCGGCGCGGCGTCCTCCCGCGCCGCGGTGGACGCGGCCGCCGCCGCGCCGATCGTCCCCGCGAGCGGCTCGTCCGGCTGCCGAACGCTCACCCCGACCGCGAGCCGAATGCCACTGAGCGCCGGTGCGATCCGACCGAGTCGGCGGTTCACCACACCGGCGGTCCCGTCCTGCGTCCCGGCCGTCACGCCGACCAGCCGGCCCTCGCCGTCGATCGCGGTGACGAGATCCGGCAGGGCATCGTGCAGGGCGGCGCGCACGGCCTCGAGTGTGGCCGCGGTGCCGGCATGGACCTCGCAGACGATCGCCGCCTCCGACACTCCGGATCGCTCGGCGAACGGCCTCGGGAAGCGGTCGGACAGTTCCCAATCCAGGTGCCGCCGGTCGGCGCGGCGCTGCCGGTACAGTTCCGCGACCGCGGCCAAGTCCACGCCGTAGGGGTCGAGATCCGGGTCGGAGGGGCGGATCACCAGATACCAGGCGGTGATTCGATCGCCCGCGCCCACCTGGAGGACGCGCAGGGCCCCGGCGGTGACGGCGGGCAGGCGCGGCGCGGTCAGCGCGGTGGCCAGGATCCTGTCGATCTCGGGTTCGGACAGGTCCGCGGTACCCGCGACGACGGTTCCGGTCGAGGTCAGCAGCCACGCCGAGACCCGCTGTTCGGCCTCGAAATCCGCGATCAGGGTCTCGATCTCGGCCCCGGCGGCGACGGCCGACAGCAGACTGCGTTGCCGGTCGGCTCGTGATCGCACGCGCTGCCAGCGCACGTCGGCGGCCTGCTCGGCCAGGTATTCGATGATCCGGCTGAACGGCACGCTCTGCGGCGCGGACAGCAGTGGCAGCCCGTGTCGGCGGCACGCCGCCACCACGTCGTCGGGGATGTGCCCGTGCAGCGCCTGCCCGGCCACCACTCCGGCCACCCCGGACCCGGCCAGCAAGTGCACGTAGCGGTCGGAGTCGGCGGCGTGCTGCCGCCACACCAGGCCGGTACAGACCAACGCGCCCGGGGTGACGAAGGGCCGGGGGTCGGGCATGTCGGTGGCGCAGACGCGCGCGACCGTCCGGTCTAGGTCCCCCGCGTCCCCGTGGAGCAGCCGCATGCGCAGTTGCGGCGCATCGAGGATGTCGCGCACTCGCACGGCGCACCTCCCGTGGTCGGTCCGAATTGTCCGTCACGGTAGAAGCCGGTTGTTGCCACCCCGTTTCCGAGGAATCACACCTCGGTAGGGTGGTCGCCGTGAGTCGGCGCATACCAGTCCTGATCGTGGCCGGGTTCCTCGGTGCCGGCAAGACGACGCTGCTCAACCGGCTGTTGCGGACCCGCAACGCGCGGATCGGGGTGGTGGTCAACGACTTCGGCGCGGTGAACATCGACGCCATGCTGGTGGCCGGGCAGGTCGACGCCATGGTGTCACTGGGCAACGGGTGCGTGTGCTGCGCGGTCGACGTCAGCGAACTGGACGAGCTGTTCGACCGGCTGGCGCATCCCAAGCAGAAGATCGACGTCATCGTGGTGGAGGCCAGCGGGCTGGCCGAACCGCGCAATCTGATCCGCATGGTCGTGAACAGCGACAATCCGCGGATCCGCTACGGCGGGCTGATCGAGGTGGTCGACGCCGAGCACTTCCCCGCCAGCCGCGACCAGCATCCCGAACTCACCACGCATCTGCGGATGGCGGATCTGGTGGTGCTGAACAAGTCCGACCGGGTCGAGGCCGACGCGCTGGAGCGGCTGCGCGCGGAGATCGGCGAGGTGGTCGGACAGGTGCCGGTGTATCCGACCAGCCACGGGCGCATCGACCCCGGCCTGCTGTTCGACCTGCCCACCCACGCGCCCCGCGCCCCGCGTGTCGGCGAACAGCTCAGCTTCGACGAACTACTGCACGGCGACGGCGCGGCCGGCGAGGACGACCCGGGTCACGGCGATCACTGCCACGACGGCTGCTCCCACGACCACCGGCATCTGCACGACGGCTACGACAGCGTCTCCTTCACCTCCGACACCGACCTCAATCCGCGCGAACTCATCGCGCTGCTGGAGGATCCGCCGTCAGGACTGTTCCGCGCCAAGGGCGTGCTCGCGTTCGCCGTCGCCGACGATCCGCGAAAATTCGTGCTGCACATGGTCGGCCGCCACATCACCCTGGAACCCACCGCCTGGGCCCGCCACGAGCCCCGGGTCAGCAATCTGGTCCTCATCGGGTCCGGTCTCGATGCCGACGCCGTCACCGACCGGCTGCGCGGCGCCGTCCACGCCGCCGCCGACCCCCTCGACGACCACGCCCTGCTCCCGGTCTGGCGCTACGTCGCCGGTGACCAGTCGCTTGTCGGCGAGGGCTGATTCGGCCTCGAGTTCGGCGCGCAGCCCGGCCACCTCGGCGGCCAGCTCGTCGCGCATCGACTCGCGCTCGGCCAGCGCCGCCCGCATGGTCTCGACACTGTCGTTCATGGCCGCGAGCCGCTGATCAGCGCCCTTGAGCAGCCACTCCACCACATCCCGTCGCCCGACCGCGGCGCTCGCGGCGCGCACCCAGTCGACCGCGAACGCCACCCACTCCTGCGGCTTGGGCGCGTCCTTGGGATCGTCCCACCCCTTGCGCTGGGCCGCCTTGGTGGACAGCACCAGCTCCGCCTTCTTACCCCGCCCCGGCGAGTTCATCTCCGCCAGGGACAGCTTGCCGGCGCTGGTCACCACCGCGGTGAACCGGTACTTGCCCGCGAGGTGCATGCGCAGTTCGGCGGTGCCGCGGCCGTCGGAGTCCATGGCCCCCAGCCACGGCCCGTCCGCCGCCTCGATGATGGCCGCCAGAATCTCCAGCTGCCCGACACCGCGGCGCAACCGCGCGGCGGCGGTCCGCAACGCGCCCGGCGTGGCCGTCATCTGATCCCAATGCATGCCCCGAACATATCCCCACCGCGGGACGCCGCCGTGATTGACTGGCCGAGTGAACGAGTTCCCGGCAGTGGCCTCGTGGCGGCATCGCGGCGCGCGGACCGGATTCGAGGTCGCGTTCTTCGCCGAGGACGAACGCGGGCTGCTGATCCGCGGCACCACCACCGCCACCGAGGACGGCGTGTCCTGGATCATCGATTACGTTGTGCTGCTGGACGCCTCGTGGGTGACCCGATCGGCCCGGATCACCGGACGCGGCGCGCACGGCGTCCGGGTGGTGGACCTGGAGGCCGACGGCTGGGGCCGGTGGACCGTCGACGGCACGCCCGCGCCGCACCTGAACGGCTGCCTCGATCTGGACCTGGAGTCCTCGGCCATGACCAATACCTTTCCGGTGCACCGGCTGCGGCCGCTCGGCGACCACCCGGTCTCCGCGCCCGCGGCGTACGTCCGGGCCGCGGACCTGTCGGTCGCGCGCCTGGAGCAGACCTACTGCCGCATCGGCGCGCGGCACGTCGCCTACACCGCACCAGACCTGGACTTCGCGTGCCGGCTGACCTATGACGCGGACGGGCTGATCTCGGACTATCCGGGTATCGCGGCCCGGGTTCAGTAGCCGGGCGCGGTAACCCAACACAGAAACAAGCGAGGCGGCTCGTTTTCGCCGCGGACCCGCGACGGTGCCCTAGCCTGGCGGCGTGCGAGTTGTGGTTGCGAATCGTGGTGAGGTCGCGGTCCGGGTGGTACGGACGGCACGGGAACTCGGATACCCGACGGAGGTGCTGCACACCGCCGAGGACGGCGCGAGCCTGGCGGTACGGCTCGCCGATCGGGCGATCGTCCTGCCGGGCAGCGGTGCGGCGGGGTACCTCGACATCGACTCGGTGGTGCGAGCGGCCGCGGCGTGCGGGCCCGCGGCGCTGGTCCACCCCGGGTACGGCTTCCTCAGCGAGAGCGCCGATTTCGCGGCCGCCTGCGCGGCGGCCGGACTCACCTTCGTCGGCCCCTCCCCCGAGGTGCTGCGCGTCTTCGGGGACAAGGTCGCCGCCCGCGCGGCCGCCGAACGCGCCGGACTGACCGTGCTCCCCGCCACCCGCGCGGGAGCCGGGTCCGCCGAGATCGCGGCCCTGCTGACCGACCATCCCGACGGCATCATGGTGAAGGCCGCGGCGGGCGGCGGCGGACGCGGTATGCGTCCGGTCACCGACCCGGCCCGCCTGGCCGAGACCATCGACCGCTGCCGGGCCGAGGCGCTCGCCGGATTCGGCGACGACCGCGTGTACGCCGAGGCGCTGGTCACCCGCACCCGGCACATCGAGGTGCAGGTGGTCGCGGACGGGATCGCGGCCGCCACACTGGGCGACCGCGATTGCAGCGTCCAGCGGCAACGCCAGAAGCTGATCGAGATCGCGCCCGCCCCGGATCTGCCCGCGGCCGTGCGGGATCGGATCCACCGGGACGCGGTGCGGATCGCGGAGGCGGTGGGCTGCCGGGGCGTCATCACCGTGGAGTTCCTGGTCGAGGCCGGGGTGAGCGCGAATGTCTGGTTCCTGGAGGTGAATCCGCGCCTGCAGGTCGAGCACACCGTGACCGAGGCCGTCACCGGCGTGGATCTGGTCGCGCTGCAACTGGAGCTGGCGCGCGGCCGGGCCTTGACCGACCTCGACCTGCCCAAGAGCGAGACCCGCGGCTACGCGGTGCAGGCGCGAGTGAACGCCGAACTGCTCGCGGCGGATGGAGCGGTCCTGCCCAGCACGGGCGTGATCGACCGCTTCGACGCCCCGACCGGCGCGGGCGTCCGTGTCGACACCGCCGCCCGGGTGGGCATGCGCCAAGGCGTGCAATTCGATTCGCTGCTCGCGAAGATCATCGCGCACGCCCCGACCCACGACGCCGCGCTGCGCCGCTGCTCGGACGCACTCGCCGAAACGGTGATCGGCGGCGTCGACACCAACCTGCACCTGCTACGCGCAGTCCTGTCCACGTTGCGCGAGCCCCCCACCCCGGCCGGCGTCGACCGGCAGACCGAGCCGACCGGAGCGACACACCCGACCAGCCGGACAGCGCCCAATGGACCGGCACACCCGGGCGACCAGACCGCACCCAGCGGACCAGCACAACCCAACCACGAAACCGGACCCAACGGACCAGCCCGCGCGAACGACCAGACCGCACCCAACCTTTCGACACGCCTGAGCGACCAGACCGCCGACGGCGGGCTGACGCCACCGGTCGGACCGACAGCGCTGGGCGGGGGCGTCGTGACGACGGAGTGGTTCGAGCGGCGGCTCCCCGACTTACGCGCGCGTGCCGAGACTTTCGAGGACGCGACCGCACCCGGATCGGTGGATGCCACACCCGGTGCGGCGCACGGCTCGGCCGGTCTCGGTGCCGCGGCCGGATTCGAGCTCGCCGACGAAGAGCAGGCGGTGCGGTCGCCGATGGGCGCGACTGTGGTGTCGCTGGCGGAGCCGGGGACCCTGGTGGCCGCCGGAGCCGAGGTCGCGGTGCTGGAGGCCATGAAGATGCAGCACGTGCTGCGTGCGACGGAACCGTTGCGAGTGCTGCGGCGGGCCGTCGCGCCGGATGCGGTGGTCGATCCGCACGCCGTGCTGGTGACCTGGGTGGCAGCCGATCACGATGGTCCGGCCGCGGAATCGACCGCGGTGGATCTGGATTCGATGCGCGCTGACCTCGCGGAGGTGCTGGAGCGGCACGAGATCACCCTCGACGCGCGGCGTGAGACCGCCGTGGCGAAGCGTTATCGGATCGGGCGGCGCACGGCGCGGGAGAACATCATCGATCTGGTCGACGCGGACAGCTTCGTCGAATACGGCGCACTGGCCGTGGCCGCCCAGCGCAGCCGGCGCGGGCTCGAGGATCTGATCGCCAACACCCCCGCCGACGGATTGATCGCGGGGATCGCCACGATCAACGCCCACCGGTTCGGCCACGATCGCGCCCGCGCGCTGGTCATGTCCTACGACTACACCGTGCTCGCGGGCACCCAGGGCATGCGCAATCACGTCAAGACCGATCGCATGCTGGAACTGGCTCGGGAGCAACGGCTTCCGGTGGTGTTCTTCACCGAGGGCGGCGGCGGGCGGCCCGGCGACACCGACCACGGCGGCATCTCGGGGCTGGACGTCACCACGTTCCGGGCCATGGGCGCGCTGTCGGGGCAGGTGCCGCTGATCGGCATCGTGTCGGGGCGCTGCTTCGCGGGCAATGCCGCCCTGCTGGGCATGTGCGATGTCGTGATCGCCACGCCCGACGCGAATATCGGCATGGGCGGCCCGGCCATGATCGAGGGCGGCGGGCTGGGCGTGTACGCGCCCGAGGACATCGGGCCGGTGGAGGTGCAGCGGCGCAATGGCGTGGTGCACGTCGTCGCCGCCGACGAGGCCGAGGCGGTGGACGTCGCCCGCCGCTACCTGTCGTATTTCCAAGGCGCGGAGGCGGAGTGGGAGGCCCCGGATCCGCGGTCGGCCCGGCATGTGGTGCCGGAGAACCGGCTGCGCGCCTTCGATATTCGCGCCGCCATCGCCTCGGTGGTGGATGTCGGCTCGGTGCTGGAACTGCGCCGGGACTGGGGCGTGGGCATCGTGACCGCCCTGGTCCGGGTGGAGGGCCGTCCGTTCGGGCTGATCGCCAATGACTGCCACCACCTGGGCGGGGCCATCGACGCCCCGGCCGCCGACAAGCTCTCGGCGTTCCTGCGACTGTGCGGCGCGCACGGCCTGCCCATCGTCTCGCTGTGCGACACACCGGGTTTCATGGTCGGCCCCGACGCGGAGCAGCAGGCCACCGTCACCAAGTTCAGCCGCCTGTTCATCGACGCCGCCGCCTTGGACGTCCCGTTCGGCACCGTGATCCTGCGCAAGGGTTACGGGCTGGGCGCGCAGGCCATGGCGGCGGGCTCGTTCCGCGCGCCGCGCTTCGTGATCTCCTGGCCCACCGGCGAGATCGGCGGCATGGGACTGGAGGGCGCGGTCCGGCTGGGCTTCGCCAAGGAACTGGCCGCCATCGAGGACCCGGACCAGCGGCAGGCCGCCTTCGACGCCCTGGTCAACGCCGCCTACGACGCGGGCAAGGCCCTCACCGCCGCAACGGTTCTCGAACTCGACGACGTCATCGACCCCGCCGATACCCGCCGGTGGTTGCGGACGCTGCGCTGAGCAGCGGCGCTTACGCGGCTCCCCCGCGCAAGCGCCGCAGCCAGGCGTACCCGACCGTGAGCGCCGCGATGCCACCGAGCGACTGCCCCGCGCTCACATAGCGCGGACGGCGGAGCCGGAACTTGGTGCGCCGCGCCTCACGCAGCCGCAGGCGCTCCTCGGTGAGGTCGGCGTAGCGGCCCGGCAGGAAGGTGTCGAAGTACTCGGACACGAAATTGTCGGTGCGCCGCACGGGCAATCGCATATCGCCCATCAGATCGTCGATGTGGTGGGAGATGTAGGGCCCGACGTAATAGCCTTCCGGCCGCGCGGGCATGACCTCCGCCAGCCAGGCGCCGACCCGGTCGATCTCGCGGTGCATCTCGGCGGCGGGCGGCAGCTCCAGCTCGCCGAGGAAGTGCTGGGACAGCCAGTGCGCGGAGATCTCCGCGGAGAGCTGGCAGGCGGTGGAGGACCCGTACCCGATGAACCCGAGGCGCGGATGCGCCGGCGGCAGGATGTGCCGGTACAACAGGAATCGGCCGTCGGAGAGGACGTCGGTGCGTAGTTCGCGGTCCAGGAACGGCAGCGACTGCCGCCAGCCGGTGGCGAACACCACCAGATCCGCGGCGAGCCGTTCACCGGTGTCGAGGGTGAGCTCGGCTTCGCCGGTGCAGCGCGCGATCTGGCCGCGCCGCAATCGGATCCGGCCCCGTCGGGCCTCCCGGTAGAACTCCTCGCTGACGCCGCCGTGTTCGATGCCACCGGGCAGCGGCGGCTCGGGCACCATGATCCGCGGCATCCGCAGCGAGAGTCGCATCAGGAGTTTCAGGTACCGCCAGACCAGCTCGGTCAAGGGTCTGCCCGGGCCGTGCAGCAGCCGCTCGACCCGGTTGAGCCGGTGGTAGCGGAAGAACGACTCGGAGAATCGATTGAGGTACAGCTGGTCCGAGGGCTGTCCGCCGATGAACCGTGGCAGCATCGGATAGGGCTTGCGGAACACCAGGGTGCAGTCGCGGGCTCGTTCGGCGGCCCAGGCTGCGCAGTCGAGCGCGGATTTGCCCGCGCCCACGACCACCACGCGCCGGCCCGCGAAGGCGGTGGGTTCCACCGCCTGACTGGAGTGGGCGATCACACCGCGAAAGAGGTTGCCGTCCTGAATATCTGGAATGTTCGGTTCGGAGAAGGTTCCGGCGCACACCACCACGAAATCGAACGCCGGCGTCTCGACCCCGTCGGGCCCGACCACCTCGACCTCGAACCCCTTGCCCGCCTCGGAAACCCGGATGACTTCCGTGCCCAGGCGTAGGTAGCGGTACAGGCCGAAGCGTTCCACGTACGAGGCCAGGTAGTCACGCACCTGCCCGGCCGTGGGGAATACATCGGCCGATTCCGGGTAGGGATGATCGGAGTACGCGTAGGTGGCCCGGGAGTTGTTGGTGCGCAACCCCGGATAGGTGCGCGACTGAATCCACACGCCGCCCGCGGCGGTCTCCTTGTCGAAGACGACGACCTCGAAGCCGTCGTCGCGCAATACCTTCGCCGTCACCAAGCCCGCGATACCGGCCCCGATGATCCCGACCCGTACGCCACCCGCACTCGTCACGTCCGCGTATTCCCCTCTGGAACGAACAGGCACAGCCGCGCCACACGCTACGGCAGCGTGCGGCGCCGCGGACCCTCGTCAGAGCGACTCGCCAGGTTTTTGACGAGTTGGGCGTGTCCCGACTTCTCGCCGAAATCGCTTATACAGGACGCACTTACAAGACCGGGAGCTCCGGGATCCGGGTGGCGCGGGCGTACACGGTCTCGCCCTCGGCCAGGTGCAGCGCCTCCGCGTCACCACGGGTGACCTGCGCGGTGAACAGGTCACCGGTGGCCGCGTTGCGCAACTCCACGCGCACCTCGAAGCCCAGCCGGACGACGCGCTCGACCGTCGCGCGGGTGACGCCGGAGGAATCCGCGGTGCCCTCGTGCGCGGCCAGCGCCATGCTCGGGTCCCGGCCCACGCGAATGTCGTGCGGCCGCACCATATGCCCGTTCAGCTTGGCCACCGCACCCAGGAACGACATGACGAACTCGTTGGCGGGCCGGTCGTACACGTCCTCCGGGCTGCCGACCTGCTCGATGCGGCCCTTGTTCATGACCGCGATCCGGTCGGCCACGTCGAGGGCCTCCTCCTGGTCATGGGTGACCAGAACGGTGGTGACGTGCACCTCCTCGTGCAGCCGGCGCAGCCAGGTGCGCAGGTCCGCACGGACTTTCGCGTCGAGCGCGCCGAACGGCTCGTCGAGCAGCAGCACCTGCGGGTCCACCGCGAGCGCGCGGGCCAGGGCCATGCGCTGACGCTGACCACCGGACAGCTGCGCCGGATACCGGTGCTGGAAGCCGTCCAGGCCGACGATCTCGAGCAGGTCGTCGACCTTCTTCTTGATCTCGCCCTTGGGCCGCTTGCGGATCTTGAGGCCGAAGGCCACATTGTCGCGCACGGTCATGTGCTTGAACGCGGCGTAATGCTGGAACACGAAACCGATATCGCGCTTCTGCGGCGACACATTGGTGACGTCCTTGCCCGCGATGGTGACGATGCCGCCGTCGAGGGTCTCGAGGCCCGCGATGGAGCGCAGCAGCGTGGACTTGCCCGAACCGGACGGACCCAGCAGCGCGGTCAGCTCGCCCGAGGGGATGTCGAGGCTGACGTCGTCGAGAGCGGCGAACGTGCCGTAGCGCTTGTTCGCATTGGTCACGGTGATCATTTGGCAGTGCCCCGCTTGCGTTCTAGAAGGGTCATGAGCAGAAGGACAACGAGGGCGATGCCCATGAGCAAGGTCGCCGCGCAGTACGCGCCGAAGGTGTTGTGATCGTTCACGTAGCGCCCGTTCACCAGCAGGGTGAGGGTCTGTGACTTTCCGGGCAGGCCGGTGGACACCATGATCACCGCGCCGAACTCACCGAGCGCGCGGGCCACGGTGAGCACGATGCCGTAGGTCAGGCCCCAGCGGATCGCCGGAAGCGTGATGCGCCAGAACGTCTGCCAGCCGGACGCGCCCAGGGTGGCGGCCGCCTGCTCCTGATCATCGCCGATCTCGTGCAGCACCGGCTCCACCTCGCGCACCACGAACGGGAGCGTCACGAAGATGGTGGCGATGACCATGCCCGGCAGATTGAAGATGATCTTCAGGCCGTGGCTGTCCAGCCCGCCGAACCAGCCGTGGGCGCCCCACAGCAGGATCAGCGAGACACCCACCACCACCGGCGACGTCGCCATCGGCAGATCCACCACGCCCTGCAGCAGATTGCGGCCGGGGAATCGGCCACGCACCAGGGCGAGCGCCACGATCACACCGAAGATCACATTCACCGGCACCGTGATCGCCACGATCTGCATGGTGAGGTTGAACGCCGAGATGGCCGCGGGCGTGGAGATCGAATCGAAGAACGCGCCGACGCCGTGCTCGAAGGTGCGCATCAGGATGATGCCCAGCGGCACCAGCAGCAACACGAAGATGTACGCCAGCGCCACCGTGCGCAGTGAGATCCGCGTCCAGAAACCGAGTTTCATCTACGACTCCTGTTCCCGGCGCGCCAGGCGCTCGGAGGTGACCCGCAGCACGAACAGCGTGGCCAGCGAGATCGCCAGCAGCACCACCGAGACCGCGGCGGCGTTCACCGGCCGGTCCACCTCGATCTGCTGCTGGATGTACTGCGAGGCCATCTGGGTCTTCTTCGGAATGCCGCCGCCGATCAGCACCACCGAGCCGTACTCGCCGATCGCGCGGGCGAAGGCCAGGCCCGAACCGCTCACGATGGCCGGGGCCAGCGTCGGCAGGATGATGGTGCGGAAGGTGGTCCAGTTGTCCGCGCCCAGCGACGCGGCCGCCTGCTCCACATCCTTGTCCGCCTCGATCAGCACCGGCTGCACCGCGCGCACCACGAACGGCAGCGTCACGAAGGCCAGCGCCACCACCAGACCGGGCTGGGTGGCGTTGAGGTGGATGTCGAACGGCGACTGCGGCCCGTACAGGGCCAGCAGCACGATGCTGGCCACGATGGTGGGCAGTGCGAACGGCAGGTCGATCAGGGCGTTCACGAACCCCTTGCCCGGGAATTCGTCGCGCACCAGCACCCAGGCGATCAGGGTGCCCATCACCACGTTGATCAAGGTGACGATGACCGACACCAGGACCGTCACCTTCAGCGCGTCCAGGGCCGCGGGCGCGGTCACCGCGTCCCAGAAACCGGACCAGCCGTTCTCCAGGGACTTGGCGGTCAGCGCCGCCAGCGGCAGCAGCACGATGATGCTGAGCCACAGCACCGAGGTGCCGATGCCGAGCGGGCCCACCGACCCGGTCACCCGGAACCAGGACCGGATTCGGCCCCTACCCGCCATCGGGCGGGGTTTGTCGTCTACCGAAACGCCGGGACCGCTCTCGGTCCCGGCGTTCGAGCTGCTGTCACTCACAGGTTCGAGTATCGCTTGTGTCGCAGGTCACCCGGCTACTTGGTGGCCTTGTCGTAGATCTGCGCCACCGAGCCGGTGTTCGGCGTGAACAGCTCCTTGTCCACGGTCTTCCAGCCGCCGAGGTCGTCGATGGTGTACAGCTTCTGCGGGGTCGGGAAGGTCTTGGCATTGTCCGAACGCACCTGCGGGTCGACCGGACGGAAGCCCGCCTCAGCGAAGGCCTTCTGCGCGTCCTTGGTGTAGAGGAAGTCGCGGAAGGCGATGGCGTTCTTCAGGTTCTTGGAGTTCTTGAGCACCGCGACCGGATTGTCGATCCGGAAGGTGGTGTCGGGCACGACGTGCTCGATCGGGTCACCCTTGGTCTCGGAGAAGATGGCCTCGTTCTCGTAGCTGAGCAGCACGTCGCCGGTGCCCTGCAGGAAGGTGTCGGTGGCCTCGCGACCCGACTTCGGCTGCACGTGCACGTGGCCCAGCAGCTGGGTCAGGTAGTCCAGACCGGCCTGCGCGTTCTTGCCGCCCTCGCTCTTGGCGGCGTAGGGGGCCAGCAGGTTCCACTTGGCCGCACCCGAGCTGAACGGGTTGGGGGTCACCACCTCGATGCCCGGCTTGAGCAGGTCGTCCCAGTTCTTGATGCCTTTGGGGTTGCCCTTGCGGACCGCGATCACCACGACCGAACCGAACGGGACGCCCTTGTTGGCGTCGGCGTTCCAGCCCGCGTCGACCTGACCGGAATCCACCAGGCGGGTGATGTCGGGCTCGACCGAGAAGCTCACCACGTCGGCTTCAGCGCCGTCCTTCACCTTGCGGGACTGATCGCCCGAGGGACCGTAGGAGGCCTGGAACTGGGTGCCCTTGCCGGCGTCGGTCTTGTTGTAGACCGGGATCACCTTGTCGTAGGCGGCCTTCGCGACCGAGTACGCGAACAGGTTGATGTTGCCGCCGCCACCGGCCGCCGCACCCTCGTCCTTGGTGTCGGCCGCGCCGCCGCTGCAGGCGGTGAGCACGGTGGCCGCGACCGCGGTGAGCGCGACGGCGAAGGTAGATCGGCGAGAGAGACGAATATTGCGGGACATCGGCGTGGACCTTTCGGGCTACCCGCCGGTGGGACCTCGACCGGCGGGAATGAACGTTTGCCGTAGACCCGTCACGGGAAGAAGTACGCGACGGTGGCGCTCCGGCCCGAAGGCCGCCGGGGGACGAACACGAACTGCGAAAATGCGCGCGCCAAGTCTACTCAGACGTGCAGCAGTGCCCGATCGGCGATCAGCGACAGTGAATGTCAGCGACCGCGAGGCAACCCACAGCGATCAACGCCAATTCATGGCGGACCTGGGGAACAACGCTCGACAGCACGGGGCGACTTTAGCAGAGGTGCACGTCAGGCCGCTAATCTCCGGCGGTTTGAAATCGTCTCGAGCACAACCCTGGTCGCACACGGCAGACTGTATCGAGACTGCGACTTTCCAACGGGGGACATTCCATGACGACAGCGCCCGCACGTATCCGCCGGGACTTCCCGGGCATCTCCACGCGCGCCTGGGAGCATCCCGCCGACCGCACCGCACTGGTCGGCCTGCGGCAGCTGAGTGGCTTCGACACCCTGCTGCGCACCCTGTCGGGTCTGCTGCAGGAGCGGCAGCACCGGCTCATGTACCTCGCGACCGCGGTGCGCGTCGACGAGCGGCAGTTCAAGAACCTCGACCAGCTGCGATCGGACGCGGTCAAGATCCTCGACGCGCAGCGCACCCCGGAGATGTTCGTGCTGCAGCAGCCCGAGGCCAATGCCTTCACCATCGGCATGGACCGGCCCTTCATCGTGCTGACCACCGGCCTGCTGGATCTGCTCGACCACGAGGAGCTGCGGTTCGTGGTCGGCCACGAGCTCGGGCACGCGCTGTCCGGGCACGCGGTCTACCGGACCATGCTCATGCACCTCATGCGGATCGCCGACGGCATCGGCTGGATGCCGGTGGGCGGCTGGGCGGTTCGCGCCATCGTGGCCGCGCTGATGGAGTGGAGCCGCAAGTCCGAGCTGTCCGGCGACCGGGCCGGACTGCTGGTCGGGCAGGACGTGGAGGCGTCGGTGCGGGTGCACATGAAGCTCGCGGGCGGCTCCCGGGTGGACGAGATGAGCCACGCGGCCTTCCTCACCCAGGCCGACGACTACGACCGCGCGGGCGACCTGCGCGACGGCGTGCTCAAACTGCTGAACCTGGAACTGGCCAGCCACCCGTTCTCGGTGCTGCGGGCCGCCGAGCTGCGGCGCTGGATCGCCAGCGGCGAGTACAACCGCGTCCTGGACGGGCAGTACCCGCGCCGGGAACAGGACAGGGACGCGCGCATCAGCGAGGAGATCAAGCACGCGGCGCGGTCGTACAAGGAGAGCTTCGACCAGTCGGAGGACCCGCTGATCCGCACCGTGCGCAATCTGGGCCGCGATGTCGGGGCCACGGTCACCACGGTGGGCCAGGAAGTCGGTGAGACGCTGTCGAAGCTGGGCAAGCGGCTGCGCGGCGAGGGCAACGAGGACAAGGAATGAGAAAGGGGTCCGGGGCATCGGCCCCGGACCCCTGCTTCTCGCTCGGCGATAACCCCTCGGGTTACTCGTCGCCCTCGACCACCGGCGGGGTCTCGAGGATGTCGAGGATCCACTCCTCGGTGGCGGATTCGGCATCCTCCTCGTCGGGGCGGATGCGGTTGCTCAGACGCACGCCCAGACCCAGCAGCTGGGCGGCCTTGACCATCTCGAGGGCCTCTTCGGGACCGGCGTAGTGGGTGGCGATCAGACGGGGCTCGTCTTCGAAGTCCTCGTCGGACAGCACGAGTTCCAGACCTTCATCGGTAGTCGACATGGGTCAGCACAGTACGCCCAGAGTTCGCCGAAGCGGTACCGAAACTCGCTCAGCGAGTGAACAACCAGGCGACGACTACGAGAACAAGTAGTGCGATCAGGGCGAGCTGGACACGAGAGCGCGGCATGTCAGGCGGCTTCCTTCCGGATGCGGCGCGGCTGCGCGGTGGTCACGGTGGCCTCGCGGGCGGCGATCCGATCGCGGCCGAGCACGTGCAGCACCAGGCGCAGGATCCGGTCGAGGAGGTAGGCGATGCCCAGGCAGACCGGCACCATGGCGGCCAGCACCACCGCGAACTGGGGAACGAAGGGCAGCCCGGCCACCCACAGTTCCACGCCGTCCCACCATCCTGCGATCGCATGCACGACCCCAGCCTAGGCCGCGAACGTCGTGGTGGACGATTCGGGCTGTTCGGAACGATCATTGATGTCATGGAGTCGTACGACGAACCCGAGTCGCTCGAAGCCCCACGAGACCCGCTGGCCACGACGGACCCATCTCCGTCCGACGCCTACCTGCCGTCGGCGGTGGGCGGGATGCACCATTCGGTGTTCCCGCCCATCGACGACTACGCCTTCCTGTCCGACTGCGAGACCAACTGCCTCATCGCCCGCAACGGCGCGGTGGAGTGGATGTGCGTGCCGCGCCCGGACTCCCCCAGCGTCTTCGGGGCCATGCTGGACCGCAGTGCGGGGCACTTCCGGATCGGCCCCTACGGCCGCAACGTGCCGGCCGCGCGCCGCTATCTGCCCGGCGGCCTGATCGTCGAGACCACCTGGCAGACCGAGACCGGCTGGCTCATCGTGCGGGACGCGCTGGTGCTGGGACCCTGGCACAACAATCGGTCACGCAGCCGTACCCACAAGCGCACGCCCATGGACTGGGACGCCGAGCACATGCTGCTGCGCACCGTGAAATGCGTGAACGGTGTGGTCGAACTGGAGATGAGCTGCGAGCCCGCCTTCGACTACCACAACGGCCCGGCACAGTGGGAATACAGCGGCAACGTCTACGAACAGGCAAGTGCCAGTTGCTATATCGACGGCTGCCCGACGCTGACGCTCACCACGGATCTGCGACTGGGGCTGGAAGGCCGGGAGGCGCGGGCCCGCACCCGGATGAAAGAGGGCGACGAGATCTTCGTCGCGCTGTCCTGGGCGGATCTGGAGCCACCGCGCACCTTCGCGGAAGCCGCGGAGAAGATGTGGCAGACCACCGAATGCTGGCGGCAGTGGATCACGCTCGGGCGTTTCCCGGATCATCCGTGGCGCGGGTACCTGCAGCGCAGCGCGCTGACGCTGAAGGGCCTCACCTACGCGCCGACCGGAGCGCTGCTGGCCGCGGCCACCACATCCCTGCCGGAAACCCCCGGGGGCGAACGGAATTGGGACTACCGATACACCTGGGTGCGCGACTCGTCGTTCGCGCTGTGGGGCCTGTACACACTCGGGCTGGATCGCGAGGCCGATGACTTCTTCGCCTTCCTGCACGACGTCACCACCGACGACGAGGGGAAACCCACGCCGCTGCAGGTGCTGTACGGCATCGGCGGAGAACGCGAGATAACCGAATCCGAACTCCCCCACCTGTCCGGCTACGACGGCGCGCGCCCGGTCCGCATCGGCAACGGCGCCTACAACCAGGAACAGCACGACATCTGGGGCACCATCCTGGATTCCGTCTACCTGCACGTGAAGTCGCGCCAGCAGGTGCCGGAAACCTTGTGGCCCATGCTCGAACGGCAGGCGCAGGCCGCGATCGAGAACTGGCGCGATCCGGACCGCGGCATCTGGGAGGTGCGCGGCGAACCGCAGCACTTCACCTCCTCCAAGGTGATGTGCTGGGTGGCGCTGGACCGCGGCGCGAAACTGGCCGAGCTGCACGGGGAGATGGACTACGCCAAGAAGTGGCACGACATCGCCGACGAGATCCGCGCCGACATCCTCGACAACGGCGTCAACGCCCAGGGCGTGTTCACCCAGAGCTACGGCAGCGACACCCTCGACGCCTCCCTGCTGCTGGTGGTGCTGACCCGCTTCCTGCCGCCCGACGATCACCGGGTGCGGGCCACCGTGCTCGCCATCGCCGACGACCTCACCGAGAACGGCCTGGTGCTGCGCTACCGCACCGAGACCACCGACGACGGGCTGTCCGGCGAGGAGGGCTCGTTCACCATCTGCTCGTTCTGGCTGGTGTCGGCGCTGGTGGAAATCGGTGAGCTGCAACGGGCCCGGCAACTGTGCGAGCGGCTGCTCGGCTATGCCAGCCCGCTCAAGCTGTATGCCGAGGAGATCGACTCGCGCACCGGGCGGCACCTGGGGAACTTCCCGCAGGCGTTCACCCACCTGGCGCTGATCAACGCGGTCATGCACGTGATCCGCGCCGAGGAGTCCAAGCACACCGGCCAGTTCCATCCGGCGCACCCGGGACGCTGAGAAGAGCACCGCGACAAAGAAATCGGCCGCTCTCGCGGCCGATTTCTCTCAGTACGAAGACCTTTCGCCGATCCCGTCGGCGGTCTCGCGAATATCGCGCAGCCGCACCAGCGATCGTTCGATCTCGGTGAGCCGCGCCTCCCGGCCCGCGCCGGACCCCACCGTGGCGGCCTCCTCGGCCGCGCGCAGCGAGGCGTCCACCGACCGCAGGGTCGAGGTGGCGATCTCGGTGAAATGGTCGCGCAGGCTGCGCTGCACCGCGCGCAGCCGGTAGCGGGACTCCTTGCTCACCTGGAAGATCACGTCGTCCATGAGCCGGGCGACCGCCACCTTGGCCTCGGCCTGGCGGCGGGCACGGCGGGCCTTGCGGTCGTCCCACAGGGCATTGAGGCCCAGCAGGATGGCCGCGCCGCCGGAGTACCAGTTCACCAGCGACATGTGCAGCAGGCTGGTGATCAGACCGACCATGAGCAGGCCGCCGTAGGAGCCGCGCAACGCGGTCAGCACCTGGGCGGTGATGCCGAGTTTGGCGCTGTCCAGCTTGTCCAGCGCCGCAACGGGTTCCAGCACCGCGCCGACATCGCCGGGATTGTCCAGCTTGAGATCCGGGGTGGGGATGCCGCTCTCGGGGAACTTGGCGGCCACCTGCTCGGCCAGCTCCACCGAACGGTAGTGGGCGATGACGAAGTTCTCCTCCACCGCCTCGCAGATCTTGGCGTCGAGATCCGCGCCGAAGTCGTTCCAGCCCTTGACCGGATCGCCCTTCATGATGTCGGCGTCGGCGTCGCGGATCAGGCTGCGCAGCCGGTGCCGCAGATCGTGTTCGGTATCGGCCATCAGCTCGCCCGCGCCGTCGGCCAGGGTGACCTGCCAGTTGGCGGTGCGCTGGCGGAGCTGCTCGGCCTCCTCGCGGGTGCGGCGCAGCTGCTCGGTGATCACGGTCAGGCGGCGCGGATCGCGCAGCGTCTCGGCCTCGCTGCGCAGCGCCAGCGACAGGTGGTCGGTGATGAGCCCGATATCGCGGACCGCGGCCTGCACCGCGACGGCGTCCGCGCGGCCCAGCACGTGGGCGCGCAGATGATCGAGCAGTTGCGGCACACCGGATTCCAGATCCAGGCGCTGGTCGCCGTTGGCGGTGGCGTGCGCGTGCAGCCGCGCCGAGGCGGGGGCGACCGCGAACGCCAGCCCAGCGTCGTCGAGCAGCTGCCGGTCGTGCTGCTGCACCTGCGGCCACTGCGGATACTGGTCGATCTTGTTGAGCACGCAGACGACGGTCGGGCACACCTGCTGGACGCGCTGCAACTGCTCGATCTGCGCCGGGGTGAACGGGGCGCGCGCGTCCGCGACGTACAGCACCGCGTCGGCGGCCGCGATCAGCGACCAGGTGGCCGGGGAGTCCGCGGGCGAGCCGGGCGCGTCCAGCACCACGAAGCCCTCCGCGAGCAGCGGACTGGGCTGGGTGAACTCGGCCCGGATGACCTCGCCCGACCCCAGCTCCGCCAGCGCCGACTGCGGGTCGACAGCCGTGCGCTGGGCAGTGCCGCCCGCGCCCGCCGTCACCAGCGTGGCCGCGGCCTGCGGGCCGTACTCGGCGATCACCGGGACACTGGCCTGGCCGTCGGTGGCGCTCACCGCGGCCCCGACCAGGCTGTTCACCAATGTGCTCATCCCGGACCGGGATTCGCCCACCACGACCAGCCGCACCCGCGGATCGGTCAGGCGAGCACGGGCAATGCCCAGCCGGCCGGTCAGATCGAGACGGCCGGAGGCATGGGTCAGTTCGAGCAGCCGGTCGAGCAGCTCGACCAGCGGACCCAACACATCGGGATTCTTCACCGCTACCTGATGACCCGGCGCGCTCACAGCAGCAGCATGTGATCGCCCGGACCCTGCGCCGCGAGGTCCGCGTACCCGGTGTCGCCGAGGCCCGAGAACAGACCGGCGTCGTGCACCAGCAGGCCCGCATCGTGCACGGCCAGCACCGAATCATGCACGCCGAGAGGCGCGTCCTGAACCTGCAGGACCGAATCATGCACCGGGAGAACGGCGGAGACCGGCTGCGCGTGCAGGACGGGGGTGTACTGGTCCGCGATCGGCTTCACCTGGGTCGGCGGGTCGATGTGCGGCGCGGTGGTGATCGGCGACGGCATCGTCGGCGCGGGCGCGACGGTCGGCACCGGCGCGACCGAAACACTGGGTTGCCCACCGTGATCCGGGACCGACGGCTGGGTCGGCACGGTCGGCGCGGTCGGGCGTGGCGCGACGGTCACGGTCGGCTGATGTGGGGTCGGATCGTCGGGCACGGTGACCGTCGGCACGGTGGGACGGGTCCCGGTGTTGTCGTCGGACGGCGAGTGCGGCTTGGTGGGGAGGTCGGTGTCGCCGGTGTTCACCGGCGGGGTCACCGGCTTGATGGTCGACGGCGTGTCCAGGCCCTTGGTCAGGTCGTCCAAACCCGGGATCTTGGTCGGGATCGGCGGCACGGTGAGCGTGGGGCCGTGATCGACCTTGGTCGGCGGGGTGGCGTGCGGCACGCTCGGGGCCGGGGTGGCCGCGGGGACCGGCTTGGTCGCCAGCGTGGTCGGCTGGTGTCCGGGCGTGGACGCGTCTCCACTGGCCAGCACCGGCGTGCGGCCGTGATCGAACAGGGCGGGCGCGACGGACGCGGGCGCGGTCAGCGGCGACGGACCGCCGTGCGTGGTCAGCAGATTCGCGATCGGCTGGTTGGCGGCGTCGGGCTGGATGGTGGTCTGCAACGGCGTCACCGCGACCGGCTGGACCGTCACCGGCGCGACCGGCGCGACCGTCACGGGCGCGGCGGGCGAGGTGGCGACCGGCGGCACCGGGGCGGGCGGCATCGGCTGCGCGGCCGGGGTGGGCGCGATCGTGGTGAGCGCGATCGGGTTCGACGGCGCGGGGGCCACCGGCGCGGCGGGCGACAGGCCCGGCGCGGGAGCCGTCGCGGCGGGAGCGGACGGCGACGCCAGCGGCGCACCGGAGGGCGCGACCGGCGACGTCGAGCCCGGCGCACCGGCACCGGGGGCGGCGGACGACGACTCGGAAACACCGTGTCCCGGAACGCCGTTCACGCCGGCGGCGGTGGTGGCACCGGACTTGTCGGCGGGCTGCGCGGACTGCGGCGTCGACGTGCCCGGGGTGGCGTGCGCGCCGTTGTCGGGCAGGGTGTTGTTCGCCGGAATGTGCGAAATCCCCTGTCCCAGTTGCTGGTTGTAGGCGTCGAGCTGGTTGCCGACCGCGCCGACACCCAGGTCGGCCTTCAGGTTGGAATGGAACCACACGCCGTCGAGGCCGATATGGGCGTCGAAGGCCCAGTCGGTGCCCAGGAAGACGCCGGTGCCACCCTGACCGGCACCCGCGCCGATACCGTCGAACGCGCCGGAGTGGTCGGTCAGGCCGGGCTGGTGGTCGGGCACCAGGCCCGTCGGGCCCATGCCGGGCAGGTGCATGCCGTCGGAGCCGGGCAGCCCGAAACCGGGCAGGCCGGACGGGAAGCCGGGCAGGCCCGGCAGGTGCGGCTGCTCGAGCGAGGGCAGCTGCGAATTCTCCTGCGCCGGTTCCGATTCCGTCGGCTGGTCGCTGTCCATGGGCAGACCCCAGCCCGGGCGCGGCCCGTAGGTCGGGAAGCCGGACAGGGACGCGCCGGTGTCGGTGTCGGGCAGACCCATGCCGTGGAAGCCGGCGTGCGAGGGCTCGTTGGCGGGAATGGCGTCGAGCGAGGGGAACAGTCCGGCGTCGGTGCCGTGGTATTCGCCGAGCGGCCCGAAGACGCCGTTGACGGGCGCGACCACGGGACCGTGGTGCTGCGGCAGCGAGTCGGGGGTCAGGTCCGGGAAGGTGATGGTCGGGCTGGGCACGTTCGGCTGCGGGTCCTCGGCCTGCGACCAGCCGACGTTCTTGCTGTCGTGGTTGATCGCGGGCGATCCGCCGCGGCTACCGCCGGCCGCGATGAGCGCGCCACCGGTCACGTACGCACCGCCCCGAGCCACGCGCGCGACACCGTTGGCAATGCGGTAGGCGGCGTCACCATCGTTCTCATCGGCGCCGGAAGCATCGTCGAAGGGCAGATCACGTGTCATGCTGGCTCCGCTCTCAGGGCTCCGACGGCACCGAACGCGGGCCACCGGACCAAACTCGTTTCACACCCTATTTCCGGAGAACCGGTCTGTCACATCCATCAGGTAGGAGATGGTGCGCTCAACGGTGTGCCACACAGCTTGTCACCCTGCGAATCCGGACGGAAGCCCCATTTTGGGCCTGCATACCGAACCTTGCGCTTTGACCGGCCGACCGGAAGTCATCCCACCCTATCCCCCCGGCGACGGCAGCCGAGAACAGCGCGCCGCCCCCAATTACTTTGCCCCACTCCCTGAGGGGCGGACACGGGATCGAACCCCAACCCCGGTACCGCACACCCCGGCAGCATCCAGGCACGGCATCCACCAACCCCCGGCACCCCACACCCCAGCAGCAACCAGGCGCCGGGATCCAACACCAACTCCGGCGCCCCACACCCCAGCAGCAACCAGGCACGGGAATCGAACACCAACCCGCCCCCCTCTAGTACTGTGCCCCGCTCCCACAGGGAGCGGGGCACGGGAGCCCGGAGAGTCGGCTACTTCTTCTTGTCCGACCCCGAGTCGGTCGACAGCGCCGCCACGAAGGCCTCCTGCGGCACGTCCACGCGACCGATGGTCTTCATGCGCTTCTTGCCTTCCTTCTGCTTCTCGAGCAGCTTGCGCTTACGGCTGATGTCACCGCCGTAGCACTTGGCGAGCACGTCCTTGCGGATCGCCCGGATGTTCTCACGCGCAATGATCTTCGATCCGATGGCCGCCTGGATCGGCACCTCGAACTGCTGCCGCGGGATGAGCTCGCGCAGCTTGGTGGTCATCTTGTGCCCGTAGGCCTGCGCGGCGTCGCGGTGCACGATGGCCGAGAAGGCGTCGACCGCCTCGCCCTGCAGCAGGATGTCCACCTTGACCAGGTCGGCCTGCTGTTCGCCGGCCTCCTCGTAGTCGAGCGAGGCGTAGCCGCGGGTGCGGGACTTCAGCGAGTCGAAGAAGTCGAAGATGATCTCCGCCATGGGCAGCGTGTAGCGCATCTCCACGCGGGTCTCGGACAGGTAGTCCATGCCCAGCAGCTCGCCGCGGCGGGCCTGACACAGCTCCATGATGGTGCCGACGAACTCGCTCGGCGCGATCACCGTGCACTTGGTGATCGGCTCGTGGGTCTCGCGCACCTTGCCCTCGGGCCAGAACGACGGGTTGGTGACGATGTGCTCGGTGCCGTCCTCCATGACCACGCGGTAGATCACGTTGGGCGCGGTGGAGATCAGGTCGAGGCCGAACTCGCGTTCCAGGCGCTCGCGGGTGATCTCCATGTGCAGCAGGCCCAGGAAGCCGCAGCGGAAGCCGAAGCCCAGGGCCACCGAGGTTTCCGGCACATAGGTCAGCGCGGCGTCGTTGAGCTGCAGTTTGTCCAGGGCGTCGCGCAGATCCGGGTAGTCGGAGCCGTCGACCGGGTAGAGGCCGGAGTAGACCATCGGCCGGGGTTCCTGGTAGCCGGCCAGCGCCTGGGTCGCGCCGTCGCGGGCGGTGGTGACGGTGTCACCGACCTTCGACTGGCGGACGTCCTTCACGCCGGTGATGAGGTAGCCCACCTCGCCGACGCCCAGGCCCTGGGTGGGCTTGGGTTCCGGGGACACGATGCCGATCTCGAGCAGTTCGTGCTGCGCGCCGGTGGACATCATCTTGATCTTCTGGCGCGGGGTCAGCTTGCCGTCGATCACACGCACGTAGGTGACGACGCCGCGATAGGTGTCGTAGACGGAGTCGAAGATGAGCGCGCGCGGCGGCGCCTCCGAGTCGCCCACCGGGGCGGGGATCTCCGCGATCACCTTGTTCAGCAGCTCGGGCACGCCGACGCCGGTCTTGCCGGAGACCCGCAGCACGTCCTCGGGCTCACAGCCCACGATGTGCGCGATCTCGGCGGCGTAGCGGTCCGGGTCCGCGGCCGGGAGGTCGATCTTGTTGAGCACCGGGATGATCGTGAGATCGCGTTCCATGGCCAGGTACAGGTTGGCCAGGGTCTGCGCCTCGATGCCCTGCGCGGCGTCGACCAGCAGCACCGCGCCCTCACAGGCCTCGAGCGCCCGCGACACCTCGTAGGTGAAGTCGACGTGTCCGGGGGTGTCGATCAGGTGCAGGACGTAGTCCTCCCCGTCGACGTTCCACGGCAGCCGCACGTTCTGGGCCTTGATGGTGATGCCGCGTTCCCGCTCGATATCCATGCGGTCCAGGTACTGGGCGCGCATGGCGCGCTCCTCGACCACACCGGTGAGTTGCAGCATCCGGTCGGCCAGGGTCGATTTCCCGTGGTCGATGTGCGCGATGATGCAGAAGTTCCTGATCCGGCTGGGATCGGTGAACGTCTTGTCGGCGAAGCTGCTAATCGGAGTCACTCCTCGGCATGGCGAAACAGCGGCATGTCAACCGGCAAGTCTACGGGGTTGGGCCCGATGTCCTCGCCCCGGTCTTCCCCGGGCGTGAACGACCCGTCGCCGCAGGCGAATCCACTACGGATGAGAATCGGGGTCTCCGCCGTTAGGCTGCGGTCATGGCCGGCAGGTGGAACGCTCTGGGGAAGCAGTTGGGGATCGTGGCTAAGGAGCAGGGGACCCAGCTCGTCACGCAGCAGGCGCCGAAGTTGATCGGACGGGTGCGGCAGTCGACGGTGTGGGACCGCGCGCTGAAGGCGGTGGGGACGCCGCGCAAGGGTCCGGGGGTGAACGTGCGGCCGACCTCCTCGGCGGGGGTGCCGTCGCGGGAACGCGCGCGGATGATCGTCTACAGCCCGCAGCTGGACGGGCGCGCCGATCCGGGCGAGATCGTGTGGACCTGGGTGCCCTACGAAGAGGACCCGGACAATGGCAAGGACCGGCCGGTGCTGGTGGTGGGCCGCGACGGCGGCACGCTGCTCGGGCTGATGCTGTCCTCCAATGCCGATCACGCGCGCCACGACAACTGGGTCGGCATCGGCAACGGGCCGTGGGATCACGAGGGCCGTGACAGCTGGGTGCGGCTGGACCGCGTGCTCGATGTCCCCGAGATGGGTATTCGCCGCGAGGGCGCGATCGTGCCGCGCAAGACCTTCGACAAGGTCGCGCACCGGCTGTGCGCCGAATACCACTGGCACTAGGGCTTTCCCGAACAAGAGATCGGCCCCCGCTCCGAAACGGAACGGGGGCCGATCGAGTATTCGCGACGCTCAACTGATCATGTTGCGCGAGCGGCCGAACATCAGGCTGTACACCAGCGCGCCCAGCACGCCGCCGATCAGCGGGAACACGATGAAGACCCACAGCTGCGCGGGCGCGCCGTCCTGGTAGAAGGCGACCGCCAGGCTGCGGGCCGGGTTCACCGAGGTGTTGTCCACCGGGATCGAGATCAGGTGGATGACGGCCAGGGTGAAGCCGATCGACAGCCCCGCCAGCGGCACGTCCGACAGCTGGTCGGTGGAGGCCAGCACCACGAACACCAGCAGCGCGGTCAGGATCACCTCGACGGTGATGGCGGCCGCCAGGCCGTAGCCGTTGACGGTGATCTCGCCGAGCGTCAGCTTGGACGGGCTGTGCGCACCCCAGCCGTTCGCTCCCAGACCGTCTTTCGCGCGATCGTACGAGGGCAGGTTCTTGGCGATGGCGTAGATGACCGCGCCACCGATCAGACCGCCCACGATCTGCGCGATCCAGTAGCCCGCCGCGACCACGATGTTCACCCGGCCCAGCAGCAGCTGGCCGACGGTGACCGCCGGGTTCACGTGGCAGCCCGAGATCGGGCCGATCGCGTACACCAGGAACAACAGGGTCAGGCCGAAGGCCAGTGCCACGCCGAGCGCTCCGACCCGGCTCCCGGCCAGCACCGCGGTGCCGACGCCGCCCAGCACCAGCACGAACGTGCCGAGCGCCTCGGCGAACAGCTTGCGCCCCAGGGTGGGTGGTTGTAGGTCGGTGAGATCCTCGGCGACTTCCTGAGCTGTGGGAGACATCGGCTACCTTCCGCTTGCATGGACAACGCACCGGTGTAGAGCGAGCGGCGCGAGCCGGAACCCTCAGGCCAGGCGGGTTATTTCCACCACCACGTCGAGATCGGTCGAGCCGCTTCCGCTGAAGATACCTTTCAACGGGGGCACATCCGCGTAATCACGACCGACACCGACCGAGACGTGTTGCTCGGTGACCGCGATGTTGTTGGTCGGGTCGTAGCCCCACCACTGCCCGGTCCAGGCCTCCACCCAGGCGTGCATCTGGCCCGCCACGGTGTGGCCCACCTCGGCCGCCGGGTCGGGGTGCAGATAGCCGGACACGTACCGGCTGGGAATCCCCATGCCGCGCAACAGCAGCAGCGTGAGGTGCGCGTAATCCTGGCACACGCCTTGCCGTTCGGCGTACGCCTGCACCGCGGAGGTGTGCACCGAGGTGGTCCCGGCCAGGTAGTTCATCTCCCGGTGCACCCATTCGGCCGCGCGGACAACCGCTTTGGCGGGCGGCACGCCGCGGGCCAGCTGCCGCGACACCGAGGCCAGTCGCCGCGCCCGGGGCACGAACTCGGTGGGTTCCAGCAGTTCGTCGAAGCGGTCGCCGATGACGTCGTCGCGCAGCTCCTCCCAGGACAGCTCCTCGGGCGGGCCCGCGAACGGCTCGGTCTCGACCACCGACGCGCTGGTCACCTCCAGTTCGGTGTGCGGGGCGTGCAGGTCGAAGGCGGTGACGGCGGTCCCCCAGTAGTCGGTGTACCGGTAGGACCGGGTGGACGGCACGGTGTCGACGCGATTGAGGATCACGGTCTGCCGGCTGTCGGCGCGCGGCGTGAGCCGGGCCTCGTTGAACGACCGGGTGACCGGCGCGTCGTAGACGTATCCGGTGGTGTGCACCACCCGCATGCGCCAGCTCATACTGCTTCCTCCTCGGCGCGAACGAGGCCCTGCGTGGTTACGCTTCGCAAGCGCAGGGAGGTGGAGCGGCGCCTCCGGGCCTGACCGTTCACGCCGGCTCCTCCATCCGCTCGGCCCCACGTCCGTGCAGGCCGGTCCACGCCACCCAGGACTCGGCGTGGAAGTACTGCAGCGCCACGGCCTCCCCCACCTCGCGGCAGGTCTGCTGTAACCACAGCAGCCGGCTGGGCAGGTCCTCCAGCAGCACCGTCGAGGGCAGGAACTCCAGCTCGCTGCGTGCCCGCCCGAGCAGGCGGTGCGCCTCGTGGCGGGCCGCGAACCGGCTGTTGGGCCGTTGATCCAGTTCCTGCAGGCAGGCCTCGGCCACCCGCAGCGAATGGAACACCGACCGCGGGAACAGGCGGTCCAGCAGGATGAACTCCGCGATCTGATTGGCGTCGAGCACACCGCGGTGGGTGCGCAGGTACGGGTCGTGGGCTCCGGCCGAACGCAGCACCGTCACCCACGCCGGGGACGAGGTGCGGTCCCCAGCGCGCGAATGCAGCAGGCGCACCGTCATGTCCACGCGTTCGATGGATCGGCCCAGCAGCAGGAAGCGGTAGCCGTCGTCGCGGCTCAGGGTGGAATCGGAGAGTCCGACGAACATGGCGGCGCGGTCGGTGATGTAGCGGCAGAACTCGTGCGGCCCCAGCGCCCGCGCCGCCCGTTCGGCCGCGGCCAGGCCGTTGAAGGTGGCATTGAGGCATTCCCACATTTCGGTGGAGGTGACTTCCCGTGCGCCGCGGGCATTCTCGCGCGCGCGGCTGATGGAATCGACGATCGAGCCGCCGTCGCGGCCGAAAGCCACCAACTCCGTCACCGACCAGACATCCAATTCCTGTTCCGCCTCGGGCTGCTCGATGCCCAATACCCGCAGCAGAACTCGGGAAGTCCGATCCGGATCGACGGTCGCCTCTTCCAGCAACTGGTGGACCGCGACATCCAGAATGCGCGCCGTGTATTCGGCACGCTCGACATATCGCCCGATCCAGAAAAGGGATTCGGCATTGCGCGCCAACATGATTCTCTGCCTATCTGCCTCCGCTTCGCTCCGGCGGGTTCGCGACCCTGGAGGTCTCGTTCTTCCCTCCCTCCGCTCCTCCGCTTCGCTCCCCCGCTCCACTCGGTCCAGAACGAGACGGGTCGCGAACTATGAGCTCAGCCTCAACGAATTCTGTTGTTGTTCACTGCTGTTGTTGCTTGGCCCGCAGCACCGAGGGCTCTCTGGATTGGTCTCTTTCGGGGGCCAGGTGTAATTCGCCGACCAGCTGCGAGCCCGCCAATTCCCGTTGCGCCACAGAAGTTCTCGGGGACAGCACCCAGGTGTCCTTGCTACCGCCCCCTTGACTGGAATTCACCACCAGCGAGTTCGCGGGCAGCGCCACCCGGGTCAGCCCGCCCGGCAGCACCCAGATGTCGTCGCCGTCGTTGACCGCGAACGGGCGCAGGTCCACGTGCCGGGGCGCGAGGCGGCCGTCGATCTTGCTGGGCACGGTGGACAGCTGCACCACCGGCTGGGCGATCCAGCCGCGCGGATTCTCCCGCACCTTGCGCCGGGTCGCCTCCAGCTCACGCGGGCCAGCCGCCGGGCCGATCACGATGCCGTACCCGCCGGAGCCCTCCACCGGCTTGATCACCAGTTCCGCCACCCGGTCGAGCACCTCGTCGCGTTCGGCCGGTTCCCAGCAGCGGTAGGAGTCCACGTTCGGCAGGATCGGTTTCTCGCCCAGGTAGTACTCGATGAAGGCGGGCACGTAGGTGTAGACCAGCTTGTCGTCGCCGACGCCGTTGCCGACCGCGTTGGCCAGCACCACGGTGCCCGCGCGGGCCGCGTTCAGGATGCCCGCCACGCCGAGCATGGAATCGGGCCGGAACTGCATGGGATCGAGGGAGGTGTCGTCGATACGGCGGTAGATGACGTCCACCTGCCGCTCCCCCGCGGTGGTCCGCATATAGACGACATTGTCGCGGCAGAACAGGTCCCGGCCCTCGACCAGTTCCACGCCCATCTGCCGGGCCAGCAGCGAATGCTCGAAGTAGGCGGAGTTGTAGACGCCCGGGGTCAGCACCACCACGGTCGGGTCGGCCTCGTTGGGGGCGGCCGCGGCCCGCAGCGCCCGCAGCAGGTGGGCAGGGTAGTCGCCGACCGCGCGCACCCGGTGCGAGGCGAACAGGTCCGGGAACACCCGGGCCATGGTGCGGCGGTTCTCCATCACATAGGAGACGCCCGACGGGGAGCGCAGATTGTCTTCCAGCACGCGGAAATCGCCGCGCTCGTCGCGCACCAGGTCGATTCCGGCCACGTGGATGCGGACGCCGTTGGGCGGCACCAGGCCTGCGGCCTCGCGATGGAAGTGGGCGCAGGAGGTGACCAGGCGCTTGGGGATGACGCCGTCGCGGAGGATGGTCTGCTCGCCGTAGACGTCGGCGAGGAAGGCTTCCAGGGCGCGCACCCGCTGCTTGATGCCGCGCTCGAGTTTGGTCCACTCGGTGGCGGCGATCACCCGGGGCACCAGGTCGAGCGGAAAGGGCCGCTCCTGGCCCGAGAGCGAGAAGGTGATGCCCTGATCGACGAAGGCCCGGTCCAGCGCCTCGGCGCGGGCGGCCAGGTCCTCGGCGTCGATGGCGGCCAGGGCATTGAATATGCCCCGGTAGGGGGCGCGCGGGCGGCCCGCGGAATCGAACATCTCGTCGTAGGCGCGGTGATAGCGTCCGGGCTGATAGCCAGCGAATACCCCAGCGGGAGTGAGTGTGGCGGGAGTGCGCGCGGCCATGCAAAAATGGTCCATCACGCAGGGGCAACGCGCAGTTGGACGGGGATAAATTTCTGGTTTCGGCCATGTGGCGGACCGGGCCGATTTCGTGCCTCGACACCTTGCCTGGTAGCCTCGACGGTCGGTGCTGCGACTACCCATCTCGTAGTGCGCACGAAGACTTTGCATCCCGCATACACACCAAACGAAGGAACACGAGGGAACCGGCGTGGCCAACATCAAGTCCCAGATGAAGCGGATCCGCACCAACGAGCTTGCGCGCCAGCGTAACCAGTCGGTGAAGTCCGCGCTGCGCACCTCGATCCGCAAGTTCCGCGAGGCCGCTGCCGCGGGCGAGAAGGACAAGGCGCTCGAGCTGATGCAGTCGGCGAGCAAGAGCCTGGACAAGGCCGCCTCGAAGGGCGTCATCCACGCCAACCAGGCCGCCAACAAGAAGTCGGCGATCTCGCTGGCCTTCAACAAGCTCGGCTGATCCGACTCCGGTAGCACTTACCGGATCAATGCTCAGAACAGCCGCCGTGGCCACGACGACCACGGCGGTTTTTGCTGTACCACCTCCCCGGGACTTCCCGCGCACGGCTCATTGCCGTTGACCGCCATGCATGCGGACCGGCGGTTGATAACCGAAACAATTTTGGGCGCACCCGGCGAGTTACCCCCATCGGCGCGAGATCAGTTGTGACGCCTGTAACGGGAACCGTTGTGTTGTCGACTCTGTCGGAGAGACTTGCTGACTTCGGCGGCACGCAGCAGGATGGCTGCGACACCGTCGGGGTGACATCGACACCTGTACTGGAGAGTTCTCTTGGCATCGCTGCGTGACAACCGTTCCTTCTGGACCCGCGGCTCGCTGGCCGCCGGCGTGGCCGCGGTCGCGCTGACCACCGGAATGGGTGTCGCGACCGCGCGGCCCATCGGCCCGTTCGAGGTGGGCGGGGCCATCGAGGCCGAATACGACCGGGCGGGCGGGCCGGAGTTCTTCGGCGACCCGACCACCCCGGAGACCGACGCGGCCGGCGGCGGCAAGAAGCAGGAGTTCGTCAACAACGCCTCCATCTACTGGACCCCGGCCACCGACGCGCACGCCATCGGCGGCGCCATCCGCGACAAGTGGCGCGGCACCGGCGCGGAGTCGGGCTCGCTGAAGTACCCCGTCACCGACGAGGGCCAGACCGGTAAGCCCGGTCGCTTCCAACACTTCCAGGGCGGGTCCATCTACTGGTCGATCGGTTCGGGCACCCACGTGCTCAGCGGCGTGATCCGCGACAAGTTCGCCTCCGTCGGCTGGGAGAACAGCCCGCTCGGCTTCCCCATCGCCGACGAGAACAAGACCAACAGCTCCTCGACCCACATCCAGCTGTTCGAGGGCGGCGCGATCTACTCCACCCAGAAGACGGGCACCCACATCGTGTGGGGCGCGATCCGCGACACCTGGGTGCGCAATGGCGCCGAGAACGGCCGCTACGGCTTCCCGAGCGGCGACGAGTACGACTACGAGGGCGGCAAGGCCCAGGACTTCCAGGGCGGCAAGATCATCTGGAAGCCGGAGGCCTAGTCCCCCAGCCGGAGGCCTGGTCCCCTAGGAGGCGCTCTCGCGCAGATCCAGAATCCGCGAGAGCGCGTGCTCCAGCGCGTAATCCGCGTCGGCGGCCTGACCCTTCACGTCGGCGTTGAGCCCGGCCACCACCTGCAGGGCCGCGCCGATGGTCGCGCCGGTCCAGCCGCGCGCCTGCCCCTGGGCCTTCTTCACCTTCCACGGCGGCATGCCCAGGTCGCCCGCCATCTTGAACGGGTCCCCGCGCCCGGCCGAGCCGACACGCGCGATGGTGTGCACCGAATCCGCGAGGGCGTCGGCGAGCAGCACCGCGGGCACGCCCCGGTCGATGGCCCAGCGCAGCGCCTCCATGGCCGCGGGGCGGTCCCCCGACACGGCCAGGTCCGCGACCTCGAATCCGGTCACCTCGGCCTTGCCGGAGTAGTACTGCCGCACCGCCGCGATGTCCACCTTGCCGCCGGTGTCGGCCGCCAACTGTGAACTGGCGGCGGCCAGTTCCCGCAGATCCGAGCCGACCGCCTCGAGCAGGGCCTGCACGACGTCCGCGGACACCTTCACATTGGCGGCCCGGAACTCGTTGCGCACGAACTCGACCCGCTCCCCCGCCTTGGTCAGCTTCGCGCAGTTGTGCACGACCGCGCCCATCTTCTGCAGGGCCGGTGCGAGCGTCTTGGCCCGCCCGCCGCCGCTGTGCAGCACGACCAGCACCACGCCCTCCGGCGGTGACGACGCGGCGTCCTGGATGACCGCGACCGCGTCCTTGCCGGCCTCGGCCGCCGACTCCAGCACGATCACCCGGTCCTCGGCGAACAGCGAGGGGCTCAGCAGCTCCGCCAATTCCGGGGTACTGGCGTCGCCCGCCCGCCGCCGATCCACCGGCAGCGCGGAAGGATCCGCGGTGGTGGCCCGAGCCTGTGCGGTGATCGCCGCCACCGCCCGTTCGATCAGCAGTTCCTCTTCACCGAGCACGAGATGCAGGGGCGCGGGTCGCTGGTTCACGCAACGATCCTACGAGTCCGCCCCGACAACCCCGCGAGCACCAGCCCGCACACCACCGCCGCGACCAGACCCGACCGCAATCCGGTGGGCACGGTGACCGACGCGCCCAGCGCCGCGGCGCGGTCGGACACGGTCAGCAGCCACCACAGCGGCGGAGCGGTGCAGTGGATGACCACGGCAGCGGGCAGCGCCCAGACCACCGCGAACACCGCACCCAGCGCCCCCAGGATGGTGATGGGCGCGATCACCGGCTCCACCAGCATGTTCACCGCGATGGCCACCAGGCTGAGGTGGCCGGTCATGGCGATCACCAGCGGGGTGGTCACCACGAAGGCGGCGGCGGCCACCGCGAACGAATCCGCCGGAATCCGCCACCAGCCGTGCGCCCGAAGCCATTCCGACCAGCCCGGCGCGATCACGATCAGCCCCGCGGTGGCCAGCACCGACAATGCGAACCCGGCATCCACCGCCAACCCCGGCGACCATGCCAGCAGCCCGATCACCGCGGCGCACAGCGCGGGTAGCGCCTGCTTCCTGCGCCCGGTGCACACCGCGAGCAGCGCGATGGCTCCCATGACCGCGGCCCGCAGCACACTCGGCGACGGCCGGGCCAGGATCACGAACATGACCAGCGCGGCGCCCGCCGCCACCGCCCCCACCCGCGGATCCACCGTGAGCGCGCGCATCGAAACCAGCACCGCCGCAAGCAGAATCGTCACATTGGCGCCACTGACGGCTAACAGGTGGGCCAGATCCACCTCGCGGAAGTTCTCCTGCACGTGCTCGGTCAGACTCGAGGTGTCACCGATCACCAGACCCGGCAGCAGCCCCGCCGCGTCATCCGAGAGTGCTCGGTGAGCGGAACCGCTGAAGGCATCGCGCACCTGTCCGGCGGCCCGCTGCCACCACGGCGCCGTACTCGCCGCGACCGGAGCCCCGTCGGCCCGCAGCACGGCCACCGTCAGATCGGCCCGCCACGGACGCCCCACGCGCGCACCGAACTCCACCCGCTGCCCCGGCATCAACGTCCGCCACCCGCCCGCCGGAGCCAGCACGGTGACGGCACCACCCGCCCGCACGATCCGTCCACCCACCCGATACTCGACCAATTCGCCGCGAACCATCACTTTCGGACCACCGAACGTCTTGCCCGACAACCGCTTCGGATCCTCCCCCAGCTCCACCACCGCTACGACCCGCTGCCCGGCCCGCACCCCGCCCAGCGGATGCTCCTGCACCCGATGCGCGTGCCACGCCCCCGCCATCCCGAATCCCGCCCCGATCAGCAAGGCCCCCAACACGACCCAGGCCGCCCCACCGACCCGGCCCGACCGAGCGCGTCGAACAGCCAGGGCGGACACCCCCAGCCCGGCCATCACGCATCCGGCGGCGATCCCGATGCCCGCCTGCCACCCCGCCACCACGGCGACAACCGTTGCGCCCCAACCGCAAACCGCCGCGGGCACCAGCCGGGCATCCAGCACCTCCGGCACCGCGTCCGGCTCCCGATCCACCGATCCGGCGCGAGGCTCCCCCGTCATCGCCGCCACTCCGATTCCCGCTGGCGGATACCGCTCGAGGCCATGATTGCCGGCAGCCCGGGCGCGGTGATCGCGCTCATCCACCGGGGCACATCGCGCAACCCGCCGGAGGGCGAGAATTCCGTGCGCATCGGAGTCGAATCCGGCGCACATCCGCTCGGTCGCGGGCGGACCGTTCGCTTCCACCGGGGCGCCGCAGCGGGTTCGGCGGTTGTCATACCGTCACCCGGTCGCGGAGGCGGTTGAGGCGGGAGTGGCCGATGCCGTCTATTTCGGCGAGTTGGTCGACGGAGGTGAAGCGGCCGTGGCGGGCGCGCCAGGTGAGGATGGCTTTGGCGGTGACCGGGCCGACGCCTGGGAGGGTGTCGAGTTCGGGTTCGGTGGCGGTGTTGAGGTTGACCTTGGCGGCGGGGGCGGTGGAGCGGGGCGGGCCGGGGGCGGAAGGCGAACCGGACTGGGGGCCCGCGGAATTCACGATGGTGCTGACGGCTCGGGCGGCGGTCGGGCGGGGCGCGGCGCGGGCGATGACGATCTGGTCGCCGTCGATGAGGGGCTGGGCGAGGTTGAGGGTGGACAGGTCGGCCTCGGGGCGCGGGGTGGCGGCACGCAGAGCATCGGCGACGCGGGCTCCCGTGGGGAAGCGGCGGAGACCGCCGTGCTCGACCAGGCCGATGACGCTGACCACCAGTTCGGCCGGTCCCGCGATGCCACCCGGATTCGCGGTGGGAACGACCGGGTTTCGATCCGCCTGCGGGCCGGTGGACGGCCGCGCCTCGGCGGGTACCGGCGCGCCGGCACCGGGCAGGGGACGCGCCGGCCCGGCAGCTCCGGGCACGGCGGCTCCAGGCCGTGGGGATGCCGAGGCGTCGGCGCCGGGCGCTGCCGGTTCGGTGGGCGGCGAGTCCTGGTCGGCGGGAGCTGGTCCACTGAGGGAGGCGATGGGTGGGACCGGCTGGGAGACAGGGGTTTCACGCAGGCTGATGTAGGCGGCGAAGAGGACCGCGAACAGCGCCAGGGCGGCGAGGACGAGGACGCCGCGCGGGCCGGGGTCCCAGCGGGTACCGCGGAAGCGTTCGGGGACCAGGCGTTCGTGCCAGAGGGAGACGGGCCCGCACGGCTCGGAGAGCCAGGCGGGAGGGGCGGAGTCGGGGTCTCGAAGGTCGTCGAGCGAGTCCTCGTCCCAGCGGGAGGGATGGGGGCGTCCGGGGGTGAATTCCGTGGGGCTCGGATGGGGTTCGCTGTCCGGGCGGTCGGTGAGGCGCTGGAGTGGAGTGCGTTCGTCGAGTTGCGGCATGGGGCTCACGGTAGGAGCCGGGGCCGGGCGAGCTGGGACCGCGAACTGGGCTTTTCGCCGGGCTGTGGATACAGAAACTCGTTGTGGACAAGCAGATTTCCAGCACCGGCCGCGTCACCCCACCCCGGCTGGTGACACTGACCGACCGGCAGTCCCCGCGGTGAGCGGGGACCCTGTCAGCCGCAGCCGCCCGGGACGACCAGCGCGCCGACGGCTCCCACACCCAGGTGGACGCCGAGGGTCGGTCCGAACTCGGTGATGATCACCTCGCGGATGCCGGGGATGAGGGATTGGAGTTGAGTCGCGATGGTGGAGGCGGCCTCCTCCGCCCCGAGGTGCTGGACGGCGACCGCCGCGCCGTCCTCACCGGCCGCGTCGACCGCGGCGGCGACGAGTTTGGTGAACGCCTTCGACCGGGTCCGGGCCTTCTCGCGCAGTTCCAGGCGGCCGTCGACGATCTGCAGGATCGGTTTGGTCACCAGTTCGGAGCCGAAGAAGGCGGCGGCGGAGCTCAATCGGCCGCCGCGGCGCAACTGCTCGGTCCGGTTGACCACGATGAACGCCCGTCCACGGCTGGCGGCGGCGACCGCCGAGTCGTAGACCACGTCGAGAGGTTCGCCCGAGCGGGCGCGGCGGGCGGCCGCGAGCACGGGCAGCCCGGTGCCGAGCCCGGCGCTGAGCGAATCCACCAGCCGGATGCGGTGGGCGGCGTCCATATCGCGCACCGCCTGCCGCCCGGCCTCCCAGGTGCCCGACAGCTGCCGCGAGATGTGCACGGCCACCACGCCGTCGCCGTCGCTGAGTTCCAGCGCGCGCTCGTAGACCGCACGCAGCTCACCCGGCGCGGCGGCGGAGGTGGTGACCTGCGAGGACCCGTAGTCGATATCGCACTCGTCGACGCCCTCGCGCATCTCGCGGTCGTCGACCAGCACATGCAAAGGCACCGCCAGCACCCCCAGGTCGGCGGCGAGTTCAGCCGGGAGACTGGCCGAGGAGTCGGTCACCACCACCACGGTCATGCAGTGTGTACCTCGTCGGTCGTCACCTCGGTCAGCACCTTGACCATGGCCCGCGCGACCGCGGTGTGGCCTTCCCAGCCCCAGTGGATGCCGTCGGGGTTGGCCGGGCCGTTGAACACGTTGTCGCGCACGGCTTCTCCGAGGTCCACCAGTGGCACGTGGTGTTCGGCGGCCCAGGCGGTCACGGCCCGCACCATGGGTTCGCGGCCGGTGTGCACCTCGGCGTAGGCCTCGCACTTGTGCACCGACGGCAGCACCGCCACGAACGGCAGCTCGGGCCGCAACTGCGCCAGCGAGTTCCGCGACTGCTCCAGATAGTCCACGCTGACCTTGGGCGGCAGCGCCACCGGCCAGCCCAGCGGGGACAGCCGCGGCTGCAGCCAGTTGTAGGCCTCGCGCACCCGGCGGCGCAGGGCCGCCGGACGCGTATAGCGGATGAGTTCGCGCAGCGCGGTGGGCAGCGGCGAGGGCAGCGAATCCATACCGCCGGTGGCGAATACGACCGCTCCGGCGTTCGGCACGACGGCCCACACGCGCGGATCACCGATCAGCGCCCAATAGGCGTCCCGGCAGGTCCACCCGATGCGCGCGACCAGCTCGACGTCCCAGTCGAGTTCGGCGGCGACGAGATTGGGCCAGATGCGCGGATGGTCCGCGGGCAGACCGCCTTTGGGGCCGAAGTAGGACAGCGAGTCCGCGACCACGACCAGCACCTTGCGCTGCGGCGCGGTCTCGATCACCGAATCGTCGGCTGCCGCTTCGCTGTTCGGCCGGTCGGCACCGTTGTCAGAGGCCATCGGGAGCCGCCTTGGCGACCGCGTTCCACACGTCCAGTCGCCAGCCGGGCCGGTCGATGCCGGGGCCGTGGCTGGTCAACTGCACCCAGCTGGTGTTGGCGAGGCCGCCCAGGGCGGGCCAGCTGGACTCGGGCAGGTCCAGCAGAGCCGCGGTGAGGGCCGCGATGAGCCCGCCGTGCGCGACCAGCATGATGCTGCGGCCGGGCCAGTCCTCGCGGGTGGCGAACAGTTCCTGCACCACGGGCAGCGAACGGGCGCCCACCTCGAGCTTCGATTCGCCGCCGGGCGGGGTGAAGCGGGCGTCGAGCCGCCACGCCTTGCGCGCGCCCGGGAATTGGGTGTCGACCTGGCGGTGGTCCATGCCCTCCCAGTCGCCGAGGTTGGTCTCGCGCAGGCGCGGGTCGGTGACGACCGGCATGGCGGCGCATTCGGCGACGGCCAGCGCGGTGTCGTGGGCGCGCTTGAGATCGGAGGAGACGATGGCGATCAGGTCGCTGGTCGCCATGTCGGGGGCACAGTCCTTGGCCTGGCGCCGGCCGATGTCACTGAGTTCGGTATCGGTCTGGCCCTGCATGCGGTCGGTGGCATTCCATTCGGTCTGTCCGTGCCGCAGCAGAATCAACCGGCGGACGCCGGCCATCTTGCTCACTCGTCGTCCCCAGCCTTGTCTTCATCTGTCGTGGCGTCCCGGTCCGCTGCCGCGGTCCGCGGGTCGCCGATCCCCTCGACCGCCACCTGCGGGCAGTCCTTCCACAGTCGTTCCAGGCCGTAGAAGTCGCGCTCGTCCTCGTGCTGCACGTGCACCACGATCTCGACGTAGTCGAGCAGCGCCCAGCGGCCCTCACGAGTGCCCTCGCGGCGCACCGGCTTGTGTCCGGCGTCGCGCAGCTTGTCCTCGATATTGTCGACGATCGCGTTGACCTGGCGCTCGTTGGGCGCGGACGCGATGACGAAGCAGTCGGTGATGACCAGCTGCTCGGAGACATCCAGCACGACCACGTCGACGGCCAGCTTCTCGTCGGCGGCCAGTGCGGCCACCGTCGCCATCTTGACCGCTTCTGCCGATGCTGTCACCCTGCTACCTCTTCCCTGCGCACTTTCACAATGCACGCTCTTGCGACACGTACAGGTGCCGTTTCGATATGTATTGGACGACCCCGTCCGGGACGAGGTACCACACCGGCCGGCCCTCCCCCGCCCGTCGCCGGCATTCGCTCGACGAGATGGCCAGGGCCGGGATCTCGATCATCGTGACCGTGCCCTCCGGGAAGTCGCGGAGGTGTTCGGCGAGATGGTCGATATTCAATTCGTACCCCGGACGGGTCACGCCGACGAATTTCGCCAGCTCGAACAGTTCGGACCAATCCTGCCATGTGAGGATGCTGGCCAGCGCGTCCGCTCCGGTGATGAAGTACAGATCCGCGTCGGGGTGCTGTTCGGCCAGGTCGCGCAGGGTGTCGACGGTGTAGGTCTCCTTGCCGCGGTCCACGTCCACGCGGCTGACCGAGAAGCTCGGGTTGGAGGCGGTGGCGATGACCGTCATCAGATAGCGGTCCTCGGCCGGGCTGACCGGCCGGTCCCCCTTCTGCCAGGGCTGTCCGGTGGGGACGAAGATCACTTCGTCCAGGTCGAACCGGTTGGCGACCTCACTGGCCGCGACCAGGTGCCCGTGGTGGATGGGGTCGAAGGTGCCACCCATCACGCCCAGCTTGCGGCGGCCGTTCGTATGCACGAACCGCGAGTTTACCGGGGGCTGAGCCGCCGCCCGCACAGCGGCGGCCCCGATCGGGACCGGCCGCCCCGAATCTCCCGGACGCGGCACCCGGATTCACCCCGGCCGCCGGAGGACGATGATGGTCATGCAGAGCACCCTCATCGAAGTGAAAACCGGCCGCAGCGAAGTCGTCCACGACCTCACATCGCAGTGCACGGCCTTCCTCCGCGACGTGACCGCGGGCGGCGACGGTCTGCTGCACGTCTTCGTGCCCCACGCGACCGCGGGCATCGCACTGATCGAGCTCGGGGCGGGCAGCGACGACGATCTACTCGCCGCCCTCCGCGACCTGCTCCCCGCCGACGACCGCTGGCGCCACGCGCACGGCTCCCCCGGCCACGGCCGCTCCCACGTGATGCCCGCCCTCATCGCCCCCTACGCGACCATCCCGGTGCTCCGCGGCGAACTGGCCCTGGGCACCTGGCAATCCATCGCGATGGTCGACCTCAACGTCGACAATCCGATCCGCCAGGTGCGCTTGTCCTTCCTGCCCGGCTGAGCTCCTAGACGGGGAGGAGGCGGCCGACCAGGGCGGTGAGCTGGCGGGCGGAGCGGCATTCGTGCATGTCGATGATGTCGGCGTAGCGGTTGGCGGCGGAATCGCCGGTGCCCCACATCTTCTCGGCCTCGGGGTTGAGCCAGTGGGCGTGTTTGGCGGTCTCGACGAGCCGGCGCAGGGTATCCAGGGCGGGGTCGCGGTAGTTGGTGCGGGCGTCACCGAGGATGAGCAGGGAGGTGCGGCTGGTGACGGCGTCGGGGAAGCGCTCGGCGAAACCCTCGAGGGCCGAGCCGTAGTCGGAGTGGCCCTCGATGCCGACGACCTCGGCCTCGGTGAAGATGCGGCGGGTCAGCTGATCGAGCGGGGTGGCGGCGTCGAACAGGCCGGTCACCTCGTCCACACGGTCCACGAAGGCGAAGATGCGGACTCTCGAGAACTGTTCGCGCAGCGCGTTCACCAGCAGCATGGTGAAGCTGGAGAATCCGGCCACCGAGCCCGAGATGTCGCACAGCAGCACCAGATCCGGGCGGCCGGGGCGCGGCTTGCGGGTGACCAGATTGACCGGGACACCGCCGGTGGACATGGATTTGCGCATGGTCTTGCGCAGGTCGATCTCGCCGCGCCGGGAGCGGCGGCGGCGAGCCGCCAGGCGGGAGGCCAGGACTCGGGCCAGGCGCTGGCTGCCGCGACGCAGTTCGTCGAGTTCGTTCTGGGAGATTCGCAGGAAGTCGGCGTCCTCGGCCTGGCGGGCCACCCCGTAGGTGGCGACGCGTTCGCGGCCGATGCGTTCGGCGACGCGGCGACGGGTCTCGGCCTCCACGGTGCCGCGGAAGTCCTTGATGCGCTGACGGGCCGCGCGGCGGGCGACCTCGGTGTCGAAGTCGGAGTTGTCCATGCCCTGGGCCAGGCCGGCGAGGATCTTGCTCACCAGCAGTTCGGGCTGGAGGTCCTTGAGGGTCTGATAGGCGGAGAAGGACGGCCCGCCCGCGGCCTGGTACTGGCCCATCTGGTCGACCATCTGCGCGGCCAGCGCCTGCAATTGCTGCGCCTGTTCGCCGGAGGGGTCCTGAACCAGCAACTCCGCCAGCATCTTCCGCAGTTCGAGGATGTCGACCGAGCCGTCGGGCTTGACCGGCAGCTCGATCTCCTCGGCCCCGATCCGTTCCCCGAGCGCGGCCGGGAACCACAGGTCGAACATGCCGTCGAAGGTGGCGCGCTGGGTGGTGCGGCGCAGCAGCGCGCACGCCAGACCCTCGCGCAGGGCCTCGCGGTCCATCAGGTCCAGGACGGTGAGAACCTGTCCGGCGTCCACGGTCTCGGACGGCCCGACCGGTATTCCCCGGCGGCGCAACGCTTCCACGAAGCCGACCAGATGCCCCGGCAGGCCGTACTCGGCCGTCGGCCCAGGGACCGTGGCCACCGGTTTGGCGGGAGTGGCATTGCTGGTGAAGGCCCGCATGGCCGCCGACACCAGCCCGCGCGGCGTGTTCTCCCGGCCCGTGCCCGCCATGACGTCAGGCCAGCTTCAGTTCGGCCTGGGCGCGCACGTGGTCGGCCTGGTGCTTGAGCACCACGCCAAGGGTCGCGCGCACGGTCTTGTCGTCGAGGTCCTTGGCGCCCAGGGCGAGCAGGGTGCGCGCCCAGTCGATGGATTCCGCGACCGAGGGCAGCTTCTTGAGCTGCATGCCGCGCAGCACGTGCACGATCCGCACCAGCTGCGCCGCTACGGCGGGCTTCAGCTCCGGCACCCGGCTGGCCAGGATGCGGCGCTCGAGCTCCTCGTCGGGGAAGTCGATGTGCAGGTACAGGCAGCGCCGCTTGAGCGCCTCGGACAGCTCGCGGGTGGCGTTGGAGGTGAGCACCACGAACGGCTTGCGGCTCGCGGCGATGGTGCCCAGTTCCGGCACGGTGACGGTGAAGTCGCTGAGCACCTCGAGCAGCAGGCCCTCGATCTCGACGTCGGCCTTGTCGGTCTCGTCGATGAGCAGCACCGTCGGCTCGTCGCGGCGGATGGCGGTGAGCAGCGGGCGCTCCAGCAGGAATTCCTCGGTGAAGACATCGGCCTTGGTCTCGGCCCAGTCGTTCTCCGAGGACGCCTGGATGCGCAGGATCTGCTTGGCGTGGTTCCACTCGTAGAGCGCCCGCGCCTCGTCCACGCCCTCATAGCACTGCAACCGCACCAGTTCCGCGCCCGCGACCTGGGCGACGGCCTTGGACAGCTCGGTCTTGCCGACACCCGCGGGGCCCTCGATGAGCAGCGGCTTGCCGAGCCGGTCGGCGAGGAAAACCGAGGTGGCGGTGGCCTTGTCGGCCAGGTAGCCGGTGCCGGCCAGCCGTTCGATCACATCGTCGACCGACGAGAAGATCGGCTCCTGGGTGGGCGCGGTGGTCGGAGCCACGGGCGGTCCTCCTACTTTCGGGGGTCCTGGGGGAAGGCCCGGACCCCAATTCCAACCGGCGAAGCCGGGTTTCGCTAGACGGGGCGAATCTGCCCGTCGCCCCACACGATCCACTTGGTGGAGGTCAGTTCGGGCAGGCCCATGGGGCCGCGGGCGTGCAGCTTCTGGGTCGAGATGCCGATCTCCGCGCCGAAGCCGAACTGCTCACCGTCGGTGAACGCGGTGGAAGCGTTGACCATGACGGCGGCGGCGTCCACGCGGGCGCTGAACTCGCGCGCGGCCTTCAGGTCGGCGGTCACGATGGCCTCGGTGTGGCCGGTGCCCCACTCGTTGATGTGGTCGACGGCGGCGTCGAGATCGTCGACGACCTTCAAAGCGATGTCCAGGGACAGGTATTCGTCGGCCCAGTCGGTGTCGGTGGCGGGCACCAGGCCCGGCAGGTCACCGTGGATGGTGACGCCCTTGTCCTCGAGCGCCCGGATCATGCGCGGCACCGCGACCTCGGCGATGGCCCGGTCGATGAGGACCGTCTCGGCGGTGTTGCACACCGAGGGCCGGCGGGTCTTGGCGTTGATCAGGATGGACTCGGCCATATCCAGATCCGCGTCCCTGTGGACGAAGACGTGGCAGTTGCCGGTGCCGGTCTCGATGGTCGGCACGAGCGCGTCGCGCACCACGGCGTTGATCAGGCCCGCGCCGCCGCGCGGGATCACCACGTCGACCAGTCCGCGGGCCTGGATCAGGTGGGTCACGCTGGAGCGGTCCTCGGACGGGAGCAGCTGCACGGCGTCGGCCGGAAGACCCTGCGCTGCAAGGGCTTCCCGTAGCACCTTCACCAGGGCGGCATTGGAGTTCGCGGCCGAGGAGGACCCGCGCAGCAGCGCGGCATTGCCCGACTTGAGCGCCAGCCCGAAGGCGTCGACCGTGACGTTCGGCCGCGCCTCGTAGACCATGCCGACCACGCCGAGCGGCACCCGTACCTGACGGATCTCGAGGCCGTTGGGCAGCGTCTTGCCGCGCACCACGTCGCCGATCGGGTCCGGCAGCGCGGCCACCTGCCGCAGCCCGGCCGCGATCCCGTCGACCCGGGCCTCGGTCAGCCGCAGCCGGTCCAGCTGGGATTCGGCGGTGCCGCCGGCCTTGGCGATCTCGATGTCCTCGGCATTGGCCGCGAGGACGGCGTCCGCGGCCGCGAGCAGCGCGTCGGCCGCGGCGTGCAGCGCGGCGTCCTTCTGCGCGGTGGTGAGCTGGGCGAGCGTCCGCGACGCCACCCGAGCCCGGCGCGCCGAGTCGTGCACCGCCTCGCGGACGGCGTCCCGGTCGGTGGTCGTGGGAGCAGTCATACCGACAGATTACTGACTGCGTTCCGCCGCCGGTCGCGGGCAGGTTGTTACCTTGGACCCATGACCGCGAGCATCCGGTTGTCCTCGGGCACCGGTCGATGGATTCTGCTGGCCACCGTCCTCGGTTCGGGGATGGCCATGCTGGACGCCACCGTCGTCAATGTGGCCCTGCCGCGGATCGGGGACGAGTTCGGCGCGTCGATGGCGGGCCTGCAGTGGACCGTCAACGCGTACACGCTGACCCTGGCCGGATTGATCCTGCTCGGCGGGTCGCTGGGCGACCGGTACGGGCGGCGGCGGGTGTTCCTGATCGGGGTGGTGTGGTTCGCCGTCGCCTCGGCGTTGTGCGGTGCGGCGCAGGATATTTCGATGCTGATCGCGGCGCGCGCGTTGCAGGGCGTCGGTGGCGCGCTGCTGACACCCGGATCGCTGGCCATCATCCAGGCCTCGTTCGCACCCGGGGAACGGGCGCGGGCGGTCGGGGCCTGGTCCGGGCTGGGCGGCGTGGCGGGGGCCATCGGGCCGTTCCTGGGCGGCTGGCTGGTCGAGGCGGCCGGATGGCGGTGGGTCTTCCTGCTCAATATTCCCTTGGCGGCCTTGGTGATCGCGGTGACCGTCAAGCACGTGCCCGAGACGCGGGATGCCGGCGCGCGCGGGCGGTTCGACGTCCTGGGCGCGGTCCTGGCCGCGCTGTGCCTGGCCGGGCTGACCTACGCGCTGACCATGGCTCCCGAACGCGAGGCGAGCCGAATATTGGTGTGGGGCAGCGCGATCGCGGGGATCGCGGCCGGTGCGGCGTTCGTGATCGTGGAGCGGCGGCGCTCGCGCCCGGGCGAGGATCCCGCCGCCATGCTGCCGGTGACCATCTTCTCCTCCAAGCAGTTCACCGCGATCAATGTGGTCACCTTCGTCATGTACGGGGCCATGAGCGTGGTGTTCTTCCTGCTGGTGCTGACCTTGCAGGTGGTGTCCGGGTTCGATCCGATCGCCGCGGGCACCGCCATGCTGCCGGTGACCGTGCTGATGCTGTTGTTCTCGGCCCGTTCCGGCGCGCTCGCCCAGCGCATCGGCCCGCGCCTGCCCATCACCATCGGCGTTCTGCTGGCGGCGGCGGGCATGCTGCTCATGACCCGCGTCGGCCTGCACACCTCGTACCTGCGCGATGTCCTGCCCGCCGCACTGGTTTTCGGCCTCGGTCTGACCCTGGCGGTGGCGCCCCTGACCGCGACCGTGCTGGCCACGGCCGACGAACGGCACGCGGGCGTGGCCAGCGGCGTCAACAACGCGGTCGCTCGCGCGGCGGGTCTGCTCGGCGTCGCCGCCATCCCGCCGCTGGCGGGCCTCACCGGCGCGGCCTACACCAACCCGCCCGATTTCGCGCACGGCTTCCACCTGGCCATCGTGACCTGCGCCGTGCTCATGCTCGCGGCCGCCGCCCTGGCCTTCTTCACCGTCCGCGACGACGCCCTGCGTACCGCCCCGCCCGAGTGCGAGCCCGAATGCCGCACCTTCTCCGCCGTGGCGAGCCCACCCCTGGAACCCGATCACCACACCCCGACCATCGGAAGCGAGCGCGCATGACCACCACCGAACCGACCGTCACCCAGTCCACCGACACCGTCCCCCAGTTCTTCGGCATCAAGGTCGGCGAGACCCGCGCGGGCCTGACCGCCTACGTCGATCACGGCCGTCAGCGCATTTTCTTCCACACCGAGATCGACGACGCCTACAGCGGTCAGGGCCTGGCCTCGAAGCTGATCTCGGCCGCCCTCACCGCCACCCGCGCGGCGGGCCGCCGCATCGTCCCCATCTGCCCGTTCGTGAAGGCGTACGTGGACAAGCATCACGACTTCGACGACATCGTCGATCCGGTGACCCCGGAGGCGAAGGCCGTCGTCGAATCGGCTCTCGGCTGATCCGGCTGCACCAGGGTCCCGGCCATGGCGCGAATCGTGGTGGTGGGCAGCATCAATATGGATCTGGTGACGACCGTGGGCCGGCGGCCGGCGGCCGGGGAGACGGTGTCGGGCGACGGTTTCGCCCTGGTGCCGGGCGGGAAGGGATCGAATCAGGCGATCGCGGCGCGCCGGGCCGGCGCGGAGGTCGAGTTCGTCGGTGCGGTCGGGTCGGATGTGTTCGCGGACGCGCTGCGAAAGGTGTTGCGGGAGGACGGGGTCGGGGTCGCGCGACTGCGGGAGGTGGACGGGCCGTGCGGGATCGCCACCATCGTGGTGGACGCGGGCGGCGAGAACACCATCATCGTGGTGGCGGGCGCCAACGGGCGGATGACGGAACTGAGCACGGCGGATCTGGAGACGGTGGCGGGCGCGGATGTACTGCTGTGCCAGTTGGAGATTCCGGTCCCGACGGTGCTCGCGGCGGCCCGGCACGCGCGGGCCAACGGCACCGTCGTGCTGTTGAATCCCTCTCCGGTGCGGGACCTTCCGGACGACGTCTGGGCCGAGGTGGATATCGCCGTGGTCAATGAGGGCGAGGCCGCGCGCCTGGAGTCCGCGCTGCGCGACGTCCCGCACGTCGTCACCACGCTCGGCGGTGCGGGCGCGTCCTATCGCGGTCCCGGCGGACTCGCGCTCGCCCACCCCGGTTTTCCGGTGCGCGTGGTGGACACCACCGGTGCGGGCGACACCTTCACCGGAGCGCTCGCCGCGCACTGGCACGAGGGCCCGGCGGCCGCGCTCGCCTGGGCCTGCGCGGCGGGGGCCCTGGCCACCACGAAATTGGGCGCCAGCGCCTCGGTTCCGGCGGCTGCCGAGGTCGAGGCGGTACTCGCGGCGGCCGGCGCTCGATAGCCGGATGTGATGATGGGCTGAGGTCGACGAAAGGGTGTGGCATGTCGCTGCGGCATGGGTTGCTGGGGTTACTGGCGGAGGGCCCGGCCAGCGGGTACGACCTGGCCCAGCGGTTCCAGGAGGCGCTGGGCCCGGTGTGGCCCGCCCGGCATCCCAAGATCTACGCCGAACTGGGCAAGCTGGCCGAGGCCGGGATGATCGAGATCGACAGCGAGGGCGCGCGCGGTCGCAAGGCGTACCGGATCACCGAGTCGGGCCTGACCGAGGTGCGCCGCTGGCTGGTCGAGGAGGAGGTCGACCACACCCTGCGGGTGGAACCCCTGCTGCGGTCGTTCTTCTCCTGGCTGATGGATCCCGCCGATCTGGACGAGCATCTCGAGCGCGAGGCCAAGTTCTTCGGCGACACCGCGGCCATGTACCGGGAGCTCGCATTGGCCAAGGACCGCGGCGATTTCGGCGACGACCCGCACGCCAAGTCCAAGCGGATCACGGTCGAGGCGGGCATCCGGCTCTACGAGGCGCTCGCCGAATGGGCGGAGTGGGCGCGCGACGAGATCGCCGAGGATCGGTAAGACACGGCACCACACCGGAATTCGCATCGACAGGGGCACTTGCATCCATTGACATGTCCCTTGGGACATGTACCCTTGTTCATGTACCCGGGTATATGCGAATCAACCGCGACTCGATCCGAGGCTTTCCCATGACAGCACCCACCAACGTGCGCGCCATCCTGCTGACCGGCGCGAACGGCGGCATCGGCCGTGCCTGCGCACAGACCCTGGCCGCCAAGGGATTTCACGTCTACGCCGGTGTCCGCACACCGGCGCCCGAGCTCGATGCCACCGGCATCACCCAGATCACCCTCGACGTCACCGACCCCGGCAGCGTCGCCGCGGCCGCCGAGTACATCGGCAAAACCGAGGACGGGCACGGCCTGCACGCCGTCATCAACAATGCGGGCGTGCTCGTGCAGGGTCCCGTCGAACTGGTGCCGATCGAGGAATGGCAACGCCAATTCGAGGTCAATGTGCACGGCCCCGTACGCGTCATCCAGGCGTTCCTGCCACTGCTCCGCGCGGGCGGAGGCCGCATCGTCAACGTCAGCGCGGCCAGCGCCCGGGCCGCCTTCCCGTTCCTCGGCCCGATCGGCGCGAGCAAGTCCGCGCTGGAGTCGTATTCGGAATCACTGCGGGTCGAGCTGGCCCCGTGGCGGATTCCGGTGTCGATCGTGCAGCCCGGGGCCATGCGCACCGAGATCTTCGCCAAGTCCACCGCCGCCGCCGAATCCGCACGGGCACAGGCTGATCCGCGGACGGTGAAACTCTACGAACGCCAACTCGTCGCCTTCGACACCGCGGCCGCCGGACAGCGGTACGCCCCGCCGGAGGTCGCGGCCGCCGCCATCGTCCGCGCCGTCGCGGCCCGGCGACCGAAAGCCGTCTATGTCGCGGGAACCGATGCGCGGCTGGCCGTGTGGCTCTCCCGTATCCCGGCCCGGCTGCGGGACAGCGTCTTCCAGCGCGCCCTCGGCCTGTCCGGCATCGAACCCGCCCCCGCCCACTGAATCAGGAATCGAGCACATGGATCTGGGACTCACCGGGCGGACCGCCCTCATCACCGGCGCGTCCGCCGGCATCGGCGCGGAGATCGCCCGCGTGCTGGCCGCCGAAGGCTGCCACCTGCACCTGGCCGCCCGCGGCAAGGAACGCCTCGACGACCTCGCCGAGCGGCTGCGCGCCGTGCACGGCGTCGAGGTCTTCACCCACCCGGCCGATCTGCGCGAGGCCGCCGATATCGAACGGCTCGCGGCGGTCGCCGGCGCGCCGGACATTCTGGTCAACAATGCCGGGGACATGCCCGGCGGTTCCCTCAACGCGGTCGACGAGCAGGCCTGGCGGCACGGGTGGGAGCTGAAGGTGTTCGGCTACATCAACCTGAGCCGCCTCGTCTACGCCCGCATGAAGGAACAGGGCGGGGGCGTGGTCGTGAATGTCATCGGCGCGGCGGGCGAACGCCCCGATGCCGAGTACATCGCGGGCAGCACCGGCAATGCCGCGCTCATGGCCTTCACCCGCGCCCTGGGCAGCCGCAGCTGGCGCGACGGCATCCGGGTGGTCGGCATCAATCCGGGCCCGGTGGCGACCGCGCGCATCACCGCGCTGATCGAGCACAATGCCCGCTTCGCCGAGATGGCCGCGGACTTCCCGTTCGGCCGCCCGGCCCATCCGCGCGAGATCGCCGATATGGCAGCGTTTCTCGCCTCCGACCGGTCGGGTTACACGACCGGGACCGTGGTCACCATCGACGGCGGTCTCAGCCTGATCTGATCGGACCCCGGCCGGTTCCGAGGCTCAGACGGTCGTCTTCGTCGCCGTGTACAGGGCGACGAGGTCGGCCATCTGCCGGCCCGCGCGTTCCAGGGGCGCGGTCGTCCGGCTCGCCAGCGACATGACGACCGCGCCCTCGACGGCGGCGATGATGGTGGTCGCCAGCGAGCGGGCGGTGTCGGGCTCGACGCCCTCGGCCTGGAGGCGGGTGGCGAGGATGGTCTCCCACTCCTCGAAGGTCTCCCCCGCCACGTCGGCGGCCTCCGGGGATTCCGTGCGGCCCAGCGCCGCGGCGGTGATCGGGCAGCCGGCGGCGAAATCGCTGGCGACCAGGACTTCGCGCCACATGGCCGGGAAGGCCGCGATGGCGCCGGCGAGGTCGGTGCCACTGGTGACGGTACGCATGAGCGCGCTGGTGGCCTTGCCGGCGGTGCGGGTGGCCTCCGCGACCAGTTCGGATTTGCCGCCGGGGAAGTTCAGGTAGATGGACCGCCGGGAGATGCCGCTGTGTTCGAGCAACTGGGCGATACCGGTTCCGGCGATGCCGTTGCAGCGCATCAGGGCGATGGCGCTGTCGATGAGGCGGTCGCGGGCACCCATGGTCGATTCCTCCTTGTTGTATACCGATCGGTGTACTACCGTCAGTGATATACCGATTGGTCTACCGAGTGTAGTCCGCCGATCAGCACTTCGACGAGGAATCGGAGCACCCATGCCCCCGGCAGCCCCACAGCCGAACCTGTCCGATCCACTGCCCCTGGCCAGCGGGCAGGTGCTACGCAATCGCATAATGAAGTCGGCCCTGAGCGAGGGACTGGCGAACGGCGACAATGCCCCCGACGCGCGCCTGGAACGCCTCTACGGGCAGTGGAGTCGCGGCGGCTACGGCCTGATTGTCACCGGCAATGTCATGGTCGACCGGCGGCACTGCGGCGAACCCGGCAATGTGGCCATGGAGGACGAACGCCACCTGGCCGCGCTCACCCGCTGGGCCACGATCGCCAAGGAGGGCGGCGCGAAGGTCTGGGTGCAGCTGAATCATCCCGGACGGCAGGCCAATCCGATCGTCACCCGCACCCGCGCGGTCGCCCCCTCCGCCATCGCCGTGGGCGTTCCGGGCATCCCGGCCCCGCGCGCGCTGGCCGAGGACGAGATCCTCGACATCGTCGCCCGCTTCGGCGCCGCCGCCCGGGTCGCCGAGGCCGCCGGATTCGACGGGGTGCAGATCCACGGCGCGCACGGCTATCTCGTCTCCCAGTTCCTGTCCCCGCTGTCCAATCAGCGCACCGACGCCTGGGGTGGGGACGCCGAACGGCGGCAGCGCTTCGTGCTCGAGGTGGCGCGCAGCATCCGCGCGGCGGTGAGCCCCGGGTTCGGCGTGGGCATCAAGCTCAACTCCGCGGACTTCCAGCGCGGCGGCTTCACCGAGGAGGAGTCGCGCGCGGTCATCGAACAGCTGTCCACCGAGCAGCTGGATCTGATCGAGATCAGCGGCGGCAGTTACGAATCCCCCGCCATGCTGAACCGTCCCAGCACCGTGTCGGCCGGCACTCGCGCCCGCGAGGCGTACTTCCTGGACTACGCGGGCACCGCCCGGCAGGCCGCGGGCTCGGTACCGATCGCGGTGACCGGCGGCTTCCGGTCCCGCTCGGCCATGTCCGAGGCACTGTCCGAAGGGGCCTGCGACGTGATCGGGCTGGGCCGCCCCACCGCGGTGATCCCCACCGCCGCGGCCGACCTGATCACCGAGCGCACCGACACGCTGCGGTCCCCGCACATCACCTTGAGCCTGCCGCCACGCCTGGCCGCCAACCGCGGACTCAAGGCCATGGACGGCGCGGTCGACCTGCAGTGGCACACCGACCAGCTGCACCTGCTCGGCGCCGGCAACGCCCCCGATCCGGACCGATCGCCGTGGCGGACGGCAGTGATCATGCTGCGCCGCAATGGTTTCGACGCCTTCCGCAGCAAGCGCCCGGCCGCGCCCCGGAGCGCTGCCGAGCGGGCCGCTCGCAAGTTCCGGATCGAGCGGGCCGTCGGCCGCGCGGTCATGAACCCGACCGTGCGCGCCCTCGACAAGATCGGCATCCGCACCACCTTCGCCAGCGAGATCGAGACCGTGGGCCGCAAGTCCGGGCAGCCGCGCCGGGTTCCGGTGTCGTTGCTGTTCGATGACGAGGGCGCCTGGGCCATCTGCCAGCACGGCATGCGCTCGGGCTGGGGGCTGAACATCTCCGCGAACCCGAATGTCCGGGTCCGCCAGGGTGATCGCTGGCGCACCGGCACCGCCGCCCTGCTCCCGGATGACGACGTGATCGCCCGCACCCGCGCTTTCGCCCCGCACCCACTGCTGGCTCCGCTGGCACGCGGCATGTTCGCCGCCCTGGAGAGCGATCCGGTGACCGTCCGGATCACCTTCACGGATCGATGATCCGATGACGATTCACCGTCACCGGAAAGTTTTTTGCTTGTGATATGGTGAAAGCGAAATCGAATTCTCCTGTCTACCATCGGCTCTCACGGCACTGTGCCGAGTTTCGAACGATGGGAGAATTCGATGGACGACGGCCTACCGAGCGACAAGGGCCCGAGCCGGACCGCGATGATCGCGGCCGCCGCGCGCGCCGCGCATCTGGTCGTGGATCACCCGCCGCATCTGTTCCACGACACCGTGGCCGCGACGCTGCTCGGTGAGCGAGCCGCCGAACTCCTGACCTATCATCGCGAATCCGGGGATCACCCGGTCCTCAGTGGCAGCCGATCCCAGGTCAGCGTCCGCGCTCACTACACCGAGACACGGCTGACCGCAGGTGGTTTCGAGCAGTACGTGATCCTCGGCGCGGGCCTGGACACCTTCGCCTGGCGCACCGCGCCCGCCGGGCGGGTCTCCGTCTACGAGGTGGACCATCCGGCCACGCAGGCGTGGAAGCGGGAGCTGCTGGCCGACGCCGGATTCGATACGGCGGCCGTGGAATTCGTCGGCGTCGACTTCGAGCGCGACGATTTGACCGCGCAGTTGAAAGCTCATGGCTTCGACGCGGGTCGCCCGTCTCTGGTGAGCTGGCTGGGGGTCACCATGTACCTGACCGAATCTGCGATCGCGGCGACCCTGGATACTCTGTCCGGTCTCGCGCCCGGCACCGAACTGGTCATGGAATACGCACTCCCGGAGGAATTACAGGACGAATCCGGCCGGGTGTTCTCCCAATTCGCCCGCCTGGCCACCGCGCAGCAGGGTGAGCCCATGCTCAGCTTCTTCTCGCCCGAGTCGGTGACGGCGCTGCTGAACGAGCACGGGTTCACGGTCGCCGAGCACATCTCCCAGCGCGAGGCGGTCGACGCCGCGTTGTGGCAGCGCACGGATGGCCTGGCGCCCGTGGACTTCTGCCGGTTGGTGCACGCTCACAACTGAGGGCGGACCAGGATCTGGATGTGGTCGTCGGGATTGCGCAGTGAATCGATCGCGTCGGCGACCCCGTCCAGTCCCACCTGATCGGTGATGAGCGAGGCGGCGTCCACGGTGCCGTCGGCGATGCGGCGCAAGGTCTTCGCGTACTCCTGCTGCGGGTAGACCATGCACATCTGCAACGAGATGTCCTTGTAGAGGCCGACGATGGGCCGGATGACGTCGTCGGTCATGACCGCGCCGATCTGCAGGATGGCGGTCTCGCGCGGCACCTTGTACATGAGGTCGTTGAGCAGGCCGGGCACCGAGGCGCAGACCCACACGTGCAGCTTCTGGCCGGGCGCGGCCAGCTCCTGCCAAACCTCCACCGGATCCTCGACAGCCGGGTCCACCACCCGGTGCGCGCCCATCCGCAGCGCGGCCTCGCGGCGCAGCGCCGAGGGGTCCGAGGCGACGATCGGGGCGACACCGCGTTCGGCCAGTGCGGCCACCGCACCCAGACCGACGGGGCCGCAACCGATCACGATGCCGGTGCCGTCCGGCCCGATGCCGGTGCGCGCGACATTGCCGAAGCCGACGGCGAGGGGTTCGGTGAGGGCGGCGACGTGCGGGGGCACATGGTCGGGAATCGGTTCGAGCGCCATGGCCTGCAACACCATTCGCTCGCCGAACCCGCCGGGGAACTCGTTGGAGTAGCCGATGCCGTGGATGCCGCCCGCGCGGTCCAGCGCCCAGGGCAGCGCGACCACGGCCTGCCCCGCGACGAACGGCGTGTCCGGCCCGGCGCCGATGACCCGGGCGGACAGCTCGTGGCCCAGCACCAGGTCCCGGCACGGATCGAACAGGAAGGTCGGCACTCCGCTGTCGCGGGAGGCCTGGAGGAACTCGTCGGTGTAGTCGAGGGCCTGCTTGTCGGACCCGCAGATCCCGCAGGCGATGGTCTCGACCAGCACCTGACCCGGTCCGGGCACCGGTTCCGGAATCTCGTCCACGACGAGCTTCCGGTTCCGCATGACTACCGCGCGCATGTTTCGTCCCAGCCTCGGGTCACCGTCGAGAATTCAACGTCCTAGCCGCGGGCCCATTCGTGGCCCCAGTAGCTGTCGGCGGTCATCTCCTCGGCCACGTAGTCGTCACCGACGAGCATGCCCTCGCAACCGAATTCGAGATCCCAGTTGCCGGGGGTGCGCACGTAGAAGGAGATCATCTTGTCGTTGGTGTGGCGGCCCAGCGTGGAGGACAGGTGGTAGCCCGCCTTGTTGACGCGATCCAGCGCGCGGCCGACATCGTCGAGCGAGTCGACCTCGACCATGACGTGCACGATGCCGGGGCCGTCCGGACGCGAGCCGGGAATCAGCGCCAGGCTGTGGTGGCGCGGGTTGACACCCATGAAGCGGATCCAGATCGGGTGCTCGGGCGGGCCGACGCGGAACGAGCCGCGCGAGGCGAAACCGAGGACCTCGGTGTAGAACTGGCGGGCTTCCTCGATATCGCGCACCGGCAGCACCACGTGGCCCAGGCCCAGATCGCCGGTGACGAAGCGGTTGCCGAACTTGCCGACCACCGGGCTGTGGTCCAGCAGCGGGCCGTGGAAGACCTCGATGGTGAAGCCGGACGGGTCGACGAAGGAGATGGCCTCCTCGACATGGCGGTTCACGGCCTCGGCGACCGACAGCTCGGTGACCTCGATCTCGGCCTGCTCCAGGATCTCTCGCACCAGGTTCAGCGAGCGGCGGTCGGCGACCTGCCAGCCGACGGCGATGACCGCGTCCCGGTCGCCGGGCACCAGTTCCAGGCGGTAGGTGTGCTCATCGACGCGCAGGTAGATGGAGTCCGGATTGGGGCCGGTGCCCTCCGCGAAACCGATGGTGTCGAAGGCGAACGCGCGCCAGGCGTCCACATCGGCGATGTGGGCGCGCACGTAGCCGAGCGAGGCGAAGGCAGCCATGGTGATACTCCTCGGGGGTTCGGGATATCAGGAATAGGTGACGGTGACGTCGTCGGTGACCGGAACGGCCTGGCAGGCGAGCACATAGCCGTCGGCGATGTCCTCCTCCTCCAGAATCTCGTTGCGGCGCATGGTGACCTCGCCGGTCAGGACGCGGCACACGCAGGCGCTGCACGCGCCTTCCTTGCACGAGTACGGGGCGTCCAGTCCCTTGGCGAGCATGGTGTCGAGCAGCGTCTGCTGACGCGGCCAGGGCATTTCGTGGTTCTCGCCGTCGAGTTCGACCTGCACGGTCGCGGCGTCGCCGTCGTCGATCACGACCTCGCTCGCGGCGGTGTCGACCTCGAACGGATTGCCGGACAGCGACACGAACTTCTCGGCGTGCACGCGCTTGCGGTCCGCGCCCAGCTCGTTCATGGCGGCGGCGACCGCGTCCATGAACGGGCCGGGACCACAGACGAAGACCTCCCGGCCCGCCCACGGCCGGGCCAGCGCGGCCAGGGTGGCCACGCTGGGCAGGCCCTGCACGGACTGCAGCCAGTGCAGCACCAGCAGCCGATCCGGGTGCGCGGCAGCCAGTTCCGCGAGTTCCTCGGCGAAGATCACCGAGTTCTCGTGCTGGTTGGCGTAGATCAGCGTGCAGTGGCCACTGCCCTGCGCCTGCACGGACTTCAGGATGGACAGCACCGGGGTGATGCCGCTGCCGCCGGCGAACAGCAGCAGGTCGGTGTCGAGCGAGCCGGGGGTGAAGATGCCGGCGGGCGGCAGCACGTCCAGGGCCAGGCCCTCGGCGGCGTTGTCGCACAGCCAGTTCGAGCCGTAGCCCTCGACGGTCCGCTTGACGGTGACCTTCAGCGGGCCGCCCTCGTGCGGGGCACTCGACAGCGAGTAGCAACGGCTGACCGAGCCGGTCAGGTCGCTGGGGATGCGCAGGGTGAGGAACTGGCCCGGACGGTAGGAGAACCGTTCGGCGTGCGCGGCGTCGGGAACGAGCTCGAGCGACACCGCGTCGGCGGTCTCGCGCACCACGCGCACGATCGTCGCCGATGTGATCCCGCTCACCTGAGCGGTCGCCACGGCCTCGTCTACCTCGAAGTCTGTGACCGTCATCCGTTCCACCAGTTCCATTCCTGTGCTGTTCGTTTCGAACCCGCCCAGGCGGGTATCAGATAGCCGGGGCCGACCGCCGACGATGTCGGAAGGCCCACCCGGAGGAGGCCGGCCCGCGGCGGGCCGGCACTCACTCAGGTCAGAGTTCGCCCGCGGGTTTGTACGTCCGTGTCCCGCGTGCTGACCGTCAGCGCACCCGAGGCGACGGCCTCGTCGATGCTGGCCCGCAGCTCACGGCAGGTGTGCGAACGCAACCCGGTCTTCTCGAGTTCCGTGCACGCGGCCTGCGCGTCCTTGTTCCACTGCACGCTGGTGTGCTGGTCACTGAACTTCTCCACCAGCACGCAGGTCCCGCAGGACCGGCACGAAACCTCGTCCATGGCAATGCCTCTCAGGCGCCGGTGTTGGATACGTGGCCCGCCACGGCAGCGTCGCGCTTGGCCAGGTTGTCGGCGACCTCGGCCTCCCACGCGGTGACCGCGCGGGTGGTGTCCACCTCGAACTCGAAGCGGTCGGTCATCTCGTCCGCGACCTCGGCCGCGTCCACGTAGAACTGCTCGTACCAGCGACGCAGCTGATAGACCGGGCCGTCCTCCTCGCACAGCAGCGGGTTGTTGATCCGCGACTTGCGCTTCCAGATGGCCGCGTCCTGCTCGAAGCCCTTGCCCAGGCCGCCGACGAACTTGGCGGCGATCTCCGCGGCCTGCTCGGCCGGGACGCCCTCGGGCTTCTTGGCGATGGCGCCGTACTGCAGCACGAACTGGTTCTCGTTGATCGGGTAGTGGCAGTTGATCAGGTAGCCCTCGACCACGAGACCGTTCGGGCTCTCGCTCTCGAGGTAGTCGATCATGTAGGACGGCCCGTAGTAGGAGGCCTCCGACTGCAGCACGTTCTTGCCGCCCAGCGCCTTGGCGGTCTCGCCCATCATGTCCTCGCGCGACACGGAGGTCATGTACTGGCTGGCGGTGTGGCCCTCGAAGACGTTCTTGAAGAAGGTCGGGAAGCCGTAGTGCACGTAGAAGAAGTGCGCCATGTCGACGACGTTGTCCACCACCTCGCGGCAGTTGGCGTCGACGATCATGGAGTTCCAGGTCCAGTCGGTCCACTGGTCGTCGAAGGCGGCGTCGATGCGCGGGATGGCCAGCTCGGCGGGCGGCTGCTTGTTCTCCGGGTCGTGCCAGACGAACAGCTGCTTGTTCTCGACCATGGTCGGCCACGCCTTGGTGCGGGCCAGCGGGGGCACCCGGCGCGCGTAGGGGATGCCGGTGCACTTGCCCTTACCGTTCCAGCGCCAGTCGTGGAACGGGCACGCGATGGAGTCGCCCTTGACGGTGCCGTCGGCCAGGTTGCCGCCCATGTGGGGGCAGTAGGCGTTGAGCACGTTCAGGTCGCCGTTCTCGGTCGCGAACACCACGATCTCGGTGCCGAAAGCCTTGACGGTGTGCGGCTTTCCGTCGCGGAAGGAGTCGGCCAGGCCCAGGCAGTGCCAGCCGCGCGCGAATCGAGTCGGGGGCTTCCCGGCATCGATGACTCGCACCTCACTGTCCGTGGTGGTCATGTGAATTCCTCTCCCTTGCCTTGCTTCGATGGTTGCGGCCGGTGTGACGGTGACGACAGCGCAGTCTCACTGGCCGGGCGGTGACTACTGATAGTCGAGACGGGCCCGATTACGGATGCTCGAGACGACCGAACGCGGCGCGGTAGAACAGCAGCGGCTTGGCTTCGGAATGTTCATTCAAGCAGGTCACGCGTCCGATGACGATGGTGTGGTCGCCGCCGTCGGCCTCGTCGTAGAGCTCGCAGTCGATCGACGCCATGGCGCCCGCGAGCAATGGCGAACCGTTCTCCGAGGGGGCCCACTCGACGCCCGCGAACTTGTCCGGCCCGGGGCGGCCCAGCTGCCGGCAGAGCTCGGCCTGGTCGTCGGCCAGAATGTTGACACAGAACCGCCCGATCTCGCGGATGCGCGGCCACGTGCTCGAGCTGCGCGCCGGGAAGAAGCTCACCAGCGGCGGGTCGATGGACAGCGATGCGAACGACTGGCAGGCGAAGCCGAGCGGCTCGTCCTCGTCGAGGGCGGTGATCACGGTGACCCCCGAGCAGAAACGCCCGAGGACGGTCTTGAAGGCCGTCGCGTCGATGGCCGGGGTCTGATCGAGCACCGGCTCCTCCTTATTTCGATCCGAAATATAGCTAGCAGTCATGACAGCAGGTCGTGAGCAGGAGGCGTCAACACGGTGGTTCGGTGATCGGGACACGGATCCGTAGGTTTTACGTAGTTCTCCCGATTCCGCAGGTTGTGGCGTGCGGCACTGTGATGGGTAGCACAAGGTCCGAGCTAGGTACATGCCTGATCGGAATAGCCCCATCCGATACACCCAGCCCGGATATGAACCAACGGAGGTACATATGACCATCGCCATGCTGCCGCCCGCGGATACTCGACACCCCCACAACCCCATGCGCGCCAAGGAATCTCGCGCGAGTGCCGAGGTCCCCGTCTCGATGATCGAGCGCATGACGCTGATCCTGGACGCCTTCGACGCCTCCACCCCGACCCTCACGCTGCTCGGTCTGGTCGAGCGCACCGGGCTGCCGCGGTCCACCGTGCACCGGATCCTCGACCAGATGATCAAGCTGCGCTGGCTGGCCCACACCTCGGGCGGCTACCGGCTGGGCATGCGCGCCCTCGAGCTGGGCGGCCTGACCGCCGACCACAACGAGATCCGCGACGCCGTCTCCCCGCTGCTGCACGAGCTGAGCCAGCGCACCGGCATGGTCGGCCACCTGGCCGTGCTCGACGGCCGCGACGTGGTCTACCTGGACAAGGCCGGTGGCCGCTTCGCCGCGAGCCTGCCCACCCGCCTGGGCGGCCGGATGCCCGCGCACGCAACCGCTCTCGGCAAGGCCATGCTGGCCTGTCTGGAGCCCAACATCGCCGAGGCCGCGCTGCGCACCCGCCTGCCGCGCCTGACCCCGCGCACCATCTGCGAGCCCGAGGCGCTGACCCGCGAGCTCCAGCAGATCCGCCTGCGCCAGGGTGTGGCCATCGACCGCGAGGAGGCCATCGCCGGCATCGCCTGCGTCGCCGCGCCGCTGCGGGGACGGGGCACCGCGCCCGCCGCGCTGTCGCTGTCGGGTCGCGCCGAGGGCATGAGCTACGACCGGCTGGCCCGCGTCGTGCTCGAGGTCGCCCACGAGGCCGGCCGCACCCTGTTCCCGCGTCGCGCGCACTGGCGTTGATCGGAGCGGGCACATGCCGGGGCGATACAGTTCGATGATGATCGATGGCGTGCCGTCCGCGGAGGCGCGGGCGATTCCGGACCTGCCCACGACCGCGTGGGCGGTGCTCGGAATGCTCTCGCATGCCGAGGAACTCTCCGGATACGACCTCAAGAAGTGGGCCGACTGGAGTCTGCAGTTCTTCTACTGGAGCCCCTCGTTCTCCCAGATCTACGCCGAGCTCAAGCGATTGGAGAAACACGGGTACGCGGTGTCGCGGACCGTGGTCTCCGAGGACGGCATGCGCGGCAAGCGCATGTACGCCATCACCGAGGCCGGGCGCGAGGCCGCCTCGGAGTGGGTCAACCACTCCCCCGTCGAGGCCCCGGTGCTCAAACACAGTGTGATGCTGCGGGCTTGGCTCGGTCATCTGGCCGAGCCGGACCGGATGCGCGAGATCCTGCAGCAGCACATCGAATACACCGAGACCATGCGCCGCCGGGCACAGGCCGACGCCGAGGGCGCGGACGTGAATCCGGATTGGGCCTACCCCAGCGCGGTCTTGCGGTGGTGCGTCAAGCATTACGAGGCGGAGAAGGAATTCGCAGAGGACTTGCTGTCAGATTTGGACAAACTGGCGAGACAGCGTAGCCGCAGGAAGACCGCGAAGAAATAGAATTCCGGTGATTCCCACTGACCGGACTTTGTGATGGGCAGCACTCCTCGGCCGTGACACGGTTCACATGATCGTGTTACTACCCACCCTGGAGGACGCACTATGTCCACCTCCGTCGACACCGCGGTGCCGCCCGGAACTGCGCCTGACGACTCGGGTCGTCTCGATGGCGCGTCAAACCTGAGGATCTGGTCGGTCCTCGCGATCATCGTGCTGTTCACCGAGATCTCCCCGATGCAGTACGTCATGGTCGCCTCCGCCCTGCGCCAGATCGCGCCGACCTTCCCCGACCAGGGCGCGAACATCAACTGGGCCATCATCGTGTTCGGCATCTTCGGTGCCGCGGTGTCCCCGCTCATCGGCAAGCTCAGCGACATCTACGGCAAGAAGCGGATGTTCCTGATCTGCGGCGGGCTGTTCCTCATCGGCACGGCCATGTGCGCGCTCACCAGCACCTGGGCGATCTTCCTCGTGGGCCGCGCGCTGCAGGCCACCGCCATCGCGACGACCGTGGTGTCCTACGGCCTGATCCGCGACCTGATGCCGCGCCGCATGGTGCCCATCGGCCTCGGCATCGCCTCCACGGGTCTGGGCGTCTCGGCGCTCGCGGGTCCGCTGATCGGCGGCTACATCACCGATCACACCAGCTGGCGTGGACTGTTCTGGTTCCTGTTCATCTTCACCCTGGTGATGACGCCGCTGCTGATCGCCTTCGTCCCGGAGTCCAAGCTGCGCACCCCGCAGCGCCTGGACATCATCGGCGCGGTGCTGCTCGGCGCGGGTGCCACCCTCACCCTGCTGTACCTGGACAAGGGCCAGGACTGGGGCTGGAGCAAGCCGTCCACGCTGGTGTGGCTGATCGGCGGCCTGGCGCTGCTGGCGCTGTTCCCGATCGTGGAGATGCGGGCCAAGAACCCCATCATGGACATGAAGCTGCTGTTCAACCCGCGCGTCAGCGTGGTGCTGTTCATCGGTCTGCTGGCCTCGTTCATGATCGGATACCAGTCCTACGCAACCGGTTACATGACCCAGTCGCCGCCGTCGTCGGAGGTCGTCTCGCAGGTCAAGGACGCCACCTGGGAACAGGTGAAGCAGGGTGCGCTGGCACAGGCGCAGGCGCAGGCGCTGACCCAGGCGCGCGCCCAGGGCCTGGCTGCCGCCGAGGCGCAGGCCAAGGCCGCCATGCCCCCGGGCATGGAGCTGCCGGCGGAGCTGAAGCAGCAGCTGACCGACAAGGTCAACGCCCAGGTGACCCCGGAGATGGTGAACGCCCAGGTGCCACCGGAGGCGGTGTACCAGCACCTGCCGCCGGACATGGTGAAGGTGGATCTGGAACCGGGCTACAGCTACGGCGACAACTTCACGCTGATGAAGTTCGCCACCCACGTGACGCTCGCACAGTCCTTGATCGCCATGATCTTCGGATTCCTCGGCGGTCTGTGGATCCGGCGCTCGGGCGCCCGCTGGCCGCTGGTGACGGCGCTGACCATCTTCGTGGGCAGCGGTCTGGCCTACGCGGCGCTGTCGCACGGCTGGCAGACCCAGGCGCTGATCAGCGCGGTCTACGGTGTCGCGTTCGCCTTCTACTACGCGTCCACGCCGAACCTGATCGTGGAAGGTGTTCCGGCGCAACAGCAGGGCATCAGCGCGGGCATGCTCGGCGTCATGCAGGCCATGGGCGCGGCGATCGGTCTCGCGGTGGCCACCGCGCTGCTGACCGCGAACCCGGTCAAGGCCGTGGTGTCGGTGACGGGCGCGCCACCGGTCACCAAGGAGATCCCGATGCTGTACGCCGACAAGGGTTACGAGCTGGGCTTCTACTTCGTGGCTGCCTCCGCGGTGGTGGCGCTCGTCGGAGCGCTCATCATGAAGCACGGCCGGACCCCGGCGACGGGTGGTGCCGCGCACTGACCGCAGGACACTCTGTGGCACTGACCGCAGGGCAGTCTGTGGCACTGACCGTGAGGCACTGATTGAAGGGGAAGGGCCCGGGAGCGATACGCTTCCGGGCCCTTTCCGTGACCGCTCAGCGAGACCTGACCTCGATGTTCTCCGCCAGTCATATTTCTATTGGTAATAGGCCGCAAGCCCACAGTTCTGCAAGCCATCGTTCGTGCGGCCGGAGAGGTTGGTCGACGATGACCGGTGCACTGGACTCCATCGAGAGCGCGGTGGCGGCGGTGGCCCGCGGCGGCATGGTGCTGGTCGTGGACGACGAGAACCGCGAGAACGAGGGCGATCTGATCCTGGCCGCCGAACACGCGACCGCGGCGAACATCGCGTTCCTGGTGCGGCACACCAGCGGCGTCCTCTGCGTGCCCATGACCGGCGAGGACTGCGACCGGCTCGGGCTGCCGCCCATGACCGCGGTCAACGAGGACCCCAAGGGCACCGCGTACACCGTCTCCGTGGACGCCGTCACCGGTGTGAGCACGGGCATCTCCGCGGCGGACCGCGCGCACACCATGCGCCTGCTGGCCGACCCGCGCACCACCGCCGAACAGCTCTCCCGCCCGGGCCACGTGTTCCCGTTGCGCGCCAACGACCGTGGCGTGCTGGGCCGTCCGGGCCACACCGAGGCCGCCGTGGACCTGATGCGCCTGGCCGGGCTGCGCCCCGCCGGTGTCATCGCCGAGGTGGTCGATGACGACGGCGGCATGGCCCGGCTCCCCGATCTGCTGATCCTGGCCAAGGAATGGGACATCCCGCTGGTCTCCATCGCCGACCTGATCGAGTACCGGAAACGGTTGGAGCACGGCATCTCCCGCGAGGTCGAGACCCGGCTGCCCACCCGCTTCGGCGATTTCCGGGTCTTCGGCTACGCCGACGCCCACACCGGCGACGAACACCTGGCCCTGGTCCTGGGCGACCCGTCGGGCGAGAACGCCCTGGCCCGAGTGCATTCCGAATGCCTGACCGGCGACGCCTTCGGGTCGCTGCGCTGCGACTGCGGCGAACAGCTCGACGCCGCCCTGGAAGCGGTGGCCGCCGCGGGCCGCGGGGTCGTAGTCTACCTGCGCGGTCAGGAAGGCCGGGGCATCGGGCTGCTCAACAAGCTGCGCGCCTACGAATTACAGGACGGCGGGGCCGACACCGTGGACGCCAATGTCCGGCTCGGCCTGCCCATCGACGCCCGCGACTACCGGGCGGCCGCCCACATCCTGCGCGATCTGGGGGTGAATTCGGTTCGGCTGCTGAGCAACAACCCGGCAAAGCAGTCCGGCCTGCAGGCCCACGGCATCGCGGTGCACGCCCGGATCCCGCTGCAGACCCAGCCGACCGAGCACAATGTGCACTACCTGACCACCAAGCGGGATCGGATGAGCCACCTGCTGACCGACATTCCCGCGGTCGGGTAGCGACCGGGTTCAGTCGTCGTCCGGGCGGTGCTCGTCCCAGCGCAGCCCGAGCCGGAATGCCTGCAAGGCCGGTTTCGCCGGGGACACCCAGGCCTGAAAACGCAAGTCCGACGGGTACTTCACGCCCGAGCGGCGGATCGCGGCCTTGGTCTCGGCCGCCATCTGCCGGGCCGCGCCGACGCCGTGGTTGTACATCTGCCCGCGCGCGTGGTCGTCCTCGCGAACCTCGAGCCGGGACTGGGCGTTGGCGGCGAAGAAGCCCTGCGCGATCCAGTGTGGGCGATCGGCCGGGGTGATCACCCAGATCACGTGCGGGACAAGGGGATGCAGGACCGGCAGGTCCACGGTCAGCGACAGGAACAGGCGGTCGATGTGGTCCTCGAGCTCCTCGAGGGTGGCCGCGTCGGGCTCCTTGTCGCCCAGCGCCCCGATGTCCCATGCGCGCGACTCGTCCGGCCACGCCAGCCAGCATTCCCCCGGCCAGTGCTCCTCACGGTATTCCCAGTCGAACTCCCGCTCGGTCTCGCGCGGGCCGCGCGGTTCGATCCGCAGGCTCACCTCGATCGGCCGGATCGACCGGCCCAAAGTCACGATCTCCCCGCCGCGCCACCACATCGCCTGTGCGCCCGGGCCGCCGACCAGGTCCGGTTCGCCCAGGACGCCGATGCAGTCGGCCAGCGCGGTGGTGAACACGTGGTCGACGACGGCCGACCCGCAGGGATACGACAGCACGAGCTGTGTGAACTCCCCGTACCCGAACCCCGGCGCGGTGGCCACGCGCCGGGTCTCGACGGCGACGAGTTCCGCGCCGTCCACGGCCGCGAAGACCAGCCCGGCTGCGTCGTCGCGGGTCGACTCCCAGGCCAATTTCGTATAGACCTCGTCGATCTCGGCCCACGACCAGTCGTTGAGCTCGGTGGCCAGCAGCGCCGAGAGCGCTTCACCGAAGCCGCCCAGCTCCACTCGGCGACCGTAATTGCGCGCCCACCACTCGTTCGCCTCCGCATCGCGTTGCCGCCGTTGCTCTTCCGTCGGGTGCCGGAAGTCTTCCCCAAGGTCTTCGCTCACCGGCGCAGCGTATGCGACGCCGGGGCGGGTTCGGGCAGGCTCACGGCAGCCAGCGCACCGCGGTCACCTCGCACAGGTGGATCAGCACGTCGAAGGCCTCCGGCAGATCACGAATCGCCAAGTGCTCGTCGGCATCCCGGACCGGGTCGTAGACGCCGCTGATCACGCGCAACTTGGCCGGACCGGGGAGCGGTTCGGCGCGCAGATCCCGCCACAGCCGTGCCGGACCCGCAGCGCCCAGCCGCGCGTCCAGGAAATCCGGTGCCGGAGCGGGGATCTGGGCCACCCCCACATCGCCGTGGTGGAATCCGATCGCCACCGCGGCGTAGTCGCGGCCGAAGTGGGCGCGCAGCATGCTGCCGACGCTCGCCGGCGCCTCCTGCCCCGCGGCGAGCCCCATCGCGGCGGCCCCGGCGGAGACGTGGGCGATGCCGTCCCAGTACACGGTGCGCGATCCGGTGCGCCCGAGGTGATCGATGATCGTGGCCGCCCACCGCTCGCCGTCGCCTGCGAAACTGCCCCGGCCCGCGACGCTGTTCCGGTGGAACTCCTCGATCAAAGCCATTCGGGCGCGGACGGTCTCGCCGATTTCGGGGATCGACGCCACCAGCGCCGACGCGTCGCGGGCGTGGTCGAGGAAGCGGCGGCCGGGGTGGACGCCGCGGGCGCGCTGAACGTGTTCGTCGACGGTGTGCGCGGTGCGGATGGGGTCCAGGTGCGCGGCCAGTTCGGCGGCGCGGTCCGGCGCGTGGGCCCGGACCGCGTCCAGGACGGTGTCGTAGTCCTCGGGCTTGGCCTGCACCGGCTTGACGCCGATGATGCCGACCTGATCGTCGGGGCGGGCCTGGTTGAACTCCCGGATCCAGGTCAGGGCCTCCGCCATTTCCGCTGTGCGCCAAGGCCGCCAGGACAGGTCGAGGGCGGAGACGGCGGTACCCGCGCCGGTGCGGACGTACGCGTCCAGGGTCGCGCCGACGTCGGCGCTGTCCTGCACGGCCAGGGTGCGGAAGCCGTGGCGCTCGACCAGGTTCCGGAAGATCGCGTCGCGCACGGCGAAGGTCTGGTGGGCGAAACGGGTGGACTCGCCGATGCCGACGACGACCGCGTGCGACAGCGAGCGCGCGAGGGTCTCGGCGGTCGTGTCATCGAAGGGCGTGACGGCGAGGGTGGTTTCGGTCGACATGACCCCACCCTCCAACCTCAACCAATGTTGATGTCAAGCAGCTGGTTCACGCGCGCTCCCATCGCCTGCCCCGCCGCCAGCAACGGCTCGGTGGATCGCAGGGTGCGGCTGAGCACGAACGCGCCTTCCAGGGCGCACAATACGGCCACCATCAGCTCCCGGGCATCGGCTTCCCCGAGGCCGCGCCGCACGAAATAGCTTGTCCCCTCGTCGATCCAGGACCGCATGACGTCCGCGGCCACCTCGCGGATCCCGGGTTCGCTGTCGGCCACCTCCCCGGCCACGGTTCCGACCGGGCACATGTTCATCCATCCGCTCTGCTCGATGGTCTCGGCGGCGGCGGTGAACGCGGCGGGCACGGCCTCGCGCAGATCCTCGTGCATGTCCATGAGCAGCGGCAGCAACTGGATGTAGGCCGCGCCCGAGGTGCGCAGCGCCTCCGCCGCGATGCCCGCCTTCCCGGCCGGGAAGTGGTGGTAGAGCGAGCCCATCGGGGCGCCCGAGGCCGCGGTGATCTGTTTGACGGTGATCGCGCTGTAGCCCTGGACGCGCATGAGCTCGGCGACGGCGGTGACCAGGCGATCCCGGGTGGTGGTTGACAGCTTCTCGCTCACCCGTCCAGACTAGAGCAAACGCACTAGAGCGTGTGCTCTAGAGGGGAGAAGGCGATGCCGACAGTCGAACTGAGCGCAGGACCGATGCACTACACCGAGCGGGGCGAGGGACCGGCGGTGGTGCTGCTGCACGGTCTGCTGATGAATCACACGGTGTGGGACGAGGTGATCGGCAAGCTGCCCGCGGGCTTCCGGTACGTGCTGCCGGATCTGCCGCTGGGCGCACACCCCGAACCGCTGCGCGCGGACGCCGACCTGAGCATGCGGGGGCTGAATCGGCTGCTCGCGGAATTCCTCGCCGCGCTGGATCTGCGCGATGTCACCCTGGTGCACAGCGATTGGGGCGGCGGGCTGTTCCTCACCGCGTACGGCCTCGACGAGCGGGTCGGGCGATTGATCGTGCTGCCCTGCGAGGCGTTCGACAACTTCCCGCCCGGACTGCCCGGCAAGACCGCCATCGTGGCGTGCGCGCTGCCCGGCGGAGTCACGCTGGCGCTCAGGCAGTTACGGGTGTCGTGGCTGCGCGCCACCCCGGTCATGTTCGGCTGGATGGCGCGTCGCCCGATCGACGACGACCTGGTCCGCGGCTGGACCGAACCGGGCCTGCGGGACAAGCGGATTCGACGGGACCTGCTCGGCTACGCGCGCTCCCCGCGGTCGAAGGCCGAGTACATCGCGAATACCGAAGCGCTGCGCGACTTCCCCGGCGACGCCCTGATCCTGTGGTCGTCGGCGGGCAAGGTGATGCCGCGCGAGCACGGCCGCCGCCTGGCCGAGCTGATCCCCAAGGCCCGCCTGGTCGAACTCGACGACGCCTACGTCCTGTCGATGCTGGATCGCCCCGACGCCGTGGCCGAGGCCATGTCCGCCTTCCTGACCGGCGCCGTCGTCGAGAACGGATAGGCCGGGGTTTCGGTATCGTCGGCGGGAGCGGCCACACGACGCGGTGTGGGCACCCCAGAAACCCCGGAGGCTCGAATGCCCAGCCTGCTCAGCCGGATAGTGCCCTGGTATCTGCGGGCCACGCGCGCCAATCGCCCGTTCATCACCGCGGAAGGCGCGCGGGAACGCATCCGGGAGCGCACCCTGCGGCCGCTGCCCTACGGCCCGCCGCGCCGGCTGCGCTCGGATGTCGAGGTCTCGGTGCTCCACGATTCGGTCCGGCCGGTCTACACGCTGACGCCGCGGTCCGGTCGCGCCCGCGGCAATGTCGTCTACGCGCACGGCGGGGGCTGGGTGAACGAGATCGCGCCGCAGCACTGGCGGCTGGCCGCGGAGATCGCGGCCCGCGCGGAAACCACTGTCACGCTTCCCATCTACCCGCTGATCCCGTTCGGCACCGCCGATCGGGTGATCCCGGCCTTCGCGGAGCTGGTGCTGGCCAACCGGGCCCGATACGGCGAGGTGTGCCTGGCCGGTGATTCGGCGGGCGGGCAGATCTCGCTGTCGACCGCCCTGCTGCTGCGCGACGAGCACGAGGTGACGCTGCCGCGCACGGTGCTGATCTCCCCCGCCCTGGACCTGTCGATGAGCAATCCGGAGATCGCCGAGGTGCAGCCGAGCGACCCGTGGCTGGGCCGCCCCGGCGGCCTGGTACTCGGCGAGCACTGGAGCGGACCGCTGCCCATCACCGACCCGCAGGTCAGCCCGCTGTTCGCGGACTTCACCGGGCTCGGGCCGCTGACCGTGTTCTGCGGCACCCGCGACATCCTCGCACCAGATGTGCGGCTGCTGGTCGGCAAGGCCCGGGCCGCGGGCGTGGCGGTCGACTATCACGAGGCCGCGGATCTGGTGCACGTCTATCCGCTGACGCCGACCCCGGAAGGCCGTGCGGCACAGGCTGTCCTGATCGCGAGCCTGCGCGCGGCGCTGACCCGGCCGGACAGCGCGGAGCCGTCGGCTCACCCCTGAGCGGTGGGCCCGTTCTCGGCCAGCCACCGACGGGCGCGAGTGGCCGAGGCCCGCGAAAGCCAGGCGTCCTGCACGACTTCGGCGAGTTCGCCCAGGGTCAGTTCGGGAATTCGGCTGCCGCGCACCAGAACCGACAGGTGTCCCCGGAAGTGCGGCGTGGTGAAGAACGGTGAGCCGGGATCCTGGGTCAGGGCCAGTTTGTCGTCCTCGGACGGCACCCAGATGATGATGACGTCGTCGTAGCGCTCCCCCGTGTCCGGGTCGGCGGCGTCGGGGCGCGGGGTGCGGAAGTAGACGAAGGACTTGCGGCCCACCTGATAGACCGGGTTGCCCGCGGGCCCGTGCTCGACGGTGACGTGCGGCATGGCCCCGGCCAGGTCGTGGACGTCGGCGAGGCGGGCGCGGCGGCTTCTGCTCGGCACCCGGCCGAGTGTATCGCCGCGCACACCGAGGGCGCCCGCGAGCTGGGTTTATGCGTGCCTGCTGGCACTGAATGCGGCAAATCACATAGGTTGGACCCCATGGCGCGGCGTGTCAATGGAAACCTCCCTGAAGAGGTCACTTCATTCGTCGGCCGTCGCGAAGAACTGGCTACCGCGAAGCGTCTGCTGCCGACCACCCGGGTGCTGACCCTGCTGGGCCCCGGCGGCATGGGCAAGACCCGCCTGTCACGGCAGATCGGGCACCTGGTGGCGCGGGCGTTCCCGGACGGCGTGTGGCTGGTGGAGCTGGCCGACGTGCACGATCCTGCCCTGGTCACGCTGAGCGTCGCCGAGGCGCTGAACCTGCGCGACGAGTCCACCGCGCCGCTGCCCCGGCTCACCGAATTCCTGGCCGACAAGCGGCTGCTGCTGATTCTGGACAACTGTGAGCATCTGATCGAGGCGTGCGCCGCGCTGGTCGGCCGGATCATCGCCACCACCCCCGATGTGCGGGTGCTGGCCACCAGCCGCGAGGTGCTCGGCATCCCCGGCGAACAGGTGATGCCGGTGCCGCCGCTGACCGTGCCCGACACCCTGGGCGAGGACGGCGACGCGCTGCAGCTGTTCATCGAGCGGGCCACCGCCGCCAACCCGGGTTTCGAGGCCACCCCCGCCAATCGGGCGGTGCTCGCCGAGATCTGCCGCCGCCTCGAGGGCATGCCACTGGCGCTGGAACTCGCCGCGCTGCGACTGCGCATGTTCACCCCCGAGCAGATCCGCGACCGCCTCGACGACACCATCGGGCTGCTCAGCGCCGGGCCGCGCACCGCGCCGCAACGGCAGCAGACCATCGAGGGTGCGATCCGCTGGAGCTACGACCTGTGCACCACCGCCGAACAGGCACTGTGGGAACAGCTTTCGGTGTTCGCGGGCGGCTTCGACATCGACGCCGCGGAGGCGGTGTGCGAGCTGGCGCCGGGCGCGCTCATCGAGGCGCTCACCGGGCTGGTCGACAAGTCGGTGGTGATGCTGCGCTTCGACGGCGACGTGGCCCGGTACTCGATGCTGGAGCCGATCCGCCAGTTCGCCGCCGACCGGCTCGCCGAACGCGGTACGGCGCAGGAGGTTCGGGCCCGGCACCGCGAGCACTACCGGCGGCTGGCCATGCAGGGGCAGACCGCGTACTGGACCTCCGCCGACGTGGCGTGGTTCCGCGAACTGAGCCGCGAGCACGCGAATTTGCGTGCGGCACTGCGGTCGGGTCTCGAGGACGACCCCTTGCGCACCATGGCCACGGTGACGGTGCTGCGCCCGTTCTGGGAGCACAACCGGTTCCTGTCCGAGGGCTATCGCTGGCTCACCGACTCGCTCACCCGTAACCCCGAGCGCACCGCCGAACGCGCCAAGGCGCTGTCCTCGGCCGCCTCGCTGGCCGCCCTGCTGGGCGATCAGGAGTCGGCGGCGCGGCTGGTGGCCGAGTGCATGGAACTGGCCGCCACCCTCGACGATGACGACATCCTCGCCGAGGTGGCGCTGGACCGGTCGTTGCTGGCCTTCGCCAGCGACCGCGAACGTTCCCTGGAACTGGGCCGCAGCGCCATCGAGCTGGCCGCCGAAACCGGGCAGAACGCGATCGAGATGGACTCGCACGCCTTCTCTTTCATGGCGGCGATGGTCCTGGAGGCGCCCGGCCGCACCGAACTGGCCGAGCGTTTCCTGGAACTCACCACCGACTCCGGTTCGCATCTGCTGGGCGGGCTGGCGCTGTGGACGGTCGGCATCGACCACTGGCGGCGCGGCGAACTGGAGGCGGCCGCCGAATTCCACGGCCGCGCCATCGAGCAGCTGGCCCTGTTCGAACGCTGCATCTGGCTGTCGTCGGCCTTCGAGGGCCTGGCCTGGACGGTCTCGGCGGGCGGCGACCACGAGCGGGCCGCGCGGCTGCTGGGCGCGGCGGAGTCCTTGCAGCGCAGCACCATCCGGCTGGCGCACACCATCACGGTCGCGGTCGGCGAGAAGGAGCGGCTCAAGGTCCGCGAGGCCCTGGGCGAGGAAGCCTTCCGCACCGCGTTCGGCGCGGGCGCGAGCCTGCCGCTGAGCGAGGCCATCGACTACGCGCTCGGCCACACCGCCGCGCCGGAGCCGGCACCGGTCGCCGCGCCGCCCGCGCTCAAGCGCCCCGCCCGCTCCGTGACGGCGACGCTGTCGGAGACCAATGTGCTGACCCGCCGTCAGAAGGACGTGGCCCGGCTGGTGGCGGCCGGGCACAGCAACAAGAAGATCGCCGCCGATCTGGTCATCTCGGTGCGCACCGCCGAGACCCATGTCGAACACATTCTCACCAAGCTCGGCCTGACCTCCCGCACCCAGCTGGCGGCCTGGGCCCACGAACACGACCTGTAGGTCCCGACGATCCCGGAGGACTTGCTCGCATGATGACGATCGACGACTACCGCCGGACCCGCGAAAGCCTGCACGCGGTGGCCGAACAACTGCTGGCCGGACCGGAATACACGCGCAGCAAGACGATTCGGCTGACCCCGGTGCCCGGCGGATTCGCCACGGTGCAGGAGCCACGACTCGCGGTGCGCGCCGATGTCCTCCTGCTCGACGACCTGCCGATCGGGAAGCTGGACGGCGCGACCATCGCGGAGCTGGCCACCGCGGCGGGTGTCGAACCGGGGATGCCGGAGGGCGTGTACGCGAGCCGCACGACGTTGGACCCGAACGCGCCCCTGTTCGTCGACGCCCGGCAGTCCCGGATCCTCACCAGCGCTTACGGACTCGGCGATGCCGCCCTGCGCGCCCTGGCCCCCGACCGCACGCCGGTGCTGTGGCCCGAGCATTTCGATCTCGGGATCGACATCGACGAAGTCAATTACGGGGTCTCGCCCGGCGACGCCCTGATCGGCGAGCCCTACGCCTATGTGGGCCCGTGGCGGCCGCGCACCGGCGAATTCTGGAACCAGTCCTTCGGCGCGTCCCGCACCATCGCCGAACTCGGCGACCTGGACGCGCTCACCGAGTTCTTCCGCGAGGGCCGCCGCCGCGCCGCGGAGTGATCACTGGTAGCCGGTGGCCCCGTCGATGCGTTCGTGCAACAGGTCGGCGTGCCCGGCGTGACGGCCGTACTCCTCGATCATGTGCAGGTAGATCCAGCGCAGGGACAGGTCCTTGCCGGTGCGGGGGTGCGGGGCGGCGTGGTCGAGGGCCAGGTCGGCAACGGCCTTGTCGCACAGGGCCAGTTCCTCGACGAACCGGGCGTAGTCGGCTTCGGCCCGCTCGGGGTCGGTGTCGTCGAAGTCGCCGTCGCGATTGATCTCGTCGGAGTAGATGTAGGCCAGGTCCTCGCCCGCCGCGCGCATGCGGAACCAGCCGCGTTCCACCTCGGTCATGTGCCGGATCAGGCCCAGCAGGGACATGCTGGACGGCTCCACGCTGCGGGTCGCGAGCTGAGCGCCGGTGAGGCCCTGGCATTTCCACAGCAGGATCTCGCGGCCGCGGGTGAGCAGGGAGTGCAGCATGGCGCGCTCGTCGCCGGCGAGCAGCTGCTGCGAACGGGTGACCTCGGGAGCAGTCCACGTCATGGTCGGACTCTAGCGCCGGGCCCGAATCCGGGAAAACGAATTCGGGGGGTGGGCGGCACCCATGAGGTACCGCCCACCCCCGAATCACGGGAAACCGCTTGCTACAAGCCGTTGTTCAGGAAGTCGATCACCGAACGCTCGAACGCGTCCTTGCGCTCCACCATGACCCAGTGGCCGCAGCGGGCGAAGGTGCGCAGGTCCGCGTTGGGGATCTGCCGGGCCGCGAAGAGCGAGCCCTCCACCGGGGTGACCCGGTCGTCACGGCCCCACAGGATCAGCACTTCCTGCTTGATTCCCTTGAGCCGCGCCCACAGCGGAACCGGCTCGGCCAGCTTCGGGTTGTAGAAGGTGGCGTAGGCGTCGCGCAGGGCGGCCTGGCCCTTCGGGTCGGCGGCGGCCTTCAGGCGCTTGGCGACGAGTTCCTCGGTGAGGGTGGCCGGGTTCGAGACCATGGCCCGCAGGAAGCCCATGGCCTTCTCGTCGCTGGGGTTCGTATTGAACTCCATGAGCCGGTTGATGCCCTCGGACGGTTCGGGTCCGAGGATGTTCACCCCGACCCCGCCGGGGGCCATCAGCACCACGCGGTCCACGCGGCCCGGATGCTCGAGCGCGAGCAGGGTCGCGACCGTGCCGCCCATGGAATTGCCGAGCACGTGCGCCTTCTCCAGGCCCAGCTCGTCGAGCAGGCCGATCACCGCGTCGGCGGCGATGCGCAGGTAGTTGCGCTCGTACACCTCCGGGCGACCGCTCTCGCCGAAGCCCGGCTGATCCAGGATCAGGCAGCGGAAGTGCTGGGCCAGCACCGGCAGGTTCTCACCGAAGTTGGCCCAGCCGGAGACACCCGCGCCGGAGCCGTGCAGCAGCACCAGCGCCGGGCCCTCACCGGCCTCGTGATAGCGGAGCTTGTGACCGTCGACGGTCACCCACTTGGTGGTGCTCTCCGCGCTGAGGGTCATCAGAGCATCCGATCCGCGACCTCGAGGCCCATGGCGCCCTTGCCGTACATGGCCAGCGCGCGCTCCACGTCGTTGATCACGTGCACGCTGCCCGCGTGGGCGTCGCGCCAGTTGCGCTCGATGATGTTGGGCTGGCGGATGGCGTGGCCGCCGGAGTTCTTGAACAGCAGGTCGATCGCCTCGAGCGCGCGCTCGGTGCCGCGCACCTGGTCGCGGCGGGTGGCCAGCCGCAGCTCGAACGGGATCTCCTCACCGGCCTGCGCGTAGCGCAGCTGCTCGGACATGTTGCGCTCCATCTGGAGCACCGCGGCGTCGATTTCCGAAGCGGCGCGGGCGATCCGGACGTGGGCGAAGGGATCCTCGGAGACCTTCTGGCCGCCGTAGGACAGCCGCACGCGCTCGCGCTGACGCTCGATGTGCGCGTCGTAGGCGCCCTGCGCCGCGCCGATGATCGGGGCGGTGATGGTGTTGGAGAACAGCGCGCCGAACGAGATCTTGTACAGCGGGTTGGTGTTCACCGCCTGGCCGGGGCCGATCAGGTTGGCCTGATCCGCGGCCGAGTAGGCGCGATAGGCCGGGACGAAGGCCTGCTCGATGACGATGTCGTTGGAGCCGGTGCCCGCCAGGCCCGACACGTTCCAGGTGTCCTCGATGCGGTAGTCGGTGCGCGGCACCAGGACCGTGTAGTAGTCCATGCCGGTCGCGGTCGGCACCAGTGCGCCCAGGAACACCCACTGGCCGTGGTCGCAGCCGGAGGAGAACTGCCAGCGGCCCGACAGCTCGTAGCCGCCGTCGACGACGGTCAGCTTGCCGGTCGGCGCGTAGGAGGAGGACACCAGGGTGTCGGGGTTCTCGGCCCACACGTCCTGCTGCGCCTGGTCCTCGAACAGGGCCAGCTGCCACGGGTGCGCGCCCAGCACCGAGGACACCCACGCGGTGGACGGGCACACGGTGCCGATCGCGCGGATCACCTCGTAGAAGGCGACCGGGGACTCCTCCATGCCGCCGAAGCGGGCCGGCTGCAGCATGCGGAACACACCGGCCTCGGTGAGCTCGGCGATGCTGGCGTCGGGCACCCGCCGCTGCTCTTCGGCCTGAACCGCGCGTTCCCGGATCGCGGGCAGCAGATCGCGGACCCGATCGAGCACCTTGTTAGTCATGCGGGCGTTCCTCCTCGTGCAGAGTTTCCTGCCATCGAAGTTATGGCCAACACACTGTTTCGAACCGAAATAGTCCCGATCATCGGAACATCGGTTCCGGAGACAAGAGTAGTGCCGGGCCCCGCCGTGAGCAGGGGCCCGGCGGACACTCGGGGCAGGAGCCCCACCGGATCTATTTGTGGGCGTACTCCCAGGTGATGTCCTCGTCGAGGGCCTTGCGGATGGCGGCGTCGAGGTCGGGGTTCCAATCGGTCGGCTGGGCGACGGCGACCCAGCCGTCGAGGACCAGGTCGCCGTAGCGGTGGCCGTGGCCCGAGGGCACGCCCTGGGCGTTGGCGAGGTCGGCGCTGATCTGCCAGAAGGTGACGATGGGCCACCAGCGGATGGATTTGGAGACATTCTTGCCGCGTGGTTCCTTCAGCCAATCCGGTTGGGTGAACAGCAGATCCGGCGACCACCACACGATGGGGTCGGAGGCGTGTTGCAGGTAGACCACGCGCGGGTCGATCCACTGGCGGTCGGGGCGGGCGAGATCCGGTGCGGTGGCGGCGAAGCGGACGATGAGGCCGTCGGCGTAGATCGGCAGGATCTCCGGCGTCCCCACGTCGCGGCGCTGCTCGATCTGGCTCCAGATGCGATTCGAGTTGGGCGGGCCCACCCACAGCACGCCGTCCACCAGGCTGCGGATGTCGTCGAGTCCGGAGAACGCGCCCTCGGAGCCCTGCGAGCCCAGGCTCTCGCCGTAGACCAGCAGTTTCGGCCGGCGCTCCGGGGGCAGCTGGGCCCACCGCTCGTGGACGGCGTGGATGACCAGCCGCCCGGACTCGGTCGCCTTCTCGCGGTCGGACAGGAACGACAGCACGCTCGGCAGGTACGAGTACTGGGTGGCGGCGATGGCGCTGTCGCCGCCGTACATGTACTCGATCGAGGAGGCGGTGGTGGAGTCCACCCAGCCGGTGCCGGTGGTGGTCACCACGACCAGCACCTTGCGGTCGAAGGCGTGGGTGCGGTCGAGTTCGCGCACCACCAGGGCGGCGATGTCCTCGGGCTCCGGCGCCGAGTCCAGGCCCGCGTACACCCGAATCGGTTCGCGCGCGGGCTTTCCCGTGACCTGGGCGATCCGCCAAGCGGCCGGCGCGGTGGCCACGAACCAGCGGCCCTCCGAACCGAGGGTGTCCCATCCGGCCAGAGACTGTGGGCTGCCGGACCTTTCGGGCAGCTGCGGCTGGACGGCGCTCTCCGAGGTCTTGCCATTGCGCAGGCTGAACGCCGAATTGGCCGTGGCGAAGAAGGCTTTCGCCAGTACGCCCTGGAACAGCAGCACCGCCAGCACACCCACCACGACGACCGCGCCGGGGTAGGCGAGGCCGCGCGGAATGTGCCAGTCGATATTGAGCAACCGCACGATCAGCCGGATCAGCCACCGGACCACGCGGTACGCGGCGATCACCAGGGCGAGGGTGGCCGCGGCCACCAGTTCGGCGCGCAGGTAGCTCGACGTGGTGGTCGGTTCCATCCCCATCAGCGTTTCGAGGTCGCGCTGCCAGCGGGCCGACCGGGCCAGCACCAGCGCGGCGCCGACGATGGTGCCGACCAGGATCACGACTTTGCCGACGGCCCTGGTGGTTTCGCTCGGATTCCACAGTTTGGCCAGGCCCTCGGCGGAGTCGGGCAGCCGCGGCTGCACCCACTTCGCGAACGCCCACGCCAGCACACAGCCCACGCCGTAGCCGATGGCCGCGCTGATCCCGCAGACCAGGCCCTCGAACAGCCAGGTCCGGGGCAGCAGGGAGGGCGACACCGCCCACAGGAAGAAGATCCACGCCACGATCAGCCCGGGATAGTTCGGGTTGATCGCGCGCTCCACGCGGGCGATGAGCGCCCACACACGGGACGGGAACGATCGGGTGTCCGGCTGCGCGTCGTCAGCGGGCTTCTCGTCAGCGGGCTTGTCGTCAGCGGGCTTGTCGAGGTCCTGACCGTGGGCCGTCATGTCTCCGAGTCTGGTCGCCCGGACTCGCCCGGACGGCAGCGACACGCGCGGACGGAACCGGCGCCGCCGGACGCCGGGGGCTCAAGCCGGTGTCCGGCGGCGCCGGGTATCCGAGATTCCCTCATCGGGTAATGAGGGTGCGCCTCATCGGGAACAACGAGGCGGCCACGAACCGCAGGGAGGTTCGCGGTGGACGACGCATCCCCCCGCGCTGTCCGCCCACGTCTGGCGACAGTAAGGCGTTCCGTTAGCAAAGTGAAACAGCTATTCCTTGGTGATTGACAAGCGGCACTTGTCAATCAGAGGTGAGCGGGCAGGGTGCGATCCTCGAAATCGGGCCGTTCGAGCAGCTCGACCAGTTCCGGACGCGCGGCCCGGACCTCCCGTGCGATCTCGACGAACGAACGCACCAGCGGGGATTCGTGTTCCGCGGGCCAGGCGACGGTTACCTCGTTGCGCGGGGCATCGACGATCGGCAGCAACCGGACCCGCGGAAACGGCATCCAGCGCGCCGACGCGACGGTCAGCACCACGCCGACGCCCGCCGACACCTTGTGCAGCTCCTCCAGCAGCGATTTCGACCGCGACACCACCGGCGCGGGATGCCCGCCGCGGTGATCGTGCAACTCCCAGAACGCATTCCACACCGGATCGTCGTTGTCCGCGCCGAGCAGCGGCTGGTCCAGCAGGTCCCGCACCCGCACCTCGGGCAGTTCGGTCAGCGGATGCCCGGCGGGCACCAGCGCCACCAGCGGCTCGGAGAACAGCGGCTCGACGCGAATTCCGTCCGCGCGGAACGGAAGTCGCGCGAAGGCCACGTCCACGCTGCCGTCGGCCAGTCCGGCGGCGGGCTCCTCGTAGGTGAACTGCCGCATATCGACGGTCACGTCCGGATGCCGTTCCCGGAAAGCCGCCAGGATCGGCTCGGTGAGCGTCAGCGCCGCGCCCTCGAGGAACCCGAGCACCAGCCGGTCGGACTCGCGCCGCTGCGCCACCCGCGCCTGTTCGACGGCCAGGCCCAAGGTGGTCAGCGCGCTGCGGACCCCCTCGAGCAGCGCCTCGCCCGCCGCGGTGAGCTCCACACTGCGCGTGGTCCGGATGAAGAGCACCAGGTCCAGGGCCTGCTCCAACTGCTTGATCTGCGCACTCAACCCCTGCTGCGCCACGTGCAGCCGCTGCGCGGCCCGCGTGAAACTCAGGTCCTCCGCCACCGCGACGAAATACCGCAACTGCCGCGAGTGCACATCCATAGCGAGCGAGTCTAGAACCAATCCGCGTGCCCGATCCCGGCTCTCGGCAATCAACTGGACCACCGACCATTTCCGTCGGGCCGAAGCGCCGGGCGGCGGACGGGTCAGGCGCGGCGGGCCGCGGCGGTGCCGGCGCGCCGGCCGAAGAAGGTGCCGTCGCCGAGGGAGGTTCCGGAGATGTAGCCGAAACCGTGCAGGCCATTGGCGGCCCGGCCCGCGGCGTAGAGACCCGCGATCGGCTTGCCGTCGTGGTCGAGCACGTGCCCGTCGAGATCGGTGTGCAGCCCGCCCAGGGTGAACACCGAGGCGCCGGTGCCGCGCCGGTCACCGGCCTCCGACGGCGGGCGGACCCCGGCCTTCACGTCGATGGCGGCCAGCGGCGGGGTGAGTTCCCGCAGCCAGCGCGCGTACTTGTGGTGATCGAGATCCGCGCCCTGCCGGGCGAATTCGTTGTAGCGGCCGATGGCGGTGGTCAGCGACCCCGCGGGCAGACCCGTGAGTTCCTCGAGCTCCTCGGGCGTCTCGGCGACGTGGGTGGGCCGCACACCCCAGCGCTGGGGCTCGGGGACGTCCTCGAAGCCCTCCTCGTCGACGATGACCCACACCGCGGTGTCGTCGCCCGCCCAGCTGCCGCCCATGTTCTGGCGGTAGAGCGCGTGCTGGCCGATCCGGCCCGGATAGGTGTCCTCGTTGACGAAGCGGCGACCCAGCGCGTTGACCACCATGCCGCGCACGGCCAGCCCCGGGATCAGCGACATGCCGACCTGCCCGGCCGACATGTGTCGCACGGCCGCGCCCAGCGCCTGGGCCATCCGGATGCCGGAGCCGTCGTCGGTGCCCGCGCTGACCTTGGTGTGGCCGAGCAGCTGCGGCGCGTGGGCGGCGAGCATGGCGTCGTTGTCGACGAAACCTCCGGTGGTGAGCACGATTCCGCGCCGGGCGCGAATGGTGATCTCGTCGCCGTAGCGACGCGCGACCGCGCCCACCACGACGCCGTCCTCGTCGACGATCAGCGTGCTGACATAGGTGTCGAATCGAGTGGTGGCCCCGGCGGCCTCGGCCGCGGCGGCCAGGCATTCCATGAGCAGCTTGCCGCCGAAGTCGTTGGCGGTGGGCCGGTGCCCCCGCGGGGCGGGGTGAGCCAGTTCGGTGAAGGGCCAGCTGTTCTCACCCAGCCACATCAGGCCGTCATCGGTGGGCGGCACCCAGGTGGGGGCGTTCCACATGGTCGGCTTGAACGGCACGCCGCGGTCGACCAGCCAGTGGAAGTGCTCGACGCTGCCCGCGCAGTACTCGTCGATCTTGGCGGTGTCCGCGCCCGCGCCGAGCGCGGCCTTCAGGAACGCGGCCATGGCCTCGGGGGTGTCGTCGAAGCCGCAGGCCACCTGGATCGGGGTGCCGCCGCCGAGGTAGATCTCGCCGCCGGAATTGGCCGACGCGCCGCCCGGACCGCCCGCCCGGTCCACGATCAGCACCTGCGCGCCCGCGTGCGCGGCCTCGAAGGCCGCCGCAGCGCCGGCCGCGCCGTAGCCGACGATCAGCACATCGGTCTCGATGTCGTAGGGGCCCACCTCGCCGGCCGCCCGCGGCGTGACCGAATTCCGCACTGTCATGCCTCGACGGTGCCCGCTCCGACCGCCATTCCTTAGCGGTCCATCTTGCTGACCGATTCACCGATCCCGTTCAACGGGACTGCGACCCGTCACACCCTCGTGCAATAGGGATGGTGTGTGAACGGCGTCACTGTGGTTGGGGACGCCTGCACGAGGAGGAGAGTCAATGCGGATTCTGGTCACCGGAGTCACCGAGCCGAGCGGCCGCGCCGTCGCGCGCATGCTGCTGGCCGCCGGCCACGAGGTATCCGGTCTGGACCGGCAGCGGCACCGCTACGTGGACCCGCGGGTCGAGGTGACCGTCGGCGACCTGTCCGACGCGCAGGTGTGCGCGCGGGCCGCGGCCGGGGCCGACGCGATCGTGCACCTGGCGGGCCCGGCGATCGCGGCGATCGCGAAGGCGGCCCAGGAATCCGGCGCGCGCCTCGTGGTTCCCGTTGCGGCGGGCGCTGATTCGAGCGTCGAGAAGATCGTGGCCGGCTCCGGCGCCGACGCGCTCATCGTGCGCACCGCGCTGGTGGCGGGCCGCCGTGTCGATCACGGCGGCTGGCGCACCCTGGAGAGCCTGACCAGCGGCGGCAAGGGCAGCGTGCAGGTGCTGCACTACGACGACCTGGAGCGCTTCCTGGTGCTGGCGGCGCTGTCGCAGCGCGGCGGCGTGGTCGAGCTGGCCGCGCCCGGCGAGGTGTCCAGCACCGAGGTCAAGCGCATCCTGTCCGAGGCGGGCGTGAAATACGGTGCGTGGCTGCCGAAGTCGTCGGCGACCCAGACCAAGGTCGACGCGAGCGCGGCCCGCGAGCAGTGGGGCTTCCGCTGCGGCTGGAACGCCACCGAGGTCATCGCCGACACCGCGCGCGGCCTGCACGGCCGCAAGAGCGGCGGCTCCGGCTTCCGCAGCCGCCGCGGCGCCATCCCGCTGCCGACCCACGTGGTGCCGCAGAACGCCCCGACCTCCGACGGCTACCAGCTGACTTCCGCCGCCCCCGAGGGACTGCAGGGCGAGTTCGACGATCTGGTCGACGACCGCATCCCGGTCTACACCGCCACCAACACCTCCGAGGCGCTGCCCGGCCCGCTCACCCCGCTCACCATCGACCTGCAGGCCGGGGCCATCCGCCTGGGCAACGAGGCGATGGGCCACATGATCGCCATCGAGGGGATCGCGCTCGAGCACTGGGTGTCCCGCGTGACCAGCGTGCTCGGCCACCACATGTACATCAACGCCTCCATCGGCGTCTTCTCCGCCGAGAACATGCCCGGCTGGGACGAGGAGAGCGTGCGCCGCGACGTCTACGGCACCATCGGCGACCTCGAGCTGCACCCCAAGGGCCGTCCCGCCATGCCGACCGGTATGGCTGCCCGCGCGGGCACCTTCAAGGCCATGGGCCGGGTCGCCTCGACCGCCCTGCAGTACAGCAAGACCGCCGAACTGATCAATGCCGCCTCGCACGCCGAAGCGCTGAACCGCGACCAGATCTCCGAGCTCACCGACGAGCAGCTGCACGCCCGCGCCCTGCTCTGGCGCGACCGCCTCAACCAGGCGTGGCAGGCGGCCTCCATCGGCGTCATGATGACCGGCGCGGCCACCGCCGCCCACAAGGGCGAGGTCAAGATCGACCTGAACCGCCTGGAGTCGGCCAAGACCATGCTGGCCGTGGAGCGGCTGGCGGCCCTGTGCCGCAAGGACGCCGGACTGCAGGCGCTGGCCAAGACCGGTGACGTGGGCGCGGCCCGCGAGAAGTCGCCGGAGTTCTCCAAGGCCCTGGACCAGGAGCTGGCCAAGATCGGCCACCGCGGTCCGGGCGAGTGCGAGCTCATCAACAGCACCTTCGGCGACCGTCCCGAACTGCTGGTCACCGCCGCCGGGCGGGCCGCGGAAATGCCCGCGCCGCACCGGGAGCCGGTGCCCGAGCCGACCAGCCGCACCGCCAAGATGGCCGTCGGCGCGACCGTCTACCGCGAGCGCGCCCGCGACGCCGTCGTGCGGGTCACCAACTGCCTGCGCCTGGCCACCCAGGAGCGCGCCGCGCGCCTGGTGAAGGCGGGCAAGCTCACCGAGATCGAGGACTCGGTGTTCCTGAACCTGGACGAGATCCTGTGGGCCCCGGCCGATCTGAAGGAGCGGGTGGCGCGCCGCCGGGACGAGCGCACCCGCTTCCAGGCCCTCCGCATGCCCGACGTGGTCAACGGCCCGTGGGAGCCGGAGGAGATCTCCGGCGCGATCGCGGTGGGCGAGACCATCACCGGTCTCGGCGTGAGCCCGGGCGTGGTGGAGGGCACCGTCAAGCGCGTGCTGACCCTCGACGACGACATCGAGCCGGGCGACATCCTGGTCGCCTCGGTGACCGACACCGGCCACACCGCCATGTTCGCCTACGCGGGCGCGGTGGTCACCGATATCGGCGGCGCGGCCTCGCACGCCGCCATCGTGGCCCGTGAGTTCGGCGTCCCCTGTGTGGTGGACGCCAAGACCGCCAGCACCGGCCTGCAGGACGGCCAGCGCGTCCGGGTGGACGGCGCGGCCGGGACCATCACGTTGCTGGCCGACGCCGAATAGGCGCGGCCCGCAACCGAACCGCCTCGGGCGCGCCGCGCTCGCGTCCGAGGCCGGTCGGTCCACTACGCAAACCAACCAGTCTCCTTCTTGCGCATCTATGCCCGGACCGGGGCATACCCCACGACCCGGTCCGTGATCGAAAGGAATACCCCCAGTGACGATCTCGCGCGCCGTACGCGGCACCCTGACCGGCGTAGCCGCAGCGCTCATCGCCATCACCCCGGTCGCCGTCACCCCCGCGGTGGCCGCGCCGGTGCCGGTGCTGCAGACCCCCAAGGGCGTCTCACTGAACCTGGCGACCGCGCCGAACGCCCGTGACCTGAGCGGCATCCCGCTCGGCGGCGGCGCGAAGACGAAGGTGGGCTCGGTCTACCGCTCCGACGCCCTGAACAAGCTGAGCGCCGGCGAGCAGCAGCAGCTGGTGTCGGCGGGCATCGCCGAGATCATCGACTTCCGCAGCCCGATCGAGCGCTCGCAGAACCCGGACAAGCTACCGGCCTCCATCCCGGCCAAGTCGCTGCCGGTCTACGACCCGAACAACGACTTCTACCTGTTCTTCGCCAAGGCCGTTCAGGGCGGCCCCGAGGTCCAGCAGCAGCTGCTCGGCGACGGCAAGGGCCGTCAGTACATGATCGACTACTACAAGTGGCTGGTCACCGACGCCACCTCGCGTGGTCAGTTCTCGGCCGCGCTGAAGGAGATCGCCAACGCCAACGGCCCGGTGCTGTTCCACTGCACCGCCGGTAAGGACCGCACCGGCTGGATGTCGGCCATCCTGCTGACCGCCCTGGGCGCGAACAAGGGCCAGGTCTACAACGACTACCTGGACTCCAACGACAACCTGGCCGCCGCCAACAAGGCCACCCTCGACGGCCTGGTCCACGCCGGCCTGGTCACGGACCCGTCGCTGTTCGAGCCGGTCCTCGGCGTCGACCGCGCCTTCCTCGACTCCGCCTTCGACGCGGTCCAGGCCAACTTCGGTTCCTTCGACAACTTCCTGTCGCAGGGCCTGGGCGTCGACGCCGCGACCGTCGCGACCCTGAAGTCGAAGCTGGCCTAGCAGTATCCTCCGCAATGCCGACGCCGGGTGTGGGACGGCGTCGGCATTCGCATGTCCGCCCCATGTCCGCTTCCCACAGTCGACCTACATGCGAAAATACGCATGGTGCACGAGATCTGGCAGCTGGACGGGCGGCGCACCCGCTCGGTGAGCGCGGAGAACCCGACCGGTGAGCCCGGTGGGGGCGGGCGAGCCATCTCCGGGACCGGCGCGTTCGCGGCGGCGGGGCTGGGGCGGGGCTGGAAGGTCTCGCCGTCCATCGACCTGCGGCCCGGCGAAACCGCCACGCTCGCCGACCTTTCCGGGCCCGGCGTGATCCGGCACCTGTGGCTCACCACCGATCGCGCGCTGCTGCGCGATTTCACGCTCCAGATGTACTGGGACGACGCACCGGAACCGGCCGTCGCGGTGCCGCTGGGCGACTTCTTCTGCAACGGCTGGGATCAGCTGGCACTCGTCGACTCCGCCATGATCGTGGTCGCGCCCGCGGGCGGTCTGAACAGCTACTGGCCCATGCCGTTCCACTCCCGTGCGCTGATCACCCTGCACAACGGGTCCGAACAGGCCACGCCCGTGTACTACCAGATCACCTATCTGGAAGAGGACTTACCGGGCGCCGCCGGGTATCTGCACACCCGGTGGCGCTGCTCCGATCCGCTGGGCACGCCCGCGGAACATCCGATCATCGAGATCGACGGCGGCCCCGGCCGGTATGCCGGAACGTATCTGGCTCTGCAGCCGCGCGCGACCGGCTGGTGGGGCGAGGGCGAGCTCAAGTTCTATCTCGACGACGACACCGAATTCCCCACCCTCTGCGGCACCGGGACCGAGGACTATTTCGGCGGGGCCTGGAATTTCGACCTGGACGGCGCATATCGCCCCTACTCCACCGCCTATCTGGGCATGCCGCAGGTGCTGCCGCCGCATCGAATCTACGAGCCGCACCAGCGATTCGGCATGTACCGCTGGCACATTCCCGACCCCATCTGTTTCGAGTCCGGGTTGCGCGCCACCGTGCAGGCGCTGGGCTGGCGCGAAGACGGCCACTACCTACCGCTGGACCGAGCCCATGTGGCATCCACCGCCTTCTGGTATCAATCGCTCCCTTGATCCCCCCGCATCTGCCGTAACGATTGTGGGACAGCAGAAAGAATGCGATTGCTATTGCGTAAAACGCGTCGGGCGCGTGGCACGCGGGTGCATGGTATTGCTATGCGCGCCTTAGTCGTCGAGAAGCCCGGACAGTTCTCGGTCGAATCGGTGCCGGATCCGCTACCCGGCACCGGTGAGGTCGTGATCCGGGTGGACGCTGTCGGGATATGCGGGACGGATATCCATATCGTCGAGGGCGAATTCCCGCCCACCCCCTATCCCATCGTGCCCGGACACGAATTCGCCGGGGAAGTGGTGGCGCTCGGCGCGGACGCGGCCGGGGTGCGGATCGGCGATCGGGTGGCGGTGGATCCGTCGTTGTTCTGCGGCCGCTGCCACTATTGCGCGATCGGGCGCGGGAATCTGTGCGAGAACTGGGGCGCCATCGGCGACACCGTGGACGGCGCCATGGCCGAGTACGTGAAAGTGCCCGCCGCCAACTGTTATCGGCTGCCCGGGCACGTGTCGCCCGCGCACGGCGCGCTGGTGGAACCGCTCTCGTGCGCGGTGCACGGATTCGACGGGCTGCCACGGCGGCTCGGCTCGCACTACCTGATCTACGGAGCGGGCACCATGGGGCTGCTCATGCAGCAACTGGCCGCGGCGGCGGGCGCGGCCTCGGTGTCGATGGTGGACATCAATGCCGACCGGCTGGCCGTCGCCCGCACCCTGGGCGCGGACGCGGCCGGCGTGTCGGCCGACGACATGGATCGGCCCGAGGGCTGGGAGATCGTGATCGATTGCAGCGGAACGGTGGCCGCGATCGAGGACGGGCTCGCGCGGGTACGGCGCGGCGGCACCTATCTGCAGTTCGGGGTGGCCCCGGCGGCGGCGCGGGCCAGCGTCTCGCCGTTCCGGATCTACAACGACGAGATCACCATCGTCGGATCCATGGCGGTATTGCACAGTTTCGGCCGGGCGGTGGACCTGCTCGGCGAGGGCGTGATCGACGCGGACACCGTGATCACCCATGATTTCGCCCTCGAGGAATTCGGCGATGCCCTGCGGACCTTCCGCGCGGGCACCGGACGCAAGATCCAGCTGCATCCCGGACGGGCGGCACGATAGAGGGTGGTGGCCAATGGCGGTCGTTGCCGGAGTGGATTCCTCCACTCAGTCCTGCAAGATCGTGGTGTGCGACGCCGACACCGGAACGGTGTTGCGGCAGCGCCAGATTCCGCACCACGACGGCACCGAGGTGCCGCCGGCCATGTGGTGGGAGGCGCTGCGCGCGGCCTGTGACCGCATGATGCGCGATGTCGAGGCCATCGCGGTGGCCGGGCAGCAGCACGGGCTGGTGGCGCTCGACGCCGCCGGGCATCCGGTGCGGGACGCGCTGCTGTGGAACGACACTCGCTCGGCGGAGGCGGCCAGTCAGCTGGTGGGCGAGCTGGGCGGGCCGCAGGCGTGGGCGGACGCGGTGGGCAGTGTGCCGCTGGCCGCGCACACCGTGGCCAAGCTGCGCTGGTTCGCCGACCACGAACCCGAACTGGCCGACCGGACGGTCCGGGTGCTGCTCCCCCACGACTACCTGACCTGGCGGCTGCGCGGCGGCGATCCGGCGACCGAGCCCACCACCGATCGCGGCGACGCCTCCGGCACCGGGTACTGGTCCCCGGCCGCCGGCGCCTACCGGACCGACCTGCTGGCCATGGCCTTCCGCGGCCGCAGTCCCGCATTGCCCCGGGTGCTCGCGCCCGCCGAGATCGCCGGGCACACGCCGGGCGGGCGGCTGGTGGCCGCGGGCACCGGCGACAACGCGGCCGCGGCGCTCGGATTGGGCATCGCGGACGGGGACGTGGTGGTGTCGCTGGGCACCAGCGGGACCGTGTTCACCCGGGCCGCGTCGCCCAGCGCCGATCCCTCCGGGGCGGTCAACGGATTCGCCGACGCCACCGGCGCGTTCCTGCCGCTGGTCTGCACGCTCAATGCCGCCCGGGTCCTGGACGCGACGGCGGTCCTGCTCGGCACCGACGTGTCCGGGCTGGAAGTGCTGGCCGCGCAATCCCCCGCGGGCGCGGACGGTCTCACGCTGCTGCCCTATATCGCGGGCGAGCGCACCCCGAATCTGCCGCACGCCACCGGCAGCCTGCACGGCCTGCGTCCGCACACCATGCGGCCGCACCACCTGGCCCGCGCCGCCATCGAGGGCATGCTCTGCAATATCGCCGAGGCCCTGGACCGCCTGCCGACGGTCCCGAACCGAATCCTGTTGATCGGCGGCGCATCCCGCTCCCGCCTCATCGCGCACGCGGCCGCGACCATCTTCGGCCGCACCGTCACGGTCCCCAACCCGAGCGAGTACGTCGCCCTGGGCGCCGCCCGCCAAGCCACCTGGGCGCTGCGCGGCGGTCCCCGCCCACCCCGCTGGCCCACCCCGCCGGGCACCGAATTCCACACCCTGGCAGCGGGAGTCGGCGCCGCCATCCGCCAGCGCTATACCGAGATCAGAGACGCGTACTACCCGTAGACGACCGGTCCGTCCGACAGGTAGTCATCCCATGTCTTGTGCCGCGTGATGTAGTTCCGGATGGCGTCACGGGCGATCTCCTGTTTGGATCGCCCTTCCATCGCCGCCTGCGCACCCAGCGCAGCTTCTTCGTCCTCGCTGAGCCGCAAAGTCCATGCCACCGCGAATTCATATCACCCCGGTGTCACCGTGTCTGCCGAACGACCGTCCAGTTGGCAACCATCACATGACGAACAGGTAGCCGAGGCCCGGGATACCTACCGGCTATTGCGCTCACGGCGAGTTCAACCATCGTCAGCACCGGTCGCTGAGTCGTAGCTTCACGCGGTATGACGACCGAGCTGAGCACCCCTTTGAACGATATCGTCGAGGCGACCGGCCGCGCGGTGGCCGCGGACCCCGCCCAGGCCACCGTGGTCTTCCGCGCCGCGGGCACGCCGGAGGGCACCGTGGGCAGCGCGATCGCGCTGGGCCGGTATACGGTTCAGGTGGACGAGCCGCCCGCGCTGGGCGGCGAGGGATCCGCGCCCAACCCGGTGGAGGTGTATCTGGCCTCGCTGATCTCCTGCCAGGTGGTGACCTACCGATTCTGGGCCCAGCGCCTCGGCGTCACCATCGACGACCTGGCCATCGAAGCCGAGGGTGATCTCGACGTGCGCGGCTTCTTCGGACTCGACGACACGGTGCGCCCGGGATTCCAGGCGGTGCGCGTCACGGTGCGGGTCAGCGGCCCGGAATCGGCCGAACGCTACGCCGAACTGCAACGCGCCGTCGACGAGCACTGCCCCGTCCTGGACCTCACCACCGGCCGCACCCCGGTCGAGACCACCCTCATCGCCCAGTAACCACAACCCATCCACCGGAGGCCCCCGATGACCGACGCCGCCCTGCCCGAAGACCCCACCGCCACCTGGAGTTTCGAGACCAAGCAGATCCACGCGGGGCAGGCGCCCGACGCCGCGACCGGCGCGCGCGCCCTGCCGATCTACCAGACCACCTCCTACGCGTTCCGCGACACCGACCACGCCGCCGCGCTGTTCGGGCTCGCCGAGCCGGGCAATATCTACACCCGCATCATGAACCCCACCCAGGACGCGGTGGAACAGCGCATCGCCGCGCTCGAGGGTGGCGTGGCGGCGCTGCTGCTGGCCTCGGGGCAGGCGGCGGAGACCTTCGCGATCCTGAACCTGGCGGGGGCCGGGGATCACATCGTGTCGAGCCCGCGGCTGTACGGCGGCACCTACAACCTGTTCCGGTACACCCTGCCGAAGCTGGGCATCGAGGTGAGCTTCGTCGAGGATCCGGACGATCTCGAGCAGTGGCGGGCGGCGATCCGGCCGAACACCAAGGCGTTCTTCGGCGAGACGGTGTCCAATCCGCAGAACCACCTTCTCGACATCCCCGGGATCGCGGAGGTCGCGCACGGGTCGGGGATTCCGCTCATCGTCGACAACACCGTCGCCACCCCGTACCTCATCCAGCCGTTCGCGCACGGCGCGGACATCGTCGTGCACTCGGCGACCAAGTATCTGGGCGGGCACGGTGCGGCCGTCGCGGGCGTGATCGTGGACGGCGGCACCTTCGACTGGCGCGGTGGACGATTCGCGGGCTTCACCGAACCGGATCCCAGCTACCACGGCGTCGTCTACGCCGACCTCGGCGCGCCCGCCTACGCGCTCAAGGCGCGGGTGCAGCTGCTGCGCGATCTGGGTTCGGCGATCTCGCCGTTCAACGCCTTCCTCATCAGCCAGGGGCTGGAGACGCTGAGCCTGCGCCTCGAGCGGCACGTGGCCAATGCGACCGCGGTGGCCGAGTTCCTCACCGGACGTCCCGAAGTCACGGCCGTCTCCTACGCGGGCCTGCCCTCCTCGCCGTGGTACGAGCGCGGAAAGCAGCTGGCTCCCAAGGGTGTCGGCGCGATCATCGGGTTCGAGCTGGCGGGCGGCGTGGACGCGGGCAAGCGTTTCGTGGACGCCCTCACCCTGCACAGCCATGTCGCCAATATCGGTGACGTGCGCTCGCTGGTCATCCACCCGGCCTCGACCACGCATTCGCAGCTGACCCCGGAGCAGCAGCTGGCGGCGGGTGTCACGCCGGGCCTGATCCGCCTGGCCGTCGGAATCGAGGGCATCGACGACATCCTCGCCGATCTGCGCGCCGGATTCGCCGCGACCGCCTAGCCGATCAGAAGCGGTCGAGCGGCCGGATCCGCGGGGACACAGCCGAATTCACCTGCAGGGCGATGATCAGGCCGATGCTGAGATAGGTGTTGATCGGGCACAAAGCCACCGCCGCCGCGTACAGGAATTGCACGATTCCGATGCGGCGGCGGATGGCCGTCAGGTCCTCGGGGGCGGCGTCGGCGGTGAGCAGGCCGGCGCGGCGGGCGTAGCGCAGGGCGGCGAGCTGCGCGAGTCCCAGGTACAGCAGATCGGCCCAGTAGACCAGCAGCGCCAGGCGCGATTGCGGGAACGCGGCCAGCAGGGCGGTCGCGAAGGGCACCATGCAGACGCCGAACAGGAACATCAGATGGATCCAGGTCAGCGTGCGGTCCGCACGATCCATCAGGCCGAGCTGGGTCTGCTGGCCGATCCAGAACATGCCCAGGGTGAGGAAACCCAGGAAGCAGATGAGGAATTGGGGGCCGACGTGGGTGAGGGCGTGCCAGACCGGCTCCTCGTCGGCGGCCGCGCCGGAGGTCCACAGGGCGCGCTGACGCCAGGTCTCGCTCGCGGGGACGTGCAGTTCCAGCACGAGCAAAGTCATTGCCACAGCGAAGATTCCGTCGCTGAGCGCGCCCAGCCGACCCAGGTCCTGTGCCGCGATGCGGTGATATCTGGCCATCCGCCCCACCTCCGTGTCGGACCCTAGCCGAGATCAGGGCGCGGCGCGGTGTTGCTCCCGGGCGAGGAAGTGAGCGGTGGCTTTCGTTGTCTCGTACAGGGATCGGTAGTGGCGGTAGTACGGGCCGTAGTGCGCGGTGGTGTCGGGATCCGGTTCGATCGTGCCGATGATCGGATTCCAGGCCGAGGTGTCCAGGCCCAGGGCCTCGGCGGCGAGCAGCGCGTCGCCGAGGGCCGCGCCGACGGTGTCGGCCGGAAGCTGTTGCGGCAGACCGGTGATGTCGGAGACGATGCGGGTCCACAGGCCCCCCTTGGTGCCGCCGCCGACCGCGACCAGGCGGGTCGCGGCGGCGCCGGCCGCGGCCATCGCCTCCAGATTGTGGCGGACCCCGTAGCCGATGCCCTCCAGGACGGCGCGGTAGAGGTCGGCGCGCTGGTGGGTGAGGGTGAGGCCCGCGATCAGGCCGCGGGCGTCCGGGTCGAACAGCGGGGTGCGTTCGCCCGCGAAGTAGGGCAGCACCAGCAGGCCGCGGGAGCCCGGCGGGACATGGGCCGCCTCGTCGAGCAGTTCGGCGAAGTCGCTGCCGGTGAGGGCCCGCAGCCAGTCGGTGACCGCGCCGGAGGTCGCCATCCCGGCGGCGGAGGTGTAGGTGCCGGGCCAGGTTCCGCAGGTGGTCCACAGCCCCGGCTGCGGACGCGGGTCGGCGAGCACCTGGGTGAGGAACATGGTGGTGCCGTACATGATCATGCAGTCGCCGGGGGCGCGGACACCGATCCCGGCCGCCTCGGCCCAGGCGTCGATGGTGCCGGTGGTGACCGGAAGCCCCACGGGCAGCCCGGTCGCGGCCGCCGCCTCGGGGGTGACGCGGCCGACAATCTCGGTGGGCCAGGCCAATTCGGGCAGACGCAGGCCGGGGGCGACCGATTCGGCCCAGTCGGTGGCCCAGTCGCGGGCCATCAGGTCGTACATGGGGACGCACTGGCTGGCGGACTGGTGGTCGAGGACGTAGCGGCCGGTCAGGCGGTACACGAGAAACGAGCCGGCCATCAACAGCATCCGGGTGGCGGACCACACCCGCGGCTCGTGCCGGATGAGCCAGCGCAGTTTCGGGCCGACGGCCTGACTGGTGAGCGGCGACCCGCACCGCTCCAGCACGGTCAGCGGCCCCAATTCCGCGTCCAGCTCCTCGATTTCGACGCCCGCGCGGGTGTCGACCCCGTACAGGATGGCGGGCCGCAGCGGACGGCCGTCCGCGTCGGCGGGCAGCAGGCACGGGCCGATGCCGCTCACCGCGAGCGCCTCGATGGGTTCGCCGTCCGCGGCCGCCACCAGGTCGCGGGCGATGCCCACGAAGTCGGCCCACCACACCGTCTCCGCGTCGTGCTCCACCCAGCCCGGCCGGGGCGTCGACACCCGGTGCGGTCGTTCGGCGCGCGCGGCGACCACGCCGTCCCGGTCGGTGAGGACGCCCTTGGATCCGGAGGTGCCGATATCGATGCCGAGGAGCATGTCAGCCCGCCCGGGTGAATTCGTCGAGGGTGACGCCCAGCAGCTCGCAGGCCGCGCGCACGGTGGCGCGCTGATCACCGGGGACGGCGTGAATGTGGTTGGCGCCGAAGCGGGAGAGGAAGTCCCCGGCGTCGGCGTCCAGGCGGGCGAAGGCGTGCGGCCACTCCCAGGTGGACTGCTTCATCAATGATTCGTTGGTGGCGTCGTCGTAGGTCTCGAACGCGCCGAGCATGAGTTGCATGCGGTAGTCGCCGTCGCGGCGGGTGAGGCGGGCGAAGGTCATCTCGCCCGGCGCGGCCAGGTGGTGTACCGACGCGCCGCCCGCCGGGAAGAAGAACACCTCCGGGTACAGGTGCACCCGGGCCAGGTTCTCGGCCGGGTCGTCACTGCGGGCCGCGTACCAGGTGGCGTGCTGGCCGGAATTGCACAGATCCCAGATGTCGCGGTCGGCGTGATAGTGGCGGACGTCGGCGAAGAGCACCGGGGTGCCGGAGATCTGCTTGAGCAGCTGCATGGTGAGCGCGCCGTCCATATCGGCCTCGGTGGCGCAGACGTGCGGCTGTTTGGGCCCGTTCCAGTCATAGGGGTCGTTGAGGAAGGCCTCGGTGATGTCCATGGTGGCGAAGGACTGGGTCAGTTCCGGCTGGCCCTTGATACCGGAGAAGTCCAGCCGCCATTCCGCGATCAGGTCCCGCACCGCCAGGTACGAGCGCAGCTGCCGCTCCAGCAGGTCCGGCGTCAGTTTGACCCCGTCGTAGTGCACCCCGGCGGCATTGCGCTCCAGCCATTCTCGCGCCGCCCGCGCCTCGCCGGCGTCGGCCTGGTCGGCGCGGCGCACGATCTCCCACTGGTCGATCTCCTCCACGTCGATCCCGAACACCCGCTGCCATTGATCGGTATTGGCCACCGCCGTGTTCATCCCCATGGGCCGCCCGCCGAACCGCCCGAAGGTGCTGCCGCGCAAGCCCGCGACCGCCGCCGCGGCCCGCGCCCGCACCCCGATCGCCGCGATCAGCTCCGGATCGGCCGGGTCGCCCCACAGCCGGGCGTGCTCGCGCCCGATCTGATCGAGGGCCCCGCCCGCGGCCAGCATCCCCACCATGCCCGGCTGCACCGGGTCGATGTTCGACAACAGCAGCAGCGGCCCCCGCAGCGCGCCCGCCGCCAGCATGGTGAAGTGCGGGAACGCCCACACCGCGTAGTGCAGCACGGTCAGATCCACCCCGGCGGCCTCCACCCGCCGGGCGACCTCGACCGCCCGGTCATTGCTCGCGACCGGTTCCCGGCCTCGAATCACGGTGTGTCCGGCCGCGGTCAGCTCTGCCACCAGCCGATCTTCCGTCGTCTTGATGAATCCGACGATGCCGCCGTGCACATAATCGCGGCCGTCGGAAAGACTGATCACGCCGATTCGGGCCATGGTGCCTGCCTCCCCGCAACGTTCTGATCGTCAGCACTGGGTGGGACTCTCGACTCACCGTCCAGAATCCCAGTTCAGACCGCCCGCCACGCCCGAAATCGGATTTTCGGGTCAGCCCGGGAAGATCAAGGGCGCCAGCGCGACTCCACCCTGTCCCCACCCGGCATGCGTCACCCACAGGCCGCCGTCATGGGTGATCACCTCGGCGGCGTGGGCCCGGATATGTCCCACGCGGTCGGACGTGTCGAAGTGAAAGGGATTGTCGCTGCGAAAGATCTCGGTGCCGACGTAGTCCGGGCGCGGACCGATCAACAGGTACCACGCGTCCCCGTGCCGCACCACGAACGGCGACTCCGTATTGCCCGCGCCGGTCCCGGTCGCCGGATCGATGTAGGCGATGCGGCGCTCGCTCCACCGCACCAGGTCCGGGCTGGTCCGATAGGCGACGACATGATTCCCACCGGCGGGAGCACTGGTGGCGCAGTAGTACATGACCCACTCGTCGCCGATCCGCAGCACCATGGGGTCCCGCGCGTCGTAGCCGTCCCGGAACACCGGACTCCCCGGATGCCGCCGCCAGCGGAACAGGTCGGTGGAGGTGGCCAACCCCATACCCGTTGCGGTGCGGTCGATTCCGCCGCCGTCGTAGAACATCCAGTACCGGTCCCCGGCGTGGACGACGAACGGCGCCCACAGATGCCGCTCTCCCCGCTCCCGGTCCACCTCCAGCACCGACGGATGCTTGGTCCACGGCCCGAGCGGATCGTCCGCGATGGCGTGCGCGAACTCGGTCTCGTCGAAGGGATCGGCCGGTTCCGGATGCGTGATCCCGAACAGATGCCACCGCCCCCGCGCATCCCTGATCAGCGAATGATCGTTGATGTACCACCGCTGACCGGCCTCGCTCGGGTCATAGATGTGCCGGAACTCCCCCGCCCGCACCGCGCCCATGACCCGTCCTCCATCTAGGACAAGAACTGTCCTAGTCGTCTTCGACACTGGATTCATGCCGGAACTCTCGCTGCGAACCCTAAACCGCACCCTGCTGCTGCGTCAGCGGTTGCACGAACGAACCGCGATGCCCGTCGCCGACCTGATCCGGCACCTCGTCGCGGTGCAGGGGCAGGAGCCGAACTGGCCGTATGTGGGGTTGTGGTCGCGGCTCAGCGAATTCCGGCACGAGGAGCTGTCGGCGCTGCTGGAGGAGCGAACCGTGGTGCGCGCCACCTCGATCAGGCGCACCGTGCATCTGACCGACGCCCAGGACTACCGGTGGCTGTATCCGACCGTGCGGCCCGCTGTCGAGCCGACATTGCGCTCGATCTACCTGCGCGATGCGATGGACGGTCTCGACATCGCCGAATTCGGCGCGGCCGGAAGGGAATTGCTGGACGGCAGGGCCGTTTCCCGGCGGGATCTGGGGAAGCTGCTGTCGGAGCGGTTCCCCGGACGCGGGGCACGCGACCTGGTCCACGGTCTCGGCGTCGTCCAGCCCCTGGTGCATCACCCCGGCGCGGGAGCGTGGGGCGCGTGGCGTGGACGGTCGGTGTCGGTGTCGCTGGCCGAGCAGGTCGTGGGCGGGCCGCTGGCGGAGGGACCGGAGCCGCGGACTCTGGTCCGGCGCTATCTGGCGGCCTATGGTCCGGCGACCGTGGGCGATATCCAGGAGTTCGCGGGGGTGACGAAGCTCGCGGAGGTGGTCGAGGGGATGCGGGGCGAGCTCCGGGTGTTCCGGGATGATGCGGGTCGCGAGCTCTTCGACGTGCCGGACGCTCCGATCGCGGAGGCGGATTCGCCTGCGCCGGTACGGTTTCTGCCCGCGTTCGACAATTCCTGTCTCGGGCATCGGGACCGGCGGCGGATCATCCGCGACGCGGATCGCACCCGGATCGCGAAGATCGCGTCGGGCGGTGTGCCGATGTACTTGATCGACGGATTCGTGCACGGCCGTTGGGATGTGGCCGGGGCGACCATCCGGATCACGCCGTGGCACGCACTGGCCGCGAACGACGAAGCCGCCCTGCGCGCCGAGGCGGAACGGCTGCTGCCGTTCATCACCCCGGGCGAGGGCGGCGACGTGGTGTTCGAGAAGCGGGCCGCCTAGGCGACCAGGACCTCGCGCAGGCGCTCGAGCTCGGACTCGGTGAGGCCGTTGGCGAGCAGCCACGCGGCCGCACCGCCGTGCTCGGCGTGCAGGTTCGCCAGGAAGCCGAGCATGACCTCCGGGGAGACCGCGAGGATGCCGGTGTTCGTCTGCGGCAGGCCCTCATACGAGGGGAGGGCGTCGAGACGGTCGCGGACCTTCTGGATGCGCTCGTTGGTGAGGGCGTAGTCGTGGGCGATCGCCTCGGCGGGAACGCCGACCGCGTCCAGCAGGACCGCGGCCAGCACGCCGGTGCGGTCCTTGCCCGCGGCGCAATGGAACAGCACCGAGTGGCGGGCCGGGTCGATGATGAGGCGCACCGACTCGACGATGTGCTCGCCGCTGCCGCCGAGCAGCTGACCGTAGAGCTCGGTCAGGTCGACGCGGGTCTTGTCGGGGACGAGATCCCGTGCGGCCAAGGAGGACTGGGGCGACTTGCGAATCGGCAGGTTCGCGATGTGCACTGCGGAATCGCCGATCAGGCCGTAGCCCTCGCGCTCCACCTCGTCGGGCAGGCGCAGGTCGATGACCGTGCGCAGGCCCAGCGTGTCGACCAGCTGCGACAGATCGCCGGAGGTGGCCTGCTGCAGGGTGGACGAACGCAGCACGATGCCGAAGCGGGTGGTGCCGCCGCCGGCGACCGGCAGGCCGCCCAGGTCACGGACATTGTCGATCTGGGCGAAGTCGATCCAGCGGCCGGTCACGGCGTCGGTGGTCATGGGCGCGTCGGTAGCTACGGGCTCAGTGGGCACGGCCGGCCGCCGCCTCTTCGGCGCGGGTCAGGCCGCACAGACCGATCAGGTCTTCGTGCAGCTCGAACCACACGGTGTGGTAGCTGTCCATGATCGGACGCGCCACGTAGGTGTGGTCGCCCTCGCCGATGCGCTCGACGGCGCGGTCCAGTCGATCCAGGTAGCGGGACAGGCGCGGGGCCAGGCCACCCAGGCGGGCGATCAGCGGACGCAGCGTCTGGTGGGTCCCGTCGAGGCGGGCCAGCACCGAGGCGTCGTAGTCGGCGTCGGCGTGATCGTTGACCGTGGCCGGGTCCTTCATCTGCCAGTCGGTGATGATGACCTTCAAATCGGCGTTGAAGACGCAGAACTCGTCGTAGGCGGCGGTCATGGCGGCCGCGTCGACGGTGCCGCGCTCCTCGGCGAGCAACTGCTCCAGGCGCGGGCGGCCCTCCGGGGTGATGCGGAAACCGGCCGGCGTGGTGGCGCAGTAGCCCGCGGTCACCAGATCCGCACAGCGGGAGGCGATCTCGGCAGTGTCGGCGAACAGGCTCAGCGCCAGGTTGTCGGCGTTCACCCGGCCCTTGATGCCGACCAGCCGCAGCACGGCCAGTTCGGTGACGGGAGCGTTCACGGCGGTCACTTCCTCCTGCTCGGCGTTCTCGCTCGAGGCGGAACGGTTTTCCAGGCGCTCGGCCAGCTGCTCGCCGTCCACGCCCGCCCACTGGGCGAGCTGGCGCACGTCGTCGAGCACGGACTGCTCGACCGGCTTGGCGACGACCTCGCCGGGCAGCACCAGACCGGCGCCGCCGTCGACGGTGACCGTCTTGCCGGTCAGCGCGGCCACCACACCCGGACCGCAGCCGACCACGCACGGGCGGCCCAGTTCGCGGCTCACCAGCGCGGCATGCGAGGTGGTGCCGCCCAGTTCGGTGACGATGGCGCGCGCGGCGATCATGCCGTGCAGGTCGTCGGGGCTGGTGGTGGGACGGACCAGGATGACGTCCTCGCCGGCCTCGGCGCGGGCTTCGGCCTCGTCGGGATCGGTCACGACCACGCCGGAAGCCAGTCCGGGGCAGGCGGATTCGCCGCGGGCCAGGGGCTCCTGGCCGCCGGTGTCACCGGAGGCGGGGCGCAGCACCTCGCGCACCTGATCGGGGGTCACCCGGTCCAGGGCCTCGTCGGCGCTGATCAGGCCCTCTTCGACCATGGCGACGGCGGTGCGCACCGCGGCGCGGGCCGATCGCTTGGCCGGACGCGACTGCAGCAGCCACAGGGTGCCGGACTCGACGGTGAACTCGATGTCCTGCAGGTCGCGGCCGTCGCGCTCGAGCAGCTGGGCGGCGGCGATGAGCCGCTCGTGCACGGCGGGCTGCGAGACGGCCAGATCGTCGAGCGGGCGCGGGGTCAGGCGGCCGGACACCACGTCCTCGCCCTGCCCTCCGACCAGCCACTCGCCGTAGACGGGGGTGTCGCCGGTGTTGGGGTTGCGGCTGAAAAGCACGCCGGTGCCGGACGATTCGTCGAGGTTGCCGAACACCATGGCCTGCACGGTGACCGCGGTGCCCATGGTGTCGGCCAGGCCGCGGTGGGCGCGATAGGTCTTGGCGCGCGGGGAATCCCAGGACCGGAACACGGCCTCGATGGCGCCGCGCAGCTGATCCCACGGGTCGGCGGGGACGACGCCGTTCGCGTCACCGAGCACGGTCTCGCGGTACTGGTGCACGAAGCGGGAGCGAGTGTCGTCCGCGTAGCCGGGGTTGCGGGTCTCGGCGGCCAGCGCCTGCTGCACCGCGTCGGTCATGCCCAGGTTGAGGACGGTGTCCATCATGCCGGGCATGGAGATCGCCGCGCCCGAACGCACCGACACCAGCAGCGGGCGGTCCGCCGACCCGAAGCGGCGGCCGGTGCCGCGCTCGATCATGGCGATGCCCTCGAGCACCTGCGCCCAGATCTCCTCGGCGATGGCGCCGCGGGTGGTGTAGTCGGCCCAGCCGTCGGTGGTGATCACGAACGCGGGCGGCACCGGCAGCCCGAGCGCCCGCATGTGATCGATGCTCCACGCCTTGCCGCCGATCTTGTCCCGCGACAAGCCGCACGCGCCGTCGAGTTCGACAACGGTGGTCGCGCCCGCCGCGAGGTCCTGGCGCTGCGCAAGCTCCGTTCCGGCCGTCATGTCACTCCTTCGAGATTCTGGATTCATTCGCACTCCAGCGCTCCGCCGCTGCTCGAGCGGCCTGCCGGGCAATATCCCGTCCCCCCGACGGTTCCACTACAACGAGGGTGCCGTGTGACGCCCCGCACCCCCAAGTCCCATCCCGATGACCGGAATGGGTACGCCACAGCGCCTCACACGCCACTCGCGCAGAGGATCACCCGAACCCGCCCGGAGCGACGCGGAGGGCCGTCCGACACGGCACGCCCGGTCACCGGGATGGCACGGCGAAATGAGGCGATCGGGCGAGGGGGCTGGGGCAGGATGGGCGGATGGATCGGCGGCACTCGGGCGGCATCTCCGCGGTCGGAAGTGTGGCGACCATTCCGGCGCTGGTGGCCGATCGGGCGCGGCGGTATCCCGAGGCGGTGGCCATTGCCGGACCGGCCGGACGGCTCACGTTCGCCGAGCTGGCCGAGGAGGCCGCGGCGGTCACCCGGGCCGCCATCGCCTCCGGGTTGGAGGCGGGAGATCGGGTCGGGCTCTGGGCTCCCAACAGCGTCCGCTGGATCGTGACCGCCCTCGGCATGCTCGGCGCGGGCGCCACCCTGGTGCCGATCAGCACCCGGCTGCGCGGCCCGGAAACCGCCGAGGTGCTGGCCCGCAGCCACGCCAGAGCCGTGTGCACCGTGCAGGAGTTCCTGGGCGCGGACTATCCGGCCATGCTCGCCGAATCCGGTCTGGAGCTACCGGATCTGGAGCACCTCATCCTGCTCGACGACGCCCGCGGCGAGAGCGCGGCGGACTGGGACATCAGCTCGTGGGCCGGGTTCCTGGCCCCGGGCGCGGTGATCGAACCGCGGTCCGCGATCGAACGCACCGCGGCCGTCGACCCGGAGTCCATCTCCGACATCCTGTTCACCTCCGGCACCACCGGCACCCCCCGCGGCGTGCTGGCCACCCACCGCCAGACCCTCGAGGTCTTCGCCCAGTGGTCCGAGGTCGTCACCCTGCGCCCGCGTGACCGATATTTGCTGGCGAACCCGTTCTCGCACACCTTCGGCTACAAGGCGGGCATCCTGGCCTGTCTGCTACGCACCGCCACCATGGTGCCGATGGAGCGCTTCGACGCGGCCGCCGCCCTCCATCTGATCGAGAGCGAACGCATCACCGTCCTGGCCGGGCCGCCAACGCTTTTCACCGACCTGCTCGCCGCCGGCCCCGACGACTACCTGCTCGGCTCGCTACGCCTGGCGGGCACCGGCGGCTCCACCATCCCCGCCGAACTGGTCCGCCGCATTCGCGAGGACCTGCGCGTTCCCGCCGTCTTCACCGCCTACGGCCTCACCGAATCGATCGGCGTGGTGTCCATCTGCCCACCCGACTCCCCCGCCGAACTGGCCGCCGACACCGTCGGAAAACCCCTGCCCGGCAGTGAGATCCGCATCGTGGACCGGGAAGGCAAACCCCCCGAAACCGGTGAACCCGGCGAGGTCACCGTCCGCGGCCCCAATGTCATGCACGGCTACCTGGACGATCCGGAGGCCACCGCCGCCGCCGTCGACCCGGACGGCTTCCTGCACACCGGTGACATCGGCACCCTCGACCCCGACGGCTACCTGCGCATCACCGACCGGCTCAAGGACATGTTCATCGTCGGCGGCTTCAACGCCTACCCGGCCGAGATCGAACGAGTCCTGCTGCAGCACCCCGATATCCGCGATGTCGCCGTGATCGGCATCCCCGACGAACGGCTCGGCGAGGTGGGTCGCGCCTACGTGGTCCCCGTCGCCGGGGCCGCCACCGATCCCGCCTCCCTCATCGCGTGGTCCCGCGCGCGGCTGGCGGGCTACAAGGTGCCGCGGGAGATCGTCTTCGCCGACGACCTCCCGCGCAATGCCGGCGGCAAGGTGCTCAAACAGCGCCTGCGCGACCCGGACTGATCAGTTCCCCAGCACCGGGCCGTCGGCCCAGCGGTACAGGTGGGCGATCGCCGGGTCCACGATGGAGCCCGGGATCTCGGCATCGAACCAGCGGTCGACGTGCGTCCAGTGATACGGGTGCAGCAGGTAGTCGCCATTGAGGCCGTCGGGGTCGGCGAACTCCTGTTCCCAGACGTGCGTCCAGCGGGCATAGCCGGGGACCCGGCTCAGCGACCAGGACCGGATGGCCGGGATGTGGGCGGGCATGGCCATCAGGTCGGACTCGAAGCGCGACACCGTGTCCGGGGACGTGCCTTCCCGAACGGTGAGCAGCAGGGTGCGCTTGACCCGGCGGGGCGCGTCGAGGCGGACCACGCGGGCGTGCACCGGGGCCAGCGGCACCAGATCGGCGTCACCGGGCAGGCCCGGCAGGACCGCGCTGGGCGTCGACTCGGTGGTCAGGTCCCACAGCGCGCCCAGGCCGCCCGCGCTGCCCGGCAGATCGACCCCGGCCGAGCAGTGCGCCACACCGGGATTCGCGGACGCCGCCGAGGCGAAGGCGGCCAGCCGGCCGTCGGCGTCCTCGGCGGGCGGGGCGGTGAGAATCACCCAGCGGGTCATGCCTGCGCCTCCTGCACCGCCATGACATGCCGCTCCCTGGTCAGGGCGACGGCGTCGGTGTCGGACCAGAAGGCCGCCACGCCCGGATCGGCCGCTGCCGCCGCACGCATGCCGTAGAAGTCGTAGATGCCCGCCAGCTCCCAGATGATCTGCACGGCCACCGAATCCGCGCCGGTGTGCTCACGCAGCACCTGCGGGGCGCGCAGGCCGCGGGCGGTGGCGCCGGGCAGATAGTCGCCGCGCCATCGGGTGAGCCAGTCCTCGGCCCGATCGGCGGGCAGGACGACGCGGTCGAACACGCGGACGGGGGTCGCGGGGTTCACAGCTTCGACTCCACGTCGTCGCGGTACCGATCCACGTACGCCGCAAGGTTTTCCACGCCGTTGAGCAGGGATTCCGGGCCGAACATGGGCGGGGTCAGCACGATCCGGCTCGCACCGGCGGTGACGTAGGGGCGCACGTATTCGGCGTCGAACTCGCGCACGAAGTCGAACGAGCCCGGCCAGATCGTCATCTCGACGGCATCCTCGGAACGTCCTGCCGCCGCGGACAGTTCTCGGATCGTGTCCGCGCCGCGCGCGAAATCCTGCGAGGAGATCGTGTACGGGAACCAGCCGTCGCCGACCCGCGCCGCCCGGCGCACGGCCGGGGCGCTGTTGCCGCCCAGCACGATCGGGATCGACCGCTCGGGCTGCGGCTGGCAGAACTGATCGTCGAACGACACGTGCTTGCCGTGATAGGTGGCCGGAGCCTGCGTCCACAGTTCCCGCATGGCGCCGATGCAGTCGTCGAGGCGGGTGCCGCGTTCCTCGAACGGCACGCCGATCGCCGCGTATTCCTCCTTCTGCCAGCCGATTCCGAGTCCCAGCAGCAGGCGGCCGTCCGAGATCCGGTCCAGAGTGGCCGCCCGCTTGGCCAGCACCACCGGACTGTGCAGCGGGGCCACCACCATGGCGGTGCCCAGCTGCACGGTGCTCGACGCCGCCGCCACGAACGCCAGAGTCTCCAGCGGATCGGTCATCGGCACCCCGATACCGCCGCCGCCCGGCATCCGGCCGTCGGGCGAGTACGGGTACAGCGGCTCGTAATCCTGGGCCACCACAACGTGTTCCACGGTCCAGATCGATTCCAGCCCGCATTCCTCGGCCGCCGCCGCGAACTCCCGCAGGAATCCGCCCGAGGTCACCAGGCCGTCGAGATATGGCATGAGCATGCCGATGCGCATCGGACGCCTCCGTCCTTCCGGGTCCGGCCCGTCCTCGGGCCACCCGTCGATCGTGGCTGTTGCGGGCGTCACAATCCGGAGAGGTCCCGTTCACTGAGACCGGATATATCAGCAGGTCAGAGCATATTTGGGTGACGACGAGCGCTAGCCCCGCACCGGCTGGTGCGGGGCTGGCGGGCAGGACTGACCAACCCTCGTCCCCTCGATCCGTGCCCCAGGCGGAACGCAGCGGGGCACGGGAGCTCCCGAGAGCTGGGTCAGATTTCCTTGCGCATCTGGGCCGTCAGCGGCTTCATGTAGCCGGAGCCGAGCAGTCGGCGCATGACGTTCATCGCCTTGGCGTCCTTGCCGATCAGGATGAGCGGCTTGTTCTTCCGGATGCCGTTGACGATGGTCTTGGCACAATCCTCCGGGCTGGTCTGGGCCAGGCGGTCGAAGTTGGCGGCCAGGTCGTCGCGGGAGCGGTTGGCGGCAGCCCGTGCCTTCCACGCGATCTCGGTCTTGATCATGCCCGGGTGGACGCTCGAGACACCCACGTTGTGACCGGCGATGATCATTTCCTGGCGCAGCGCGTCGCTGATCGCGTGCATGGCGTACTTCGACGAGCTGTAGCCGCCCTGGCTCGGGCAGGCCACCAGGCCGAACATGCTGGAGACATTGGCGAAATGACCGTCCCCGGAGGCGATCACGTGCGGCAGGAACGCCTTCACGCCGTGCAGGGTGCCCCAGTAGTTGATGCCGAAGATCCACTCCAGGTCTTCCCAGGAGACTTCCTCGATATTGGCGGTCAGCGAGACACCGGCGTTGTTGATGACGATGTTGACCTTGCCGAAGTCGGCGACGACCTCGTCGGCGTGCGCGTAGACGGCGGCGCGGTCGGCCACGTCCAGCTTGTAGGCCCGCGCCTTGGCGCCGGCCTTCTCGCACAGCGCCACGGTCTCGGCGACATTGTCGTAATTGCGGCCGGACAGCGCCAGCTGCGCCCCGTTGCGAGCGAGCTCGAGGGCCAGGGCCCGGCCGATGCCCGCGCCCGCACCGGTGATCACAGCGACTTTGCCGTGGAAGTCCTTCATGGGTGTTTCCTTGTCTCGCTTCGCGAATACTCTCGACGGGGTCTTCAGGGGCATCCCCTGAGAACCCCACGAATCCGGGGGACCGGAGCCTTACTGGGTGGTGAAGCCGCCGTCGGCGATGAACTCGGCGCCGGTGCTGTAGGAGGAGTCGTCGGAGATGAGGAACAGCACCATATTGGCGAGTTCCTCCGGGGTGGCCGGGCGGGCGATGGGCTGATTGGCCGCGATGCTCGCCGACCGCTCGGAGGCTGCCACCATCTCGGTGGCCACGATGCCCGGGTGCACGGAGTTGACGCGGACATTGTCGGCCGCGAATTCCTGTGCGGCCGTTTTGCTCATGCCGCGCACGGCCCACTTGGAGGCCACGTAGCCGAGGATGTTCGAGTAGCCGATCAGGCCGCCGGTCGAGGAGATGTTCACGATGGAACCCACCCCGGCGCGGCGCATGGAGCCGATGACGGCCTTCATGCCCAGGAACACGCCGACCTGGTTGACGTCGATCACCTTGCGGTAGTCGGCCTCCGAGAGCTTCTCGATGGGGTCGACGTGCACGATGCCGGCGTTGTTGACCAGGCCCGAGACCGGTCCGAAGGCCGCCTCGGTCCGCGCGACCACATCGTTCCAGGCCGCCTCGTCGGTGACGTCGAGCGGGAAGAACCGGGCGGCGTCACCGATCTCGGCGGCGACGGCCTCCCCGGCCTCGACGAGCACGTCGGTGATCACCACCCGCGCGCCCTCGGCCGCGAGCTTGCGGGCGAAGGCCGCCCCCATGCCGCGCGCGCCGCCGGTGACGATGACGACCTTGGAATCAACGCGTCCCATGTCAGTTCTCCTGCGCTGCTGCGGTTTCCGCGTCGGCCAGGTGGTTGGCCGCGATGTAGCCGAACACCATGGCGGGGCCGATGGTGGCGCCCGCGCCGGCGTAGTCGTTGCCCATGACAGCGGCGGAGTTGTTGCCCGCCGCGTACAGGCCCGGGATGACGTCGCCCTGGTCGTTCAGGACGCGGGCGTGCTCGTCGGTGACCAGGCCGCCCTTGGTGCCCAGGTCGCCCGGCACCATCTCGACCGCGTAGAACGGGCCGCGCTCGAGCGGGGCCAGGGTCGGGTTGGGCTTGACGGTCGGGTCGCCGTAGTAGCGGTCGTAGGCCGAGTCGCCGCGCTGGTAGTCCTCGTCCCGGCCGTTGCGGGCGAAGACGTTGAAGCGCTCCACGGTGGCGGCCAGCTTGTTCGCCGGGATGCCCAGCTTGTCGGCCAGCTCGGCCAGGGTGTCGGCCTGCTTGATGATGCCCGCGTCGAAGTACTTCTGGGGCAGCGGCCGCTTGGGGAAGTTGCCCAGGAACAGGTACCGGTCGCGGAAGTTCTGGTCGAAGATGAAGTGCGCGGGGATGCTGCCCGGCACCTTCTTCTCCTCCTCGTACATGGTGTGCACGACATTCACGTACGGCGCGGACTCGTTGACGAAGCGGTCGCCCTTGGCGTTGACCACGATCGCGCCCGGCTGTGAACGCTCGGCCAGCATGAAGAACGGCGGGCCGTCGGGGTTCCGCACCGAGGGACCCCACCAGGCGTCGTCCATCAGATCGACCGCCGCGCCGGCCTTCTGGCCCGCGACGATGCCCTCACCGACGTTCTCGGTCGCGCCCACGGTCCAGCCGGTGTTCTGCGGACCGTCGATGTACTGCTCACGCATCTCGAGGTTGTGCTCGAAGCCGCCCGCGGCCAGCACCACGCCGCGGCGGGCCTTGATGGTGACGGTGCGGCCCTCGTGCTCGGCGCGCACGCCGACCACCGTGCCGCCCTCGATGACCAGGTCGGTGAGCGGGGTGTTCAGCCACACCGGCACGCCCGCGTCGCGCAGCGACAGCCACAGCCGGGCGGCGAGCGCCTTGCCCAGGCTGAGCGGCTTGGCGCCCTTGATCATATTGAGCGCGGTCTGCGCGCCGACCTTCATGGCGGTTTTCTTGCCGGCCCAGGTGCGGGCGATCATGTTCAGGTCGTGGAAGTCCTTGACCGTGATCGCGATGCCCTTGGGGGCGGACATGGTCGGGCGGTTGATCTTGTCCAGATCCGCGCCGAGCAGACGGCCGTCGATGATCTTGGGCTCGATGCTGCGACCCTGCGCCAGACCGCCCGGGAACTCGGGGTGGTAGTCGGAGTAACCGCGGTCGTAGGCGAACGCCCAGTGCTTGGAGCGGGCGCCGATGTAGCGGAACATCTCCGGGCCCTGCTCCAGGAACGCGCGCTGCTTGGCTTCCGGAACCCGATCGCCGACAACGGCTTTCAGGTAGGTACGGGCCATCTCCGGGCTGTCGGGCACACCCGCGGCCTGCAGCACCGGGTTGTTCGGCACCCAGATGCCGCCGCCCGAGCGCGCGGTGGAGCCGCCGAACAGGCTGCTCTTCTCGATCAGGGTGACCGACAGGCCCCGGTAGGCGGCGGTCAGCGCGGCGGTCATGCCGGCCGCGCCGGAACCCACCACAACGACGTCGAATTCGAATTCCATGAATCTCGTTCCTTAGTAGCCGCAGCTGGTCAGCATGCCGCCGTCGACGACGAATTCGCCTCCGGTGCAATAGCTCGAGGCGTCCGAGGCCAGGAACAACGCCACCTCGGAGACCTCGACCGGCTGACCCCAGCGCGGAATGGGCAATTCGGAGAAGAAGGAGTTGCCGTCCACCCCGGACGCGCCCGCCACGGACGCGGTCATGGGGGTGGCGATGCCGCCGGGATGGATCGAGTTCACCCGGATACCCGAGTGCCCCAGTTCCCGGGCGGCGGACTTGGTGAGACCGCGCAGCGCGAACTTGCTCGCGCTGTAGGCCGACAGACCGGCCGCACCGACGAAGCCCTCGACCGAGGACACGTTCACGATGGACCCGCCACCGGCCTCGATCAGGGCGGGCGCGGCGGTCTTGATGCCGAGGAAAGCGCCCGTGACGTTGATGTTCATGATGACGTTGAACTCGTCCAGGCTCATCTCCAGGATGCGCTTGAACCGCAGGATCCCGGCATTGTTGACCAGCACGTCCAGCTTGCCGAACGTGGCGACGGCCGCGGAAACCGCTGCCTGCCAGTCGCTTTCACTGGTGACATCGTGATGCACGTAATGGACGGCGGCACCCAGCTCGGCGGCCAGGGCCTTGCCCTCGTCGTCGAGTACGTCGCCGAATACGACCTTGGCGCCCTCGGCCACGAAACGGCGCACATGCTCCGCTCCCATGCCCCGGGCGCCGCCGGTCACCAGCGCTACCTTGCCGTCCAGCTGTCCCACCTGATCCCGTCCTTCCGCTGCTGTTCAACCGACGCTAAGTCCGGATGCGGAACACCGGCACGGTGTGGTCCCGGCCACTGAGACAACCTCATGACCTGAGGCTATGGGTGCAGTTGTATTTCGTTTAGGCATAAACGCCCGGACGGGTGAGTCAGCGCGCACAAGGAGCCCCGGATGAAGTTCTCGATGATCTTCGAAGCGCAGATGACCGATCCCACCGCCGCCCACGAAGCCCAGGTGCTGCGCGACTGCGTCGAGCAGGCCGTGCTGGCCGACGAGGTCGGCTTCGACACCGTCTGGGCCGTCGAACACCACGGGCTCAAGTGGTACGCGCACATGAGCGCGCCGGAGATCTTCCTGACCTGGGTGGCCGCGCAGACGCGGCGGATCCAGATCGGGCACGGCGTGGTCTGCATGCCGTTCAACTTCAATCACCCCGTCCGCGCGGCCGAACGCGCCGCCATGCTCGATGTGCTGTCGGGCGGCCGCCTGAACCTGGGCGCGGGCCGCGGCGCGACCGCCGTCGAAACCTCCATGTGCGGAGTCGATCCCGACCGCACCTACCAGGAGGTCGAGGAATCGCTGCGGATGATCGCCGCCGCCTGGCAGGACCCCGAGGGCGAATTCGAATACCACGGCGAACTGCTCGACATCGGCCCGCACCACCTGCTGCCGCGGCCGGTGCAGCGTCCCCATCCCCCGCTGTTCATGGCCTGCACCAAGAAGGACACGCTGAAACTGGCGGCCGAGTACGGGATCGGCGCGCTGGTCCTGGGTTTCGCGGGCATCGAGGAGATCGCCGAACTGCGCCGCATCTACGACGACGCCATCGCGGCCCGCACCGGCGAACGCCTCGTGTCCACCGTCGTCAACGACCACTTCGCGGCGCTGTGCCCGACCATCGTGCTCGACGACCGCGAGCGGGCCCGCCAGATCGGCGCGCGCGGGCAACGGTTCTTCGCCCAGTCCATCAAGTACTACTACGGCGCGGGCCCGGTACCCGACGAAGCCGTGGACCCGGGCGTGGACGAACTCGCCAAGATGCGCGAGGTCGCCGACGAGCACGTCGCCTACCTGCACGAAGCCAAGATCCCGGTGAAGACCGGGGCCACGGCCATCTTCAACACCGAGCACGCCTACGGCACCGCCGAGGACGCCATCGCCTACGTCGAGCGGCTGCGCGACGCCGGGGCCGACGAGATCCTGTGCCTCATCCAGATGGGCACCGTGCCCCAGGAGGCGTGCCTGGAAACCATCCGCCAGTGGGGGGAGAAGGTCATCCCCCACTTCCGCAACAAGTAGCACCGTCGCAACTCAGACAGAGAAGGAAACCGAAATGGCTGATCTGACAGGCAAAGTCGCCCTGATCACCGGAGCCGCGCGCGGCCAGGGCGCGGCCGAGGCCAAGCTGTTCGTCGAGCGCGGCGCGAAGGTGGTCATCACCGATGTGCTCGAGACCGAGGGCAAGGAACTCGCCGAATCCCTCGGCGAGAACGCCCGTTTCGTGCGCCACGACGTCACCGACTCCGAGAGCTGGGACGCCGCCGTCGCGGTGGCCGTCGACACCTTCGGCAAGCTGGACGTGCTGGTGAACAATGCCGCCATCTACACCATGAAGCCGATCGCCGAGACCACTCCCGAAGAGCTGGAACGGATCCTGACGGTCAACCTGGTCGGCGCCTTCCGCGGCATCAAGGCGGTGCTGCCGGCCATGACCGCCAACGGCGGCGGCTCCATCGTGAACATCTCCTCGCAGTCCGGGCTCGAGGGCCTGATGAACCACTCCGCCTACGGCTCCTCCAAGTGGGGTCTGCGCGGCCTGTCCAAGGTCGCCGCCCTGGAGCTGGGCCTGTCCCAGATCCGGGTCAACTCGGTGTACCCCGGCCCCATCGCCACTCCCATGGTCCCCTACCTGACCACCGGCCCCGGCAGCTTCCCGACCCTGCCGCTCGAGCGCACCGGCCTGCCCGAGGAGGTCGCCGAACTGGTCGCCTTCCTCGCCTCCGACGCCTCGGCCTACATCACGGGTGCGGAGGTGTCCGTGGACGGCGGTCTGGCCGCGGGCAAGTTCATCCCGCGCGGCATGTAATTCCGCGAACCCCGCAGTGACACAGCGCGATCCAGGAAGGCCCGTAATGACCCTGTCCCCCGAATGGCAGACCTTCGTCGACGCCGCCACCGCGGCGTTCCCGGCGTTGGGCACCGAGGTGTTCGACGCCACCGAAGCACGGGCCTTCCTGGCCGCCCGCCGTCCCGCCCCGGTCGAACCCATTCCCGTTGCGGGAGTGGAGGATCGCGCGGCGCCCGGCCCGGCCGGCGCGCCCGAGGTGCCGGTGCGGGTGTACCGGCCGCTGGACGCCGAACCCGTTCCGGCCATCGTGGTCTTCTACCACGGCGGCGGATTCGTACTGTGCGGCTTGGACTCCCACGACCGCTTCTGCCGCACCATGGCCAACGAGGCCGGGGTGATCGTGGTGTCGGTGGACTACCGCCGTGCTCCGGACGCCCGCTTCCCGGCGGCGGCCGACGACGCCTACACGGTGCTGCGCTGGGTCGCGGAGCACGCCGAGGCCCTGGGCGGGGACCCCGGCCGGATCGCGGTGGCCGGGGACAGCGCGGGCGGCAATCTGGCCACCGTCGCCGCCATCGCCGCGCGCGACAATGGCGGACCCGACCTCGCGTTCCAGCTGCTCATGTACCCGATGCTGGATCCGGCCTGTGATCGGCCGTCGCACACCGAGAACGCGGAGGGCTACTTCACCACCGCGGCGCACATCCGGTGGTACTGGGAGCAGTACCTGTTCTCCGATGCCGAGAAGTCCGATCCCTACGCCAATCCCACCATCGCCGACCTCACCGGGCTGCCGCCCGCGCACATCGCCACCGCGGAATTCGATCCGCTGCGCGACGAGGGCGAGGCCTACGGGCAGCGGCTGCGCGAGGCCGGGGTGGAGACCGAGATCCTCCGCTGGAACGGCACCGTGCACGGGTTCATGTCGATGGCCTTCCATCTGCGAGAAACCCAGAGCGCCAACGCGACCGCGTTCACCGCTCTGCGCCGGGCACTGGCGCGCACGCCCGTCGTCTGAATTTCACCGCTCGTTCCCGGCCCGACCGGTTAGCATCACCTGCGTTCGTCCGTTTGAAACGTCAGGAACTCACTTGCCGGTTGCACGCCTCACCCCGGTCACCGGAGCGGCCACGCTCAGCGCGGCCCTGGCCTTGGCCACATCAACCCTGGCGCTAGCCACGTCGGGCCTGGCCCTGGCGGGCAGCGCCGACGCCGCACCCCAGTACTACGGCACCCTCGCGCTGTCCCGGCTGAAGAACACCGCGGTCACCGGGACCGACGCGAACCGGGTCGTCGCCGACGCCGCCGCCATCCGCGACTGCGCCAGCTACGACTGCGAGATCGTGCTGCGCTTCGCCGACGGCTGCGGCGCGGTCGCCCAGGGCGCGGACGGCACCTGGGGCTGGGCCGTCGGACCCAGCCTCGCCGAAGCCGAACAGAACGCGATCGCCGGGCTGGGCCAGAGCGCTCCCCCGTTCCCCGACCTGGGCAGCGCCCAGCCGCGCGCCGCCCGCGTCGCCACCAGTGCCTGTACCGCCAACGTTCAGTAACAACAGCTTTCGGGCCGGCACACCGTGCGTGGCGATGCTCAGTGTGGGTACTGGGCCTCGTAGGCCGCGCGCTCGGCGGCACGCCGTGCGGCCCGCGCCGGGCTCTCCAGATCCTCCGGGAAGCCGTGCTTCACCAATCGGTGGGCACGGTTCATCGGCATGTAGGCCACGATGTAGAACAGCGCCAGCAGCAGGCCGAGCAGGATCACCAAAAGCTGTAGCCACAGCTCGCCCGGCAGCAGGAACGCCAGCGCGAACACCGGCAGCAGCGGCACCAGCTGGCGCACGATGTGCCGGGGCACCGCCCACGAACCGGTGAGGTCGTTGCGCACCCACTCGCGCAGGTCGTCCGGCAGCACCCTGCCGAAGGAGTAGGCCAGCCACTGAACAGGGTTGGGGCGCTTCATTTCCGGTGTCCCTTCGTCGATCCGGCGCGCTCGGTCTCCGCCGAAACCGACTGCCGCGCCGCGGCATTCACCCGGTTCAGCACATCGCGCAGTTCCTCGAGATCCGCCAGGCTCACCCCGAGCCGCGCCACCACGGCCGGGGGGATCTTCTCCGCCTCGGTGCGCAGTTCGCGTCCCGCGCCGGTCAGATCCACGACCAGGTTGCGTTCGTCGTGGCTGTCGCGCCGCCGGGTGATGAGCCCCGCCGCCTCCAGCCGCTTGAGCAGCGGCGACAGCGTGGGCGAGTCGAGCTGAATGGCCTCGCCGATGTCCTTGACCGACATCGGCGCCTCACCCCACAGCGCCAGCATCACCAGATACTGCGGATGCGTCAGGCCCATCGGCTCCAGCAGCGGGCGATACACCGCCAGCACCGACCGGTTCGCCACCGCCAGCGCGAAACACACCTGCCGGTCCAGCCGCAGCGGGTCGTCGACCTCCACCGTTCCGCCCTCCTCGCTCGTCTTCGTTAGGGCAAGAATAGTTAATGCACTAACTGTTCGTCGACGATCCGGTGGGTAATTGGCGTCACATCACTCCCGCGACACCCGCATGGCAACGATCCGGCCGGTGTCCATGTAGTCGCGGAACAGCGTGACCTGGCCGTTCTCGACCCGGATCACATTGACCGAGGTCCGCGCCCACGCGCGGCCGGTCCCGGGGCGGGTGACGTCGACATCGATCTCGGTGATGAACGTCGTCGGATCGGCGGTCTCGTGAATGACCGGGCGGATGCCGTGGATCTGAATGCCGGGCATGCCCGACCACCGCTGCGCGAGGTATTCGCGGATCTGCTCGCGGCCCTCGATCCGGGACGGCTCACCCGGCAGCAGGAACGGCATCTCGAACACGACATCCGGGGCGAGCAGCGCGGCGAACCGGTCCGCATCGCGCGCGGGCAGCGTGTCGAAGAGTCGAATCACGAGGTCACGAGGGGTTTCGAGGGAAGTGGTCATGAATGCCTCCTAAGCGGAACGATGGACCCGCTTAATAATCGGGGCGTGCGCCCCGCTTGTCAACAGCTGGGTAGGCTGTCGGACGTGACGGACAGACCCCTGCGCGCCGACGCCCGCCGCAATCGCGAGCGGGTCCTGGCCGCGGCCCAGGAAGCCTTTGCCGCCGAGGGCATCTCGGTGCCGCTCGACGAGATCGCGCGGCGGGCGGGCGTCGGGGCAGGCACGGTGTATCGCCACTTCCCCACCAAGGAAGCGCTTTTCGAGGCCGCCATCCTCGATCAGGTCGAGAAGATCACCGCGCATGCGCGCGCACTGACCGCGGCCGAGGATCCCGGCGCGGCGTTCTTCGAGTTCCTGGCGATGATGGTGCTCGAGGGCGGGGTCAAACGAGATCTGGCCGACGCGCTGCGCTCCGGCGGCGGCGAGTATCCGCGCACGGTGTCCCACGATCTGAAAGAGGCACTGGGGATCCTGCTCTCCCGCGCCCAGGACGCCGGAGCCGTGCGGCCCGAGATCAGCGTCGACGATCTGCTGACCATCATCAAGGGCGTGTTCCTCGCCGTCCACGAGGCCGGAGCCGCACCCGGATTACGCGAGCGCACCTTCGCCGTGATCGCGGATGGATTGCGCGCGAACCACTGACCTGCGAGTACATACGTGCGCTTCTCGCTCCACGCGGCTCTGACCGATCAGGATGCCGACCGGATCCCGACAGCCTGCCGGGTGGTCCACGACACCTTCGGCGCGCGGCCACCCGCTCGCCTGCCCCGGGCATCCTGATCACCCGCTCGCAATCGCGAAGCAATGGTCGCTGAAATATTGCGGAATAAACTGAACCATGGGCGAATCGCGCCCATGGTTCCGCAAACTCCGCGTGTTTCCGCGCCTCTGATGCTTGGATGCTCCATGTGCTGACCAATTGCCGCCGGAGCTGACACCAGGAGATCAGATTCGATGAAGCGTGCGATCCGCGCCGTCGCCGTCACCGCCTGTCTAGCCCTGGCAGCCTGCGGCAATAATCCGAAACCCGACGCGCCGCCACCGCCGCCCCCGCGAACGCTCACCATCGGCATCACATTCGATCAACCCGGGCTTTCGGTCAAGGGCGGCGACGGCAGACCGCTCGGGTTCGACGTCGACGTCGCGACCTATATCGCCGGGAAGCTGGGCGTCACGCCCGAGCACATCACCTGGCGCGAGGCCCGCACCGACCAACGCGAAACCCTCCTGAACTCCGGCACCGTCGATTTCGTCGTCGCCTCGTACTCCATCACCGCCGCCCGCCAGCAGCTGGTCTCCTTCGCCGGGCCTTACCTGCTGGCCGGCCAGGACCTGCTGGTCCGGCAGAGCGAACGCGCCATCGACCAGCCCGAGGACCTCGACGGCCGCACCGTCTGCACCGCCGAGGGCTCCACCGCCGCCGACAAGATCCGCCGCAGCTTCGCCCGATTCGTCCGCCTCACCACCCGGGACAGCTACCCGCAGTGCGTGGCCGACCTGATCGGCGGCACCGTCGACGCCGTCACCACCGACGACGTCATCCTCGCCGGCTACGCCGACGAACACCCCGGCACGCTGCGGCTCTCCGGCCACCGGTTCACCCGCGAACGCTACGGCGTCGGAGTGCGCAAGGGCGACATCGAATTGCAGGGCCGCATCACCTCGATCATCCGCATGATGATCGACGACGGGAACTGGCGGCGCGCACTGGAAAAGCACCTCACCGCCGCCAGTTACAAACCGCTGCCCGCGCCCGCAGTATTCAACGCCCCCGACCGCACCGTCGAACCCGGCGACCCCGCCACCCTCGACCCGGAATTGGTGAAAGCCGCCACAGCCGTCGCCGCCACCTCCAATGCCCGCGACTGGGAAGGATTCCGCTCCCTGGTCTGCCCCGAGAACGCCGACGCCATCGACGAAATAATCTTCCAATACACCCCCCAATACGACAAAACCCTGGGCCCGGAAATACGCAATGCCGGTTACACCAATACCGTCACCGGCGTCACCCAATCCGGCCCCGACTCCGCCACCTTCGCATTCCACGAGACCTTCACCAACGTGCCCGAGAAATACCGGCACTACTTCAAGGACGTCGACTACACCGGCGCCATGGTCCGCCGCGACGGCTCCTGGAAGCTGTGCAGCCTCACCGCCGACTTCGTCGAACCCTGACCGCGAAATAATGCGGTGCGCCGGGACGGGCGGTGGACCTACCGTGAAAGGCAGTCGAAGGAAAGGACTGTCCGATGTTTCCCGTCGAGCTGCGCGGTACCCGAGCGCAGACGCTCATGTGGGCCCACGAGCACGAGGTCGGCGCGGCCGCGCTCCAGCAGCTGCGCGATATCTCGCAACTGAAATGGGTGTACGGCGTCCGCGTGATGCCGGACGTGCACCTGGGCAAGGGCGCGACGGTCGGATCGGTCATCGCCATGCGGGACGCGGTCGCCCCCGCGGCCGTCGGCGTGGACATCGGGTGCGGCATGGAAGCGGTGCTCACCTCGCTCACCGCGTCCGACCTGCCCGACAACCTGCACTCGCTGCGCTCCCGCATCGAGGCGGCGCTGCCGGTCGGCTTCGCGGCGCACCGCGAACCGGTCGACGTGAACCGCCTGAACGCCGAGGTCTTCGGCCAGCGCGCCGCGGGCACCACCATGCGCGCGGGGTGGGAGCGGTTCTGGAAGGGCTTCGACACGCTGGATCCGATCGTGCGGCCCCGGGAAGCCAAGGCCCACAACCAGATGGGCACCCTCGGCGGCGGCAACCACTTCCAGGAACTGTGCGTCGACACCGAGGACCGCGTGTGGATCCTGCTGCACTCCGGAAGCCGCAATATCGGCAACGAGATCGCGCAGCGGCACATGGCCGTCGCCGGCGAACTGCCGCACAACCAGGACCTGCCGCACCGCGACCTGTCCGTATTCCTCTCCGGCACGCCGGAAATGGATGCCTACCGCCGCGACCTGACCTGGGCCCAGGAGTACGCGGCCCGCAACCGGGCTGTCATCCTGACACTGGTCTGCAAGGCCGTGCGCGATGAATTCGACGGTCTGACAGTGCGTTTCGACGAGCCCATCTCCTGCCACCACAACTACGTGGCGGAGGAGATCATCGACGGGATCCCCATGTTGGTCACCCGTAAGGGCGCCGTCCGGGCCGGCGCGGGCGACCTCGCGCTGATTCCCGGCTCCATGGGGACGCGGTCGTATGTGGTTCGGGGCAAGGGGAATCCGGCCTCGTTCCAGTCGGCGTCGCACGGGGCGGGACGGCGGATGAGCCGCAACGCGGCCAAGAAGCAGTTCACCGTGGCCGACCTGGTGAAGCAGACCGAGGGCGTCGAGTCCCGCAAGGACGCCGGGGTGATCGACGAGATCCCCGCGGCGTACAAGGACATCGACCAGGTCATCGCGGCCCAGGCCGATCTGGTGGACGTGGTCGCCACGCTGCGGCAGGTGCTGTGCGTGAAGGGGTGAGCCGGGTCAGCGGCGGCGGAACGTCGCCGCTACGCCCGCGCCCACCAGCAGGATGCCCACGATGAGCGGGAATCCGGTCTGCAACCACTGATACAGCGCGACATGCATTTCATCCGACAGGGGTAGATCGCCGATCAGTCGAAAGGTGTCGTCCGGGAAGATGAAATGGATGATCCCGGGCAACACTCCCCACACCAGCCCGGCCACGATGGTGCCCGCCGGGGAGTAGGCGGCCAGCGCCGCCACCACCAGGAAAAACGCTGCGGCCAGCAGGATCTGGAAGGTCGAGCCGACGCGGTCGGCGAAATCCCCCAGGATCGCCCACTGTCTGGTCCCGGCCGCGCCGCGGGCGGCCAGCGCGATCCCGACGGGGGTGATCAGCAACCCCGCCAGCGTGCCGGCCACCGTCCGCGACACCGTGCTGCTGCTACGGAACTGTGCCCCGGGCGGAGTCCACCCCGCGGGCGACGGAAACTTCTCCGGCATGTGCGTCTCCCTGCGCGCCCCCGGACGCCCTTCGTGCCCGGAACCCTATTGTCCGTCCGCGCAGCGGATTCCGCGCGATCTTGACGGCACCGCAATCAAGGCGGGTTCCGGCGGTGTCTCACACGAGCAAAGCCTCCGCGCCGAAGAAGACGGTGTGGCCGTCGGCGCGCAGCACGAAGATCACCTCGAGGACGCCGTGGCTGGCCGGGGCGGCGGTCACCTCGACCGGGCCGAGATGTGTGCTCCACCAAGGGGCCAACTCGACCACGTTCGGAAAGCCCGCGGCGCGCACCGTGTCGGCCAGGCCGGGCACCACCGCGAACGGCACCGACTTGTCGGGATACCTCACCAGGGCGTCGAGGTCGCAGTGGCCGTAGTGGCCGTGACTGATCACGACGGAGAGCTCCGGCGGGTCGGCGGCGGTCACGAAGGCGCGCGGCTCGCCCGGGCGGTAGAAGCGGGTCTCCGGCAGCCAGGGGTCGGTGAGGATGCGCGCTCCTCCGAAATCCAGGAGGGCGCTGGCGTGGACGACGCGGGTCACGGTGAGCATGGCGTCACCCACCCGGGCCACTACCGCGTGCTGTTCGGCACCGCCGGCACCCCCGGCTGGGAACCCACCGAGGGGTAGCTCCCCGGCCTGCCCACCATGGACCTGCTGGTCGGCACCGCGGCCGCCGCCGGCGCACCCGACCCCGCCGCCACCGCCACCGCCCAATGCCTGTGGGCGGGCATGCACGGCCTCATCACACTGCGTCAGGACCGGCCCAGCTTCCCCTGGCTGCCCCTCGACCGATTGGTCGGCGCCTTGGTCGCCGCGCACCTGGCCGACACCGTCTGAGCCGCCGCCGGTGGATCTGCGCAGCCGGCGGAACGGCAGCGCCGGGAGGACCGGGTAGGAATCCTGTTTCGAGGCCACCATCCACAGTGCGCGGACGCGCGCCGGGCCTGATTCACGCGGCGCGCGGGCGGCCGAGTTTCCCGGGGCTGCCGCTCGCACTCCCCGACCGGCTATCAGCTAGGTCGCGGACCGGTGCACGGCCGGCCGGCCGGCCGAGCCCGCGCCCGGCGGCCGGACGTGGCTCGAGGGTGCGAAGTCGGTCGAAGAATCGGACGGCGGGCGTGGGGTGTCGGTGCGGTGAGGCACGATGGTCGGCGTGACCTCAGCCGACCCGAACGTCTCCGACCTCGAACTCGTCGACGCCGCCGCGCAGCCCGGCGGGGGTGGCTTGCGCGAGGATGCGGAGCGGCTGCTGCGGGAGTTGGCCGGACCGGCGGCGCGGTTGCGGGAAGACCAGTGGGTCGCGATCGAGGCACTGGTGGTGCAACGGCGGCGGGCGCTGGTGGTGCAACGCACCGGGTGGGGTAAATCCGCCGTCTACTTCATCTCCGCGAAGCTGTTGCGCGCCCAGGGACGGGGGCCGACGGTGATCGTGTCGCCGCTGCTGGCGCTGATGCGCAACCAGGTGTCGTCGGCCGAGCGCGCGGGAGTCGTTGCGGCGACCATCAATTCGGGCAATGTCACCGAATGGGACGAGATCCACGCGCGGGTGGCCGCCGGTGACGTCGACGTGCTGCTGGTCAGCCCGGAACGGTTGAACAACCCGGACTTCCGGGATTCGGTGCTGCCCAAACTGGCCGCCGACGCCGGACTGGTGGTGATCGACGAGGCGCACTGCGTATCGGACTGGGGGCACGACTTCCGGCCGGACTACCGCCGGATCCGCACACTCATCGCCGACCTCGGCTCGGAGGTGCCGGTGCTGGCCACCACGGCCACCGCCAACGACCGTGTGGTCACCGATGTGGCCACCCAGATCGGCACCGACACCTTGGTCCTGCGCGGCAGCCTGGACCGGGAATCGCTGCACCTGTCGGTGGTGACGATTCCGGACGCGGTGCGGCGCACGGCCTGGCTCAGCAAGCGACTGCACGAACTGCCCGGCTCGGGCATCGTCTACGCGCTCACCGTCGCCGCGGCCCACGACCTCGCCGACGTGCTCAACTCGCACGGGCACCACGTCGCCGCCTACACCGGGCAGACCGACCCCACCGAACGCGAGGCGCTCGAGGCCGCCCTGCTGAACAACGAGGTGAAGGCGCTCATCGCGACCTCCGCGCTCGGAATGGGTTTCGACAAGCCCGATCTCGGCTTCGTGGTGCACCTGGGCGCGCCCTCCTCCCCCATCTCCTACTACCAGCAGGTGGGCCGGGCGGGCCGCGGCACCGAACGGGCCGAGGTGGTGCTGCTGCCCGGTCACGAGGACCGCCAGATCTGGAGCTACTTCGCCTCGGTGGCCTTCCCGCGCGAGCACATCGTGCGCTCGGTGCTGGCCGCCCTCGACACCGAGCGGCCGCTGTCCACCGCCGCACTGGAACCATTGGTGGAGCTCAATCGCTCACGCCTCGAGATGGTGCTCAAGGTGCTGGACGTGGACGGCGCGGTCCGCCGGGTACGCGGCGGCTGGCTCGGCACCGGCGAACCGTGGGTCTACGACACCGAACGCTACGAGCGTCTCAGCGTCGCCCGCGAGGCCGAGCAGCAGGCCATGATCGACTACCAGTCCACCGGCCAGTGCCGGATGACGTTCCTGCGCAGCCAACTCGACGATCCGGGCCTGGTGCTCGGCACCCACTGCGGGCGCTGCGACAACTGCACGGGCGCCACCCAGGACACGGCGGTCGACGACTCCGACCTGGCCGACATCCGCACCCGCCTGGACCGGCCCGGCATCGACCTGGCGCCCCGCAAGCAGTGGCCCACCGGCCTGGCCAAACTTGGAATCTCCTTGTCCGGCAAGATCACCAACGGCCCCGAGACCGGTCGCGTCCTGGGCCGCCTCAGCAATCTCGGCTGGGGCCAGCGCCTGCGCCCGCTCCTCGACGGCCCCGACGCCCCCGTCCCCGACGAGGTCTTCCGCGCCTGCACCACCGTACTGCGCGAATGGGATTGGGCCCAGCGCCCGACCGCCGTCCTGGCCCTCGACTCCGGCGCCCGCCCCCTGCTGACCCGATCCCTGGCCGCCCGCCTCGCCGAGATCGGCCGCCTCCAGGATCTCGGCGTTCTCGCGCTGCGCCCCGACCTGCCCCCGGTCTCCGCCGCCAACTCCGCCCACCGGGTCGCCGCCCTCCACAATGCCTGGGAGACACCGGATCTCACCGCGGTCGACGGCCCCATCCTGCTGGTCGACGCCCTCACCGACACCGGCTGGACCTTCACCATGGCCGCCCGCCAACTCCGTGCCGCCGGAGCCGATGCCGTCCTCCCCTTCGCATTGGCCACCCCTTCCTGACCTTCGGGCGTACCGTCGAACGGGGAAGGGAGAGAGCATGAGTACGGGGAACGGCGGGGACGAGGCCAACGATCCGCGGGCGCGCTGGCGCAAGCTGCCGCCCGAGCCGGCACAGTGGATCGAGGAGGTCGACCGGGAGCATTCCGCCGTCGACTACGGCCCGGACCATGACCCGGACGGCAAGGCCGCCACCTATGGGGGAACCTCCGGACCCTGACGCGCTCAGGCGTCGGGGGTGAGCCGCCGGTTCTCGAGGTTCTCGATGGCGTCGACGTAGCGCAGCATGAGGCGCGCGAAGTCGAGGCGGTCCTGTTCCGGCCACTCGGCCGTGATGTATTCGAAGGCGGCGCGCTGCTGCCCGCGGAAGCGGGTCATGAACTCCAGGCCCTCGGGGCTGAGTTCGAGGACGGCGCGGCGGCCGTCCAGCTGTGAGGGGACGCGCAGCAGGTAGCCCGCCTTGATGTTGTCGGTGACCATGCGACTCGCCACCGACGGATCCACGCACATGGCCGCGGCGATACCGCCGACCGTCATCTCCCCCGGCTCGTCCTGTCCGCAGCCCAGGACCAGACCCAGCACCAGCGCGCGGGTGGAGTCCTTGGCGCTGATCGGGTTCTCAACCTGTTGCAGGACGCCGCGGCGGAGCTTGCCGAAGGCCGGGCCGATGGCATCCAGCAGCTCGTCGGGGGTGCGGTCGTCCGTCGTCATCACCACATCGTATCTGCATGCCCATCAGCATCTGCATGCACATCGGAACATATGTGTTGACTAGCAACTGTATGCATGACAGCATGCATTTCATGACCATTCTCGTCACCGGCGCTCGCGGCCAGATCGGCCGAGCCGTCCTCACCTCCCTGCACGCCCGCGGCCTCCCGGTCCGCGCGGCCAGCAAGGCCCCCTCGGCCCTCGACCTCCCCGCGGGGGTCGACGCCGTCGCCCTGCCCGATGATCTCGAAAGCCTCACCGCCGCACTGAAAGACGTGCGCCAGGTCTTCCTCTACGCCGACCCCGCCGCGGCGGACACCTTCGCGCGGGCCGCCGCCGCCGCCGGGGTGGAGCACGTCGTGCTGCTGTCCTCCTCCGCGGTCGACGATCCGAACGCCGCCGACAACCCCATCGGCGCGAACCACCTCGCCGTCGAAAACGCCCTCGCCGCAGCGGATCTCGTCACCACCGTGCTGCGCCCCGGCGGTTTCGACAGCAACGCCTTCGGCTGGATCGCGGCGATCTCGTCCCGCACGCCGATCGAGCACGCGTACCCGGACGCCGCACTGGCCATGATCCATCCGCTCGATATCGCCGACATCGCGGTCGCCGCCCTGACCGGCGGCGAGTTGCGGGGCCGCACGGTCACTCTCACCGGACCGGAGGCGATCAGCTTCCGCGCGCAGATCGGCCACCTCGCCGCGGCCCTCGGCCGCGACATCCCGATCACCACCGTCACCCCGGCCGAGGCCGAGGCGCAGATGTCGCGCACCATGCCGCCCTACATCGTGAGCGCCCTGCTGAACATCTGGGCCATCACCACCGACACGCCCGAAGCCCCGGCCGACACCACCGAGACCCTGCTCGGCGTCCCCGCCCGCACCTTCGCCCAGTGGGCCCGCGAGAACGCGCCCGCCTTCACGGTTTCCTGACCGCGGGAGCCGCCCGCGCCACGCCGAGCGACCTCCGGCGATCCCGCGCGGGTTGCCGGGTAGTCGCGGAAACCGCGGACCACCAGGGGCTCGGCGCGTAGGATCGGGCGAATCCCGCAGTCGCCGAACGATCCCGGGGAGTTCAGCATGGCGTCCGCATCACCCAAGATTCCACCGTTGCCGCTCCTGCGCGCCGCCACCTGGTTGCGCGACGGTCTGGCCGTCCTGCACCGGCGGCTGGTCCCCGGCCACATCGCCCTCTTGGAGCTGGGGACGGCCGGATACGTCTCCCAGGCCATCTGCGCGGCGGCCGAGCTCGGCATCGCCGACGTGCTGGCCGACGGCCCCAAATCGGCCGCCGAGCTGGCGCGCACCCTGAACGTGGACGAGGACGCACTGCGCCGGCTGCTGCGCCTGCTGATCAGCTGGGGTGTCTTCGAGCAGCACCGCGACGGGACCTACCGGCTGACCGGCGTCTCGCAGGGGCTGCGCACCGATGCCGACGTGTCGCTGCGCGATCTGTTCGTCTTCTTCGGCTCCGAACTGCATCGCAAGCACTGGACGCATCTGGCCACCTCGGTCCGCGCCGGCGGGTCGCTGTGGCCGGAGCTGGAGGGCATGGAGTTCTTCGAGTTCGCCGAACAGCACCCCGAGGTCGGGCAGGTCTTCGACCGGGCCATGACCAGCGTCGGCAGCCTCGCCACCGAACCGCTCCACGCGGCCTTCGACTTCGGCCGCTTCGGCTCGATCGTGGACGTCGGCGGCGGCCGCGGCAGCCTGCTCGTCGACATCCTGCAACGCCATCCGTCCATGCGCGGCACCGTGTTCGACCTGCCGCGGGTGGCCGAGGGCCTCGAGGAGCAGCTGCTCGGCCCCGGGCTCGCCGGCCGCCTCACCGTCGAACCCGGCAGCTTCTTCGACGTCGTACCCAAGGGCGCGGACGCGTATCTGCTCAAGCACATCATCCACGACTGGAACGACGCCGACGCCGAGCGCATCCTGCGCACCGTGCGCACCGCCATGGAAACCGAAGCGCGGCTGCTGATCATCGAGATGGTGATGCCCGAGCACCACCGCCCGCACCCGGGCAAGGTCATCGACCTGGAGATGCTGATCCAGACCCGCGGCGGCCGGGAACGGACCCAGAACGAATTCGGAAACCTGCTGTCCCGCAGCGGTTTCGTGCTCACCGGGGTCACCACGACCGCCGCCCCGGACTGTGTCATCGAGGCCCGTCCGACGGTGTGAACGAGGCGCCCGCGGGGCGTGTGCGGCGCAATCCACACGCCCACCGCGGGCTACCTCCTACCGCCCGGATCCGGTGGCGCTTCAGGCGGTACGGCGGATCCGCGGGCCGACAACCCCTGCGGCCCGATCGGTCCAGCCGTCCGCCATCTGCGCCAGCAGGAACCAGGCGGCGTGCACCTGTTCGTCCGACACATTCTCGGCCGTCCTGAGCAGATGCACGGCGCGCACGTGCGCGGCCGCCATCGCATCCACCACGGCCCCCAGGGATTCGGCCCGCGCTGCACCCCTCCGCAGCGCTCGGCTCGCCACCCACTCGTCGATGAACGTCACCAGCTGAGCGCGTAGCTCGTCGATTCCGCCCACATCGCCGGAGCGGACCCGGCGTCGCTGCAGATGCAGTTCGGCCAGCGCGCGGGACCAGCGGGTGACCGGGTGGTCCTCGGGCTGATCCCCGATGTGACCGCAGAAGGCGGCCAGCAGTTCGTGCCAGTCGGGCAGCAGCGGGTAGTCGTATCTGGTGTCACGGCCGCTCGCCCGCCACAACTGGGTGCTATCAGGTTGGGGTACGTACATACCTACCTCCACGGGCGCTGCGGGCGCACCCGGAGCCGCGGGCGGCCGCCGGACCGCGAGCCCGGCGCGGCAAGGGCGGACCGCGCCGGATCCGGGCAACCGCTATCGGCGAAGGGCACATCTCGATGCGGCACCGGGTGCACCTCCAGCATGAACCGATCGCCGGTCCCGCCCACCGCCCTTCCCCCGCCCTCCCACTGCCCCTCCAGTAGGAGAACGACCGCCCAGTCTGTACGGTTACTTGCCCTCTCCCCCAGCGCAATTCACCCGTAACCGGCGCTCGACTAAACCTTCACCAGATCGTCGGCATGCACGACCGGGCGCTGCATGCTGTCGGGCAGCACGGCCGTGGAACGGCCCTTCATCGTCTGCAACTCATCGCTGTCATAGGCCGCCACGCCACGAGCCACCAGCCCGCCGTCCGGAGCGATCAGATCGATCACGTCACCACCGAAGAAATGCCCCGTCACCTCGGTGATACCCGCGGCCAGCAGGGAATGGCGACGCTCGGCCACCGCCGCCACCGCACCCGCGTCCAGATGCACCGCACCCCGCGCGTCGGCGGCGTGCCGGACCCAGAACTTGCGGGCCGACAACCGAACCGGGCGCGCCGCGAAGGCCGTGCCCACCGTCGCACCCGACAATGCCGCCGCCGCGTCCGACGCGGCGGCCAGCAGCACGGGCACGCCGGCGTCGGCGGCCAGCCGGGCGGCGGACAACTTCGACGCCATACCCCCGGTACCCAGCGCACCACCCGAACCGGCGATCACGCCGTCCAGATCCGCGCTACTGCGCACCTCGGGAATGAAGTTCGCCGAACCCTTGCGCGGATCACCGTCGTAGAGGCCGTCCACATCCGACAGCAGGATCAGCGCGTCCGCGCCCACCAGATGCGCGACCAGCGCCGCGAGCCGGTCGTTGTCGCCGAACCGGATCTCTTCCGTTGCGACAGTATCGTTCTCGTTCACCACGGCGATGGCGTGCAGCGACCGCAGCCGGTCCAGGGTCCGCTGCGCATTGCGGTGCGGCTCGCGGCGGCCGAAGTCGCCCGCGCTCAACAACACCTGCCCGACCACCCGGTCGTAGCGGGCGAACGATGTCCCCCACGCGTGCGCCAGCGCCAGCTGACCCACACTCGCGGCGGCCTGCTTGGTGGCGAGATCCTTGGGCCGCTTGGACAATCCGAGCGGGGCCATGCCCGCGCCGATGGCGCCCGAGGACACCACCACCAGATCCGAACCCGCCCGCATGCGGCCCTCGACCGCGTCGGCCAGCTGGTCCAGGCGGCCGGTGTCCAGACCGCCTTCCAGGCTGGTCAGCGCCGACGACCCGATCTTCACCACGACGCTGCGCGCAGACGCGATGGCCCGCCGCGCGGCACTGAGCCCGTCAGCGCCGAGCTCCTCCGCTCCATTGGCCTGCGCGCCACTCGAACTCACTTGCACCACACCTCAATTCGCCCGCGATACCCACGCACCGTCGCACCCGAATTCATTGTCCGTCCGCACCGGCCGCTCGCCTCCTCGCGAACGGCCACGCGGCACTGTATTACTCGTCGTCGTCGGTGACCAGACCACGGCGCACACGCGAGGCGTGCTTGCGCTCCGCCGCGCCGATACGCTCGGTCTGATCCAGACGCGGGTCCACGCCGCGGCGGGTCATCAAGGTCTCCACGCCCGCGGAAATCGAAGGCTCCCAATCGAAGCAGTAGTCCGCGATGGTCACCGAAGCGCCGGGCTCCGCACCCAGCTTGACCAGCTCGTCCTCGACGCCGAGGCGAGCCAGGCGGTCGGCCAGATAACCCACGGCCTCGTCATTGTCGAACTGGGTCTGGCGCACCCACCGCTCGGGGCGCTCGCCCACCACGATGAAGCCGCCCTCGACCTCGGGATCGCGAATCACGCGGAAACCACTGTCGCCCTTGATGACCGGGCGGATGATCGCGCGCTTCGGCTCCGCCTTCGGATGCGCGGTGCGGTATTCGGCGACCATCTCGGCGAGCGCGAAGGTCAACGGCCGCAAACCTTCCCGGCTCACCGCCGAGATCTTGAACACCGGCCAGCCGCGCTTCTCGAATTCCGGCAGCACGAACTCGGCCAACTCGTCGGCATCGGGGATGTCGGCCTTGTTGAGAATCACCACGCGCGGGCGATCGGCGAGATCACCCAGACCGGTGTCACCGGCCAGCGCGGGCTGATACGCGGCCAGCTCGGCCTCGAGCGCGTCCACATCCGACACCGGATCGCGGCCGGGTTCCAGAGTGGCGCAGTCCACCACGTGAGCCAGCACCGCGCAACGCTCCAGATGTCGCAGGAAGTCCAGGCCCAGACCGCGGCCCTCGCTCGCACCCGGGATCAGACCGGGCACATCGGCCACGGTGAAGGTGGTGTCACCCGCGAGCACCACACCGAGGTTCGGCACGAGCGTGGTGAACGGGTAGTCCGCGATCTTCGGCTTGGCCGCCGAGAGCACCGACACCAGCGACGACTTACCGGCCGACGGGAAGCCCACCAGGCCGACATCGGCGACCGACTTCAGCTCCAGAACGACATCGCGCTCCTGGCCGTCCTCGCCGAGCAGCGCGAAGCCGGGCGCCTTGCGCGCCTTGGACACCAGCGCCGCGTTGCCCAGCCCGCCGCGACCGCCGCGCGCCGCCACATACTGGGTGCCCGCACCGGTCAGGTCCGCGAGCACCTCACCGTCGAGGCTCATCACCACGGTGCCGTCCGGCACCTTCAGCAGCAGCCCCTCGCCCTGCTTGCCATTGCGGTTGCTGCCCTCACCGGGCTTGCCGTTGCCGCCCTTGGCATGCGGATGGAAATGGAAGTCCAGCAGCGTGTGCACGTTCGGGTCGACCTCGAGGGTCACGTCCCCGCCATTGCCGCCATTGCCGCCATCGGGACCACCCAACGGCATGAACTTCTCCCGGCGCACCGAGGCGCAGCCGTGCCCACCCTTGCCCGCGCGCACGTGCAGCTCGACACGGTCGATGAATTTGGACATATCGGTGATCATCCTCCTTCAGGACTTGTCGACTGGATGTGACGCCCCGGGCCTCGGCCAGGAATGACAGAAGCGGGGCTGTGAACAGCACTGTGTCTGAACAAAAAGAAGCGGGCCAGGGCTACTACAAACCCTGACCCGCTTCGGAAAGCTAGTGGAGCGAACTCCGGTGCGCCGGTCAGGCGTTCACCGGCTCCGGCACCACGATGTTGACGGTCTTGCGACCACGCTTGGTGCCGAACTGCACCGCGCCCGCCTCGAGAGCGAACAGCGTGTCGTCGCCGCCACGGCCGACGTTGACGCCGGGGTGGAAGTGCGTGCCGCGCTGGCGGACCAGGATCTCGCCGGCCTTGACGGTCTGACCGCCGAAGCGCTTCACACCGAGCCGCTGGGCATTCGAATCGCGACCATTGCGCGAGCTGGATGCACCCTTCTTATGTGCCATGTCTCAGAACTCCTCGTGCCGGGGTGACGAACCCCAAGTCGGATTACTTGATGCCGGTGACCTTCAGGACCGTCAGCTTCTGACGGTGGCCCTGACGCTTGTGGTAGCCGGTCTTGTTCTTGAACTTGTGGATGCGGATCTTCGGGCCCTTGGTCTGTTCGACGACCTCGGCGGACACGGAAACCTTCGCCAGCTTGTCAGCATCGGTGGTCAGCTCGGAGCCGTCAACGACGAGCACCGGCGCCAGCGACACCGAAGTGCCCGGCTCACCCTCGATCTTCTCGACCTTCACCAGGTCACCGACCGCGACCTTGTACTGCTTTCCGCCGGTCTTGACGATTGCGTACGTTGCCATCGGTCGGCTGCCCTTCTTTCTTTACAAGTGCTCGGCACTATGCTCACACGGCCGGTCGCCGGTGTTCACACCGGCATCCGCCGCAGACTGGTCTGGGGGTATTCACCGCCGCCTCGGGCCAGAGGTTCTGCGAACCGATGGGCCCACTCACAGCACTAGTCACAACAGAGTGCCATCGCAGGGGGCAGCGACTGACCAAGACTACAGGACTCGCCAACCCCGACCAAACCGGGGCAGCCCATCTCTCGGCCCACACTGTCGCGTTCTTACAAGATCGCACCCGGCCGCCCCGGCAGAATCGAGTCATGCGAGCGACCGGCACCTTCAGCGTCAAGTCTTTCACCCCCACCGATGTCACCCCCGACCCCGCCATCGCCACCGGCCTGCCGGTCGGACTGTCGATGATGGAGAAGCAGTTCGAGGGCGAGATCTCCGGACGGGCGGCCACCCTGTTCACCTCCGCCTTCGACCAGGAGAAGGGCATCGGGACCTACCTGGCGATGGAATCGTTCGAGGGCACGCTGAACGGGCGCGCGGGCGCGTTCAACTTCGCGCACTCGGCCTCGACCACGGGCGCCGATCGCCGCGACGGGTTCTTCGTCATCGTCGTGGGCAGCGGCACCGGCGAGCTCGCGGGCATCACCGGCACGGGCGATATCGCCATCGACGCCGACGGCACCCACCACATCTGGTTCGACTACGAACTCGCCTGATCTGCCGGGGAAAAGCCTGTGGCCCCACCGGATTCCGGCGGGGCCACGGTCGTCCGGTGGCGGGCGCTACTTCGCGCTGACGCTGCTGCTGCCCGCGGAGAGCAGCTTGGTGATGGTCTGCACGAGCACATCGCTCAGGAAGTCGGCTGCGGAACCCATGGTATTTCCTTCTTCAGTCGTGATCGGACGCCCGGAGCCTGTGCGCCCGACATGGCCGGACCGTGAGCGATCCGTGAATGGCGTTCATCACCCCGGGGAAAAGCTGTGGCCCCGCCGGAACCCGGCGGGGCCACAACTCGTCTCACGCTGACCGGCTAGTTCTCGCCCTCCGGCGCACCGGCCGGACGGCCCGCGGCCCGGCGACGCGGGCGAGCGCGCGGCGGCACCACGGCCGGAGCCAGGTCGTCGAGGTTGAAGCCCGGCTTGTCGGCCTGATCACCGCTGGAGAGCACGAACACCGCGCCCTTGCTCTCGGTGGCCGGAGCCGACGCCGTGCGCGCCACCCGGCGACGGGCGGGACGACGGCCCGAGACGACCGGCTGGGCCGCGGCGGCTTCCACGGCGGCGACCGCCGCCACGGCCGCGTGCGCCTCGGCGATCGGCGATTCGATTCCCTCCGGCTCGGATTCGACCACCACGATGTCCCCGGCGGACGCGGACTCGACGGCCCGCGTACCGGACGCGGCCTGCTCGTCCTCGACCAGCTCGGCTGCCTCGGCCGCCGCGTCCAGGGCGGCGGCCTCGGTCACGGCCGCCGCAGCAGCGCCATTGGTGAGCGGCGCGCCCTCGGCGACACCGTCCTCGTCGGGGTGATCGGCGTGGGCGGCCATGGCCAGTGCGACCGGGTGGGCCCGCTTGGTAGCGGCCTTCTCGGCCTTCTCCGCCTCGTCCTCGTGCTTCTCGGCCGGCTCCTCGGCCACCGGCTCGACGGCCGGGGCGGCCTCGGCGGCGGCCGCGTTGCGGTCCTTGCGACGACGACGCGAACCCTCGCGACGGCTCACGCCCTCACCGCTGTCCCCGGCCGGAGCCGAGGACTCGACCGGGTAGTTGTGCACCAGGATGCCGCGGCCGTGGCAGGTCTCACAGGTGGTGGAGAACGCCTCGACCAGGCCGGTGCCCAGCTTCTTGCGGGTCATCTGGACCAGGCCCAGCGAGGTGACCTCGGAGACCTGGTGACGGGTGCGGTCGCGGCCCAGCGCCTCGGTGAGGCGGCGCAGCACCAGATCCCGATTGGACTCCAGGACCATGTCGATGAAGTCGACCACGATCATGCCGCCGATGTCGCGCAACCGCATCTGGCGCACGATCTCCTCGGCCGCCTCCAGGTTGTTGCGGGTCACCGTCTCCTCGAGGTTGGACCCACCCGACCCGGTGAACTTGCCGGTGTTGACGTCGATGACGGTCATGGCCTCGGTGCGGTCGATCACCAGGGTGCCGCCCGAGGGCAGCCACACCTTGCGGTCCAGCGCCTTGGCCAGCTGCTCGTCGATGCGCAGGCTGCCGAACACGTCGACGCCGCTGTTGTCGTAGCGCTCGACGCGGGCCAGCATGTCGGGAGCGACCGTGCGGACGTAGTTCTCGACCGTGGTCCAGGCGCGCTCGCCCTCGATGACCAGCTTCGAGAAGTCCTCGTTGAACAGGTCGCGGACCACCTTGACCAGCAGGTCCGGCTCCTCGTACAGGGTCTTCGGCGCGCCGGAGCCCTGCTTGGACTGCTCCTCGATGGTGCGCCAGGTCGCCTGCAGCCGTTCCACGTCGCGGGCCAGCTCCGGCTCGGAGACGCCTTCGGAGGCGGTGCGGATGATGACGCCCGCGTCCTGCGGCACGATGTCGCGCAGGATCTCCTTGAGCCGCTTGCGCTCGGTGTCGGGCAGCTTGCGCGAGATACCGGTCGACGAACCACCCGGCACGTACACCAGGAAGCGGCCGGCCAGGCTGATCTGCGTGGTCAGGCGAGCGCCCTTGTGGCCCACCGGATCCTTCGACACCTGCACCAGCACGGTGTCACCGGGCTTGAGCGCCTGCTCGATCTTGCGCTCCTTGCCGCCCAGACCGGCGGCCTCCCAGTTCACCTCGCCCGCGTACAGCACGCCGTTGCGGCCGCGGCCGATGTCGACGAAGGCGGCCTCCATCGACGGCAGCACGTTCTGCACCTTGCCCAGGTACACATTGCCGACCATGGACGCCGAGCCCGTGGAGGTCACGAAGTGCTCGACCAGGATGTTGTCCTCGAGCACCGCCACCTGGGTGGTGGAGGTCGGGTGGTCGGCGAAGTGCTTCTCGCGCACCACCATCACCCGATCCACCGCCTCACGGCGGGCCAGGAACTCCGACTCGGTCAGGATCGGCGGACGGCGGCGGCCGGCCTCGCGACCGTCTCGGCGGCGCTGGCGCTTGGCCTCCAGGCGGGTCGAACCGCTGATGCCCTGCACCTCGTCGACCTGCGCGCGGCGCTTGCTGCGCGGCTCGCGCTCGTGCACGACGGTGTTCGGCGGATCGTCGTCGGAGACCTCGGGCTCGTTGTCGTCCCCGCCCTTGCGGCGGCGACGGCGACGGCGCCGACGGCTGCTCGAACCCTCGGGCACGCCCGCGTCGTCGTCTTCGTCGGCGGTGTCGGCCTCGGCGGATTCGGCCGACTCGTCCTCGGCGTCGGACTCCTCGCCGTCCTCGCCCTCGGCGTCGCCGTGCTGCTCGCCCCGGCCCCGGCCGCGGCCGCGACGGCCCCGGCGACGGCGGCGCGAGGTGCCCTCACGCTGCTCACGATCCTGATCGCCGTCCCAGTCGCCCTCGTCCTCGGCGTCCTCGGCGGCGGTCTCCTCGGTGACCGCGGTGTCCTCGGTGACCTTCTCCTCGGCCACCGGCTCCTCGGCGCGCGGCTTGCGCTCGCGCCGCTTGCGGCGGGTCTCCTCGACCGCGGTGGCGTCCGGCGACAGGAACAGCGGCGCCGCGACGACGGCGGACGGCTGGTACTGGACCTGCTCCTCGGCCTGCGCCTCGCTGAGGAAGGGGCTGGCGAACAGGGTGGTCTGCGCGGTGGCGGACGGGGCGGCGGCCTCGGCGGCCTCCACTTCCTCGGCGGCCAGTTCATCGGCGGCCCGGTCGTCGTCCGCGGCGATGGCGGCGTCGACGGTGGTCTCCACGATCGGTTCGGGTCCGGCGGGGGCGGCCTCGACATCACGCGGTCCGAAGGCGTCGCGCACGGTCTCGGCGACGGTCCGGTCCAGGCTGGATTGCGGGCTTCTCGCCTGCGCGCCCATCTCGGTCAGGTGGGCCAGAATACGTTTGCTGGTGGTGCCCAGCAGCTTCGCCAGTGCGTGCACTCGGATCCGTTCCGGCAATTGTCCGGCAGCCGGGGTGATCTGAGCGCCCCCTTCACCGTTCACCTGCGATGCGTCCTGCGGCTCTTGATCGGCCACGAAATCTCCTCGGGGCCCCCGGGCGCGTTCCTCCGAGGAGTGACGCGGCCGACGCGGGGGCGCTGTCTTGTTGGCCTCACGCCCGGGGGCGCGAGATCGTAAGTCTTCGCGCCGCGTGGCCCGTTATCACCGGTATCTCGTCGTTCGGGCTAACTGGTCACGTGGCGCCTGGTTGGTTGGCTCAACTCCGTGTCACGAGCGTTCATCCAGCGTGCCTGCCCGGCGGCCGAGTCTTGGAGCCGTCGGCGGCAGCGATGATCGTCCGTCGCTCCGCGGTGTCAATCGAAGGTGAACGATGCCTGCCGCAAACGGCCGGCGTCGGTCACTTCCAGAGCCAGTATCCCACACCGTGCCGGGGCGTCGTGCCCACGCGGCCCGGAGCGGCCTCGCGAGTCTCGCGAGCGGCCGCTGGGTGGCAGGTCCGGGGGCGTGGCCCCGGACCCGGCCGAGGAGGAAGCGGGAGCAAACGCTCCCGGAAGATCAGTGCGCGAACCCGGGGAACCAGATGTCGATCTCGCGCTTGGCGGACTCCGGCGAGTCGGAGCCGTGCACGAGGTTGAACTGGGTCTCGAGGGCGTAGTCGCCGCGGATGCTGCCCGGAACGGCCTTCTCGACCGGGTCGGTGCCGCCGGCGATCTGACGGAAGGCGGCGATGGCGCGCTCACCCTCGAGCACGGCCGCGACGACCGGGCCGGAGGTGATGAACTCGATCAGGGAACCGAAGAACGGACGCTCGGCGTGCTCGGCGTAGTGGACGACCGCCACTTCCTCGGAGACGTTCACGAGCTTCATGGCCGCGAGCTTCAGGCCCTTGCGCTCGATGCGGGTGAGGATCTCCCCGACGAGGCCGCGGGCCACGCCGTCGGGCTTGATGAGTACCAAGGTCTGCTCAGTCACCCGTGAAGCCTAACCGTCGCTTGCTCGGCAGGAAAAACGCAGGCCGGGGCGGATGCCCCGGCCTGCCCGATTCGGCGGCGCCACTCAGGCCCCCGACATGCGCTGGCTGGGCAGGGTTCCCGCCTCCATGCGCTTCTTCACGTCCGAGCGCAGGAACAGCACGAAGACCCACACGGCGACGAACACCACACCGATCACCAGGATCGAGATGTGGATGAAGCCGCCCAGCAGCAGGGCCACCTGCAGGGCCAGGTTGAACGGGATGGCCCAGGAGCGGCGCTGCACGCCCGCGCCCAGGAACATGACCACGGCCAGGCCCACCACGTAGAGCACCGACCACCAGCGCAGGCCGCCGCCGACCGCGCTGATCACCGGCAGCGCGAGCAGCACGGTGATGGCCTCCAGGACCAGCGTCCCGGCCATGACGCCGCGCAGGCCCTTCCACGGGTCGGTCGCTGGTTGCGGAACTTCGGGCTTTGGATCATCACTCATTGGAAAACCTCCGTGCGCACCCGAGTTGCGACTTAACATGGTGGTGGCCGCCGGGCGGGCGGCAACGGTCTGTGGAGCTTATGTAAGACCTCATGGGAGAGCACTCCTGGCGGGCTGTCGGCGATGAAGCAGAAAACCCTGACCGCGAGGTCAGGAATCCCCGCACAAACGACGGGGAGGACGTCAAGCGGGATCCTTTCCGAAAAGAGAGCGGGCTGCACCAGCGGTGACCACCGACCCGGTGATCACAACGCCCGCACCGGATATCGTGCCATCGCCTTCGCCGCCCTCGGCGAGGGCGATGGCGGTTTCGATGGCGTCGGCCAGGTCGTGGGCGACGGCCACGCGTTCGTCGCCGAAGCGCTGGACCGCGAGGTTGGCCAGGTCGTCGACGGGCAGGGCGCGCGGAGAGCCGTTCTCGGTGACGACGATCTCGTCGAAGACCGGTTCCAGGGCGTCGAGGATGCCGCCGGCGTCCTTGTCGCCCAGCACCGCGATCACGCCGACCAGTTTGCGGAAGTCGAATTCGCTGGTCAGGGTCGCGGCCAGAGCCTTGGCGCCGTGCGGGTTGTGGGCGGCGTCGATGAAGATGGTGGGCGCGCTGCGCATGCGCTCCATCCGGCCGGGGCTCACGGAGCTCGCGAATCCGGCTCGCACGGCATCGATATCGAGCTGACGGGACGCGCCCGCACCGAAGAAGGCCTCGACCGCGGCCAGGGCGAGCACCGCGTTGCGGGCCTGGTGTTCGCCGTGCATGGGCAGGAAGATCTCGTCGTACACGCCGCCGAGGCCCTGCAATTCGAGCATCTGCCCGCCGATGGCGATCCGGCGCGACAGCACCTGGAACTCCGAGCCCTCGCGCGCCACCGCGGCGTCGACCTCGACGGCCCGGCGCAGCAGGACGTCCATGACCTCGGGTTCCTGCTGGGCGATGACGGCGACGGTGTCGCGCGGGGACAGTTCGTCCTCGGGGGCCTTCTTGATGATCCCGGCCTTCTCCCCCGCGATGGAGGTGAGATCGGGGCCGAGGAATTCGGTGTGGTCGAGACCGATGGGAGTGATGACGGCGACCTGGCCGTCGATCACATTGGTGGCGTCCCAGCGACCGCCCAGCCCGGTCTCCACCACGGCCACGTCGACCGGCGCTTCGGCGAAGGCCGCGTAGGCCATCGCGGTGAGCACCTCGAACTTCGACATGGCCGGGCCGCCTGCGGCTTTGGACTGGGCGTCGATCATCTCGATGTACGGCAGCAGCTCCCGGTACACCTCCACGTAGCGCCCGGGCGTGATGGGCGCGTTGTCGATGGCGATGCGCTCGGTCGCCAGCTGCAGGTGCGGGCTGGTGATCCGGCCGGTGCGCCGGTGCAGCGCGGTGAGCAGCGAGTCGATCATGCGGGTGACCGAGGTCTTGCCGTTGGTGCCCGCGATGTGGATGGCCGGATAGGACTGCTGGGGCGAGCCCAGCAGGTCCATCAGCGTCGCGATCCGGGACAGCGACGGCTCGATCTTGGTCTCCGGCCAGCGCTGGTCGAGTTCGGCCTCGACCAGCGCCATTTCGGCGAGGTCCACCGGGGAGGTGCCGTGGGTCAGCGAGCCTTCCCCGTACTGGCGCTCCGGTTCGTCGTTCACTTGGCGGCCAGCTTGGCGATCTCGGCGAGACGGGCGGTGACGCGCTCGACGTCGCCCTCGGCGATCTCCTTGCGCGCCTTGATCTTCGCGACCACCTCGTCGGGGGCCTTGGCCAGGAAGGCCTCGTTGCCGAGTTTGCCGTTGGTGCCGGCGAGCTCCTTCTGGGCGGCGGCGAGGTCCTTCTCCAGGCGGCGGCGCTCGGCGTCGAGGTCGACGGTGCCGGAGGTGTCGATCTCGACGGTCACGGTCGCGGCGGACAGGCGCACCTCCAGCGAGGCGGTGGCGGCGAAGTCGTCACCGGCGGCGGTGAGCTTGGCCAGGTTGGCGATTCCGGCTTCCTGGGCGAGCAGGTCGGCGGTGTCGATGCCGATCAGCGTGGCCGCCACCTTCTGGCTGTCGGCCAGGCCCTGGTCGGCGCGGAAGCGGCGAATCTCGGTGATCAGCTTCTGGGTGTCGGCGACGCGGCGGGCCGCCGCGGCGTCGGCGGTCGCGCCGGAGACGGCCGGCCAGGAGGAGATGACGATGGACTCGCCCTCCGCGCCGTCGGTGAGGGCCTGCCACAGGGTCTCGGTGACGAAGGGGACGGCCGGGTGCAGCAGGCGCAGCACGGCGTCGAGGACGGTGCCGAGCACGACCCGGGTGCCGGCGGCGCGCTCCTCGGAGTCGGCGAACTGGACCTTCGCCAATTCCAGGTACCAGCTGCAGAATTCGTCCCACGCGAAGTGGTAGAGCCCTTCGAGGGCCTTGCTGAACTCGTAGCGGTCCAGGGCGCCGTCGACCTCAGCGATGACCTCGTCGAGGCGGTCCAGGATCCACAGGTCGCTGTCGGTGAGGGTGTCGCGGGCGGGCAGTTCGCCCGGCTGCGCGCCGTTCATGAGCGCGAACTTGGTGGCGTTGAACAGCTTGGTGATGAAGCTGCGGGAGGCGGTGACGTGCGCGGTGCCGACCGAGAGGTCGCCGCCGGGCTGGGCGCCGCGGGCCAGGGTGAAGCGGGTGGCGTCGGCGCCGTACTCGTTGATCCAGTCCAGCGGGTCGATGCCGTTGCCGCGCGACTTCGACATCTTCTTGCCGTGTTCGTCGCGAATCAGGCCGTGCAGGAACACATCCTGGAACGGGACCTGCTTGGCGTCCTTGCCCGCGGTGAGCACCGGGTCGTCGGAGACGAACATGCCGAACATCATCATCCGGGCGACCCAGAAGAAGAGGATGTCGTAGCCGGTGACCAGCACGCTGGTGGGGTAGAACGTGCGCAGTTCCTCGGTGGAGTCGGGCCAGCCCATGGTGGAGAAGGGCCACAGGCCCGAGGAGAACCAGGTGTCGAGCACGTCCGGGTCCTGGACGTACCCCTCGGGGGCCTGCTCGTCCGGGCCGACGCAGACGATCTCGCCCTCGGGGCCGTACCAGATCGGGATGCGGTGGCCCCACCACAGCTGGCGGGAGATGTTCCAGTCGTGCATGTTGTCGACCCACTCGAACCAGCGCGGTTCCTGGCTGGCCGGGTGGATCTTCACATCGCCGTTGCGGACCGCGTCGCCGGCGGCCTTGGCGATGCCCTCGACCTTGACCCACCACTGCATGGACAGGCGGGGTTCGATGGGTTCGCCGGAACGCTCGGAGTGGCCGACCTGGTGGATGTAGGGGTACTTGCGGCCGACCACGCGGCCCTCGGACTCGAGCCGCTCGCGGATCTTGACCCGGGCCTCGAAGCGGTCCATGCCGTCGAATTCGGTTCCGCTGTCGGCGATCTTGCCGGTGATGTCCATGATGGTCGGCATGGGCAGGTTGTGGCGCAGGCCGAGCTCGAAGTCGTTGGGGTCGTGCGCCGGGGTGATCTTGACCGCACCGGAGCCGAATTCGGGGTCCACGTAGTCGTCGGCCACGATCGGGATCTGGCGCCCGGTGATCGGGTGGTACACGGTGGTGCCGATGAGGGCCTGGTAGCGCTCGTCGTCGGGGTGCACCGCGACGGCGGTGTCGCCGAGCATGGTCTCGACGCGGGTGGTGGCCACGATCACGTGCGGCTCGTCGTCGTTCAGGGAGCCGTAGCGTAGCGAGACGAGCTCGCCCTCGACCTCCTTGTGGTCCACCTCGAGGTCGGAGATGCCGGTCTTCAGCACCGGCGACCAGTTCACCAGGCGTTCGGCGCGGTAGATGAGGCCCGCGTCGTAGAGGCGCTTGAAGATGGTCTGCACGGCGCGGGACAGACCCTCGTCCATGGTGAAGCGGTCGCGGCTCCAGTCGACGCCGTCGCCGAGGCGACGCATCTGGCCCTGGATCTGGCCGCCGGATTCGCGCTTCCAGTCCCAGACCTTGTCGACGAACAGTTCGCGGCCGAAGTCTTCCTTGGTCTTGCCGTCGACGGCGAGCTGCTTCTCCACCACGGTCTGGGTGGCGATGCCGGCGTGGTCCATGCCGGGCAGCCACAGCACCTCGAAGCCCTGCATCCGCTTGCGGCGGGTCAGCAGGTCCATGAGGGTGTGGTCGAGGGCGTGGCCCATGTGCAGGGTGCCGGTGACGTTCGGCGGGGGCAGCACGATGGAGTACGCGGGCTTGGCGCTGCTCGGGTCGGCGGTGAAGTAACCGGCGCCTACCCAGCGCTCGTACAGGTCGGCCTCGACGTCGCTGGGGTTCCAGCTCTTGGGGAGGGCATCGGCACGATTACGCGGGTTCTCAGAGGCTGCGCTGGTCACCGTGTGATTCTAAGGGCTGGGATTATCGCCCAAGAACCGGGTTTTTCCCAGGGGCGAATTGGATAGCCGAAGGGCGGGGCTCTCGGTGGATGAGGGACACCGAAAGCCCCGCCCTCGATGGCCAGCCTACCGCCGTTTCGGCGCGTTCCCCCGGATCCTTGGCCAATTCTCAGGTTCTGCGCCAAATGGGCCAGGGTAGACCAGGTTTCGTTGCATTCACGTTGCGTCGGACACATTGTTCCCGCGTCGTGACCGGAGTCGTTGCCGTGTCGTCACACGACCCGTTCGAGGCGACCGGCCGGTAGCCTGAAATCCATGAATCCGATTGTCACACGGTTGATGTCGACGGTCGCCGGCCAGCTGGGCCACCCCAGCGGCCGTCTCGGCAAGGTGGTCGCCCGCGTGCTCAACCGCAGCAACCGCCCCCTGATCGAGGCCGCGGTCACCGCCGCCGAGGTGACACCCACCGACGCGGCCGCCGATATCGGCTTCGGCGGCGGTCTCGGCCTCACCCTACTGCTGGGCCGGGTCGGCACCACCGGCACCGTGACCGGCGTCGAGCTCTCCGCGGACATGCTCGCCAAGGCGCGCGCCGAGTACTCGGCCGACGTGTCCTCCCACCGGCTGCGACTGGTCGAGGGGTCGCTCACCGGGCTGCCCCTGGCGGACGACTCGCTGGACGCCGTAATCACCTGCAACACCATCTATTTCGTACCCGAACTGGACGCGGCTTGCGCGGAGCTGGCCCGTGTCCTGAAGCCGAAGGGCCGCTTGGTGATCGGCATCGGCGATCCGGATGCGATGGCGAAAATGCCCTTCACTCCTTACGGATTCACGCTGCGCCCGGTCACCGAAGTCCGCGCGGCCGTGGAACGGGCCGGCCTCACGGTCGATCAGCGCGAGGTCACCAGCAGGCCGATGACAGGCCACCTGCTCATCGCCCGCCCGGCCTGATGAGAGCCGGCCGCATTCCTGACGCGGTCAGCTCACGGTCACCCCGTGAGCTCGAGCGAGCGCGGGTAATCCCTCCGCCCAGCCATAGCCGATCGCGCGGAGGCCCCACAACGACACTCCGTTGACAACGTGCCGGAACAACTCCGCGACTACGATCGCACGGATGTCCGGAGCGGCGCGCGGCGTGAATGACCACGCGCCCACCGCACAATCGACCTGTATATGGGCATAACTCAGCGCGGCCCAGCTCAGCCCGGCGTCCACATCCATGTTGACGGCGATCGCGATCCGCTGAACCCGCGGCGGGAGCGCAGCCAATCGCAGCTCGGCCCGCTCGACGACATGCGGTCCTTCCGACTGTTTACCCAGCAGCTGCACGGAGCCGTCCACAGAGCTCGGCTGACCATAGAAGATGAAGTCCACATCGGAGGCGACGTGCGCCGAAGGGTCACCCAGCAAGAGCGTCAGGTCGGCATCAGCTCCCCCGAAGGCACAAGTGATCTGCAAGCGATCCGAGGCGGGCTCTGGCAGCGAAACCATCTGACCTGGAGCGAGAAGTATTGGTGCGCAATCGTTTAGATTATCCGAGGCGCCACGAGGCGGTTGGACCGGTTGGTTCCGCCACTCCGCAAACGAACGAAATGCGTAGGGATCCGTAGATGACCCGACCGAGCGGCTCTGGTTGTCCAGCAGATCACCGTCGATGCCACCGAGCATGACATCGTCCGGTCCGGAGTCGTCCTGGGCGTGATCGAGCAAACTTCGCAAACCCGGCAGATTGTCTATATCGAGTGCTTTGATCGTCCTTGCGGTGCGACCGGATGCCGAGGTCGTAATCGAACACGCGACATCCTCGCCGATATCCAGAAACCGCAGCGCGTCGTTCGGGTATCTCCATTGAACGCGCGCGACCGCATCGCGTGACCATCGCCCGTAGGCCACGAATCCCAGCCGCTGCGTATCGGGAAGCCGCGAGAGCACGGCGAGGTCGATCGCTGTTATGCCAGGCGCGACCGCGAAACCTTCGAGCAGTGTGCCGATGACGTTGGACCCCATCGCAGTGAGCCACCACAGCGCACGGTCCCGCTTGGTGAGGGCCTTCAGCATCAGCCGACCGGACGGGGTGAACCCAGGCGCCTGGTCGGGCAGAGAATCGATGTCGGGTTGCCGCATCACCACGGACAGCACCGAGCCGTCCACCCCGACAGCGCAACCCGCAGCCGGGTTGTCGGAGAACGCCAGATTTACTGCCTCGCAAACAGTTCCCTCGTCGTTCGAGACGATATGCTGCCACCACACTGCGGCGTCGGTGATCAACTGCTGGTGCACCGCTTCGAGCCGCTGTTGTTCCTCCATCGAGTACCGGCGAGCGTCTTCGTCCGCTCGTTGTTTCGCGGCGGCTCGATCGCTGCGCGCCAGCATTCCGATTCCGGAGAGGTGGAAGGCGCGAGCGGCGGCCAACACACGAGCCGGTTCCGGCAGCGGCGGATTCGGAATCACCGGCGGCCGCGCGGGTTCGAAATGCTGCAGGTGCACGCTCGTCATCTGCAAACGCAATCGCTGCAGCTGCTCGATCAACGCGGCGCGTTCAGCTTCCTGCTGAGCGCGTTCGGCCTGCCTGCGCGCCCGTTCGAGCTGCGCCGGAGATGGCAGCGCCGCGCGCGGACGTGACGACCGCCGCTGGCCGGTACTGCCGCGCCTGCCACCGCTGAGCGACGTGGAAGCGAAGAAAGGACCGAATCCTGAGGACACCCGAGTTCTGCCCGCGCCCATACTGACCCTTGCGATGCGTGGACCCACGGAAGTCCGTACGCCACGGGTCGATACCCGCACGCTCATCCCCGGAACGCCGACACGGAACCCGAAGCTCACGACTCGCTCCTCACCCGAGGCCGGTCCCCCATCAACTTCCCGGCGCTGACAGAAATTGCTCGAATGATGCTATGCGGCAACCGATGCCACCGTCATGACGGATTGTGCCGACATGGAGGAGAGCAGGTTCGGGGCTCTCAGTCGTCGTAGTGGCGGCCTACCTGGACGATCGCCACTTCGGTGTCGGTGACGTAGTAGATGAGGCGGTGTTCGTGAGTTATGCGGCGGGACCAGTGGCCTGCCAGCTGGTGACGCAAGGGCTCGGGTTTGCCGATCCCGCTGAACGGGTCGGACAGGACAGCGTCGATCATCTTGTTCGCGGCTCGCAGCACCTGGCGATCGCGGGTCAGCCAGCTTTCGTAGCTGCGGCACCCTTGGGCGGTGAAGGTCAGCTTGCGGTCGGGCACGTGGTCACGCTCCCGAGTTCTCGACTGCCTCCGATAGCCGTTCACCCAATAGGTCGTGGATGACTTCTGGCGTAGCACCTCGTCTGATCAACTCCGACAACAGCAGGCGAATGACTTCGGCCTCCGCGCTCTCGCCCTCCCCATCCTCCGGGGACGCGGGCTCGGCCGCGTCGGGGTCGATCAGTGCGCGTACGACCGTGCGGCCGGCGCGCGCGTCGGCCGCAGACTTCAACAGTTGGATCCCGCCGTGGGTTTGCAGAACGTAGAGGGTCTCCATGAGCGAGTTCCAGTCGGCCTCGGCGACGAGGACCGCGTTCTCGCCGGTCTTTGTGACCACGGTGAGGGTGTCGTGGTCGTCGTTGACCTGCTTCACGAAGCCGAACAGATTTTCGCGGACCTTGGAGATCGGCAACGACGGCATCGGTTCATCCTCCCTCAGGTTGCTGTACAACATAGCGTACAACTCCTCCGTACAACATGTTGTACAAGCAGGTAACCGGGTACAGCTGTGCCCCATACCTTTCCGGTATGGGGCACAGCTCTGCGTCGACGTCAGGGGACGAGGACGTCCAGTGCGCCGGCGTGGGCGCGGAACAAGGCCGGGAGCAATCCGGCCGGGTCGCCGTCCGCCGTGGCGGGTGCGCCCGGGGCGGTGAGGCGGATCTCGCGGGCCTGGTACTGGACCGCGGCCGGGTGGTCGATGCGCTTGCCCGAGGACAGGGTCGGGAGCAGGCGCAGCATTTCCAGGCGGGACATGGCGCCGACGACGGTGAGGTCGAGCAGGCCGTCGTCGATCTGGGCGTCGGGGGTGATGAGCATGCCGCCGCCGTAGGTGCGCGTGTTGCCGACCGCCACCATGACCGCGTCGAGTTCGAGGACCGTGCCGTCCGGGTGGTCGGGCGAACCGGTCAGTTCGATGCGGTACGGCACCGCCAGCTTGCCCGCGAGTTCGAGCAGGGCGGCGACGGTGTAGCGCATGGGTCCGTTGGGCCAGCGCAAGGCGTTGGCGCGCAGGGTGACCCGGGCGTCGAGGCCGGTGCCGGTGACAGTGGCGAACCAGATGGCGCGCCCCGACTCCTCGGTCTCGACCGTGCCGAGGTCGATGGCGCGGGTGCGGCCGTCCAGGATGGTGGCCACCGCGGCGGCGGTGTCGTCGGGGACGCCGAGTTCGCGGGCCAGGTCGTTGCCGGTGCCGCCGGGGATCAGGCCCAGCGGGACACCGGTGCCGACCAGGGCCTGCAACACGACGCCGACCAGGCCGTCGCCGCCCGCGGCGACGACGGCGTCGGGGCGGGCGTCCGGATCGGCGAGGGCCTTGCGGACCAGACGTTCGCTCTCGGCGGCCGAGTCACCGAGGATCTCGGTGACCTCGACGCCGAACTCGGCGAACCGGTTGGCCGCCTCCACGGCGACCAGCGCGCCCTTGCCGTGCCCGGACAGCGGGTTGGTCACCAGGGCGATGGAGCGGATGGTTCTCACGGAATCAGCTTCCCAGGGTTGAGGATTCCGGTGGGGTCGACGGCGTTCTTCACCGCGCGCAGCACCTGGACGCCCAGGTCACCGATCTCGTCGGTCATCCACGGGCGGTGATCCGCGCCGATGGCGTGATGGTGGGTGATGGTGCCGCCGGCGGCCACGATGGCGTCGCCCGCGGCCTTCTTGGCCACGGCCCAGCCCGCGATCGGGTCCTCCGCCTGCTTGGCGACGATGGTGAAGTACAGCGAGGCGCCGGTCGGGTAGGTGTGCGAGATATGGCACATGACCAGGGCCGGTTGGCCGAGCGCGTCGACCAGCGCCGCGGTCACCCGCTCCTTCAGATTGGCGAGGTTGCTCCAGGTGGTGGCGGTTTCCAGGGTCTCGCACAGCACACCGACGTCCAGCAGCGCGTCGCGCAGGTAGGGGGCGGCGAAGCGGCCGTGCTCCCATTCCTTGGCCGGGGCCTCGCCCAGCGCGGTGCCGCCGGCGGCGGCCAGCAGGGCGGCGGCCTCGGCGCTGCGGGCGGTGACGTGCGCGGCGGTGCCCTCGAAGGTGGTGACGGCGAGGCAGCCGCCGACGGCCGCGCCGCCGATGTCCCCGGCGCGGGCCAGGTTCAGGCCGGTCTCGGCCTCGTCGGACAACCGCATGACGGTCGGGGCGGCCCCGGCCTGGATGACCGCGCGCAGGGCGTTGACTCCGGTGGTGAAGTCGGGGAAGGACCAGGCCTGATAGCCGGTGGTCTCGGCGACCGGGTGCACGCGCAGGGTGACCTCGGTGATGATGCCGAGCGCGCCCTCGGAGCCGGAGAACAGTTCGCGCAGATCGGGTCCGGCGGCGGAGGCGGGGGCGCGGCCCAGGTCGAGATCGCCCGTGGGGGTGGCGACCTTGAAGCGCTGGATCATGTCGTCGAAGCGCCCGTACCCGGCCGAGGCCTGGCCCGAGGACCGGGTGGCCGCGAAGCCGCCGATGGTGGCGTATTCGAAGCTCTGCGGGAAGTGGCCGAGCGAAAGGCCGTGGCGGGCAAGCAGTTCCTCGGCCTGCGGACCGGACAGGCCCGCACCGAGGGTGGCGGTGCCGCTGATCGGGTCGACGTCGGTGAGGGTGTCGAGGCGGCGCAGGTCCAGGGCGAGGACGGCGCCGAAGCCGCCGCGCGCGGGATCGAGGCCGCCGACGACGCTGGTGCCGCCGCCGAAGGGAACGACCGCGATGGCATTGGCGGCGCAGTACTTCAGGACGGCGAGGACCTGGTCGTGATCGGCGGGGAAGACGACGGCGTCGGGCGCGTCCTGCTCCCCGTCTGCGCGGCGGCGCAGCAGGTCGGGGGTGGATTTGCCGCCGGCGCGGAGCAGCCGGTCGCGGTGGTCGACGGACACGTGCTCGGTTCCGACCACGGCGACGAGCCCGGCGTGCTGTTCCGGTGCGAGGGCGGAGGCGCGCAGCGGCACGTCGCCCTCATCGCGACGGGTCACCGGCTCGCCGGACACCCCGAAAACCTGCGTGAGCAGTCCCCGGATCTGGTCGGACAGTGGTTTGTGTCCGGCCGGGGAGCCCCAGGCGTCCCACACCATACTCGGGCGGACCTGCGGCTCGCCCGAGTTTGCGGTGGATGCGGAAGCTGCTTGTGTGTCGACCATGCGTTACAGTGTGACATAGAATGTCAAGCAGTAACGGCAACTACTCTCCCATGGTGGCAACCATGAGCTCTACCGAACCATCTTCCGCCGTCGACCGGGCGATCCTGGACGCGGCGCGCGCCTGCGTGGCCGAATTCGGTGTCCGGCGCACCACCCTGACCGAGGTGGCCCGCCGCGCGGGCGTCAGCCGGCCCACCGTGTACCGGCGCTGGCCCGACACCGGTTCCCTGGTGGCCGACCTGCTGGTGCGGGAACTGCGCGAGATCATCGCCGACACCGCCCCCAACTCGGGCACCGCCCGGGAACGCCTGGTCGGCGCGATCGTCGGCGGCGGCTCCATGATCCGGCGGAACCCGCTGTTCGCCAAGATCTTCCGCGCCGACGCCGACGTCATGCAGACCTACGTCTTCGAACGCCTGGGCCGCAACCAGCGCGCCCTCATCGACCTGTTCGCCGGAGGGATCCGGGAAGGCCAGGCCGACAACTCGATTCGTGACGGCGATCCGGCGCACATGGCCGCCATGCTCCTGCTCATCGCCCAATCCGCGGTCCAGTCCGCGTCCGCCTTCGCCGTGGCGGTCGACAGCGACCACCTCGACGCCGAACTGACCCACGCCCTGCACGGCTACCTCACGCCCGCCCCCGGCGAATCCGGCCCGCGATGAACGCGTCCGGCGACCGAATCCCGCGCCCGCGAACCGATTCCGTCCACGCGGACGGGGTCGGTGCGGGCACGGGACGGGCGCCGGATCCGCGGACGGATCGGCACTCCGGCGGCGCGACGCCACGAGCTCATCCCCATCCATCGACACCGCCACGAAAGGCCCTGACATGACCAGCAATTCAGCTCCGTCCAGTTCCGCGCTCAATCGCGAGCGACGGCAGCGGGAACTGACCGCGCTGGGCGACGGGTCCGCGATCGACATGCTGGTGATCGGCGGCGGCATCACGGGTGTCGGCGTGGCGCTGGACGCCGCGGCGCGCGGGCTGCGCACGGTCCTGGTGGAGAAGCACGACTTCGCGTTCGGCACCAGCCGGTGGAGCTCCAAACTGGTGCACGGCGGGCTGCGGTACCTGGCCAGCGGCGGGGTCGGGATCGCGCACGAGAGCGCGGTCGAGCGCGACATCCTGCTGACCCGCACCGCCCCGCACCTGACCCGGGCGCTGCCGCAGGTGGTGCCGCTGCTGCCGAGTATCGGCGCGGCGCAGAAGCTGCTGGTGCGCACCGGATTCCTGGCCGGTGACGTGCTGCGCCGCACGGCCGGGACCCCGGCGTCGGTGCTGCCGCGCTCGCGGCGGGTGGCGGCCGCGGAGGCGCTGCGGCTGGCCCCGACCGTGCGGCGGTCCGGATTGCGCGGCGGATTGCTGGCCTGGGACGGGCAATTGGTGGACGACGCGCGACTGGTGATGGCCATCGCCCGCACCGCGGCGCGGGAGGGCGCGACGGTGCTGACCCGGGTAGAGGCCGTCGACGTCACCGGCGCCTCGGCCACGCTGCGGGACACGCTGACCGGTGAAACCCTGTCCGTGACAGCGCGTTCGGTGGTGAACGCCACCGGCGTGTGGGCCGATCAGGTGGATCCGAGCATCGAGTTGCGGCCCTCGCGCGGCACCCACCTGGTGTTCGACGCGGCCGCGTTCGGCGGCCTGACCGCCTCGCTGACGGTGCCGATCCCGGGCAGCACCAGCCGTTTCATCTTCGCGTTCCCGGCCGCGCACAACCGGGTGTACCTGGGCCTCACCGACGAGGAGGCGCCCGGCCCGGTGCCGGACGTCCCGCACGCCACCGACGGCGAGATCGACTTCCTGCTCGACACCGTGAACACCGTGCTGCGGGAGCCGTTGCGCCGCAGCGATATCCGCGGCAGCTTCGCCGGCCTGCGGCCGCTGCTGCGCACCGGCGACGACAGCACCGCCGACATCTCCCGCGAGCACGCGGTGCTGACCTCCCCCACCGGCGTGATCACCGTGGTCGGCGGCAAGCTCACCACCTATCGGAAGATGGCCGAGGACGCGGTGGACGCGGCCGTCGGCCACGCGCGACTGTCCGCCGGGCAGTGCCGCACTCGCGCGCTGCCGCTGGTGGGCGCGGTCTCCGGTGCGGAGCGCGATGCCATCGAGGCCCCGCCGCGCCTGGTCGAGCGCTACGGCAGCGAGGCGGCCGCGGTGCTGGAACTGGCTCGCCAACATCCGACGCTGGCGGCGGAGGTCGCCCCCGGCATGGATGTCACCGGGGCCGAATTCGCTTACGCGGTCAGCCATGAGGGCGCGCTGGACGCATCCGATCTGCTCGACCGCCGGACCCGGATCGGCCTGGTCGACACCGACCGCAAGGCCGCCGAACCGGCCGCGCTGGCCGCCTTCCTGTAGTTCCCATCCGCCGTCCGCGCGTCTGGCGGCCCCGCGTATGGGCGTTCTCTGGGAAGGGCCCGTGGTCGTGGCCGCGACGGTCACCAGGCAGCGCGGCGGTCAGCGAGACACACACGGCCGCCGAATGGGGACGCTGCGCCAGCCAGCCAGGCACACATGGCGGTCGGTCAGACACAGCACGGCTGCCATCTGGGGATGGTGCGCCGACCGGCCGGGCACAGCACGGCGGTCAGCCAGACACAGCGCGGCGGCCAGCCGGGGCAGCGGTCAGCCGGTGACGGCGCAGCCCGATCCGGTGGGCAGTCCGGTGCCGACCTGGATGTCGACGTAGGGGAAGACGTCCGGGGAGCCGGCGTGGCGCTGCCAGATCTGCAGGCGGTGCGGTCCGGGCGTGGTGGGGCTCCAGCGGGCCTGCGCCAGCGAGCCGGAGGGGTCGGCGACGGCGAAGGGAATGCTGTTGTCGTAGAACACGACCGGGGTGACCGGGTCGTCGACGATCCCGTCGATGTCGTAGCTGCAACCGGTGCCGTAGTTGGTGGCCGGGCCGAAGCTGATGCCCGGGTCGATGCCGACGCGGGTGCCGGTGGCCCCGGCGGGGGCGGCCAGGGCGGCGAGCGCGGCCACGGTGGCGAGGGTGGCCGCCGAGGCGGTGGTGGTCCTGATGATCGAGCCCGTCATGGTTCGGTCCTCATCGGGTGCCGCCGGGGCCGACTGCCCCGGCACGATGCCTCGATCCTGGCCTCCGGATTGCCGCTTCGGGCCGCATTGCCGCGATCGGACCGATCACGTGTCGCCGCGAACGGCCGTGGAACGGGCCATAGGCACGGGTGTGGAACGGCCATATGCTTGGCTGCGATATTCCGAGCGCGGGGAGAGGGAGGCGCGCATGGGTCGGATTCCGACGGCGGTCGGGGTGATACCCGGGGACGGACTGGTCGCCCGGTTCGGAAGCGTGGTCATCGTCCTGCACGGCGAGAGCCCGTCCACGGACCGCATCCTCGGCGCGGTCGAGACCGCCGCCACCGCGGCCGACCCCGGCATGGCCATCGCCCAGCGCCTGGCCGCCACCGTCTTCACCAGCAGCACCGCCCAGCCCCCGGCCTTCGGCGTGGTCGCCCCCACCGCGGGCGGCATCCTGATCCTGCTGCGCGGCCCGGTCATCGCCACTGTCGACGGGCCCGAGGGCCACCGCGTCCTCTCCGGCGAACGTGCCATGACCTGGGCCGACGAAATCATCCGGGACCCGGTCCGCCGCCTCGTGCTGTCCGCCGACGGCGCGATCGGCGAGGCCCCGCACACCGACCTGCGCGCAGGCGTCGTGCCCGGCGGCGGCGTCGTCCTGCACGCGCCCGTCTCCGGACTCCCGTCCCAGCGCGGCGGCGACGCGCCCGCGCAGGCCGCGCACCGTCCCACACCGGACTCCGCTCCCCCGCACCAGCGCGCCCCCGATCACCGGCCCCCGACCCAATCCGCCCCGGCGACTCGACACCCGTCGGGTCCAATCGTCACGTCCGGTCCCGCCCCGGCGTCCCGTCCCGTCCCGGCGTCCGGCCACACCCCGGTCTCCGGTCCGGTCGCGACGTCCGGCCCGTTCGGGGCGTCCGCCCCGGCCACCCAGCACACGCCTGCCCAGTCGGCCCAGCACGGGTCCACACCGCCGACTCAGCACCCATCCACACCGCCGACTCAGCACACGTCCACGCCGCGCACTGAGCACCCATCGACGCCTCCCGCCCAGCACGCTTCCGCGCCGCCTACCCCGCACGTGCCCGGGCCAGGTTCCGGGCCGAATGTGGAGGTGACCCGCCGGGCCCCTCCACCTGCGCAGTCGCAGACCGGCTTCACCCCCGCTCCTTCGACGGGCGCGGAAGCCGGTCGTGCGCAGCCGGTTTCCCCGCAGGGAGGCGAGTCCATGCCCCAGGCCGGGCCGGCGTATCCCCGGAATGCGGCGACGACTCCGCGCGCCGGTGGCCCCGACCTGTCGAAACAGCCGGCGGCGTCGAAGCCCGCTGAGCGGCGGGACGATCGCCCGGATCCGGAGGAGCAGCCGCCGACGGCCGCCTACGTTCAGGAGCCCGAGGTCGCCGAGACTCGGGCCGGGGGCGGGCCACCGTCCACATCCACGCTGGCGGGCCCGGGCGCCTCGCTGACCAGCGCCGAGGGTGAGACCTATCCGCTGGATCGCCCGTATGTGATCGGGCGCGATCCGATGATCGACGAGGCGGTGCGGCGAGCGGTGGCCTCGCCCATCGTGATCGCGCGCGACCGCCACGTGTCGCGGGTGCACGCGCGCGTGTTCATCGAGAAGGGGCAGGTGTTCGTGCGGGACGCGGGCACGCCGGGCGGCACCTATGTGGCGGCGCCCGGTGCGGCGGACTGGGTTCGGGTCGGTCAGCAGCCGATGGAGTTGAAGGCGGGCTGGAGCCTGCGGATCGGCGAGCGCATCCTCACCTACCGCACGGCGTGAAGTTCAGTGCAGCGCTGACCAGTCCCCGCGCTGGAGGGCGTCGCGGGCGTTCGGCGGGATCGGGAGGCGGGCGCGGACGGCCTGTCGGGCGGCGGCCACATCGGTCGGGTGGTGGCCGAGGACGATCGCGCCGACCACCCGGCCCTGGGACAGGATCAGGCGACGGTAGGAGGGCCGCGGCGACCCGTCGACGACGATCACCTCGTCGTGTCGTTCGGGTTCGACCCGGCCGATGCTGAACAGTTCCAGGCCGACGCCCTTGAGGATGGTGGCGGGTGTCTCCGCGGTGAGCACCTGCTGTCCGCCGAGCGCGTTGACGGCGGCGGCCTGCGCCTGTTCGGCCGCGATGGGCCACAAGCCGAGGACGCGGTCGCGGTGTTCGGCGACGTCACCGGCGGCGTACACGTCGGGCGCCGCCGTGCGCATGCGGTCGTCGACGAGAATTCCTCGGCGACACGGGATTCCGGCGCGCAGGGCCAGGTCGGTGTTGGGCTTGATGCCGGTAGCGGTGAGGAAGACCTCGCACGGCAGCACGGTGCCGTCCTTCAACACGACGCCGCGCACCGGATCGGCCCGGTGCCGGTCGGAACCACCCGGCCCACCAGATCCACCCGGCCCACCAGATCCACCCAGCCCGCCGGGTCCGCCGGTGCCGCCGGTGCCGCCGGTGCCGGAATCGCCTGTCAGCGCGGCTGTTTCGGCCCGATATCGGACTTCGATCCGCGCCCGGGTGAGGTGGTCGGCGACCATGGCGGAGGCACGCGCGTCGAGCTGTTTGCTCAGCAGCCGGGACCCTCGCTCCAGCACGGTGACCCGCAAACCCAGCTGGTGCAGCGCGTACGCGGCCTCGAGCCCGAGCAGGCCGCCGCCCGCGACCACGGCACGGGTGCACGACCGCCGCTGGGCGTAGGCCCGAATATCGAGCGCGTCCCCTGCTTCCCGAAGCACGAAACTGCCCGGCCGGTGCAGGCCCTCGATCTCGGGCAGTGCCGCGGACGCGCCGGTGGCGAGGATCAGCCGGTCGTAGGGCAGCACATCGCCGGTGCCGAGATGAACTCGCCGGGCACGTGGATCGAGATGTGTGACAAGGGTATTGAGCCATGGCGTGATCCGGCGATCCTGGTACCACTGCTCGGGTTGCAGGTACAGCCCCTGCATGGCGGAGCGGCCGGGGATGAGCCGGGAGATGCCCATGCGGTTGTAGAAGTCGTGGGATTCCCGCCCGACCAGGTGGATCTCGCAGTCGGGGTGGCCGCGGCGCAGGAAGTCGGCGGCGGTGACGCCCGCGATGCCGGTGCCGATGACGACCAGGCTCACCAGGGAGCGGTCGAAGTGGGCGGGCCGGTCGCCGGTGGCGCGGCCGGGTTGCGGGGTGAGCGAGACGCGCACGCCGCCTTCGTTGACGCGCGCGCAGCAGGCCATGCGGGTGTTGTCGGCGAATCCCAGTCGGCGCAGGGTGTTTCGCTCGTCACCGGTGGGTGCGCACAGTTTGTCGCCGCCGTCGAGAATGGCGACCGGGTCCGCGCCGCAGACGCCCATGCGGCAGCCCGACTCCAGCGGCAGGTTCGCCTTCTCGGCCAGGTCGAGCAGGCTGACACCGATCTCGGCGGCCACGGTGCGGCCGTCGAAGTCCACCGAAGCGCCCGGGGCCGTGGTCTTCTCGGCGTCGCGCGGGCGTGGGAACGGCAGCAGCACCGGTTCGGTGCGCGCGCCGGTGGTGAGCGCGTACTGGAGTTCGCCGACCCGGGTGCGGGCCAGGAACAGCAGCGTCGCCACCAGCACGAGCAGGCTGATCGGCCACCGCAGCCAGGCCACTCCCCCGACACCGGTGACGGTGGTGAACGCCCCGAGCAGCACCGGCCCCGCGAACCAGTAGAAGCCGTTCAACGCGATGGCCGCGTACACCGCCGACAGCACGGCCGCGCTCACCCCGGTCAGCGCCTCGACCGCGAAGTAGACGCCCACCGCGACCAGCACGGCCGCCCCGAGCGCCAGATACCGTTGTGGCACAGCGACACCCGGGTACCCGGCCAGCACCATGAATCCGAGCACGAATCCGGGCAGCGCGGCGGCGAACAGTTTGCGCGGCGCGCTCCAGCCGGGATCCGGGTCGGCCATGTCGGCCTGGTAGGCGGCGCGCGGTTTGAAGTCGAAGCAGTTCTTGGCGCACCCCAGGCACGGCCGGCAGTGGTTGTTGGCGATCGTCACGAACGGCGTCTGCCCGTAGGCGCGCTGCAAGGGGAACAGCGGGCAGATGCTGCTGCACCACCCGCTCTTGCCCTTGAACGCGACGCCGCCGGTGAACGCGGCCAGCAGCACGGTGAAAAGCACTGTGCCCGTCGCGATTCCGCTGCGATCCAGTCCGGCCACCCGGGATCCGGCGATGCCGAAGAACAGGGCGACCGCGATCAGATACCCGCGCTGCTGCAACCAGGCCGGCGCCGTCGCCCCGCGGGTGAAGCGCAGCAGCCGGGGCAGCTGATTGGTGGCCGCGAGCGGACAGGTGTTGCGCCACAGGCCCGGTGCGATCAGGAACAGCCCGGGCAGCAGCGGCACCACGATCTTGAAGAAGACGAACAACCCGCCCGCGGGCCGCACGAACAGCGTGACGATCAACGCCAGGTACGCGGTGATGCTCAGCACGCGCACGCCCTGCCAGACCCGCAGCGGGATCCGGCTGGGCAGTTCGGTGAAGGCGGGGAACAGGTTCCGCTGCCCGGTGGGGTCGAGGCCGAGGACCCGGTTGGCGACCGCCACCCAGCCGGGCGGCGGCGTGGGTTCGGCGCCGGGCGGCCGGGGAATCACGCCGGAGGGCCCGAGCACGGTCTCGGATCCGTCGAAGCCTTCGGGTTCGGCGGTGGGCATGTGCAGCACCAGGATCTCGCAGCGTCCCAGCCGCACCACGTCGCCGGTCATCAGTTCGCGCCGCCCGGTCAATGCCACCCCGTTGACGGTGGTGCCGTTGCGGCTGCCCAGGTCGACCACGGACAGCGCGGTCGGCGTGGGCACCAGCCGCAGGTGCTGCCGGGACACCCCGCCGTCGGCGAGCACCTCGTGGCTGCCGTCGCGTCCGAACACGATGGGCCCGTCCAGCATGCGCCGCCGCGCGGGCCGTCCCCATTCGCGGATCTCGATGACCGGCCGACCAGCCATGCTCCCACCCCTTCCCCGGCGCGGTCCCCGATCGCGCCGCGCTCGTGCTTATATCGCCGTTTTCCGGGCTCACCATTACCGTCGAGGCGCTTCGTCCCGCATCCGGACGTGTTCGCGTCGGCCCGCGAACCTCAGGCGCGCTCCCGTAGTCGCTGCACCCGCACGTAGCGGTACCGTTTCCCGACCCGCCGGCACCCGGTCGCGAGCGCCAGTCCCGTCGCCGCACCGCCTGCGGCACAGGCGATCACGCCGAGCGGGGTGGGTTCCCGCCCGGGCAGCACCCACGCCGCACCGACGGCCGCGACGCCCAGTAGTCCCATACTGATGGCCAACCCGACGGTCGACGCGAACCGGGCACTCCCGCGCCGCAGCGTCCGCGCGTTCGATTCGGCATAGGCAGCGGCGAACAGCAGCAGCAATGCCAGCCCGACCCCGGTCGCCGTGGTGGTCGCGGGCTGCCGCGTCCGCACCCCGAACCGGTAGGCGGCCGTCTCGGAACCATTGCGGGACAACGACAATTCCCCGGTCAACCGTCCCGCCAGCACATACCGGTTCACCGGCGCGGCCACGTCCCCGGCCCCACCGGCCAGCGCCGTCTCCGCGCCCCCGGCCCGCAGCCCGAGCACATTCACCGACAGCTTCGCGCCGTCGGCCGCCCCACTCGACACCGTGATCGGCACCGGCTCCGACAAATCCAGCACCACGGTCTCCACGGCCGGATCGACCCCACCGATCCGCACCACCCCCACCGGTGGCGCCTCCCGCCCCACCGCCCCGATCCCCAGCACCGCCGCCCCGCCGGTCACCACCGCCAGCAGCCCCGCCACCAGGAACGGAACCCGAGGCGACGGCAAGTTCACGACCTGCTGCACCGGCACCAGATCCGCCCGCGCCACCTCTACCAGCCGCACCCCTCCGTGCTGGATCGGCTCCCGAGGCCGAATCCGCTCCAGCGGCGCCGTCGACCCCGGCCTGAACCCGCGACCCGCCGAAGGCATGCCTCCCCGGTCGATCGGCGGCATCGTTCCACCGCGACCGGGCGGGATCCCCGGTTCCTGCCCGGCGCGCACCGTCGGCGCGGACCTTCGATCGGCGGGAAACGCGGCACGGGAAGCGTTCTCGGCCGCGCTCGTCGGCCCGAATCGTGTCGACGCCCCGTCCGCGCCGCTCGGCGATCGGCGCGTTTCTCCGGATGCCGCCGAGCCGCCGGTCGCGGTGTCGGGCGTCTGCTGCGACCGGATCGGTTGCGGCCCAGGTGTTGTCGGACCGGATCCGGCATCGCGAGTCCGCACGCCAGGCGCCTGAGACCCGGGCTGCGAACCTCGCGGCGGTGTCGTCCGACCGGGCGCGGGCATCCCTGGGCCGGGTGGTGGTGTCACAGGGCCCGAAGGACGACCGGGCTCAGGCGGCATCCCCGGACCGGAACACATCCCCGGGCTGGATCGCGTACGCGGGCCCGGCTGCCGTCCGAAGCCGGGTTGCGGGGTGAAGGGGTCCGGCTGCCCGTACCCCGGAGGCGGGGTGTGCGAGCCGGCCGGTCCGCGGGGTCCGCCCGTCGCCGCCGCGATGATGGTGTCGGCGCCGATGACCGGGATGCCCACGGGGGTGAGCCAATTCGCGCCCCAGAAGTGGGCGGCGGTTTCGGCGATGGCGATGCCGAAGGTTTCGGCGGTGTCGTAGCGTTCGGCCGGGTCGGAGGCGAGGCCGCGCATGACGGCCTCGGCGATGGGGTGGGGGACGAAGGGGGCGGCCTCGGTGAGGGGGACGGGGTCGGAGTAGGCGTGGGCGAAGAGCAGGGCCAGCGCGTCGGATCCGGTCGGGAAGGGCAGGACGCCGGAGAGGAGCTGGTAGAGCATGGTGGCCAGGGCATAGACATCGGTGGCCGGCGAGAGCCCTTGGCCGCGAACCTGTTCGGGGGCGATGTAGGAGGGGGTGCCGATGATCTCGCCCGTCTTGGTGACCAGGGTGTCCTCGCCGCCGACGATCTTGGCGATGCCGAAGTCGGTGAGCTTGAGCGTCCCGTTGGCGGCGAACATCAGGTTGGAGGGTTTGACGTCGCGGTGCAGGATGCCGCTGCGGTGCGCGGCGTCCAGCCCGGCCGCGCAGGACAGCGCGACCGCGACCGCGGCGGTGGCCTCGAATCCCGCGGTGATGAAACGGTTCTCGACAGTCCCGCCGGGCAGGTATTCGAGGACCAGCAGGCACAGATCGTCGTGTTCGATGTAGTCGTAGACCGGCACCACGTGCGGGTGGTCGAGCGCCGCCATCACCCGCGCCTCGTCGACGAACCGCCGCCGCACCTGCATGTCGTCGGCGAAATGCGGCGGGATCTGTTTGATGGCGACCCGCCGGTGCAGTCCGCGATGCACCCCGGCCAGCACCACCCCGCACCCGCCGCGCCCGATCTGCCCGCCGATCTCGTACCCGGGCAGCGCGGCCCGCACGCGCGCCACATCGGCGTCGCTGAGATTGCCCGCGCTCATCTCCCCGCGCCCTCCGACCGGAATCCGGTCCCGCCGGGGTCACCGCGTAGCGTCGGCTCGTCGTCCGGATCGGACGTGCCGGGTCGTTGCACACCGGCCGGATACCCGGCGGTCTGCTCACCGGTTCCAGCCGGGGTTGTCCCGCCACCGGGCTTGCCGACAGCGGGCGCACCGCCCGAGGGCAGCAGCGTCTCCGCGCCGACCTCCGGCCGCCCACCCGACTGCGGGGAATGCACCGTGGTGGTGGCGTTTTCGCCGGTGTCGGGCAGCATGGCGGAGGCCAGCGGCCCGCCGCCCGGGTACGCGCCGCCGAACCCGGACTTCGAGATGCGGGTCGTCTCACCGCTCTGGAACGCGGCGGGATCGGGTGTGGGCGCCGGGGCGGGACCGCCCGGGAAAACACGCATCGGCCCGTGCGGCGCACCCGGTCCGGGCTGTGCCGCCGTGCCGGACCCGGCGGGCCCGTAGGGCACGAATTCCGTTGCCGCACCGGACGGCTGATTCCGGATATCGAGGTCGGGATAGGTGCCGCCCGGCCCGACCGGACGCAGGTCGCGGAACGTGCCGCCGTACGGCGGATTCGGGCCCGCCGGCGCGGCCTGGAGCTCCGGTTCGGGCGGGCCGGGGAACGGCATCGGCGCGCCACTCGCCGGGGGCGCGCCCGTGCCGTGCTGCCCGCCGCCGAACGGCACACCCATCCCGCGTGGTGGTCCGCCCGGCGGCGCACCGATCCCGACGGGCGCTCCGATGCCGAGGGGCGACCCGGACCCGGCGGGTAAGCCGCGGGCATCGAGTTCCTGTGCGGCGGCGAGATCTTCGGGATCGAGCCCGAGGTCGTCGGATTGCCGCGGCGTGGGCGAGAGGTACCCGGCGAGGAAGAACACGGCCGCCAGCGCCCCGGCCAGTGACAGCCACAGCACGGTGCCCGGCACCCACCACCGGGCCACCGACCCCGTGAACCCGATCATCAGTCCGATGCCGATGCCGGGCGCGAGCAGCCGCAGCCCGCGCTGCCAGCGGTTGGCCGAGAGCCGGTGGCGCGCAACGGTCAAGGCCGCGTCGACGATGGCGAGTCCGGTCAGGACGGCGATGATGATCCCGAACAGTCCGTACACCGAGGCCAGCGACCCGCGCACGTCGACGACGGTGTGCACGGCGGCCAACGGCTTTCCGTCCTGGCCGACGAGGGTCAGGTCGGAGCCGATCAGCCCGGTCGCCTGCCCGTCCAGTCCGGCCGGATCCAGCCGGTAGGTGAGCTTCTCGGTCTTGCCCGCCCCCACCGTCAATTCGACTGTCGTGGAGTAGGAGTAGAAGTTCAGCCCCAGCACGTGCCCGGCGAGGTCGACCCGCCGGATCGACACCGGACCGGACGACTTGTTGGTCACCTCGACGACGACCAGGGACACCTTCTTGGGATCCAGGCGCACCGGATTCCCGGCGTCCGCGCCGCCGATGGCCCGCCCGTCCAGCGTGGCGGTCACGCTGACCCCGCCCGCCGCGCTCGCGGTCGGGGCCGCGAACAGTAGTGCGGCGGCGGCGAATACGACCGCGGCCAGCCCGGCGTGCACCGCCCGGCCCGGTCCCCACATGCTTCGGGCGCCGCGCGCGGTGAGCGGCGGTGCGGTGCGTTCGTTCATCGGGGCCTCCGTGCCGGGAGATGGGAGATCATCCGGTGGCCGTAGAACCAGCCGCCGATGAGCAGGAAGAACACCAGCACCGTCATGGTCGCCGCGCCGCCGCCGACCTGACTGACCAGCACGATGTCCAGCGGCGCGGCCAGTTTCCTGCCGCACTCCGCGGTCACCTCGTGCTGACCGATCTCGGTCCCGCCGGTGGTGAGCGTGGCCTGGAACCCGCCGTCCGCGCCGGCGGTGGTGTCGGCGGCGGCGGCCCCGCCGATCGAAAGCCGCACCGCCGCACCGGGATCACACCCGCTGCCACTGGCCAGCACGGGCGCGCCGGGCGGGACCGCGGGCGGATCGAGCTGCAATCCGGAGACCTGCGGAACGACAGGCGGCTTGGTATCGGTGGTCGGCGGTGTGGTGTCGGTGGTCGGGGGCAGTGTGGTGGTCGTCGTGGGCGGCGGTGGCGGCGCCGCGGTCGTCACCGAGGTGATGGGTGGCGGATTGACACCGCCGGTAGCGCATTGACCGTTCGGGGGCTTGACCGAACCGTCGGGACATCTCGGTGGCTGGGTGGTCGGGCAGTCGCCGTTCGCCGGTTTGACCGACCCGTCCGAGCACGTGATCGGAGGATTCGTGGTGGGGCAGTCACGATTCGGGGGTTTGGTCGAACCGTCCTTGCATGTCACCGGTGGCGGACAGGTGCTCCCGGCAGGCTTGGTCGTGCCGTCCGAACATTTCTCGGGTGTCGGACACGACCCACCGGCGGGCTTCGTCGAACCGTCCGGGCACCTCGTCGGACATTCTCCGGTCGCGGGTTTCTGTGAACCATCCGGGCACGTCGGGTGCTCAGGGCACTCGCCACTCGGCGGCTGCACCGAACCGTCCCAGCAGTACGTGGTTTGCTTCGACGGGCACACGCCGGACGCGGGTTTCACGGTGCCGTCATCGCAGTACACGGGCTTGTTGCAGTCGGTGCCGCAGCCGTCGCGGGTGCCTGTGTCGTCACAGCTGTGGCCGCACTGCTGCTTCTTGCTGTCGCCGCCGCAGTTCTCGGCGACGGCGCATCTCGGTGGATTCGTCGTGGTAGGTGCGACTTTCACCGGCGGGCCGCCCTGGGGTGCGGGCTGCGGGACGGTGGTGGTGATCGGCGCCGGGGCGCTGATTCCCGGGTTGGCCCAACCGATTCCGGCCGGGAGCCCGAGCGCGAGCAGCGCTGCGAGCAGGAGAACAAGGTGTAAGGTCCGGGGTGAAAATCTCACCGCGCGGGCCAGTTTCGCGTGCCGGTCCCCACCAGCACGCCGAGTGGAATTCAGTGAAGTATTCATTCGGCGTGACCTCGCTTGTTCGATGGTAAGGCCAACCGCGCCCCCGCCGCCCTGTCTATCGCTGTGGTGATCACGCCCGTTCACACTCGGGACCGACCGGTCCGCTGGGTCTCAGGTACCGCGCCCTACGATGGCGATGACCGACTGGGACGCTCCATCGCGCCGAGAGGACAATCGTCACCATGCATCGAGCCGCGCCTGTGAGCGATATCGACGAGTCCGCGCTCCAGGTCACGGCTCCGAAGACCGAGGCCGCGGGGGTCAGGGCGGTCACCGTCGCCCTGGAGCGCGCGGTCGAGGAGATGGGCGTGGTGCGCACGGCGCGCACGCTGGCCCGGGTGAATCAGCGCCACGGCTTCGACTGTCCGGGATGCGCCTGGCCGGAACCGACCGGTCGGCGTCGCCCCGCCGAGTTCTGTGAGAACGGCGCGAAGGCCGTCGCCGAGGAGGCGACCCTGCGCACGGTCACCCCCGAGTTCTTCGCCGCCCACTCCCTCGACGACCTGGCCGCCAAGTCCGGCTACTGGCTCGGGCAACAGGGCCGGCTCACCCATCCGATGGTGCTGCGCGAGGGCGACACCCACTACTCCCCCATCGACTGGGACGACGCCTACCGCCTGATCGCCGACGCCCTGCGCGGCCTGGACTCCCCCGACGAAGCCGTCTTCTACACCTCCGGCCGCACCGCCAACGAGACCGCCTTCCTCTACCAGCTGCTGGTCCGCGCCTACGGCACCAACAATCTGCCCGACTGCTCGAACATGTGCCACGAGTCCTCGGGCACCGCCCTGGTCAGCTCGATCGGCATCGGCAAGGGCTCGGTCACCATCGACGACTTCACCAAGGCCGACCTGATCATCGTGGCCGGGCAGAACCCGGGCACCAACCACCCCCGCATGCTGTCGGCGCTGGGTGAGGCGAAGGCGCACGGCGCGAAGGTGATCGCGGTCAACCCGCTACCCGAGACCGGACTCATCGGCTTCAAGGACCCGCAGACCGTCAAGGGCTTCACCGGCGGCATCAGCATCGCCGACGACTTCCTGCAGATCCGCCTGGGCGGCGATATGGCCCTGTTCCAGGGCCTGGCCAAGCTGCTGTTCGACGCCGAGGACCGCGCGCCCGGCACCGTGGTGGACCGCGCCTTCGTGGACGCGCACACCGCGGGCTTCGCCGACTACGAGAAGCACATGCGCGCCGTCGATCTCCACACGGTCATCGAAGCCACCGGGCTGTCGCGCCAAGACCTCGACCGCACCGCGACGCTGCTGGCCGAGTCGAAGTCGACCATCATCTGCTGGGCCATGGGCCTGACCCAGCAGGTGCACGGCGTCGCCACCATCGAGGAGGCCACCAATCTCCTGCTGCTGCGCGGCATGATCGGCAAGCCCGGCGCGGGCGTGTGCCCGGTGCGCGGCCACTCCAATGTGCAGGGCGACCGCACCATGGGCATCTGGGAGAAGATGCCCGAACCGTTCCTGGCCGCCCTGGACCGCGAATTCGGCATCACCAGCCCCCGCACCCACGGCTACGACACCGTGAACGCCATCCGCGCCATGCGCGACGGCCGCGGCAAGGTGTTCTTCGGCATGGGCGGCAATTTCGTGTCGGCCACCCCCGACACCGAGGTCACCGAGGCCGCGCTGCGCACGTGCGCTCTCACCGTGCAGGTTTCGACGAAGCTCAACCGCAGCCACGTCGTGCACGGCCGCACCGCGCTGATCCTGCCGACACTGGGCCGCACCGACGAAGACGTCCAGGACGGTGTGCGCCAACAGGTTTCGGTCGAGGACTCGATGTCCATGGTGCACCTGTCGACCGGCCGCCTGACCCCGGTCAGCGATCAGCTGCGCAGTGAGGTCGCCATCGTGTGCGAGCTCGCCCAGGAGTTGTTCGGACCCGAGCACGAGGTCCCGTGGGGCGTGTTCCGCCGCGACTACGACCGGATCCGCGACGCCATCGCGCAGGTCGTGCCCGGCTGCGCCGACTACAACGCGAAAGTGCGCGGCCGCAACGGATTCCAGCTCCCGCACCCGCCGCGCGACGCCCGCGAGTTCCGCACCGCCACCGGCAAGGCCAATTTCGCGGTCAACGATCTGCACTGGCTGCCCGTCCCCGCGGACCGCCTCATCCTGCAGACCCTGCGCAGCCATGACCAGTACAACACCACCATCTACGGCCTCGACGACCGCTACCGCGGCATCCACAACGGCCGCCGGGTGGTGCTGGTCAACCCGGCCGACATCACCGCGCTCGGATTCACCGAGGGCGACCTGGTGGACGTCGTCTCCGAGTTCGAGGACGGCACCGAGCGCAGCGTCGCCGGGTTCCGCCTGGTCGGCTACCCGACCCCGCGCGGCAATGCCGCCGCCTACTATCCGGAGACCAACCCCCTGATCCCCCTGGACCACGTCGCGAAACGCTCCAACACGCCCGTCTCCAAGGCGGTCACCATCCGTTTCGAACCGCACACCCACATCACCGCATGAACCGGGGCCCCGCATGAGCCGAGTCACCGCACGCCGCCGCACGCTGCGTATCTCCCCGAACGGGACCATCACTCGGCCGGACACCCTGGCCGTCGAGGAGCCCCTGGAGATCCGCACCGGCGGGCAGTCACTGACGGTCACCATGCGGACCCCGGGCGCGGACATCGATCTGGTGCACGGCTTCCTCTACGCCGAGGGCGTCATCGACACGGCCGAGGACATCGTCAGCGCCCGCTACTGCGCGGGCACCGACGAGAACGGGCACAACACCTACAACGTCCTCGACATCCAGTTGCGGAATCCGGTTCCGATCCAGCCCAGGCCGTTCCTGACCAACAGCTCGTGCGGCCTGTGCGGGAAGACGGCGCTGGACGAGGTCCGGACCCGCATCCGCCACGAGATTCCGGCGGGCACGCCCCGCATCGATGTGCACACCCTCGCCAAGCTCCCGGCCGAACTCCGTTCCCGTCAGCAGGTCTTCGACGCCACCGGCGGCCTGCACGGCGCGGGTCTGTTCACCGCGGACGGCGAGGCCGTGGCGGTGCGCGAGGACATCGGCCGGCACAATGCCGTGGACAAGCTGGTCGGTTGGGCCTTGCGCGAGAATCGGCTCCCCGCAAACGATCTCATCCTCATGGTGAGCGGCCGCGCCTCCTTCGAGCTGGTCCAGAAGGCCGTCATGGCGGGCATTCCGGTGCTGGGCGCGGTGTCGGCCCCCAGCTCGCTGGCGGTGGATCTGGCCGCCGATTCCGGTGTGACCCTGGTCGGTTTCCTACGCGGTGAAACGATGAACGTCTACACCGGCGAGGACCGCATCGCACTGTGATGCCCGCGGTGTTCCACAGGGTGAGGCAGCGGGGTCCTTTCCGCCGCTCCGGCTGCTAGTCTCCGCAATAGAACACGTTTCAATTCTGATGGGAGAACCCCTATGGCAGCGCAGCCCCGGGATGTCGTGGAGCAGTACGTGAAGCTGGTCGCGACCGGCCCGACCTCGGCCATCCTCGACCTGTACGCCGAGGACGCGGTGATCGAGGACCCGATCGGCAGCCCCGAGCGTCGTGGCCACGAGGCCATCGGCGAGCTGTACAAGGCGCTGGAGAACCTCGAGCGCGAGACCGAGCTGCACACCGTCAAGGTGGCCGGCAACCACGTCGCGGCCCACTTCACCCTGGTCACCGTGTCCAACGGGCACCGCATGACCCTCGCGCCCATCGACGTGATGGAGCTGAACGACGAAGGCAAGATCATCAAGATGCGCGCCTACTGGGGTCAGGACGACCTCGCGATGGAGCAGATCTAGTCACAGGCTTGCCCCCCACCCTCGCCCGAATTACGGTGACAGCACAGTGATTCGGCGAGGGTGGGAGGGCCTGTGCGGATCTCGTTGCGTGGCACCGGTGACGGGGTGCGGATCAGCATGCGGCTGGAGATCAACCGGCGGCGCTGGATCGCACTGCTCATCATGCTGGGGGCGCTCACCGCGACCGGCCTGGTCACCGGACTGTGGGCGGTGATCGCCCCGGAATCGTTCTACGACAGCTATCCCGGATTCGGCTTGCGCTGGGTGCGCGCCGACGGGCCCTACAACCATCACCTGGCCGCCGACGTGGGGGCCTTCTTCCTGGCGCTGGGCGCCATCTCCGCGGCCGCGCTCTACTACCGCGACAGCGTCATCGCCCGGGTTTCGGGACTGGGCTGGCTGGTCTTCGGCCTCCCGCATTTCCTGTACCACGCCTTCCACCGGCCGGACGCGCTCAGCGGCCTCAGCTACGGCCTGTCGCTCTTCGCGGCCCTGCTGCTCCCGGCGCTCGGCCTGGCCGTCCTGCTGGTCGCCCCGCGCGAACGTTTCCCGGTCCCGGAACCGGCCCCGTTCACCTTCAAATTCCCCCGCCGCGGCAACCCGCCCCAGCGATGAATTCTCCGTGGTCGCGCCGTCGTAACAGGTGACCCGAACGCACCGATTTTCGGAGTAGCGGAGTAAAGGTTCAACGGCGAACCACGGAGGATCAACGGCGATTCTCGCAACGGGCGCAGTCGGCTCACCCCGACCGTCACCGACTCCATCGGCGCAAGGGAGGGCGCGCGTGGACAACTACACCGAATCGACGACCTGGATCTGACCGCGAATTCCCGGGGCATTCGCCAGGCGGGCATCCGCGGTGACAAGGACACAATCGTAGGCTTCCACGGCGGCGACATGGGCCGCGTCGTAGGCGGTGAGATTGTCGCGAAGTTCCCACATGCGCGATACGAGAACTCTGGTCAGCGGGACTTCGGGGTCGAGACGCTCCAGCGCTTCGACCGCCCGGCCTGCACGCTCGCGAGTGATCTTGCCCGCCGCGAGCAGCCGCCGAATCACCGACATCACCTCGGCAGTCCAATGCTGAGGCGCGATCCAACGATCGTCGTCGTCGAGGATGGCACGACACCGATCGCCAAGTCCTCCTTCGTTCAGCAACGCATGGGCGAAAACAGATGCATCGACAACGATCACCCGGACACCGCCGGATCATCGAATGCCGTCTCCCGCTCAGCGCGCTCGGCGTCGAGTGCGGCGGACACGTCATCGGCCGACAACACCACCCTTGATCCGGTCGGGCCGAAACGCTTCAACACAACGAGGTTGTCCTTCCGGCGCGCTTCATCGCTGATCAGATCGAACAGGTATGCCTGCAGCGACTGACCGCGCTGCTTCGCGAGCACGACCAGCCGGTCCCGTAGCTCCTCGGGCACATCACGGATCTGCAAGGCAACCATGCATGCAATTTCTACATGCACCGGTGCGGACAGGCCCGGACAATACGAAACCGGCTCCGCGAGAAGGATTCTCGCGGAGCCGGCTTTCTCTGTTCGCTACGCCCTGCTAGGCGGACTTCTCGCGGCGCTCCGGGGCGGAGCGCTTGCGCGGCACGATGGTCGGCAGCACATTGTCGTTCACCGTGTCGGCGTTGACGACCACCTTGGCCACGTCATCCCGGCTGGGGATGTCGTACATGACCGGGAGGAGCACTTCCTCCATGATGGCGCGCAGACCGCGGGCGCCGGTGCCGCGCAGGATCGCCTGATCCGCAACGGCTTCCAGGGCGTCCTGGGTGAACTCCAGATCCACACCGTCCATCTCGAACAGGCGCACGTACTGCTTCACGAGCGCGTTCTTCGGCTCGGCCAGAATCCGGACCAGGGATTCCTTGTCCAGGTTGGTGACCGAGGCGACGACGGGCAGACGGCCGATGAACTCGGGGATCAGACCGAACTTGATCAGGTCCTCGGGCATGACCTCGGCGAAGTGGTCGGCGGTGTCGATCTCGGCCTTGGACCGGACCTCCGCGCCGAAACCGATGCCGCGCTTGCCGACCCGGTCCTGCACGATGCGCTCCAGGCCGGCGAACGCGCCCGCCACGATGAACAGCACGTTCGTGGTGTCGATCTGGATGAATTCCTGGTGCGGGTGCTTGCGGCCGCCCTGCGGCGGCACCGAGGCCTGGGTGCCTTCCAGGATCTTCAGCAGCGCCTGCTGCACGCCCTCACCGGAGACGTCACGGGTGATGGACGGGTTCTCCGACTTGCGGGCGATCTTGTCGACCTCGTCGATGTAGATGATGCCCGTCTCGGCGCGCTTGACGTCGTAGTCGGCGGCCTGGATCAGCTTGAGCAGGATGTTCTCGACATCCTCACCGACGTAACCGGCCTCGGTCAGCGCGGTGGCGTCGGCGATGGCGAACGGCACGTTCAGCATCTTCGCCAGCGTCTGCGCCAGGTAGGTCTTGCCACAGCCGGTGGGGCCGAGCATCAGGATGTTGGACTTGGCCAACTCGACCGGTTCGCCCCGGGAGTCGCGGCCCTTGTCGCCCGCCTGAATGCGCTTGTAGTGGTTGTAGACCGCCACCGCGAGCGTCCGCTTCGCGGAATCCTGCCCGATCACGTACTGCTCCAGGAAGTCCCGGATTTCCGCGGGCTTGGGGAGTTCGTCGAGCTTGACCTCGCTGGATTCGGCGAGCTCTTCCTCGATGATCTCGTTGCACAGGTCGATGCACTCGTCGCAGATGTACACCCCCGGTCCCGCAATGAGCTTCTTGACCTGCTTCTGGCTCTTTCCGCAGAACGAGCACTTCAACAGATCGCCGCCATCACCGATGCGCGCCATCTCCTGGGTCCCTACTTCCTTGTCCGCGTGCAACCGTCTGTCCCCGGTTGCCGGCGAGCTGCCTTCTTCGAGCGTATGCCGCGACCCCTGATTTTGCGGATCCGGCGATTCGGCTGTCTATCCAAACCTGATTTCGAACGAAGAGCAGAGCCGACAACCACGAGCAAAGGTCCCTAGAGTGACCGTACCCGTTTCGCGTGACCGAGGTCGACAACTTGGGCACGTTTCTCGCCGGACATGTGCGTGGACTCACCTCTGCCCGGGTGGCGGGGACGTTCGCGGCACGCCGCTACCCCGCCACCCACCCAGTTCACTTCTGGGCGCTGAGCTTGCGGTACTCGAACACCGTGTCCACGATCCCGTAGCCCTTCGCCTCTTCGGCGGTGAGGATCTTGTCGCGGTCGGTGTCCTTGCGGATCACGTCCGCGTCCTTGCCGGTGTGGCGAGCCAGCGTCGTCTCCATGAGGCGACGCATGCGCTCGATCTCGGCGGCCTGGATCTCGAGGTCGGAGACCTGGCCCTGAATACCACCCGACGTGGACGGCTGGTGGATCAGGATGCGGGCGTTCGGCAGCGCGGCGCGCTTGCCGGGAGCGCCGGCCGCGAGGATGACCGCGGCGGCCGAGGCGGCCTGGCCCAGGCAGACGGTGGCGACGTCGGCGCGCACGTACTGCATGGTGTCGTAGATGGCCATCAGCGCGGTGAACGAGCCGCCGGGCGAGTTGATGTACATGGTGATGTCGCGGTCCGGGTCCTGGGACTCGAGCACCAGCAGCTGCGCCATGATGTCGTTGGCGGAGACATCGTCGACCTGGTTGCCCAGGAAGATGATTCGCTCCTCGAACAGCTTGTTGTACGGGTCGGAGGTCTTGACGCCGAAGCTGGTCTGCTCGGTGAACTGCGGCAGGATGTAGCGCGACTGCGGCAGGTTACCGGCGGCGGCGAAGGTGATGCCCGCGGCCCGCGGATCGATCATGTTGGACATAAACGTCTCTCCAAAGTCTGTGTGGTGGGCTGCGGAACTACTTGCTGCTGCTGCCGTTCGCCTGGCTGGCGTGGGTGACCACATGGTCGATGAAGCCGTAGTCGAGCGCCTCGGCGGCGGTGAACCAGCGGTCGCGGTCGGCATCGGCGGTGACCTGCTCGATGGACTTGCCGGTGTGCTGGGACTGCAGCTCGTTCAGCTCACGCTTGGTGTAGGCGAACTGCTCGGCCTGGATGGCGATGTCGGCGGCCGAACCACCGAGACCGGCCGACGGCTGGTGCATCATGATCCGCGCGTGCGGCAGCGCGTAGCGCTTGCCCTTGGTGCCCGCGGCGAGCAGGAACTGACCCATGGAGGCGGCCAGGCCCATGCCGACGGTGCGGATGTCGCATTCGGCGAACTGCATGGTGTCGTAGATGGCCATGCCGGCGGTCACCGAACCACCCGGGGAGTTGATGTAGAGCGAGATGTCCTTGGTCGGGTCCTCGGCCGTCAGCAGCAGGATCTGCGCGCACAGCTTGTTGGCGATGTCGTCGTCGACCTGAGTGCCCAGGAAGATGATGCGCTCGCGCAGCAGGCGCTCGTACACCGAATCACTGAGGTTCAGACCAGCAGTCGCGGATGTCATGCGCACCCCTGCCTGATGAATTGTCACGGATACCTGCCCTCTCTCAACGGCTCGGTTAACAAGCCCCTACTGATTCGCTGACACAAACCCTAACGAAGCAGGGCGGCACCGAACTCCCGGTACCGCCCTGCTTCGCTCACAGCGCAAACTTACGTCAACGCTTCGCGTTCCGGTGTACGGGGGTTCTCGGGGGTGTCACCCGAGAACCCCCGCACACAGGGGTGAGATGAAATTCTTACTTGGCCTCGGCCTCGGCCTCGGCGGCTTCGGTGGCGTCGGCGACGGTCGCCAGCTCCTCGGCGGAGACCTCCTCGGCCTCTTCGGCCGGGTTGCCGAACATCTCGGCGGTGTCCACGGTGTTGCCGGCGGTGTCGGTGACGGCCGCCTGGACCACGACACCGGCGAGGGCCTTGCCGCGACGCACGTCGGCGAAGACAGCGCCCAGCTGACCGGCCTGCTGGATCTGCTGGATGAACTGGTCCGGGCTCATGCCGTAGCGCTGCGCCTGGAAGATGATCCGCTCGTACAGCTCGTCCTGGCCGACCTGGGTGTTCTCGGCCTCGGCGACGGCGTCCAGCAGCAGCTGGGTCTTGACCGACTTCTCGGCGGCCTGCTTGGTGTCGGCCTTGAACTCCTCGAGCGAGGAGCCCTGCGCCTCGAGCGCCTCGGCGAGCTTGGCCTCGTCGTGGTCGAAGCCGTGGACGGCGTCGTGCTCGACGGCGTCGATCTCGGCCTTGACGACGCCCTCGGGCAGCGGGATCTCGACGGTCTCGAGCAGCTGCTCGAGCACCTTGTCGCGGATCTCGCCGGCCTGGGTGACCTTCTTGACGCGCTCGACGCGGGTCTTGAGGTCTTCCTTCAGCTCGTCGATGGTGTCGAACTCGCTGGCCAGCTGGGCGAACTCGTCGTCGGCCTCGGGCAGCTCGCGCTCCTTGACCGACTGCACGGTCACGGTGATGACGGCTTCCTTGCCCGCGTGCTCACCGGCGACCAGCTTGGAGGTGAACTCCTTGGACTCGCCCTCCTTGAGGCCGATCAGGGTCTCGTCGAGGCCCTCGATGAGCTGGCCGGAGCCGACCTCGTGGGACAGGCCGGTGGTGGAGGCCTCCTCGACGGCCTCGCCGTCGACGGTGGCGGACAGGTCGATGGAGACGAAGTCGCCGTTCTCGATGGCCCGCTCGACCGCGGTCAGGGTGCCGAAGCGCTGACGCAGCGACTGCAGCTGCTCGTCGATGTCGGCGTCGGTGATCTCGATCGGGTCGACCTCGACCTTGATGTTCGAGAAGTCCGGCAGGGAGATCTCCGGGCGGATGTCGACCTCGGCGGTGAAGGCCAGTTCCTGGCCGTCCTCGATCTTGGTGATCTCGATCTCCGGCTGACCGATGACCTTCACCTCGGTCTCGATCACGGCTTCGCTGTAGCGCTTGGGCAGCACGTCGTTGACGACCTGCTCCAGCACGGCGCCACGGCCGACGCGGGCCTCGAGAAGCTTGGCCGGCGCCTTGCCCGGACGGAAGCCCGGGATACGGATCTGCTGCGCGAGAGCCTTGTAGGCGCGGTCGAAGTCCGGCTTGAGCTCCTCGAAGGGCACCTCGACATTGATGCGGACCCGAGTCGGGCTCAGCTGCTCGACGGTGCTCTTCACGGACATGCTCCTTGTTCGTTGTTCATGGTTGACGTCTAGGTTCCCCCCGAACGCATCCCGACCAGGTTAGTTGACGGCCCGGGGGGCCGTGTAACCGGTCGTCGCGCAGGGGGCGCCCGAATGCCGCACAGGGCACCGGGGCGGCCGGTCGGTGGACCGGTCGCCCTGGTACTGGCGGTTTATCTCAGCTACCGACCTTGACGGCGTCGGTCACGAAGACCAGCGTCTCGCCCGGCTTCATGCCGCTCGGCGGGCGGTCGCCGTAGCCGAGGGCGGGCGGGATGATGAGCAGGCGGCGGCTGCCCTCCTGGATGCCGACCAGGCCCTGGTCCCAGCCCTTGATGACCTGGCCCGCGCCCAGCGTGAGGGGCAGCGGCTTGCCGCGGTCGAAGGAGCTGTCCAGCTTCTTCTGGTTGGACCAGGTGATCAGCGTGTAGTTGGTGCTCAGCTTGTCCCCGGCCTTGGCCTCGGGGCCACTGCCCACGACCAGGTCCTTGGTGATGAGCTCCTTGGGCGGATCGCAGTCGGCGGGCAGCGTGATTGTCGGCGCGGTTCCGAAGCCGCCGTCCACCTTGATGTCCTCGGCGGTGCACTCGCGGCCCTTGCTCGCGGCCGTGGTGGCCGCCGCGCTGGTCGTGGCGGCGGCGGTCGTCGTCGTGGTCGACGACGCCTTGTTGTCGCTGCTGCCGCCGCAACCGGCCGCCAGCATCGTGGCGGCCGCGACCGCACCGATCACACCGACCTTGCCCACCAAGCGCATTCCCGCTCCTGTCCGTCCAGTCCGGTTGCCGCACAGATTGCGACGCCGCGCCGAACCTACACGGCTTCGGGCGGTGGAGCCGGTCGGGGCGCGCCCGCAAGGGTTTCGGCGGCGCGCCGGGCGTGGTCAGCGGGTGCTGACGAGGACGGCGTATTGGGCCGCGGCCATCCGGTGGACGGCCGGTTCGGTGGGCCCGGACACCGAGGCCAGATAGCGGCCGTCCAGTACCAGGCAGGTGTATTCGTTGTGCGGCGCGGCGCCGGCAGCACGCAGGCAGACGGCTTCCGGAACGCCGTCGGGCGCGGATACGACGGTTCGGGTGGCGGTCGGCTCCGAGAGCCGCTCGAGCGCGTGTCGTGCGCCGACGGCGTCGGAAAAACGCAGCAGCCGTGTGGAATCCGTGACGGCCACGGCCTGCACCGGGAGGCTGGGCTTGCCGGGAGGGTTGATCAGCTGGTCGGCCACGACCGGGCCGTAGACGACTCCGGTGGCGCGCCGCGGCCCGCCCCAGCCCGCGATGAGGCCGTATTCGTCCTGGAACAGCGTGGGATACGGCCAGTGCCCGGGTTCGGCGGGCAGCAGGCGCGACACCATGCCCTCCGGATCGAGGGTCAGCGCCGGGAGCGCCTCGGGCGCGGTGGCCGTGAAGGCGTCCAGGCGTGGGAGTTCCGCGTCGAAAGCGCGAGTCGCCAGCGCCTTCATGGCGGCGCGGTCGGTGGCCGGATCGACGATGTACAGGCTCACCACATAGGGGCCGTGGGCGAGCGTCACCGCCATGGTCGGGACATAGGGCCGCCAATGCCCGTGTGTGGCAAAGTATTCGGGGAACGGGACCGTGACATTGTCGCGATTGACCGCGGCGTCGGAGGCGTCGATCTCGCGGGCGGTCTCGATGGCCGCCATCGGGTCGCTCATGCGCAGGACCGTGATGCGCAGTCCGGTGGCCGCGCCCTCCCTCGGGCTGCCGCTCGGATCGTCGGTGCCGCCGATGCTGAATCCCGCCAGCATGCCGTGCGCGGTGAGAGTGGGCCGGGTCGCCTCGGCGAGGATGCCGACCGCGTCCGTCGGCGTCGGCACCGGGATGGCCGAGACCCGCGACAGCGCGGGATCGACGTCGCGGGGCGAGACGACGGCGTCGGCCATACGCACCGATTCGAGGAGCCGCGCATAGGTTTCGCCGGTGTCCCCGGGCACGACGAGCGGTCGACCGCTGTAGCCGCCCAGATCCAGTGCGCGCAGTTCCGGTGCCGCCGCTCGCGGTACACCCGCGATGGCGCAGGCGCTCACCAGCACCGCGATGGACACCAGTGGGATTGGTCCGGCATGACCCCGCCGGTTCGTCGGATCGTCACGGCGCATCCCGCCACCCCCGTAGCCGCTCGATTTCCGAGTGTGGGCGCACCGGTCACCCGTGACAACCGGTTATCGGGACATCGCGACCGGTCCGTGACAATTCGGGCCTGCCGCAACGGGTTCCGTAGACGGAAAATTGTTTGCGGCCGGTCGTGGCCTCCGGGAGCATCTCAGGATGCTGTTGACGATCTCTTGTACGCGCCCCGCGGAAGCCGAGTGGCCCGCCACCGACCTGGGGTATCTGCTGCACAAGAATCCCTCGCGCAGACAGACTTTCGAGCAGTCCTACGGCGTCGCGCACGTCCTCTACCCGGAGGCGAGCGACGACCGCTGTACCGCGGCGCTGCTGCTGGAGATCGACCCGGTGCGCCTGGTGCGCGGAAAGCCCGAGGGCACACCGGACTTCAGTCTCGGCCAGTACGTGAACGACCGCCCCTACGCGGCGTCCTCCCTGCTGTCCGTGGCCATTTCGACGGTCTTCGGGACCGCGCTGCACGGCCGGTGCGCACAGCGGCCGCAGCTGGCCGGCACCGCCCTCGACCTGCGGATCGAACTTCCGGCCGTGCCGTGCAAGGGCGGCCCGGAGTACGCCAAGCGCGTCTTCGCGCCGCTGGGCTGGACCGTCGCGGCCACTCCCCTGGCGCTGGACCCGGCGTTCCCGGAGTGGGGCGATTCCCATTACGTCCGCCTCGAACTCACCGGTACGCTGCGCCTGGCCGAGGCCCTGACCCATCTCTATGTCCTGCTGCCTGTCCTCGACGGCAGCAAGCACTACTGGCTCGATGCCGCCGAGATCGACAAACTGCTCCGTTTCGGCGAGGGCTGGCTCACCGCCCACCCGGAGCGCGAGTGGATCACCCGCCGCTACCTGACCCGCCGCCACACCCTGGTCCGCACCGCCCTGGCCCGCCTGGCGGAGCTCGACGACCAGGACCCGGAGGAACTCGGTGCGATGGAACACGACTTCGACGACGAGGGACCCGGCACCGAGACGACCCGCCCGCATCGCGGCGTCGACTTTGCCGCGCCGACTACTGAACTCGCCGGCGCTCCGGTGGCCGGTGAGCACACAGCGGCGAGCGACGCCGCGGTCCGTCCCGGCATGACCGGGGCGGCCGGGCAGTCTGCCGCCGAGACCGGTGCCCGCGACGCTCTTGTCGAGGGCAGCGGCTCGACCGCGAGTGGCCAGGGGCTCGAGCCAGGCGGGTCGGCCGACGGCGACACGGCCGCGCAGCCGGTGGATTCCGGCGAACGCGGCCCGTCGCTGGCGGTGCTGCGGCGGGCGGCGGTGCATCGGGCACTGCTGGCGGAGGAGGCGAGCCGGGTGCTCGACCTCGGGTGCGGGCAGGGTGCGTTGCTGCTCGAACTGGCGGCGGACCGGGCACTCACCGAGATCGTCGGCATCGATGTGTCGATGCGCGAGTTGAAGATCGCGGCCAGGCGGGTGCGGCGGCTGCCGGAGTGGCAGGCGCGGCGGGTCACCGTCCGGCAGGGCGCGCTGACTTACACCGACGCCTCGTTGCGGGGCTTCGACGCGGCCGTGCTCATGGAGGTGATCGAGCATGTCGACGCGCCCCGGTTGAAGGCGTTGGAGCAGGCCGTGTTCGGGGCGGCGGCTCCGGGCGCGGTGGTCGTGACCACGCCGAACAGCGAGTTCAATGTGCGCTACGACGGGCTCGCCGCGGGCGCTTTCCGGCATTCGGATCACCGGTTCGAGTGGACCAGGGCAGAATTCGCGGACTGGGCCCACCGGGTCGGCGCGACGCACGGGTATGCCGTGCGTTTCGAGCCCGTCGGGCCCGAGGATGCGGAAGTGGGGGCCTCGACACAGATGGCTGTGTTCACCAGGAAGACCGATGACGACGCCGCGAAGGGGGCCGCGTAATGGCAGAACTGTCCGTCCCGGCGCTGTCGCTGGTCGTGCTGATCGGCAGCAGCGGTTCGGGAAAGTCGACGTTCGCGCACAAGCATTTCCGGTCGACGGCGGTGCTGTCCTCCGACGCCTATCGCGGGCTGGTCAGCGACGACGAAGCCGATCAGTCGGCGACCGACGCGGCCTTCGAGCTGCTGCACCATGTGGCGGGTGTGCGCCTGCGCCGCGGCCTGCGCACCGTCATCGACGCCACCAATGTGCAGCCCAAGGCGCGGCAGTCGCTGGTGGAGCTGGCGCGCGCCCACGACGTGCTGCCGGTGGCCATCGTGCTGGACGTCCCGGAGAGCGTGTGCGTGGAGCGCAACGCGCTGCGGGTGGATCGCGCCGATCTGGGCCCGCACGTGGTCGGCCGCCACGTGCGCGATCTGAAGCGCTCGCTGAAGTTCCTGGAGCGTGAGGGTTTCCGCACGGTGCACGTGCTGCGCGGCGTCGAGGAGATCGAGGCGGCGACCATTCGCGACGAGCGGCTGTGGAACGACAAGACCGATGTCACCGGGCCGTTCGACGTGATCGGCGACGTGCACGGCTGCCGCGGTGAACTGGAGACACTGCTCGGCGAACTCGGCTACATCCTGGTCCGGGATGACGATGACCGTCCGGTGAACGCGCATCACCCCGAGGGCCGCACCGCGGTGTTCGTCGGCGACCTGGTCGATCGCGGACCCGACACCCCGGGCGTGCTGCGGCTCGTCATGGGCATGGTGGCGTCCGGAAACGCCTTGTGCGTCACCGGCAACCACGAGTTCAAACTGGTGCGCGCTCTCGACGGCCGCCGCGTCACGGTGAAGCACGGCCTGGCCGAGTCGCTGGCGCAGCTGGAGGCGGAGGACACCGAGTTCCGCAAGGCCGCACAGGAATTCATGCGCGGCCTGGTCAGCCACTACGTGCTCGACGGCGGCAAGCTGGTGGTCGCGCACGCCGGTCTCAAGGAGGAGTACCAGGGCCGCACCTCGGGCCGGGTCCGCGAGTTCGCCATGTACGGCGAATCCACCGGTGAGACCGACGAATACGGCCTGCCGGTGCGCTACCCGTGGGCCAACGACTACCGCGGCAAGGCGCTGGTGCTCTACGGCCACACGCCGATGACCGAACTGGTGTGGGTGAACAACACCCTGTGCCTGGACACCGGCGTGGTGTTCGGCGGCCGCCTGACCGCCCTGCGCTACCCGGAGCGGGAGCCGGTATCGGTCGCGGCCGAACAGGTCTGGTTCGAGCCGGTGCGCCCGCTGGAAGCGGCGACCTTCGCCACCGGCGAGGCGGTGGTGCAGCGGGATCCGGGCGTGCTGGATCTCGACGACGTGCTGGGCCGGCGGGTGGTGGAGACCCGCCACCTGGGCCGGGTCACCGTGCGCGAGGACGCCGCGAGCGCCGCGCTGGAGGTGATGAGCCGATTCGCCGTCGACCCGCGCTGGCTGGTGTACCTGCCGCCGACCATGTCCCCGTGCGCCACCTCCACGCTGGACGGTCACCTCGAGCACCCGGCGCAGGCCTTCGAGTACTACCGCTCCGAGGGCGTGGGCACCGTGGTGTGCGAGGAGAAGCACATGGGTTCGCGTGCGGTCGTGGCGGTTTCGCGGTCGGCGCAGGCCGCGCGGGACCGGTTCGGGGTCGAGGACGGCAGCACGGGCGCGGTGTACACCCGCACCGGCCGCCCGTTCTTCGACGATCCGGCGCGGACCGAGGCGGTGCTCACCCGGGTGCGGGCGGCGGCCGAAACCGCCGGGCTGTTCGAGGAATTGGGCACCGACTGGCTGCTGCTGGACACCGAGCTGCTGCCCTGGTCGGCGAAGGCGATGGGCCTGTTGCGTTCCCAGTACGCCGCGGTCGGCGCGGCCGCGCGGGCCTCGCTGGCGCAGGCTTCGGACGTGCTGGAGGCCGCGGCGGCACGCGGGGTGGAGCTGGGCGATCTCGCCGAGCGCACCGCGGATCGGCGGGCCGACGCCGACGCCTTCACCACCGCCTACGGCCGCTACTGCTGGCCCACCGACGGTTTGGACGGCGTCCGCCTGGCCCCGTTCCAGCTGCTGGCGGCGTCCGGCGCGAATTACGCTGTGCGCGACCACAGCTGGCATCTGGAGCGGATCGACCGCCTGGTCGCCGCCGACCCGGAGTTCTTCACCGCGACCGGCCGCCGCGTTGTCGACCTCGCCGCTCCCGAGAGCGAGGCCGCCGCGACGGCCTGGTGGACCGAACTCACCCTGGCCGGCGGCGAGGGCATGGTGGTCAAGCCGCTGGAGTCGCTGGTGGCGGGCACCGGCAGCCGCAGCGGGCGGCCGGTGCAGCCGGGCGTGAAATGCCGTGGGCCGGAATACCTCCGGATCATCTACGGCCCGGAGTACCTGCGGCCCGGTCAGCTGGATCGCCTGCGTCAGCGCGGCCTGGGCGGCAAACGGTCGATGGCGCTGCGCGAATACGCCCTGGGCTTGGAGGCCCTGGACCGTTTCGTGGCCCGTGAGCCGCTGTGGCGGGTCCACGAGGCGGTCTTCGCGATCCTCGCCCTCGAAACCGAGCCGGTCGACCCGCGTCTCTAACCGACGAGATCCTTCAGACGCTGGAGGTAGGGGCGCTGGCCCTTGCCGAGCTTCTCCTCGGCAAGGGCCAGATCGAACCATGCGGCCCGGTCGATTTCGGGGAATTCGGCGATTCGCCCGGATCGCGGCGGCCATTCCATTTCGAAAGTTCCGGGAACGACCTCGGCGGGGTCGAGGTCGGCTTCCACGGCCCAGACGGTGAGTTGTTTCTTGCCCCGGCCGCTGCCGTATTCGACCTCACCGAGGGGAATCCAGTCGCCGTCGGGAACCGGCAGTCCGAGTTCCTCGCTGAATTCGCGGCGGGCGGCATCGCGCGGCTGTTCTTCGGCGGGATCGTATTCTCCCTTGGGAATGGACCAGGCGGCGGCGTCCTTCTTGGCCCACAGCGGGCCGCCCATGTGCCCGACCAGCACTTCGAGGCCGTTCGTGCGGCGGAACAGCAGGACTCCGGCACTGTATTTGAAGCTCATGGAAACGAGTGTGCCGAACACCCTGGCGCAGGCCCACATCGGGCACAACCGCGAGCAACATTGCGGCAATTCGGACTTCGAGGACTATTTCCCCATATAGGACGAACAATTCCCACCCTTTCCCTTGGGCCTGAAACCTTTTCGGCAACATTTATTTCCACTAAGCTCCTGGCTTCGGATATGCCCACACCCGATGCAGATTGGATAGGCATGGAATTCCGCATTGCTGCTGCGACCGCCACCCTGGTGACCGGAACACTCGTCACCCAGGCCGCCGCGTTCACCGTGGCAACCATCCCGGCGAATGCCCAGCCCGCCGCCGCGCCGAGTGTCGAGTACTCGGTCAAGCTGGTGGACAAGACGGTCATCAGCACCCTGAAGGGCGGAACCTTCGAGCTGGCGCCGGCCGTCACCCCGGAGACCGGCCCGGCGGCCAGGGCGACCCCGGTCCTGAACGTGAAGAACGCCGACAACAAGGTGCTGTTGACCCTGCCGATGAAATTCAGCCTGGGCCTGATCGATATCCCGGTCGAGCCGGAGGTCCGGCAGAACGGCACCGTGCTGGCCCTCACCTCCGGAAAGCCGGACGGGCTGTCACTGTCGCAGCCGTTGGTCGTGAAACCCGTTGCCTCGGATCTGGAGAACCAGCGCGCCATGAGCAGCTTCGCCGGCCAGTTCGGCCTGGCCACCACGATCGGCACCTTCGTCGGCACCGCCATCGGCGCGACCATCGGCTGCGTCGTCACCCTGGTGGCCGGTTGCTTCCCGGGCCTGATCACCGGCGCCACCGTGGGTGGCATCATCGGCAGTATCGCCGTAGGCAGCCCCGTCCTGATCGCCAACGGCATCGACCTGCTCGCCACCATGCAGGCCGCCGACGGCACCACCAAGTGGGCCGACAAGATGACGACCGCACCGACTCCGGCCGCCTCGGCGCAGCCCGTCGGGCCCGCCAACTGATCGTCGGGCCCGCGGACTCGGAACCCGCCACACCAGCGCGGTTCCTAGCCCGTCGAGTCCCGACCCGATTTCGAGGGTGCCGCCGAGTTCGGCGGCGCGTTCGGCGATATTGCGCAAGCCACCCCGCCGGGATGCGCTGGCTAGACCCGCAGGCCGTCGACCAGCGCCAGCACCGCGGGTTCGGTTCGGGCACGGGCGGATTCGGGGTCGTCGGAGTTGGCGATGAACATGGCGGCCTCGCCGAGGGCGGACAGGATCATCAGCGACAGCGGCCGGATGTCGAGGTCGGCGCGCAGCTGCCCGGACTGGATGCCGGATTGCAGGCCCGCGACGATCAGGCCGAGGCCGTATTTCTCGTCGACCTCGCGCCACTCCTGCCAGCCCAGCACCGCGGGGGCGTCGATGAGGGTGATGCGCACGCGTTCGGGGTCGACGCAGGAGAGCAGGAAGTTGTGCAGGCCCGCCTCGAGCACGGCCATGGCGTCGGTGGGCGGGGCCTCGGCCATCGTCTCGGCGACCTGCTGCAGGATCGCCTGCTGTTCCTGCTCGTAGACCGCGCGGAACAGGTCCTTCTTGTCCTTGAACTGGTGATACAGCGCGCCGCGGGAGCTGCCCGCCCGCTCCACGATCTCGGGCGTGCTGACCGCCGCGTACCCGCGTTCGGCGAACAGTTCGCGCGCTGCGGCCATCAGGTTCGCGCGGGTCGACTCGGATCGTTCGGCTTGCCTGATCATCGACGCCTTTCTGAGCGGGGTAGGTGGATCGTAACGCCGAACCATTGAAAACAGGCAGCCTGTTTGTTAGTTTGAGAAGGTCTTCACCATCTCCACTCCAGAGGGAGTCCTACGGATGACGAACACCATCTCCCCCCAATCCCCCGCGGCCTGGCGCGATCCAGCACTGGGCGCCCGCCGCGAACTCGCACTCCCGCAGGGCACCCTGCCCGTCTTCGACAGCGGCAGCGGCGATCCCATCGTTTTCGTGCACGGACTACTGGTCAACGCCAACCTGTGGCGCAAGATCATCCCCGCCTTCTCCGGCGAATACCGCTGCGTGGCAATCGATCTCCCGTTCGGCTCGCACACCGCGGCCATGCCCGACGCCGACCTGACCCCGCCCGGTCTGGCCGAGCTGGTCATCGCGGCCATCGAGCAGCTCGATCTGGGCCCGGTCACCTTGGTGGGCAACGACTCCGGCGGCGCGGTCAGCCAGCTCGTGCTCGCCGCCCGCCCCGACCTCGTCGCCCGGCTGGTACTCACGTCCTGCGACGCGTACGAGAACTTCCCGCCGTCGTTCTTCGACTACCTGGGCCTGGCGGCCCGCACCCCGGGCGCGCTCACCTCGCTGGCGGCGACCATGCGGCTGCGGCCCATCCGCCGCCTGCCCATCGCCTACGGCTGGTTGGCCCGCCGCCCGATCGACCGCGCGGCGAGCGACTCCTACGCGCTACCGGTCGGCACGAAGGGCATCCGGGCGGACGTCCGGCGCGCGATCACCGGTCTCGATCGCCGGTACACCCTGTCCGCCGCACGGACTTTCGCGGACTTCAAGAACCCGGTGCTGCTGGCCTGGTCGGCGGGTGACCGCTTCTTCCCGGAGCGGTACGCCGAGCGGATGGCCGTCGACTTCCCGGACGCGCGCATCGAGTGGATCCACGATTCGGGCACCTTCTCGCCCGAGGATCAGCCCGAACAGCTGATCCGAGCGATCCAGGTCTTCCTGAACGATCAGAAGTCGCCGCCGTCGAATCCGCCGAAGTCACCGAAATCGGTGCCGCCGCCGAAGTCCTGACCACCGAAGTCCTGGGTGCCGGGGTCGTAGCCGCCCTGGTCATAGCCACCCTGGTCGTAGGAGCCCTGGTCGGAGCCGCCGTCGGCATATCCGCCGTCGGCGGCGTCGAGGCCGTCCTGATAGCCGTCGCCGTAACCGCTTTCGAAGGCGGCCGCGTCATAGCCGACGCCGGACATGCCGCTGAACAGCGCATTGAACAGCAGGGCGGACCCGACACCCCAGGCTCCGGCGACGAGGGCGGTCTTCCACCACGGTTCGGAGTACCAACCGGCAGGTACCGGCCGACCCGCGACCCGGCCACCCGGGTAGTAGTTCGGCGTGGACGGCGACGGCGTGGGCGAGGCCTCGACCCGGCGCCCCTCGAATTCGATGGCCCGGTCCTCGGTCACCCGACCCGCACTGCGCTGCCCGTCCAGTTCGGCCACGTCCGGGCCGGGATCCATCCCCATGGCGACGCGGGCCGCGCGCACGTAGTAGAGCCCTTCGAGCGCCGTCTCTTTCGCGAGCCGCGCCTGCGCGGCGGTCCCGGCCTGCTCGATCTGCGCGCCCGCGGCGTTGAACCGCTCCCCCGCGTCGGCGAGCGCCTGCTTGGAGGCGTCGTCGCTGCCGGTGAGGTTGTAGACCTGGCCGCCGAGGCGTTCGATCACCCGGCGCGCGTCGGCCTTGGCGTCGGCCAGCTCGGTCCCGGCGCGCGAGCGTTGCCCGCGATTGACCGCGACCACGGCCAGCAGCACGAGGACGATGACCAGGAGGAGAACGACGACGGTAGACACGCGACCAGCCTACGCGGCGAAATTCGCCAGCTAGTTGCTACCTGCTGTGGGTTCGCTGAATCTTCGGCCTAGCCGGCTACCGCGGCGAAGCGGATCGTATGACCGGCTGGATCAACCTCCTCTTCGTCCGGCTCCGACACCGCGAACTGTCGTTTGCCGGCGGTTTTCGCCGAGTACATGGCCCGATCCGCACTACGCAGCAGGTCCGAGAAATCACACTCGCGGCCGGGCGGGCAGAACGCGGTGCCGACACTCGCCGACGCGGGCACGAATCCGGTGGCCGTGGGCACCGGCTCGCACAGCGCCGCCAGCACCCGCATGGCCAGTTCACTGAGCGAATTGCGGCGCGCGGGCAGGGCCACCACGAACTCGTCGCCCCCGTAACGGGAGATCACCGTCTCCGGCGGACAGGCCGCCCGCAGCCGCTGCGCGATGCTGACCAGCACCTCGTCGCCGACGGTGTGGCCGTAGTTGTCGTTGATCGCCTTGAAATCGTCCAGGTCGATGAGCAGCAGCCCGACGCCGCGCGCCGGATCGGCGGCCATCACCCGCACCCGCTCCTGCAGCAGCGAGCGGTTGGCCAGGTCGGTGAGCGCGTCGTGGGTGGCCTCGTGCCGCAGCCGGGTCTGCAGGGCAGCGATCTCCTGCACCCGCACCGACACCGCCTCGGACAGGCTGCGCTCCTGCTGGACCAGGGCGCGCTGCTGCAGCGCCTCGGCGTAGGCGTCGATGGCCTGGCTGGCGATGAACGACCAGCGGGTCGCGATCAGCGACCCGCGCACGCCCGGCGAGAGCCCGAGCAGCGCGCGGCTGGCGGGGGCGAGCATGCGGGTGCGCTCGAACGGGGCGTCCGCGAGGCTGCGGCCGATCCGACGGGCGGAGCGCACCGGAAACGGTTCGGAGCCCGCCAATTCCAGCAGTTCGCCGATGACGCCGCCGAAGATGCGCTCGAGGTCAGCGGAGGGAACGCTGGGCGCCTGGCCCAGTGCGGCGCTGCTCGCGCCGGGGTGCACCGACCGCACCCATTCCCGGATGGTCGCCGCCACGATGGCGGAGGTTCGGGTATCGAGACGGATGGGCATGCGCGCTCACCCCGCGTACGTGATGCCAGGGCCGGCGTGCGCGCCAGCCACGCCCTTCGGATCGAACTCACTACTACGCGGTCGGCCACACCAGTGGTGCATGCTCACCGCCCCCTTTCCAGATACCCCCGTCCGGACAAAAAGGATCCTAGCAAGCCACCCGACATCGAAAACCCCTGATTCAGAACAGGTTCCCACTGTCTCGCGAATGGCGATCGGATGTCTCATCGCTGGCCGAGCTCCGGTGTTACACCCGATTTCGGCATGTTTTCCGCGACGCGCCGGAGGCCGGTCCCGACCGGCCGCGACGTGCGGAGACGCGACCTGATTGGCATTCCGGGAGTGAGGTTCGGTACAGTGCTGACGCACACGGCATCCACGGATGCGGTGACTGCGGGTGTAGTTCAATGGTAGAACCTCAGCCTTCCAAGCTGATGGTGCGGGTTCGATTCCCGTCACCCGCTCTTTCCCGTTCTGCGGGAGCGTCGATTGCGACGCGCAACGGGGTGTAGCGCAGCTTGGTAGCGCATCCGCTTTGGGAGCGGAGGGTCGCAGGTTCAAATCCTGTCACCCCGACCATCTTTCGAGCCGCTCCACCCCGATTTCACTGGTAGAAGCGGACAATTCACTTCACTCGCACGGCGCTCGCGGGTGCGTCGCGCCGTCCGTCGTTTCGGCTGTGTCCCATCTCTCCCATCGCCCGGGTGTGTCGAGTCACCCGGAAGCCGGATTCCGGTAACCGGATGTTGTGCCTCCGTTTGCACTGTGTTATCGATTTACGGTGCTGGTCGACGACAAGATGAACGTTCCCGGCTCGGTGCTGTCCGGCCGCGAGACGCGTTCTCGACTCGTCCCGGCCGCCGGGCTGGGTGTCGCGGTGCTCGTGCTGGCCATCGCGCAGGCGTGGGCCTCCGCCCACGGCGTGATGGGACCGCTGCGCAGCCTGGTCGACGACTACTTCGCCAATCCGCAGTCGGCGGCGGTGTCGTGGGCGGGACTCGGGCTCGCCTGTATCGGGGTGCCCGCCCGCACCCGGGCGATCGCACTGGTTGCCGCGGGAGTGCTGGACCTGCTGACTCTGGGGCTGCAGGTGGCCTGTGGCTGGCATGTGTCGATCGGGACCGGGCCGACTCTCGCGCTCACCGCGCTGACGGTCGTCGTGCTCCGATGGGAGGGCGAGCGGCGCCGGACCGCCTTGCAGGCCATCGCGTTCGGCGTGTTGCTCGTCATGGCGTCCAAACTCGCCGACACCTGGCTGATGGTGAGCATCGTCGCCGGGCCGCGGGTGCTCGATCAGTACGTGCAACTCGCCGACCGGGCACTGGGGGAACCGGCGTGGGTGGTGGGGCGGCTGCTGGACACGCTCGGTCCGATCCCGTCGCATGTACTGCATGTCGTCTATATCCAATTGCCGGTGGCGGCGGTGGTCGTGGCCGTGTGGCAGTTGCGTCACGTGTCGACGAGTTCGTGGCCGCGGCACCACCTGGTGCGAACGTTCTTGCTGCTGGGCGTGATCGGGCCGCTCGGGTACGTGCTGTTCCCGGTGGTCGGGCCGGTGTTCGCGTACGGGCCGCTAGGGCACGGGCTGGAGATCGGGGACTGGCCGCAGGTGTGGCCCGCGTTCACCACCGATCCGCAGCCGATGCTGTTCGACTCCGAGACCGCCCGCAACTGCATGCCGTCCATGCACACCGCGTGGGCGACCGCGCTGTTCATCCATTCCCGCCGCGGGCCGCGGTGGCTGCGCTGGGCGGGCACGTTCTGGCTGGTGTGCACGCTGCTGGCGACGCTCGGGTTCGGCTACCACTACGGCAGTGATCTGGTGGCGGGCGCGGTGCTGTGCATGACCGTGGAGTCGGCGCTGCGCGATCCCGAACGCGGGTGGGAACATCCGCGCGTCCGCATGGTGTCGCTCGGTGCGGCGGTGCTCGCCGGATTGTTGCTGGCCTATCGGTTCCTGGCCAACACCATGGCCGCGTATCCGGTCGTCGCGGGGGCGGTGGTGCTGGGCTCACTGGCGGCCGTCACGTTCCTCTTCTACGCGACCTGGTTCGCGCGTCCGGGCAGCCGGCTGGCGCACTGGGGAGGCCGAACACCCATCGACGGATTTGCCGTCGATTAACCACTCCCCCAACGCAATCCGGACATCTTTGCCCGAACCTTGAAAGGGTTACCCTCTCCCTGATGATCACTACGCGGGCGGGGCAACAGAGTTTGCTGCGCACTCTCAAGTCTGACGGCCGCGCGGGCCTGCCTCGCATTCCGATCGTGATCGGGATTCTGCTGACGCTGGCGATCACGGCGATCTTCTCCGCCATGCACGGCTTCCTCGACCTGCAGGTGTATCGCATCGACACCCGCGGCTGGCTCGAGCACGGCACCCTCTACGGCCCGACCCTCCCCGTCGCCGGCCACACCGACCTGCCGTTCACCTACCCGCCGTCGGCCGCTGTCCTGATGATCCCCCTCGCGATCGTCCCGCTCTGGCTGGCCGAACTCCTGGTGACCGCCAGCTCCCTGGCCTGCCTCGGCGTCACCCTCTGGCTGGTCATGTCCCGCGTCCGCCCCGACCTGGACTCCCGCCTCAAACTCACCCTGACGGTGTCCGCCGTGGTCCTCATGCTGGCCGTCGAACCGGTCCGCACCACCCTGTGGTTCGGCCAGATCAACCTGGTCCTGATGGCCGCCGTGGCCCTGGACTGCCTCACCGAGAAGCCCCGCTGGCCCCGAGGCGTCCTGGTCGGCATCGCCGCCGTCACCAAACTCACCCCCGCCGCGTTCATCCTCTACTTCCTCATCCGCCGCGACTGGAAAGCCGCCGCCACCGCGACGGCCACCGCCCTCGGCGTCGTCGCCGCCGGCTTCGTCCTGCTCCCCGACGAATCCCGCGACTACTGGTTCCACGCCGTCATCGACACCAATCGCATCGGCTCCCCCGACTATGTCGGCAACCAGTCCCTCAAGGGCATGGCCTTCCGCCTCTTCGGCTTCTCCTCCTCCACCGCCACCATCGTCTGGCTCGGCCTCGCGCTCCTGGTTGCGGCAGCGGGCGCGTACCTCATGCACCACCTGACCGGTCTCGAGCGCAAGGACGCCACCGAAGCGGGCGTCCCCGCGCCCGCCCCCATGACGGTCCTCACCGTCGCCACCCTCCTGGTGAACGCCGCCGTCCTCCTTCTGGTCTCCCCCGTCTCCTGGACCCACCACTGGGTCTGGGCAGCCCCCGCCCTGGTGGCGGCCATCGCCTGGACCACTACCCGCCCGGCTCCCGCCACCTACGCCCTGATCGCCACCTTCGCCCTGTTCTTCCTCATCGGTCCCGGCATAGTCCCCAACGGCAAACACCAAGAACTCCACTGGCACTGGTGGCAACACCTCCCGGGCGACATCTACATCCTCGCCACCGCCGTCCTGCTCACCCTGGCTCTCGCCCAACTCCTGAAACGCCGCACCCCGGCCCGGGCATAACCCGGACCGGGGCGTCGGCCGCGGCGGTCAGCCGCGCACGAATTCGTAGGTGTGGAACGCCAGGCCGTCACCCATCTTTCGGGTGTCGACCAGGTGCAGTGGCTTCTTGTCGCCGGTCTGGTCGAAGATGCGCAGGCCGCTTCCCAGCACGACCGGGAAAACAACCAGCCGCAGTTCATCGGCCAGGTTCTGTTCCAGCAGGGTGCGCACCAGCTGGTAGCTGCCGTAGACCAGGATCTCCCCGGCGACCGTGCGCTCGAGCTCCGTAATCTCCTTCGCCGCATCACCGTTGAGGATCGTGGTGTTGTTCCACCGGGAAGGTTCGGTGGTCGACGACACGACGTACTTGGGGATGCTGTTCATTCTGTCCGCCCACTCGGGGCTCACGCGGGCTTCCGCGCCGCCGCCCGGTCGCATCCGGGACTCGAACCACTCACTGGTCCGTCTGCCCAGGAGGAGCGCGTCGACGCCCAGCAGCTCCGCCGTTTCCCGGGCGGCCCAGTCCTCGAGGTCCTTGCTCCCCACGAACCGGTGGAACCAGCCGCCCAGCGTGAAGCCTTCCGCGCCGTCCGGGTCCTGGACCACTCCATCGAGAGTGACGTTCGAGCTGATGACGATCTTTCCCATTTCCTGCTCCTTGGACGATGTTGTCGGCTGTCACAGGTGTGGACGGTGCGGCATTGTCGAAGGGGGCGCTCCGCGACCGACCCTTTCGCGCCGCCGCCGACGTCCATACGGGATGGGACTGCGCACAGGGAATGAGGTGGCGGGAGTGGAGTCGGTGCGAACGGATCTGTTGTCGAGGGCGCGAGGCGGGGACGGCGAGGCGTTCCGGGCGCTGACCGAGCCGCACCGTCGCGAGCTTCAGGTGCACTGCTATCGGATGCTCGGGTCGTTTCAGGATGCCGAGGACGCTGTGCAGGACACGCTGCTCGCGGCTTGGCGAGGTCTCGAACGGTTCGACGGGCGCGCCTCGCTGCGCACCTGGCTGTATCGCATCGCCACCAATCGGTGCCTCGACGCGCTGCGCTCCGCCCGCCGACGCCCCGCGAAGCAGTGGGACGTCCCGGGAATCGACCTGCCGGAACCCACTGGACTCGGCGAAATCCACTGGCTCGAGCCCTATCCCGACGCCCTGCTGGACGGTGCGATCAGCGTGCCGCTCGGCCCGGAGGCGCGCTACGAGCAAACCGAATCCATTTCCCTGGCCTTCGTGACCGCCCTGCAGATCCTGCCGCCCCGTCAGCTCGCCGTCCTCATCCTGCGCGATGTCCTCGGCTTCCACGCGAACGAGGTAGCCGACATGCTCGACACCACCGTCGAATCGGTCAAGAGCGCACTCAAACGCGCGCGTGCCGGAATGCAGGACCGACTGCCGCCGACCACTGCCCCGCGCCCGCCCGCCGGCGACTCACCCGCCGAGGACGCGATCGTGGCGAAGTTCGTCACCGCCTACGAATCCGCCGACATCGACGCCCTGGTCGCACTGTTGACCGACGACGTCTTCATGTCGATGCCGCCGATCCCCCTGGAATACCGAGGACGAGACCTCGTGGCCCGCTTCTTCGCCCTCGTTTTCGACTCGGCACACCGATTCGACCTGGTGCCGACCCGAGCCAACGGTCAACCCGCCTTCGGTGTCTACCGACACCCGTCCCTCGGCACCCACGGATCCGGCCTGTTCGTCCTCACTCTCGCCGGCGACCGCATCAGCGCCATGACCCGATTCGAGAACACCGTCCTCCCCGCATTCGGCCTACCGCAATCTCTCCCCGGTGCGTGAGCACCGGCGCCGATTACGAAGTGTGGGCGGCGAGCACCAGCACACTGCCCGAAACCTGCAGGTAGGCAATGGTTTTGAACTCGGCGGTGACGAACTCGGCATCGAGCTCACGGCTCGTCCGGTATTCGCCGGCGGGCAGCGATGGCGCGAGCTCCGCGTGGAGCCCGGGAACCGGATTCGGCGCAGCCGAGGCGGCCGGGCCGGTGATGGTTCGCGTGCGAAGAGATTCGGCCACGACGGGGTCGAGGGTGACGATGGCTTGGAGCCAGTAGTCGGACGGACCAGGAAAATCGATGCGGGAGGGCGTCGCCGCCACGCCCACGACGCCCGCAGCCCAGGTCGCCGACGCGGGTTGCGCGAGGGCAGGCCATCGGGATGTCAGGGGCTCGAGGTCATGACGGAGGGCTTCGGCGGGCGGCGCAGGCGCCTCCGGCGGGTTCGCGCAGGCCGACACCGCGGCGACAACGGTCGTGACGGCGGCCAGTCCCAGCAGATGCCGCCTTGTTCTGAGCATGCCGCCCAACATAATTCACTGGGCCGAGCCGGAAGACGCTTGATACGTCGAGTTTCGCGCGCGGTGAGTCGAGACCTCCAACGGCTCGAGGGCGGAAGGGGGCGTGAATTGATCAGCGTGAGCCCCTATCCGAAGGACTCCGGCGGTGCGTTCGTGCCACACGGTTCAACCCGCCTGGCAGGTGGGGCACCAGAAGAGGTTTCGGCCTTCCATCACCGTGTGGACGACAGTCGAGCCGCACAGGCGGCAGGGCTCGCCGAGGCGGCGGTAGACGTAGGTGCGGGGGCGGTCGGCGGCGTAGGAGGGGGCGCCGTGGTCGTGTTCGGGGCGGACGACGTGCATGAAACCGCGGCGGACGCCGACCTTCATGAGGTCGACCAGGTCCGACCAGAGGACGTCCCATTCGGTGCGGCTCAGGGACTTTCCGGGGCGGTGCGGTGAGATGTTGTGGCGGAACAACACTTCCGCGCGATACACGTTGCCCACTCCGGCCAGGACTTTCTGGTCCATGAGCAGGGCGCCGATGGGGCGCTGGGAGCGTTGGATTCGCGCGAAGGCCCGGTCGGGGTCGGCGTCACGGCGCAGCGGGTCGGGGCCGAGGCGGGCGGTAAGGGCCTCGACCTCCGGCTCGTGGAGGATTTCGCAGGCGGCCGGTCCGCGCAGGTCGGTGCCGTGTGCTTCGCCGGAACGCCCCGCACCGATCAGGCGCATGCGGACCTCGCCGACGGGAGCGTCCATGGGGACGGCGGATTCGGTGAATTTGCCGTACAGACCCAGATGGACGTGCAGGGTGACGCCCGAATCGTAGTGGTGGAGCAGGTGTTTGCCCCAGGCTTCGGCACGGGTGAGGACGCGGCCGTCGATCAGCGCCGCGCCGTCGGCGAAGCGGCCCTGGGGGCTCGAGACTCGGACCTGACCGCCGGCGAAGCGCTTGTCGTGCAGCTTCGCCAGGCGGTGCAGCGTATGGCCTTCCGGCACAGGTCAGTTCGGCAGCGCGGGGGCGACGCCGGTCTTCTCGTACTCGGCCAGGATGTCGATACGGCGCTGGTGGCGCGGCTCGTCGGACCACTCGGTGGTCATGAAGGCGTCGACGATGGCGAGGGCTTCCTCGGTGGAGTGCATGCGGCCGCCGATGCCGAGCAGCTGGGCGTTGTTGTGCTGGCGGGCGAGCTGCGCGGTCTCCACGCTCCAGCCGAGGGCGCAACGCGCGCCGGGCACCTTGTTGGCGGCGATCTGCTCGCCGTTGCCGGAGCCACCGAAGACGAAGCCCAGCGAGCCGGGCTCGGCGACGACGCGGCGGGCCGCCTCGATGCAGAAGGCCGGATAGTCGTCGAGGGCATCGTATTCCAGCGCGCCGCAGTCGACGACGTCGTGGCCCTGGCCCTCCAGGTGAGCCTTGACGTGGTTCTTCAGTTCGAAGCCGGCATGGTCGGCACCCAGGTATACGCGCATGGCTGCGATTCTGTCAGCCCCGCACGACCGCCCACGCAGGGGGCTGTCACCGGCGGAATACGAGGTGTGAGCCACTCCTGGCGAGCACGACCCGACGACGCGCGCGAACGTACTATCCAGGCATGACGTCCGACGACAGTTCATCCACGCCGAACGCCTACGGGGGGCAATCCGCCAGCGGAGATCAAGGACAGCCGCCGAGCGGCGAGCAGCCGAACGCCGATCGGTCCGCCGATCACACGACCGCTCACCCGGGCGGGCCCGCGGGCGGCTACCCCGCGCAGCCCGCGAGCGCGTATCCGCCGTATCCGACCGGCGACTTCGGGGCCCAGCCCACCGCCGTCCACCCGGGCCGGCCGACCGGCGGGTACGCCCACCCGACGACTTCCTACCCCGCCGCGCAGCCCCCGGGCGCCCAGCCCGCGTGGAACCCCGTCACCGGCATGTCCGGCTGGGATCCGCGGGTGGGCCCGCCGGGATGGGCTCCGCAGCAACCGTATTCGCCGCCGCCTCCGCCGGTGGTGCAGACCGGCAACCGCGGCCTGTCTCCGTTCGGGATGCCCGCGCGGCACAGCTGGGAGATCCCGCTGCTGGTGATCGTGATCATCGCCACCGTGCTGGCGTTCCTGCTGGCGCTGCTCGCGCTGGTGTCGGGCTCCTCCAACCAGATCGTGCTGGTGCTGGTGTTCGCGCCGCTGCTGGTCTACCTCGGCCGCGGGATGAACTACGCCGCGCAGCGCGTCAACGGCGTGAAGATGTCGCCGACCCAGTTCCCCGACGGCTTCCGCATGGTGCAGGAGGCGGCGGCCCGCTTCGGCATGACCCGGGTCCCGGATGCCTACGTGGTCACCGGCAACGGCCAGATCAACGCCTTCGCCTCCGGGCACGGCTTCCGCCGTTACGTGGTCGTCTACAGCGACTTGTTCGAGATCAGCGGCGCGGCACGCAATCCCGAGGCGCTGGCCTTCATCATCGGCCACGAGGTCGGGCACATCGCGGCGGGCCACGTCTCGTACTGGCGGCAGCTGGGCATGTTCCTCGCCCCGTTCCTGCCGATCCTGGGCAGTTCGCTGATCCGCTCGCAGGAGTACACGGCCGACAATCACGGCTTCTGCAACCGCCCACAGGGCGCACCGACGGCGATGCAGACGCTGGCGGCGGGCAAGTACCTGAACAATCTGGTCAGTTTCGACGAGATGGCCGACCGCGCGCCGCAGGAGAAGGGCTTCTTCGTCTGGATGGCGAATGCGACCGCCAGCCATCCGGTGCTGACCTGGCGCATGTGGGCGCTGCGCGACCGCAGCCGCCACGGCAAGCTGTTCTGGCGTCCCGACGCCCCACAGCGGCCGCCTGTGGCCGGACCCTACGGCGCTCCGCAGCCGTACGGCGGTCCCGCGCCGCAGTACGGCGAGACCGCCACCTACCACGAGTACCGGCCGCACTGATCACACGAATCGGGCGGGGTCCGTGTCCACGGACCCCGCCCGATCTGTGTCTATATCACCGAAAGCCCTGCCCCTCAGTCGAAGGCGGGGTCCTCGGTGCGAGTCCGCTTCAGCTCGAAGAAGTGCGGGTAGGAGGCCAGCGCGACGGCGCCGTCCCACACCTTGCCCGCCACCTCACCGCGCGGGATGCGCGAGAGCACCGGACCGAAGAAGGCCACGCCGTTGATGTGGATGGTCGGCGTGCCGACATCCTGGCCGACCTTGTCCATGCCCGCGTGGTGCGAGGCCTTCAGTTCCTCGTCGTATTCGACGGAGGTGGCCGCGGCGGCCAGCTCGGCGGGCAGCCCGATCTCGGCCAGCGACTCGGCGATGATGACCTCGATCAGGTCGGCGCGCGGCCCGTCCTGCTCGTACTCGGCGCGGCGGTTGTGGAAGCGGGTGCCCATGGCCGTGTACAGCGGCGCCAGCACCTTGTCGCCGTGCTCGCGGGCGGCGGCGATGGCGACCCGGACCGGGCCCCACGCGGTGCGCAGCAGCTCCACGTACTCCGGCGGCAGGCCCTCACGGCCGTCGTTGAGCACTCCCAGGCTCATGACATGGAAGTTGACGTCGATATCGCGGACCTGCTCGACCTCGAGGATCCAGCGGGAGGTGATCCAGCACCAGGGGCACATCGGATCGAACCAGAAGTCGACCCGGTCCTTTTTGGTGTCGCTCACAAGGAAGTCCTTTCACAGTCGACGGCCGACACACGGCCGTTCCCCTAAGGCAACAACCCGGATTGTTGCCGATATTTCCGCTCCGCCCGACTCACCCGGGTCTAGGGTCGAAATATCGGCCTCGCCGGGAGGACGGCCACATCCGGTGGAGCTGTCCCCGGCCGCGTGAGCAGGGAGGTTCGGCATGACCAGTTCCAGGTTCGTCATCGCGGGAGGCGGACTCGCCGCGGCGAAGCTCGCGGAAGCCTTGCGGGCCAATGACTTCGACGGCACGGTGACCCTCGTCAGCGCCGAGGAGCATCTGCCCTACGAGCGCCCGCCGCTGTCCAAGGAGCATCTGCTGGGCAAGAAGTCGCTGCCCGACTTCACCGTGGACCCGTCGCAGTGGTACCGCGACCATCATATCGAGGTGATGCCCGGCACCACCGTCACCGGCCTGGACCGTGGCGCCAAAACCGTTGCGCTGCCGGACGGTACGACGCTGCCCTACGACAAACTGGCACTGGCCACCGGCTCGCGCCCGCGCATGCTGCGCATGCCCGGGGTGGACGCGCGGGGCGTGCACGTGCTGCGCACCATCGAGGACTCCGACGCGCTGCTGGCCATGTTCGGCGAGGTCCAGCGGCTGGCGGTGATCGGCGCGGGCTGGATCGGACTCGAGGTGACGGCGGCCGCACGGGCTGCGGGCGTGGAAGTGACTGTGCTGGAGGCGGACTCGGTTCCGTTGCGGGCCGCGCTCGGCACCGAGATGGGCGAGGTGTTCGCGGGCCTGCACCGCGCGCACGGCGTGGACCTGCGCACGGACGTGAAGGTCAGCGAGATCACCACCGCCGACGGCCGCGCGACCGGTGTGCTCCTGGACGACGGTACCCGTATCGAGGCGGACGCGGTGCTGGTCGCGGTGGGTGCGCGACCCAATATCGAGCTGGCCGCGGAGGCCGGGCTGGCGGTCGACGGCGGGGTCCTGGTCGACGAGAGCCTGGCCACCTCGGACCCCGATATCGTCGCGGTCGGCGATATCGCCGATCAGCAGCATCCGGTGCTGGGTCAGCGAATCCGGGTGGAGCACTGGGCGAACGCGCTCAATCAGCCCGCCGTGGCGGCCCTGACCATGCTCGGCAGGCCCGCCGTGTACGACCGGCTGCCCTACTTCTTCACCGATCAGTACGACCTGGGGATGGAGTACACCGGCTACGTCTCCCCCCGGCAGCAGGCGCGCGTGGTGGTGCGCGGTGATCTGGCCGGACGCGAGTTCGTGGCGTACTGGCTCGATCCGAACGATCGGGTGCTGGCCGGGATGAACGTGAACGTGTGGGATGTCACCGACAAGATCAAGGAGCTGATCCTGAGCGGCCGGGCCGTCGACCCGGAAGCCTTGTGACCACCGTCACACACCATGGGCTGCGCGATACGTCGATCCGGCGTGCGGGGCTCCGACCTGTATGCGAGAGCGCCACCGCGGCGCGCCGACGAAGGAGCCGACCATGAAGTACATGCTGATCAAGTCCTACACCCCGGCCGCTTTCTGCGACACCCCGATCCACCAGTGGGCGCCCGAGGAGATCCAGGCGCACATCGACTTCCAGCGCACCCTGGGCGAGCAGCTGGCCAAGTCCGGCGAGCTGGTCGAAGCGCAGGGCCTCGCCGACCCGGGGCAGGCGATCACCGTCAGTTCCGACGGCCGGTCCGCGCCGGTCGTCACCGACGGCCCGTTCCCCGAGACCAAGGAGCTGCTGGCCGGGTACTGGATCGTCGACGTCGACACTCCCGACCGGGCCGTCGAGATCGCCGCCCAGGCCTCGGCCGCGCCCGGCCCCGGCGGCAAGCCGATCGGCGAGTACATCGAGGTCCGGCAGATCATGAGCGCCCCCGCCGCCGAACTCTGATGCCGCACACCGCGATCGAGGACCTGCTGCGCGAACTCGCCCCGCAGGTCCTCGGCGCGCTCGTCCGCCGCTACGGCGATTTCGACGCCGCCGAGGACGCCCTCCAGGAAGCCCTGCTCGCCGCCGCCACCCAGTGGCCCGCCGACGGCCTGCCCGGCAACCCGCGCGGCTGGCTCATCCAGGTCGGCGCGCGCCGCATGGTCGACGCCATCCGCGCCGACTCCGCCCGCCGCAACCGCGAGACCGCCGACGCGATCCGCGACCCGGAACGCCTGGGCACGGCGACCCCCGACCCGGCCGACGCCGTCGTCGCCGCGCTGTCGGAGACGGGACTCGACCAACTGGCCGCCGCACCCGGCGCGGACGGTGCGAGCCGTGCGGCCGCGCCCTCCGGGGCATCCGGTATCCGCGGCACGGCCGATCCGGGCGGCGCGGTCACCGGCCGAGCTGCCCCCGATACCGGGACCGAGGACCGCGACGACACGCTCACGTTGTTCTTCCTGTGCTGCCACCCCGCACTGTCGCCCGCGAGCGCGATCGCCCTGACCCTGCGCGCGGTGGGCGGGCTCACCACCGAGGAGATCGCCCGGGCCTTCCTGCTCCCGGAACGCACCATGGCGCAACGGATCACCCGCGCCAAGAAGCGCATCGCGGAGGAGGACCGCCCCTTCGCCATGCCCGCGGAATCGAACGGGCAACGCGGGGAATGGAATACGCGCCTGGACAGCGTGCTGCGGGTGCTGTACCTGATCTTCACCGAAGGCCACACCAGCGGCGGCGAGCGACTACGCCGCGGCGACCTGTCGAGCGAGGCGATTCGGCTGGCCCGGGCGCTGTATCGCGTACTTCCGGACAATCCCGAGGTCACCGGCCTGCTCGCACTGCTCCTGCTGACCGATGCCCGGCGCGCCGCCCGTACCGGCGAGCACGGCGAACTGATCCCGCTCGCCGAACAGGATCGCGGGCTGTGGGATCGGGAGATGATCATCGAGGGGGTGCGCCTGGCGACCGCGTCGGTCAGCCGCGGACTCATCGGCCCCTATCAGATCCAGGCCGCCATCGCCGCCCTGCACGCGCAGGCGCTGCGACCCGAGGACACCGACTGGCCCCGAATCCTGTTGCTGTACAACGCCCTCGAACGCCAGTCCCCCAACCCGATGGTCACCCTCAACCGCGCGGTCGCCACCGCCATGGTGCACGGGCCGCAGGCCGGTCTGGACCTCGCCGACACCCTCGCGGAGTCGCTGCCGGGCAACCACCGCCTCGATGCCGTCCGTGGCCACCTGCACGAAATGGCCGGCGACCACGAGGAAGCCGTCGCCTGCTACACGGCGGCCGCGCGCAGCACCACCAGCCTCCCCGAACGCGACTACCTCACGATCCGCGCCGCCCGCCTGCGTCGTGGTTGAGATTTCGCGGGGCAGATCCGATCCCGCGTGTCCGCGATCCCTGAGCGGTGGCCGCCGTCCACGTGACCGCGGAGCCGCCGTCTCTGCCGCGGCGCGCCTCAGGCGGCGGACGCGCGGAAGGCGGTGGGGCTCACGCCGCGATGGCGTTTGAATGCGGCGGAGAAGCCGAACGGATCCGCGTAACCGACCGATGTGGCGATACGGGCGATGGTCAGGTCGGTGTCGGTGAGGAGTTCCTCGGCTTCGTCCATCCGCGATTCGGTGAGGTAGGCCAGCGGCGGTTGCCCCATCACGGCGGTGAAGCGTTTGGCGAAGAGCGCCCGGGAGACCCCGGCTTCGGCGGCCAGCGAGGCCACGGTCCAGGGCGCGCCGGGGGTCGTGTGGATCGATTGCAGCGCGGGGGCGATGACCGGATCGGCGAGGCCGCGGAACCAGGTCGGCGCCTCGGGTCCGGCTTGGTCGAACCAGGTGCGCAGGGTGCAGACCAGGCTCCAGTCGAGCAGGCGGTCCATCATGGCCTGCGAGCCCGCGCTCTGCAGGACGGCGGAGGCGGCGGCCGACTCGTACCAGCCGCAGGATTCGTAGTCCTCCCTGACCACCAATACCGCTGGGAGCGCACGCAGGAGACGTTCGTGGCGACGGAAGGAGGTGCGGTAGGCGCCCACCATCAGGGCGGTGGCGTCGGCGTCACTGCCCCAGTGGATTCCGCCGAGTTCCTCACCCGCGCACTCGGAATCGACGGCGAAGCAGGAGATCTCGTACTCGGCCGGAGCGGCAGCGCCCGCCCCGGGCTCGCCGCTGTCGAAATCACCTGAGACAAGCCGGAAGTCGCCCGGGCCACGCACCAGTGCGGTATCGCCCGCCTCGAGTGTCCGACGGTCGCCGTCCGGCAGCAGCAGCGTCCCGCCTCCGCGCATGACGGTGATCATCGTCAGTGGCGCACGGTCGGCGAAGCGGATCGTCCAGGGCGCGGGCATCACCGCGTGGGTGACCACGGCGCCTTCGGCTCGAATACCGCTCAGCAACTTACTCAGAGGATCCACCTCATCGAGGGTAGACGAATTCCTATCAGGCCGAGCTTTTCACCCATGGATCGTCTACATCCGGGCGGGTGTACTGGGAGCACAGCAAACAACCACCCGGATCCAGGAGGAATCCCTTGTCGCACGACGGTATCGATCAGCCCGCCCGCACCGCGCTGGTCGTGGTCGCCCACCACCGATCCGATTCCCTGACCGCGCACCTCGCCGCCCGCACGACCGCCCGGCTGGAGTCCGACGGCTACCGCGTCGACCTGCTGGACCTGCGGGCCGAGGGCTTCGATCCCCGCATGATCGAGGCCGACCAGCCGGATTGGGGCAATCGCGAGAAGCTCTACTCCCCCGAGGTCCACGAGCACATGGACCGCATCCTCGCCGCCGACGTGGTGATCGCGGTCTTCCCCGTCTACTGGGCGAGCGTCCCCGCGCTGCTCAAGGGCTGGATCGACCGCGTGTGGAACTACGGATTCGCCTACGGCCGCAGCAAGCCTCGCCTGGCGGGCAAGCGCATGCTGTGGCTCGGCCTGGCCGGAATGGCCGCGGGCGACCCGCTCGTGGACTTCCTCCAGCAGTCACTGGAGGGCCAGCTCAATATGGGAATCGCCTACTACTGCGGCTTCTCCCATTCGAGCGTCGGCCTGCTGCCCGACGCCGAGGAACGCCGTCAGCGGCTCGACGCCGACGGGCAACTGCTCATCGACCCGGCCACCGTCGGCGCCGAACGGGTCGCCCAGTACGCCGATCTGGAGCGCCGGGCCGACGAGTTCGTCACGAACTTCCTTGCCGCCGAGGCGGTTCCGGCCTAGACGCCGGTCCAGGCGTTGCCGGTGATGAGTTCGTAGGCCTGCTTGTACTTCTGGCGGGTCACGTCGATGATGTCGGCCGGAATCTCCGGGCCCGGGTACTCCTTGTTCCACCCCGTGGAGGTGGACCAGTCGCGCACGAACTGCTTGTCGAACGACTTCTGCGGGCGGCCCGGCTCGTAGTCGTCGGCGGGCCAGAAGCGGGAGGAGTCCGAGGTCAGCACCTCGTCGCCGACGGTGAGAACGTCACCGTCCCAGCCGAGTTCGATCTTCGTGTCGGCGATGATGACACCGTTGGCGGCGGCGTGGTCGGCGCCGCGCGAGTACATCTCGAGGGTCAGGTCGCGCAGCTTGTCGGCGACCTCCTTGCCCTCCTGGTTCACCACGTCGGCGAAGCTGATCGGCTCGTCGTGGCCCTCGTCGGCCTTGGTGGTGGGGGTGAAGATGGGTTCGGGCAGCTTGTCGCCGTCGCGCAGGCCCGGCGGCAGCGCGATGCCGGACACGGTGCCGGTGCGGTTGTACTCGGCCAGGCCGCCGCCGGTCAGGTAGCCGCGCGCGATGCACTCCACCTTCACCATCTTCAGCGGCTTGACCCGCACGCCGCGGCCCGCGAACTCGACGGGCACGTCGGTGGTGGACAGAATGTGGTTGGGCACATCGGAGAAGAAGCCGAACCACCAGTTCGACAGCTGGGTGAGCAGCGCGCCCTTGTCCGGGATCGGGGTCGGCAGCACCACGTCGTACACCGACACCCGGTCGGATGCGACCAGGATCAGCGAATCGCCGTCCTCGTACAGGTCGCGCACCTTACCGGCGTGGATGTGCTTCAACGGTCCTCCTCGTGCTGGGCGATAGCTGCCGCCGCCCAGCCTAGTGGGTGGCCGTCCTCGCATCGGACACGCCCAACCGCGCGACCCCGGGCATGGCAAGCTGGCTACTGCCGCACAGTTCTCCGAGAGCTAAGGAGCCTCCTTGTCCGCACCGAATCTCACCCGCGAGCAGGCCATCGAACGCGCCGCCACGGTCCAGGTGGAGAACTACAAGGTCGAGCTGGACCTCACCGGCCAGCCCACCAGCGCCGACGCGCCTCGCAGTGAGACGTTCCACTCGAAGGCGACGGTGACCTTCACCGCGACGCCGGGTGCGCAGACCTTCATCGACTTCGTGGGCGCGGGCCTGCGCTCGGCCGTGCTCAACGGCGTCGACCTGGACGTGAGCGGCTACGACGAGGAGCAGGGCCTCACCCTGCCCGACCTGGCCGCGAACAACGAGCTGGTGATCGAGGCCGACGGCGAGTACTCCAACACCGGTGAGGGCCTGCACCGTTTCGTCGACCCCACCGACAACAAGGTCTACCTGTACTCGCAGTTCGAGACCGCCGACTGCAAGCGCATGTTCGCCTGCTTCGACCAGCCCGACCTCAAGGCCACCTACGACATGGTCGTGACCGCGCCCGAGGACTGGGAGGTCATCTCCAACGGTGCCGTCACCGACACCCACCGGCTCGGCGCCGTCGTCCGCCACACCTTCGCCACCACCCCGCGCATGAGCACCTATCTGGTCGCCCTCATCGCCGGGCCGTACGCGAAATGGACCGACTCCTACCAGGATTCGCACGGCGAGATCCCGCTCGGCATCTACTGCCGCGCCTCGCTGGCCACGTTCATGGACCATGAACGGCTCTTCACCGAGACCAAGCAGGGCTTCGGTTTCTACCACGCCAATTTCGGCGTGCCCTACGCCTTCGGCAAGTACGACCAGCTGTTCGTGCCCGAATTCAACGCGGGCGCCATGGAGAACGCCGGCGCCGTCACCTTCCTCGAGGACTACGTCTTCCGTTCCAAGGTGACCCGCGCGTCCTACGAGCGCCGCTGCGAGACCGTACTGCACGAGATGGCGCACATGTGGTTCGGCGATCTGGTCACCATGAAGTGGTGGGACGACCTGTGGCTGAACGAGTCGTTCGCCACCTTCGCGTCGGTGCTGTGCCAGGTCGGCGCGACCGAATACACCAACGCCTGGACCACTTTCGCCAATGTCGAGAAGTCGTGGGCCTATCGGCAGGACCAGCTGCCCTCCACCCACCCGATCGCCGCCGACATCCCCGACCTGGCCGCTGTCGAGGTCAACTTCGACGGAATCACCTACGCCAAGGGCGCTTCCGTGCTCAAGCAGCTGGTGGCCTACGTCGGCGAGGAGCCGTTCCTGGCCGGTCTGCGCGACTACTTCACCGAACACGCCTACGGCAACGCCACTTTCGATGATCTGGTGGGCGCGCTGGAGAAGGCGTCGGGCCGCGACCTGTCCGACTGGGGCGCGCAGTGGCTCAAGACCACGGGCCTCAATATCCTGCGCCCCGACTTCACCGTGGACGACGCCGGCAACTTCACCTCCTTCGCGGTCGTGCAGGACGGTGCCGAGCCCGGTGCCGGTGAGCGGCGCGTGCACCGGCTCGCCATCGGCATCTACGACGACCAGAACGGAAAGCTGGTGCGCACCAAGCGCGTCGAGCTCGACGCGGACGCGGCCGAGCGCACCGACGTGCCCGAGCTGATCGGCGTCGGCCGCGGCAAGCTGGTGCTGGTCAACGACGACGACCTCACCTACTGCTCGGTCCGCCTCGACGCCGACTCGCTCGACACCGTGGTGGCCCGCATCGCCGACATCGCCGAACCGCTGCCCCGCACCCTGGCCTGGTCCGCGGCCTGGGAGATGACCCGCCAGGCCGAGATGAAGGCCCGCGACTTCGTGGCGCTGGTGCAGCGCGGCGTCGGCGCGGAAACCGAGATCGGCGTCGTGCAGCGGCTTCTCATGCAGGCGAGCACCGCGCTCAGCGCCTACGCCGACCCGGAGTGGGCGCGCACCGAGGGCTGGCCCGCCTACGCCGACCGGCTGCTGGAGCTGGCCCGCGCCGCCGGTGCCGGCTCGGACCACCAGCTGGCGTTCGTCAATGCGCTCACCGGCGCGCTGCTGTCCCCGCAGCACATCCAGGTGCTGCGCCAGCTGCGCGCCGAGGACCCCGAACGCGCGGGCCTGCCCGGCCTGACCATCGACACCGACCTGCGCTGGCGCATCACCCAGGCGCTGGCCGCCGCCGGAGCCATCGACTCCGACGGCATCGAAACCCCGGTCATCGACTCCGAACTCGCCCGCGACGACACCGCTGCGGGCCGCCGCCAGGCCGCCGCGGCATCCACCGCCCGCCCGCAATCGGCGGTCAAGGAATCGGCGTGGGACACCGTCATGGGTGACGACACGGTGCCCAACATCACCGCGCGCGCCATCGTCGCGGGCTTCGCGCCGGCGGGGCAGTCCGAGCTGCTCAGCCCGTACGTGGAGCGCTACTTCGCCGATATCGCCGCGGTGTGGGACCGCCGCTCCAGCGAGGTCGCCCAGACCGTCGTCGTCGGCCTCTACCCGCACTGGGCCGTCACCGAGGAAGCCGTCGCCGTGGCCGACAAGTTCCTCGGCGGCGACCACCCGCCGGCGCTGCGCCGCCTGGTGGTCGAGGGCAAGGCGGGCATCGAACGCTCGCTGCGCGCCCGCGCGTTCGATCGCGGCTAGAAAGCGCTGCCCGGCAACACCTTCCACACACAACAGCGCCTCCCGAACCTTCGGGAGGCGCTGTTGTTCGTGTGGAGGATCAGCCCCTCTACCAGACCTGGCCGGGGTTGCACCCGGCCCAGTTCGCCGAGATCGTGCACATCGACGTGATGCCCAGCAGCTTCAACAGGGCGGCGGCCAGGCTGCCGACATCACTGCCGGTGGAGGTGGCGACGAAGGTCATGCTTTGTCCTCTCTCGGATTTCCCAACCCTTCAGCAGATTAGGGCCTTGCAACCCTCGATCTGAAGACCTCCGAACCGGTGCCCCCGATCCAGGGGGCTCGAATTCCCGCTGCTCAGAGCGGATCTGCCCACAGCAGCGGGGCGCGACTTCCGGGGGCCGACTGCGGCACCGTGAAGGCATGGCAGACAACAAGACTCCGATGTTCAACTGGAGCACCAGGGAGCAACTCTTCGCCCGGCGGGTCCTGGTGCTGGACGGTGGGCTAGACGACGACAACGGCACGCTGCTGATGACCCAGATGCTGACGCTGGCGGCCGAGGATCCGGAAGCGGGGATCTCGCTGTGGATCCACTCGCCCGGCGGCTCGGTGCCGGCCATGCTCGCCATCCGCGACGTGATGCGCCTGGTGCCGTGCCCGGTGTCGACACTGGCGCTCGGATTGTCATGCAGCGCGGGACAATTCCTGCTCTCGGCGGGCACTCCCGGCCACCGCCACGCCCTGCCGCACGCCCGCATCCTCATGCACCAGGGCTCGGCGGGCATCGGCGGCAGCGCCGTCGAGGTGGAGGTCCAGGCCGACGACCTGCGCTACACGGTGCAGACCGTGCTCGGCCTGATCGCCGAGGACACCGGTCAGCCCTACGACCAGATCTTCGAGGATTCGCTCCACGACCGGTGGTTCACCGCGGAACAGGCCCGCGACTACGGCTTCATCGACCACATCGTGGACTCCTTCCACCAGGTGGTCCCCGCGCGACAGAAACTGGGGATCTCGGCATGAGCACCTACACGATTCCGAACGTCATCACCCGCGACCCGCGCGGCGAACGGATCATGGACGTCTACTCGCACCTGCTCAGCGAGCGCATCGTCTACCTCGGCACCCCCATCGACTCCGGCGTCGCCAACGCCCTCATCGCGCAACTCCTGCACCTGGACGCGGAGAGCCCCGGCCAGGACATCAACCTCTACATCAATTGCGAGGGCGGCGAACTGCCCGCCATGCTCGCCATCTACGACACCATGCAGCACATCTCGTCGCCCGTCGTGACCACCTGCGTCGGCCAGGCCATCGCCGTCGGCGCGGTCCTGCTCGCCGGTGGCGCGAAAGGCCGCCGCAACGTCCTCCCCCATTCCCGAATCGTCCTGCACCAGCCCGCGATCCGAGGCCAGGGCACCATCCCCGACCTCATCCTCCAAGCCGACGAAATCGTCCGCATGCGCGCCCAGATCGAAGCCATCCTCACCACCCACACCGGCCAGCCCGCCGAAACCCTCCGCCGCGACACCGACCGCGACCGTGTCTTCACCGCCGAAACCGCCATCGCCTACGGCCTCGCCGACCAACTGCTCGGCCCGCGCTGAGAGCCGTCGGTTCGCACTCGTGGTGATGGAGAGCACCGCCGCCCAACCATTCGGCCAGGAGACCGTGCCCCGAACCGGCCGTCACGAATTGTCTTGATCCACAACCAATTACGGCTCATCAGAACTATAGGGCACGGTCTCCGGAGGCTGCGCGGGAAACGGCCGACCCGCGCGGCGCGGGCGGCCGGTGCGCGGGTCAGGCGGCCAGCGACAGCATGACCTGACCGGCGTAGCGGTGCGGCACCGCGGGCGGTGCGGCGGGGACCAGACGGGTCCGCAGCAGCTCCTCGGCGACCTGGCGGGTGAGTCCGCCCACGCTGACGCCGAGGGCTCCGGCCAGCGCGGCGATCATCTCGCTCGACGGTTCCTTGCGACCGCGCTCGACCTCGGAGAGGTACTGCGGCGAGATCCCGGCCCGCCCAGCGGTTTCGGTGAGCTTCTCCCCCAGGTCCAGCCGCATCGAGCGCAATCGCTCGCCGAGCGCCTCGCGCCACAGCGGTTCCCGATCCGCGCGCTCGCGGACGGGCGCGGGTGATGCCGTAGGCCGTACCGACCGGCCTGCTCGATCCAGACCACCGGGAAGCGCCTTCAGACGCGGATGCTCGGACATACACCGAGCGTAAAGTGCCTGGCCCGGCCGTCGCGCCTCGATCTGCTGAGAGCGAACTCCGCGGCGAACGCTCGAAGGCCCGGCACACGCGAAAAGACGCCCGGGGCTCGAGCCCCGGGCGTCCCTCGTCGGATCGGAAACCGGCTAGACGCGGCCGATGGCGGCGGCCATCACGCGCACCGCGGAGACCAGGCCGTCGATCAGCTCACCCTGACGGAAGGAGCTGGTGGCGGCGGTCGCGCCGAGCTGGCAGACGCGGTCGTTGGCGCGCTCGGCGATCTCGTGGCCGGAGCGGACCTCGACGGAGCTGGTGTTCGGGTCCACCGCGATCAGGACCGAGCGGGCGGCCTCCGGGGTGGCCGGGAACAGCGCGTCCACGCCGGCGGCGGAGTCGGCGCCCAGGTCGCCGATGTAGACGTTGAAGCGCACCTTGGTGGCGCGGGTGGCGTCGGTGAGGGCATTGTCCATGAGCAGCCGCTCACGGTCGCTGAACGGCGCTTCCTTGAAGACGTCGCCGGCCTCGTGCACACCGGAGACGCGTCCGCTGGAGGTGAGGGCCCAACCGTGGGGCAGGTCGGCCTCGTTCACCGCGGGCCAATTAGAACTTGCCACTTGCCCGGCCTCCGATCAGCTCCGCGTTGGCGGTTTCGATAGCCGCATGGTGTCCATGCGAATCAGCAGTGTCGTGGTGGCCGGACCCGGTCACCTCGTCGGTCGCGCTCCACAGCACCGGAGGCTGGGTCCACTTCGCACCGAGTTCGTAGTGTTCCGGCTTCTCGCCGGGCAGCGGCTTGCCGAGGAACGACAATCCGGCGATCGCGAGATAGATCGCGACCGGGATGCCGACGTAGATCAGCACTGTCTGGAGAATGCTCACGGCCCAACGGTAGTCGATCGCCCCGCGACTACTACGACCGGTAAGGGTTAGTGCGGCCGTGTCGTGACATTCACCTTTCGGACCGGCGAAACCTCGCCGATCAGACCAACCAGGCCGTCGAGTTCGCCGGGAGTTTGCGACCGGCCAGCGGAGCGCTGGTCAGCAACACCTCCCCCGCGGGCAGCAGAATCGGCGAGTCGGTGGCATTGAGCACGCACAACAGCCCGCCCTCGCGCCGAAACGCCAGACAGCCCGGCGGGCTCCTGTACCACTCGACACCCGACCCGGCGAATTCCGGACGGACGGCCCGCAATTCGATCGCCATCCGGTACAGCGACAGCATGGAATCCAACCGTTCCAGCTGCCGCTCCACGCTCATCCCCGCCCACTCCGGCGGCATCGGCAACCACGGCACACCCGTCGTGAACCCGAACGGCGGCCGCGCACCCTCCCAGGGCAGCGGCACCCGGCAGCCGTCGCGGCCGCGCACGGTGTGACCGGATCGCTCCCAGGTGGGGTCGCGCAGCGCCGACTCCGGCAGATCGTCCACATTGGCCAGACCCAATTCGGCTCCGTTGTAGACGAATACCGCGCCCGGCAGCGCCAGCTCCAGCATGATCATGGCCCGCGCCCGGGCCTGCCCGACCGGGCCGTCTCCATAGCGGGTGACCTCGCGTTCGATGTCATGGTTGGACAGCGTCCAGGTGGGCGTCGCGCCGACGCCCGCCACCGCGTGCAGCGAATTGTCCACGGCCGTACGGATGCGGTCCGGATCGAAGGGCGTCTGGGCGAGGCGGAAGTTGAAGGCCAGGTGCAGTTCGTCGGCGCGCACGTACTCGCCGAAGCGGGCGTTGTCGTTGACCCACACCTCACCGATGGCGACCGCGTGCGGATACTCGTCCATCACCTTGCGCACGCGCCGGTGGATCTCGTGCACCCCCGCGTTGTTGAACCGCGGATCCTCGTCCTCGAGGTGCAGCATGCGGGTGTCGATGCGCTCCATGTCCGGCAGGCCCGGGGGTTTGGCCATGCCGTGCGCGACATCCAGGCGGAAACCGTCCACACCGCGATCCAGCCAGAACCGCAAGGTCTGTTCGAAATCGGTTGCGACCTCCTGGTTTTCCCAGTTCAGGTCCGGCTGCTCGGGCGCGAAGATGTGCAGGTACCACTGCCCGGGCCTGCCGTCGGGTTCGTACACCCGGGTCCAGGCCGGGCCGCCGAAGATGCTCGGCCAGTTGTTCGGCGGCAGTGCGCCATCCGGGCCGCGACCGTCCCGGAACCAGTAGCGCGCCCGCTCCGGGCTGCCCGGCCCGGCCGCCAGCGCCTCCCGGAACCACCGGTGCTGATCGCTGGTGTGATTCGGAACCAGGTCCATGGTCACCCGCATGCCCCGGTCGTGCGCCTCGGCGATGACCTCGTCCAGTGCGGCCTGGCCGCCGAACAGCGGGTCGATGTCACGTGGGTCGGACACGTCATAGCCGCCGTCGGCCATGGGCGAGCGCATGACCGGGCAGATCCACAAGGCGTCCACGCCGAGCAGCTCCAAATAGCCCAGCTTCTCGCGCAATCCGCCTAAATCACCCACACCGTCGCCGTCGGAGTCCGCGAAGGAACGGGGATACACCTGGTAGAACACGGCCGAGCGCCACCAGGGCAGTTCGGCGAGATCGTCCATCACAGCGGTAATGGTGCCAAAGCACAGCGGCTTTCGCGGGCGCGTCGGAAGTACTTGTCCAGATTCAGCAAATGATCAGCGGACAGCCACGACCGACCTGAATCCCCGTGGAAAGCTGCGACTTCTGCGGCAACAATCAGAAAGGCGAGTTCATGAGCGAATTGGCGGCCATCTCGAAGTAGTCGAGCAACTGCTTGCGATGCGCGTCATCGAGCACCTCCGGCTCGATCTCCGCCACCGCGATGTGCATGGCCCGCAGCCACGCGTCCCGCTCGATCGGACCGACCTTGAACGGGTGGTGCCGCATCCGCAGCCGCGGGTGGCCACGCTCGTCGGAGTAGGTCCGCGGGCCGCCCCAGTACTGCTCCAGGAACATCCGCAACCGACGCTCGGCGGGACCCAGATCCTCTTCCGGGTACAGCGGCCGCAGCACCTCGTCCGCGGCCACTTCGCGGTAGAAGGCGGCCACGATCCGATGGAACGTCGCCTGCCCGCCCACGGCCTCGAAGAAGGAGATCTGAGTCTGCTCGCCGGAAGTCACGCCTCGAGTCTAATTAGCCCCCGCACCCGCCCGAAGTTCGCGGCCCGTCTCGATTCCGGACCGAAGGAGCGGGGGAGCGAAGCGGACGAGCGGAGAAGGGAAGAACCGAGACTTCGGGGGCCACGAACCCGCCCCGCAGCGCAGCGGAGGGGCAGATAAAACACCGTCACGCGGTGTTCATCCGAATGTGTCTGACAATGTGTCGAAAGAGATGGCATTGCGCGCCGTTCCATGGTCAACTGGGTGGCAGTCTGCCGAGATACCACACAATCGGACGAATACGAAACCGGGGTATGGCCCATGAAGCAGCGGCACGGCGCCCGTGAGGCGCGGACGCATCGACAACTCCAGCCCGCCGATGTCCACAATCGTGGGTCGGGGGCTACTCCGCTGCACTTACTGTCCGAACATTCTCATGCCGAGCATCATCCGGGCGCTCATCCCGAGCCCGCCCATCCGGGCGACCACCGCGAACACTCGCATCACCCACCCACCGCAGCACCCGTTCCCGCCTGGGCCAAACGCCGCGTGCTGCTGCTCAACGCCACATACGAGCCACTCACGGCCCTGTCCGCGCGCCGCGCCATCGTGCTGCTGATCTGCGACAAGGCCGATACCGTGCACGACAATCCGGAGGGTCCGGTCGTGCATTCCGCCGGGACCTCGGTGTCACTCCCCTCGGTCATCCGACTACGCAACTACGTGCGCGTTCCGTACCGGGCACGGGTACCCATGACCCGCGCCGCCCTCATGCATCGCGACCGCTACCGCTGCGCCTATTGCGGCGGCAAGGCCGAGACCATCGATCACGTCATTCCGCGCAGCCGCGGCGGAGCCCATTCGTGGGAGAACTGCGTGGCGTCTTGCGCGCCCTGCAATCACCGCAAAGCGGACAAGCTGCTGAGTGAACTGGGCTGGGCCCTGCACCATCCGATGGTCGCGCCCAAGGGCCCGCACTGGCGGCTGCTGTCGGCCAGCTCCGAATTGGACCCGACGTGGTTGCAGTACCTGGGCGAGGGCGCGGCCTAGCCGTCACTCGCCTGTCGGCAGCCCGGCTTCGGCGGCCAGTACGCCGAGCGCACGCCGTAGAGCCGTGCGCTCGTCGGGCCGCAATCCGGCGGTGAGCTCCGCGTCGAGTTCCCGCGCGGCCTGTTCGCATGCCGCGAGCAGGGCATGCCCCGGTTCGGTGAGCGTGAGCACCTGCCGCCGGCGATCGGCGGGGTCCCGCACGCGTTCGATCGCGCCCAGCCGTTCCAGGTGATCGGCCAGCGCCACCACCAGACTCGGCGCGACGCCGAGCCGGCCCGCCAACTCCTGCTGCGAGGCGGCCTCGCCGTGGCTCAGCGCGGTCATCAGGCCCGCGTGCTTGGGCTTGAGGTCGAGCGGCTCGATGCGCGCGGCGAATCGGTCCGCGACTACCGCGCCGACGGTGCCGAGGCGGAACGCGACGGTCTTCGGGAGCCCGGTCGACTTCTTGACATCGTTCACCGGTCCGATGATACTTCTGCTCGAACCATTCAGAGCGTGAATGATTATTGGAGTGAACGACATGGACGCGTACACGGGAATCGCCATCGCCAATGGAGCGGTCGCCTTGATCTCCGGAATCTCCAGCGTGGTGGGCATGGCGCGGCCCGCGCTCGCGATGCCGGACGGCGGCCGGATCAACGCGGGGACAAGGTTTTTCGCCTACGGATACGGAGCCCGGGCGGTGCCACTGAGCATCGTGGTGCTGATCCTGCTCGCGGCCGGGGCGCGCGACGGGCTCGCGCCGGTCCTGGTGGTGGCCGGGCTGGCTCAGATCGGGGACGCGATCATCGGTGCGGGACGGCGCAATTGGCCGATGGCCGCCACCTGCGTCGGGCTGGCGGCAGTGCATCTGCTGTCCGCCTGGTGGCTGGCGGTGCAGTGAAAACCCTGTGGCGACAGGGTCATTCGAGGATCAGCTGTATTCGCTGACCAGCAGCGCCCAGGTGCCCGGCTCGAGGGCTTCGAAGACGTGGGGCATATCGCCGGGATAGCAGATGTAGTCGCCGGGCTCGAGCTCGACCGGATCCTCGGCGGGCCCAACCTTGGCACGACCGGCGCACAGCACGATGTGCTCGACGACGCCGCGCGAGTGCGGCGCCGAGTCGCGGGGGTGGCCAGGCTCGGCGGTGACGCGATACACGTCGCGTCGCGCGGCGGGCGGGGAGGCCGCGAGCAGCGTGGTCCGGTACTCCGATTGGGCCGAGGCGAGCACCGGGCCCTCGCCCGCGCGAATCACCTGCACCTGCGGCGTCGGCGGGTCCAGCAGCCGCGAGAACTGGATGTCGAGGGCGATGCACAGCGCCCACAGGGTTTCGATGCTGGGATTGCCGGAGCCCGATTCCAGCTGGGACAGCGTGGATTTCGCGATCCCGGCCCGCTTGGCGACCTCGGTCAGCGAGAGCCCGGAGCGGGCGCGCTCCCGGCGCAGCGCGGCGGCGATCGCCTCCTGCGGAGAGGGGGGAATCGCGTCCGGCGGGGACGCCGGTGCGGAGCGGTCGGACTGCTGGGTCATGATGGCGTTCACAGTACCGGCCCGGACGGTCTCACCCTTTCCTCCGGCACGCCCCTTTGACGAACCCGGCCGGGTGTGTTCATTATAGAAAACATGCGTTCGGCATGGCGAACACTCGATCGGGGTGTGCTCACAGGAATCGCGGCGATCTGCCTGGCAGTCGCCCTGATCGGCGTGTCCTACGGCGCTACCGCGGTGACCTCGGGACTGCCCGGCTGGCTGCCGGTTCTCCTGAGCGTGGCGGTGGTGGCCGGGGGCTCGGAATTCGTCTTCATCGGCATCCTCACCGCCGGTGGCGGGCTGGTCGCGGCCGTGCTGGCCGGACTGCTCGTCAATGCGCGGCACGTGCCCTATGGCCTGTCCGTGCCCGATGTGGTCGGCACCGGCTGGCGGCGACTGCTCGGGACCCACGTCATGAACGACGAATCCGTCGCCATGGCATTGTCGCAGCCCGACCGCGACCGCCGTCGCGCCGCCTACTGGCTGTGCGGACTCGCTGTGCTGGCCGCTTGGCCGCTGGGCGCGGCCGTCGGCGCGATCCTCGGCTCGGTCGTGCCCGACCCGAACATCTTCGGATTGGACGCCGTCTTCCCGGCGGTGCTGTTCTCCCTCGTCCTTCCGGCCCTGCGTGACTCCCTCACGCGCACTGCCGCACTGGCCGGTGCGGCCGTGGCCGCCGCGACCACGCCGTTCCTCGGCGCGGGTCTGCCCGTTTTGCTCGCGCTGGGCGCGGTCCTGCTGGTCGCCCGCCGCGCGGGATCCGACGACGCCACCACGGATTCGACCGTGAGCGCGGCCCGATGACGAAGACCCTGTTGATGGCCACCATGGCACTGGCCGTGGGCACCTTCGCGTTCCGGTTCGCCGGGCCGCTGTTACGGAGCCGCGTCCGGATCTCGCCGCGCACGGTCCGGCTGCTCGAGATCGCCTCGGTCGTGCTGCTCACCGCGCTGGCCGTCACCACGCTGATGCCTTCGGGCGGAAGTCGATTCGGGTGGGCGCTGCCCGCCGGGGTGCTGGTCGCGGCCGTGCTGGCCTGGCGGCGGGCGCCGCTGATCGTGGTGATCCTGTCGGCCGCGGTCGTCACCGCCGGGCTACGGATGCTCGGCGTGCACTGATCTCCGCTCGGGAACCTCAGCGGCCGAGCAGGTCCGCGATGCGGGTCCAGGAATCCTCGGCGAGTTCGGCGCGGTACCAGTCGCGACCCGGGTAGACGTAGCCGTGCGGGGCGTCCTCGTAGACCACGATCTCGTGCGGAATGTCATTGGCCGTCAAGGCTTCTTCGAGCTCGTCCCGCGCCTCGGCGTCGATCAGCGGGTCCAGGCCGCCGAAGAACAACAGGATGCTGCCGGTGATGCCGGGGGTGGCCTCGATGGTCGGCTCAGGGGTGGACAGCGGGATATCGGTATTGGTGAGCCAGCCGGGATAGAAGGCGGCGGTCGCGGCCAGCGGGAGTTGCGTCGCGGCGTAGTAGGCGATGTGGCCGCCCGCGCTGAAGCCGACCATGTTCAGGGAGGTGGCTTCCCGGCCGCGCAGTTCGTCCAGGCAGGCGGAGATGTCCGAGAGCACCTCGGGTCGGCTCAGCGTGCGCAGCAGTTCCAGGCCGCGCTCACGTCCCTCTCCCCCGAACTCCAGGTCGGCGCGCGGCGCCCGCCGATGGAACAGATCCGGCAGGATGGCGATCGCGCCGAGGGCCGCGATGCGCTCGGTGGCCTGCTTCGCGGTGGCGTGCAAGCCGTAGATCTCGTGTCCGACAACGACTCCCGGGTAGGCGCCGGGCTCGGCGGGGTGAGCCACATAGGCGCTCATCACGGTGTCTCCGACCTTCAGGTCGACCCACCCGGTCTCGATCGCGACAGCTGTCATATGCCAAACGTAGTGCGGCGGGCGGTGACACGGGCAGTCGATCCGGCGATGTGTCCCATCGAACAGCCGATGGGACACATCATCTTTCGAAACGGCCCGTGGGGCTCAGTGCGTCAGCAGCGGCAGGGCGGGTCCGCGGCGGCGGGCCACCGACCCGTAGCGAGCGTCCAGGCGCAGCCAGGTGCGGGCCGCGCGGACCCGCACGATCTCGTCGACGGAGATGCGCCGGGAGTCGGTCTTCTCGCCGCCGTGCGGAATGAAATCCATGGCGGCCAGCGCGAACACCACCCGCATCGGCACCTCGACCCGCTCACCGGCATTGGAGACGGTGAGCACGGTCTGGTCCAAGAGCGCCGCGGGCGGGCCGTGTTTCCCGCCGTGCTCCTGCGCCACCTCCGCGCCGCGCTCGGCCAATTCCACGAGCATGCGCGCGGGCACATCCTCCACGTGGACGAAGCCGTTCTCCGGCGGCAGGGCCCCGTGCCAGGCGGAATCCATGGCGAAGCCCAGCCCGAACGCGGCGCTGGCGCCGGGCCCGTGCAGCCCGGCGAGGACGGCGTCCGCGCCGACGGTCACATCGTCCGTCCCGAGTTCGGCGACCACGGTGCGGACGGCCAGCGCCTCGAATCCGGTGGCGGCCCAGGCGGAGACGAAGCGGTCTCCGCGCCGGCGCAGGCGGATGACCGCCGCCGGGTCGAGCCGGACGGCGTGGGTGAGGAAGGTGGCCAGGTTCTCGCGTTCCGCGGGATCCGGAACGTGCAGGGTCAGTTGTCCCGACAAGACGGTTCTCGGGTCAGTCGGCCAGCCACAGCGACAGGTAGTCGCGTTCCTCGGTGGTGAGGCGGCGTAGGCGCTGGGTGTCGATGTCGAAGGCGGCCAACTGGGTGGAGGCGACCACCGCCGGCGGGGAGTCCGGGGACGCGCCCGCGGCGCGCACCTCGTAGCCGACGGTGAAGTCCACGGCGCGCAGCCGCTCGATCCACATGGAGACGTCCAACGGCGAATCCTCGTGGCGCAGCTGGCCCTTGTACTGCACCCGCAGGTCGGCCAGCACACAACCGGCCCGCAGCTTGACGGTCGGTCGCTCGTCGAGGAACAGCCACGGGATCCGGGCTTCCTCCAGCAGCGTCACCATGCGGGCATGGTTGATGTGCTGGAAGGCGTCCATATCCGACCAGCGGACCTCCACGGGGGTGTGGAAGCGGCCGGGTGTGGCCGTGTCCGTCACACCCGGGCCTGCTGCTAGGCCGTTCAGCGAACCGATCGTCAACGCGGTACCTCCGATTGCGCACCCACCCCACTCACCATGCTGCGCACCTGCCGCGCCGCAACCGACAGCGTGGCCAGGTCGTGGGTTCCGGACTCGAAAAGTTCCGACAGGGCAGAGCGTGCGCGGCCCAATCGGGACTGATTCTTCGACTCCCAGTATGCAATCTTCTCCTCGGCGGTCTCTTCCGGGTCGCCGGCGGAGAGCACGTCGAGGGTGAGCGAGCGCAGCGACCCGTACATGTCGTCGCGCAGGGCGAGCCGGGCCAGCGCGTGCCAGCGGTCGCCGCGTTCCAGGTGACTGACCGCCTGCAGCAGCCAATCGATCTTCAGGTGATCGTTGAGCGCGTAGTACAGCGCGCCCACCTCCTCACCGCTGCGATCGGTGATATCGGCGATGTCGAGCACGTCCAACAGCGGGAACTGGTTCAGCAGCCCGAACACCGCGGTGGCCAGCTCGGCGGGCACGCCCTGCTCGGCGATGGCCTGCGACTGCTCGTTGAGTGTGTCGATGTGGTGGCCGCGCAGCCAGCCCGGCACCTTCGGCGCGAGTGTGCGCACGCCCTGCGAGTAGCGGTGGATCTCCGCGCCCACCGCGACCGGCTGCGGGCGGTTGTTGAGCAGCCAGCGCGAGGCGCGGTCCAGCGTGCGCTTGGTCTCCAGCTCCAGCGCGTCCTTCATGCCCGTGGAGACCTCCGCGGCGCGAATGGTCTTCCACACCGTGTGCAGATCGAAGATCTGAGTGGCGGCGGTGAACGCGCGCACCGCGTCGGAGGCCGACGCCCCGATCTCCTCGCCCAGCCGGAAGGCGTAGGTGATGCCGCCGAGATCGACCACCTCGTTCACCAGCATGGTGCTGGTGATCTCGCGGCGCAGGCGGTGCCGCTTGATGGCCGTGCCGAACCGGGTGCGCAGCGGGGTCGGGAAGTACTGCGACACCCGTGCCGCGAAGTACGCGGTGTCGGGCAGGTCGCTGGTGAGCAGGTCGGCCTTGAGCGAAAGCTTCACGTGCGCCATCAGATTCGACAACTCGGGCGAGGTCAGGCCCGCGCCCTCCTCGATGCGCCGCTTCAGCTCCACGTCCGCGGGCAGCGCCTCGAGCTCGCGGTCCAGGCCGCGGCGGTCCTCGAGATCCTCGATGAGGCGCTGGTGCACATTCAGCATGCGCGGGGCCTCGGCCCGGGACATGCCCATCAGATAGTTCTGGGACACGTTGTCCTGCAGCACGAGCGCCGAGACCTCGTCGGTCATCGACGCCAGCAGCGGATTGCGTTCGGCCTGGGACAGCTCGCCCGCCGAGACCACGCCGTCGAGCAGGACCTTGATATTGACTTCGTGGTCCGAGCAGTCCACACCGGCGGAGTTGTCGAGCGCGTCGGTGTTCATCTTGCCGCCGTGCTTGCAGAACTCGATGCGGCCGTGCGCGGTGACGCCCAGGTTGCCGCCCTCGCCGATCACGGTGACGCGCAGGGCGTTCGCGTTCACCCGGACCGCGTCATTGGACTTGTCACCCACCTCGGCATTGGTCTCCGTGGAGGCCTTGATGTAGGTACCGATGCCGCCGTTCCACAGCAGCTGGGCCGGGGACAGCAGGATGGCGCGGATCATCTCCGGCGGGGACAGCGAGGTGACATCGGCGGCCAGCCCCAAGGCCGCACGCACCTGCTCGCTGACCGGAATCGACTTGACCGTGCGGTCGTAGACGCCGCCGCCGGTGCTGATCAGCAACCTGTCGTAGTCGGCCCAGGACGAGCGCGGCAGGGCGAACATGCGCTCACGCTCGGCGAACGACGTGGCCGCGTCGGGATTCGGGTCCAGGAAGATGTGCCGGTGGTCGAAGGCCGCGAGCAGGCGGATGTGCCGCGAGAGCAGCATGCCGTTGCCGAACACGTCCCCGGACATGTCGCCGACGCCGACCACCGTGAAGTCCTCGGACTGGGTGTCGATGTCCATCTCGGCGAAATGCCGCTTCACGCTCTCCCACGCGCCCTTGGCGGTGATGCCCATGGCCTTGTGGTCGTAGCCCACCGAACCGCCCGAGGCGAAGGCGTCGCCGAGCCAGAAACCGTACTGCTGGGCAACGTCATTGGCGATATCGGAGAAGGTGGCCGTGCCCTTGTCGGCGGCGACCACCAGGTAGGTGTCGTCGGCATCGCGGCGCAGCACCCGGGCCGGGGGCAGCACCGCCCCGGTGGCGCGATCGACATTGTCGGTGACATCGAGCAGGCCGGAGATGAAGGTGCGGTAGCAGGCGATGCCCTCGGCCTGCAGCGCCTGGCGGTCGGCGACCGGATCGGCGGTGGCGGCCGGGGGCTGCTTCACCACGAATCCGCCCTTCGCGCCGACCGGCACGATCACGGCGTTCTTCACCGCCTGCGCCTTGACCAGGCCCAGGATCTCGGTGCGGAAATCCTCCAGGCGGTCCGACCAGCGCAGACCGCCGCGCGCGACCGGGCCGAAACGCAGGTGCACGCCCTCGACCCGAGGCGAGTAGACGAAGATCTCGAATTGCGGACGGGGCTTGGGCAATTCGGTGATCTCGCGCGGTTCCACCTTGAGCGACAGGTAGTCCCGCGGCCGGCCCTCGGCGTCGAGGACGTAGTAGTTGGTGCGCAGGGTGGCCTTGATCAGGCCGAGGATGGCGCGCAGGATGCGGTCGGCGTCCAGGCTCACCACGTCGTCGATCCGGCGGCGGACCGCGGCCTCCAGCTCCACGGCATGTTCGGCATTGGCCGAATCGGGATCGAAGAGCGCCGAGAACAGGTCGACGAACATGCTCGCCGCCTCCGGGAACGCCAGCAGCACGCGGGTGATGGCGGCCTGGCTGTACGGGAATCCGGCCTGCTGCAGGTACTTCGAGTAGGCGCGCAGGATGGAGACGGCGCGCCAGTTCAGGCCACCGCGCAGCACCAGCTCATTGAGACCGTCGGCCTCGGCGCGGCCGTACCAGAGCGCCTCGAACGCCTCGGTGAACCGTACGCGCAGCCCGCGCACCTGGGCGTCGAGCACATCGAGGCGACCCACGGACTCGACCAGTTCGGCGTCCATGTTCCGGTCCAGGGCGCTGCGCAGCAGTTCCGGGCGAGCCAGTAGGCCGAAGTCGTAGATCCACTGTTCCGGGCCGTGGTCACCGTCGACCTGGTGCGGGCGCTCGTCGATCACCTCGACGCCGAGGCTCTGCAGCAGCGGCAGCACCTGGCTCAGCGAGATGCCGCCACCGCCGACATAGAGGGTGAAACGCCACGAACCCGGGGCGGAATCGGGCCAGCGATAGAGGTGCTGATCGATGCCGCCCTCGGCCAGACCCTGCAGACGCAGGATGTCGGCCATGGCCCGGGTGGGATCGAAGTCCTCCTTGTAGCTCTCCGGCAGGGACTCGGCGTAGCGCTGTGCCACGGCCGGATCCAGGACCGCGGAGGTGGCCACCTCGTCGCGCAGGTGGTCGTCCCAGGTGCGGCTGGCCTCGGACAGCAGGTGCTGGATGCGCAGCCGGTTGGTCTCGGTGGTGTCGACCGCGGTGCCCTCATCGGGCAGGCGGACGGTGAAATACACACTGGCGAGGTCGCTTTCGGAGACCCGCGCCGAGTAGTCGATGGAGACGCCGCCCAGTTCGCGCACCAGGATGTCCTGCATCTCGAGGCGCACGCGGGTGGTGTAGCGGTCACGCGGCAGGTACACCATGCAGGCCACGAAGCGGCCGTAGCCGTCCAGGCGCATGAACAAGCGGACCTGGCGGCGCATGCCGACATTCAGCACGGCGCTGGCGGTGCGGCGCAGCGCGTCGCCGTGCGAGGAGAACAGCTCGGTGCGCGGGAAGGACTGGATGACCTCGAGCATCTCCTGGCCCGAGAACGAGTCCAGGTCGAAGCCGCTGGATTCGATGATGGATTTCACCCGGCGGCGGATGATCGGGATGTCGAGCACGTTCTCGTGCAGGGCGGTGACGGTGAAGACACCGATGAACAGGTGTTCACCGGTGACCACACCCGATTCGTCCATCTCGGCGACGCCGACGAAGTACGGGTAGACGGCGCGGTGCACGGTGGCCGGGACCAGACCCTGGGTCAGCATGAGCAGCGACTGGTCACCGCTGTTGTCCGGGACGCGGAAGTCGGTGCCGACATTGGGGCGCAGCACACCCAGGCTGGTCTCCGGGACGATGATCGACTTGGCCTGGCCGTCCACGGTGCTGCGTTCGTACCGGGCGTAGCCGAGGACGGTGAAATGGCCGTCGGCCAGCCAGCGCAGCAGGTCGGCGCACTCGGTGAGGTCGGCTGCCGGGAAGCCGGATCTACCGGCGGCCGCGGCACTGTCGAGTTCACCGGCGACACGCTCGTGGGCCTGGCGCATGGCCTCGGTGTCCTCGATGACGCGGCGCACGTCGGTGAGCACGTCGGGCAGCGCGGACTCGATGCGCTCGAGCTGGGCGCGGCTGGTGGCCGGATGCAGCTGCACGTGCATCCAGGATTCACGCAGACCGGTCGCGCCATTGCCGTCGACCTCGTGCGGCACCGCGGTCTCCAGGCGACCCGCGGCGTCTCGGGTGACCTCGAAGATGGGGTGCACGACCTCGCTGACGCTGACGCCGATGCGGCTCAGGAAAGCTGTGACGGACTCGACGAGCAGCGGCATGTCGTCGGTGACCAACTGGATGGCGACGCCGAGCCCGGCCTCGTCATCCGCCTGGTACACATGGACATTCGCGGTGCCGGGGGTGCGCCGCACGGCCAGATCGACGTGGCAGCGGAAGATGTGTGTGGAGGTCGCGGGAATGGCGCAGTCCGCGTCGCCGGCGTCGACGTGACGGAAATATGCCTCCTCGAGGGACACGAGGTTGCCGCCCAGCGACTTGGGCAAACTCGCGGCCCAGGCCTTGCTGGACAGTTCGGACGAGACCGTCATTTCGCCAACTCCTCGGATTCGGTTCCGTAACAAAGTGACGCCGATGCGAGAGTAGCTGGACCCAGGAGGTACCGGGTCGAATTCTTGTCAATGCCACGCCGCGTCTCGCAATACCGACAAACCGGACGGTTCGATGAGTGAGATGTTCGCCCGATATCGCCAGGTCGTCTCCGACAAACCTTGCACCAAAACAGTTTTCACGCACTAGTGCGAATGCGAAACCGCTGAGTTCGCTGTTCGATAACCGTTCACTTCTTCGGCCACCGCACGCCATCCAGCGAACCGTAAACCGTCCAGCAAACATCGTCGAACCAGGCAAAAGTGACCAACCGACCGCTCGCCCGCGGGCCGGATCAGAACCCGAGCCCGCGGTAGCCGGCCGATGACGGCGCGGTCCGGCTGCCCCACCCGGATCTCCGGGTGGGGGCGAGCGGTGAATTCGGTTGGGGTGGTGCGCTATCCGCGGGTGAGCTTGCGGTGGGTCACCCGGTGCGGACGGGCGGCTTCCGGGCCGAGGCGCTCGATCTTGTTGGCCTCGTAGGCCTCGAAGTTGCCCTCGAACCAGAACCACGCGGCCGGGTTGTCCTCGGTGCCCTCCCACGCCAGGATGTGCGTGCAGGTGCGGTCCAGGAACCAGCGGTCGTGGGAGATGACCACCGAGCAGCCCGCGAAGTTCTCCAGCGCGTTCTCGAGCGAGCTCAGGGTCTCGACGTCGAGGTCGTTGGTGGGCTCGTCGAGCAGGATCAGGTTGCCGCCCTGCTTGAGGGTCAGCGCCAGGTTCAGGCGGTTGCGCTCACCACCGGAGAGCACGCCGGCCGGCTTCTGCTGGTCCGGGCCCTTGAACCCGAAGGCCGAAACATAAGCGCGGGAAGGCATTTCCACCTGGCCGACCTGGATGTGATCCAGACCGTCGGACACGACCTGCCAGACCGTCTTCTTCGGGTCGATGCCGCCACGGTTCTGGTCGACGTAGCTCAGCTTGACCGTGTCGCCGACGCGCACATTGCCGCTGTCCGCGTTCTCCAGGCCGACGATGGTCTTGAACAGCGTCGACTTACCGACACCGTTCGGGCCGATGACACCGACGATGCCATTGCGCGGCAGGGTGAACGACAGATCCTTGATCAGCTGGCGCTCGCCGAAGCCCTTGTCCAGGTTCTCGACCTCGACGACCACGTTGCCCAGGCGCGGACCGGCCGGGATCTGGATCTCCTCGAAGTCCAACTTGCGCATCTTCTCGGCCTCGGCGGCCATTTCCTCGTAGCGGCCCAGACGCGCCTTGTTCTTGGCCTGACGCGCCTTGGCGCCGGAGCGGACCCACGCCAGCTCCTCCTTGAGGCGCTTCTGCAGCTTCTGGTCCTTCTTGCCCTGCACCTCGAGGCGCTCGGCCTTCTTCTCCAGGTAGGTGGAGTAGTTGCCCTCGTAGGGGAAGGTGCGGCCGCGGTCCAGCTCGAGGATCCACTCGGCCACATTGTCGAGGAAGTACCGGTCGTGGGTGACGGCCAGCACGGCGCCTGGGTAGGAGGCGAGGAACTGCTCGAGCCACAGCACCGACTCGGCGTCGAGGTGGTTGGTGGGCTCGTCGAGCAGCAGCAGGTCGGGCTTGCTCAGCAGCAGCTTGCACAGCGCGACCCGACGGCGCTCACCACCGGAGAGGTTGGTGACCGGCTCGTCCGGCGGCGGGCAGCGCAGCGCGTCCATGGCCTGCTCGAGCTGCGAGTCGACATCCCACGCGTCGGCGTGGTCCAGCTCCTCCTGGAGCTTGCCCATCTCCTCCATCAGCTCATCGGAGTAGTCGGTCGCCATGAGCTCGGCGATCTCGTTGAAGCGGTCCAGCTTCACCTTGATCTCGCCGAGGCCCTCCTCGACGTTCCCACGCACGGTCTTCTCTTCGTTGAGCGGCGGCTCCTGCATGAGGATGCCGACCGTCGCGCCCGGCGCGAGCCAGGCATCACCGTTGTTCGGCTGGTCCAGTCCCGCCATGATCTTCAGCACACTGGACTTACCCGCGCCGTTCGGGCCGACGACACCGATCTTCGCGCCGGGAAGGAAGTTCAAGGTCACATTGTCGAGCACGACCTTGTCGCCATGCGCCTTTCGCACCTTCACCATCTGGTAAATGAACTCAGCCATATCGGCAAGCCTAACTGTGTGTAGTAGCGGGTTCTCCGGCAGTGTCCGGATCGGCGGACGGCCGTTCCACGGGGTCGGTCCGGTCGGGTCGACCGAAGGTTTTGCGCACCACCGGGGCGGTGCAACGGCCCAGGTCGGGACCCACTGCCAGGGCCCGCATCTCGAGGTCGGTGCGCTCCGCGCCGTCTCGGGTGGTGTACTCGTTCGAGCGCAGCTGCCCGTACGCGATGACCGGGTCACCTCGCTGCAGCGACGCTTCGACTCCCTCGATGATCCCCCGTCGCCAACAGCTTACGGTGAGGTACAACGTGCCACCGTCCACCCAGTCCCCGGCGGCCTGATCGTAGCGGCGGGCGGTACTGGCCATGCGGAAGCTCAGCAGCTGATCACCGTTCTGCAGCGCGCGCACCACCGGTTGGGTGACGACCCGGCCGATCACCGCGGTATTCGCCTCGTACATCGCGCTCCCCCTTGTCGATTCGAGCCCGTCGCCGCGAGCCCTGCGTTCGGTCCGGCTTCCAGCTTCGCCGGGGGGCGTGCGCGGGGGCAGACCCCGCCTCGGCGAGTGTGGACGACTCGCAGGGTGGGGATAACTTTCGCGATGGACTACAGGGTCGCCAGGTCGGTGTTGGCCCCGCACAAGACGATTACCGGTCGCTCCCCCGGCCCCGGCACGTACGCCCCGGACTGGATCGCGGCCACGGCGGTCGCGCCCGCGGGCTCCACCACGATCCGGAACTCGCGCCACAGATACTCCCGGGCCATCACGATCGCGTCATCGCTGACCAGCGCCGATCGCACCGCGTAGCGCTGCGCCACCTCCATGGCGATCTCACCGATCCGGTTCGCGCCCAAGGAATCCGAGGTCACGCTGGACACGTCGACGTCCACCGGGCGCCCGGCCGCCAGCGCCGCGTGCAGGGTCGGCGCACCCACCGGCTCGACCCCCACCACCCGGCCGCGCAGCCCGAGCGACACCGCCACCCCGGCCACCAGGCCACCGCCGCCGACCGCGGCCAGCACCGTCGGTCTGCCGCGCACCTGCTCCTCGATCTCCAGCCCGACCACGCCCGCCCCGGCCACGATCTCGGGCAGGTCGTAGGCGTGCAAGGGCATGGCACCGCGTTCGGCGGCGAGCTGGCGGGCGTACTTGTGCGCCTCGGCGTAAGTGGTTCCGTGCCACAGCACTTCGGCCCCGTGCGACCACATGGCCGCCACCTTGGTGTGCGAGGCCGACTCCGGAACCACCACCGTGCACGACATTCCGCGCACCGCGCTGGCCAGGGCCGCCGCGATCCCGGCATTGCCGGCCGAGGCCAGCACCACCTGGGTCTGGTCGCCGCGCGCCTGCAACAGCGCGTTGAGGCAGCCGCGCACCTTGAAGGTGCCGCCGTGCTGGAGATGCTCCAGTTTGAGCGTGACCGGGACCGGGCCGTGCGGGCCCAGGATCTCGGTGTGGAAGACGGGCGTCTTGCGGATGTGCCCGCGCAGCAGGCGGCGGGCCTGGCGCACGTCGGATCGGTAGAGCCGCTTCACTTTCCGGGTCGCCATGGCGACATCCTTCACTTGCGCACCTCTCTGTCGCGCCGAGCGAGCTCGGCGAACATGGCGTTGTGCGCGGTCAGGTCCGCGTCGTCGTCACGCTCGGCCTTGCGGTCGAGCCGGTTCGCCAGCCGTTGGTCGCTGCGCGACCACTGGATGAGCAGCGCCAGCATCACCACGACCAGCGGCACCTCACCGCTGGCCCAGGCGAGGCTGCCGCCGGTGTGCTGATCGCCGAGCAGGTCCTTGTTCCAGGACAGACCCAGGCCGCGGTAGAACCAGCCGCCCATCACGGTGTCCATGCTCATCAGCGCGATGCCGAAGAAGGCGTGGAACGGCAGCGAGCCGAAGACCATGCCCAGCTTGGTGAGCGGCTCCACCGGGCGTGGCTTGGGATCGATGCCGATGACCACCCAGTAGAAGAGGTATCCGCTGAGCAGGAAGTGCACATTCATCAGAATGTGGGCGCCGTGCGTGCCGACGTACTTGTCGAAGATGCCGCCCAGGTAGAGGGCGTAGAAGCCGCCGACGAAAAGCACCGAGGCGACGACCGGCTGGGTCAGGAAGCGCGATACCGGGTTGTGCACGGCCGCCAGGATCCATTCGCGCACCCCGGGCGGCTGATTCCGACCGGCCGGTTGGATCGCGCGCAGCGCCAGCAGCACCGGACCGCCCAGCGCGAACAGGATCGGGGCCAGCATCGACAGCATCATGTGCTGAGCCATGTGCACGCTGAACATGGCCGGCGCGTACCGGCCCGCCCCCGAACTGGTGGCCAGCAGCAGCGTCAGGCAGCCCGCGAGCCAGGCGATGGTCCGGCCGATCGGCCAGTCGTCGCCGCGCTTGCGCAGCCGCAGCACGCCGCGCAGATACAGCCCGGCCATGACCAGGGCGAGGGTGCCGAAGATCAGGTCGAAGCGCCAGTCGAACAGCAGCCGCGCCACGGTCGGCGGCCCCGCCAGGTTGTAGCCGATCTCGACCTCGGTCGGGGTCGGCACGGTCCGCTGGTCCGGCGGCGGGGTGCGGCCCAGGCCGACGGCGAGGCCGACGGTGGCCGCGAAGATCAGCGCCTCGACACCGGCGAGGCGGATGAGCGCGCCGCGATCCTGCGGATCCTTCTCCAGGTCCGGGATCGCGTTGCGGCGCTGCAGGTAGCCCATGACGCCGAGCAGGATCAGCGCCGCGGTCTTGGCGAGCACGAGCTTGCCGTAAGTGGTCCCGAGCAGTTCCGACACGGGCAGCCGGACCAGGGCGTTGATCACACCGCTGATCGCGATCACCACGAACGAGACGGTCGCCACGATCGAGAACCGGCGCACGGCCAGTGCCGTGTATTTGCCGTCGCGCAGCGCGTAGGCCAGCACCGCGAACAATCCGCCCACCCAGAAGCAGGCCGAAAGCAGGTGCAGGATGAGGCTGTTGGTGGCCAGGTCGTGTGCGCCGCCCGAGGACGAATGCCCGGTCAGGGCCACCGGCAGCAGCGAGAGCACCGACAGCAACAGCAGCACCGGCGTCCAGCCCCAGCGCAACGCCACCCGGCACGCGACGGCCAGCACCAGCACCATGAACACGGTGAACCGCCACGACCCCGCGACCTCGACCTGATCGGCGGCCCGCCACACCTGCTCGGGCCGCATCGACTTCAGCAGCGGTTGCCCGGTGGTGTCCGACAGCGTCAGCGGCACCAGCAGCGCCGCCGATCCGGCCCACACCAGCGCCGCGTTCCCGGCCCGCCGCAGCGCCCGATACCCTCCGACGTCCAGCACTCCGCTCTCCTGCGGCGGCACGAAGAACGCCGCGAACAGCAACGACCCGATGGTCAGCGCCGCCGACAGATCCGCCACCGCCCGCACCGCGGGCAGCCCGTACGTGGTCAGCGGACCAGGATCAGGAATCCCCAGCAAGGTCAGGGCATGCGCCGCCGACAACGCCACGACCAGCGCCGCCACCAACGCGGCCGCCGCCCCGCCCAGTGCCGTGACCGCCGCGAACGTCACCCCCGAACCCGACCGATTCGCCGAAACATCCGATCCTGCGGGCGGGTCCTGCACTGACGACATACGCCCAGCGTAGTTCGGAGCGCCCATCCAGACTCCCCTGGGGTTTCCGGTCCTCCGGTCCGCACTACCGCCCCGACGCGCCGAACAGTTGCTAAGCGACGAACCATTACTAACCTGGACGCTCGCTATACTCAACCCGCTGGACACCGAGATCGATTTGGGTCAAGGTGTTTGGAGCCCGCATCACCGCCGATGCCCGCACTGCCTCCGTAGCTCAGTTGGATAGAGCAAGGGCCTTCTAATCCCTAGGTCGCAGGTTCGATTCCTGCCGGGGGCGCATCGGGTGGCTGACCAGCGAAAACGCTGGCAGTTACACCAATACCCAGCCCACATAACGCTCAAACAACGCGGAACTTTCGCGCGCAGCCTGGGGTAATCGGGCAAGTTTTCGACGCCATCGTCGAGCTCCTGGAGGACTTCGTCACCGAGCTTCGACGCGCCAACAAATCCGCCGGCACCATCGATTGCTACAGCCGCGACGTCGGCTACTTCGTCGCCTTCCTGGAAGCCCAGAGGCCTCCCATCGAGGCCAACGCCGACGCCCTCACGCGCGAGAACATTGGCGCGTACATCATCGACACCCTCAACCGGACCAACCGGCGAACGGGCAAGCCACTCACCCCTGAGTACGCGAACCGCCAGTACCGAAGCCTTCAGCAGTTCTGCAAATACCTAGAGTCCGAGGAGATCCTCGAGGACAACCCGTTCGACAAGATGACCCCGCCGTACGTCCCCGAGAAGCCCATCCCGGTGCCTCCCATCGAGGATCTCCGAAAACTGTTGGCCGCGTGCGAAGGAACTGATTTCGAAGCTCGCCGCGACACAGCGATCATCCGCCTGCTGGTCGACATCGGCCCCCGAGTCGGCGAGATCGCCGCACTCGACATGGAAGCCCTCGACTTCCACGAGAACACCGCCCTGGTCATCGGCAAGGGACGACGACCACGAGTCCTGCCCTTCGGCGACAAAACCCGCATCGCCCTACGCCGCTACCTCCGGATCCGAGCCCGACATCCCAAGGCAGCCAACGACAATCCCGAACTCTGGCTGGGCAAACGAGGCCGGATGACCAGTTGGGGCATCTACCAAATCCTGGAGCGCCGCGCCGCCGCCGCGGGAATCCCCCACCTCCACCCTCACCAACTCCGCCACTTCTTCGCCCACAACTGGCTGGCCAACGGCGGCCAAGAGCAGGACCTCATGATGCTGGCCGGCTGGCGCTCCCGCCAGATGCTCGGCCGCTACGCCCGCGCCACCGCCGAGACCCGCGCCCGCGACGCCCACCTCGGAGACAAGCTATAGCGCGATTCACACAACCGTCCGGTCCGGACTGGTCAGGCTGCCATGTTATGTTCGCCGGAGGTTTGTACCGCGAACTGAACCAGGGGGGTCTAGCGGTGGCTGACATTCTCGACGTCGACCTCACGACATTGCACGGGCTGGCGACTGAGCTGGGCGGGCAAGCGGACGAAATCAGCAAACTCAAGCTCACCAAAGCGGTGAGCATGCCGGGATCGCCGGTGGCCGCGGTCTCGGAGCAGGTCGGCGACGCGGTACTGAAGGCGTACGGGTTGATCGGCGGCCAGATTCACACCCTGGCGGATCGCGCCAAGTCGGCCGGCGGCTCATACGAGGACATGGATAAGTCCAACAAGGACCAGTTGGACAAGTACGGTCGCGGCGAGGGCGTGAATTGACCACGATCAGCCATGTGCGGGGCTGTAATCCACAGTCGATGGTCGATTTCGCCGCGGACATCGTGGCACAGAACGACAAGTTCGTGACCAAGGTCGACGCGATGAACAGCGCGGTCGACAAGGCCATGGACAAGTGGAAAGGCGACGGCGCGACGGCGGCATCAGAGCGGGCGGTGGCGCACAAGCTGCATGGCAATCATCTCGCGACCGCGATCGTGGATATCGCCGACCACTACAACACCTATGGTGCCCAGCTCGTCGACACCCAGACCGCGTTGGTGAAGATTCTCGATCATGAGATCCCCGAGGGAATGAAGGTCGACGACGACGGTACCGTGACGGCTCCGAAGATGCCGTCGGACGGATCGAACGCGGTGGCCAACGTGTTGGCCCAACAGGTGCTTGATGGCCAGGCATCAGGATTGCAGACGCGGATCAAGGCGTTGTTGTTCCAGTTCGGCTTATCGGAAGTTTCGGCGGCAACAGCAATCACCACCGATCTACAGTTGCTGGGCGGCTACGAGAAGACCCCCGATGGCGCCCCGGTCCGGTCACAGGTGCAGGACATCCTGGACGGCAACAAGCAGTTGCCGAGCGATCCAAAAGAGCTGCGCAACTTCTGGGATGGGCTGACCCCCGCGGAGAAGGACGCGCTCTACGAACACGATCAGTACATCGGCAACCATGACGGACTGCCCACAGCCGATCGGGATCGCTACAACCGCGAAAAACTCGACGACGAGCTCACCCACGCGCAGGCCGCCCAGGACACTGTCGATCAGTTGACCGCACAGCACCCGGATTGGGCAAAGGGAGAGAACCTCCCTCCCGAGAACGAGCCAGGTGCCATCTTCGCTGACCGCACCAAATACGACGCATGGAAAAAGCAACTGGACGATGCGAAGGACCGCGCGACAGACCTTCCCGACATGCTGAAAGTCCAGGCCGAAGCCAATAAACCGGGTCGGTATTTGATGGTGTGGGACAGCGTAACCGGCGACACCATGCCCCACGCGGCGATCTCCGCGGGCAACCCCGACACAGCCACCAACGTCTCGACCTACGTGCCCGGCACAGGAGTGACACCGGCGAAGATCGACGGCTACATGGACAGAGCCGAACTCATGCGCGAAAGCGCGAAACTAGCAGGCGCAAAGGATCCCGCGGTGATTACGTGGATTGGATACGACACGCCTCCCACACCGGTGGACTGGGGAGCGCATGCCGATCCGACCAACTGGAACATCGATGATGCGTCGAACCGAAAGTACGCCGATGCCGGAGCGCCGGCACTCAACAAGTTTCAGGAGGGATTGCGTGCTACGCACGACGGGAATCCGTCGTACAACACCGTGGTCGGGCACAGCTACGGCACCGCGGTCGTCGGTGATGCCGCAGCTCACGGAAACAGCCTGAATGCCGATGCGGTGGCATTGGTAGCCAGTCCGGGAACGACGGTGGACCATGCCTCGGATCTGCATCTCACCGGCGTTCCGCAGGATCAGGTTCCGAACAAGGTGTATGTCTCCACCGCCGCCCACGACATCATCTACGAGGCTCAGCTGATGGAACCGTTCGGCACCAATCCGGAAGATCCGAGCTTCGGGGCGACCCATTTCGCGTCCGATCCCGGTAAGGACAGCTTTTGGGGGGTGACCACGGACGCGCACGGTCAGTATTGGGACATCGTCGATGGGAAACCATGCAAGTCACTGGTCAATCTAGGCGACATCATCGCCGGAGCGGAGCCGACAGCGAAATGATGATGCGAATCCTACGGAAGGGGCTCGCCGCCTCGGCCATCATCGCGATAGCGCTGGTACCGGTCAGCTGCACGCATGAGACCGCGGACGCGAACAAGAACGAGGAGAAGTTTGTGAGCCAAACACTCACCGAGGAAGCGGCCCACCAGCAGATCATCAGCTATCTCCAAAAAACCGCCGATGAAACCGGGGTGGGATTCTCACTTACTCCGGACCAAGGCAACAACGGCTCCGCTCTTCAGCCAGCGCTGCGGGCACCTTGTTACGCAGGGGACCAGGAGCGCGGCCCGCATCAGGTGCAGATGCGTTATTGGGTTGTCGGGATTCCCGCTGGCCAACTCTCGCATTACAAGAGCTTGCTGCAGGACACGTGGACGAGTTGGGGTTGGAAGTTGGATCCGGAAGCCACCCCGAAGCTGACAGGTGTAGGCACACCCGATCACTACTCGTTCATATTGCAAGACGCAGGCAAGGGTGACGGCTGGTTGAGCGTGACGGCAGCTTCGCCGTGCTTTCCTTTCGAGGGACTCGGGTCGACGACCCCGCAGCCATCTGAGATCCACCGGCGCACATCATGAGAGCATCGGCGACTCCCACCCCGATCAACAGGTTAGCGAATATCCGTGAAGCACAATGATTCCGATGCGCTGAGTTCGAAAGTTCAACGCGCCCAATATGCCATCGAACATATCCAGGGAGTCGGTGTCGTCAACGGCGTCCGCGTGATCGTAGATGCCGGGGATCGTCTGCTGTCGGTGACAGTGGACGAGGAAGCCTCCATCATGGCCGCGTATCGAGCGGCGGTGGAAGACAAGCGCCCCAAGGTCGATGAGGCACTGCGTGAGCTGCGAGCCGATTCGACCTTCGAAGCGATATCGACGTACACGAACGCGAACTCGGCTCGCGTGGAAGCCGAGCGGGTCGAGAAGCAGCGCAAACTGGACGAAGAGCTCGATGACGACTACTACGAGCGCGGTTCAATCAAGGCCCCGGACTGGTAGAGAACCTGCATCGGAGGCGACGACAAGCAGGAATTTCACCGCTCAGAAGCACGACGCCTAGAGAGTAGCTGCACGCATGCTGGCAAACTCGAAATATGGTGCGTACGTGGACATTTAAGGACATATACTGGACTGGTGGCCGCTCTTGGCGGAGATCGAGATGGACTGCGGACGTCTGGAACCCCGCAGCCCAACCTGAAGCTGAAGGCCGTCATGTTCGAGGCCGGCGTCCAGCCGACCGGCCTTGCCAAGCGGATGCAGGATCACAGTCGGCTGGACGGCGGCCCGGTGCTCGCCACGAGTCACACGCTTATCAAGAAGTGGTTGAACGGCAGCGTCGCCCAACCGAATGAACGCAGCTGTCGCGTCATGCTGGCGGTGCTCAGCGAGAAGCTTGATCGAGACCTCCGGCCTGTGGATATCGGCTATCCCGGCATCACGCTGTCGCACGAGCTGGCACTCGATCCCGCCGCAGACTCGTTCGAAAGCCCGGTGATCATCACGCAAAGACTGCAGCGGCTCGGCCAGATCGACGTGGACGATCCGGTGCTCGACATCGTCGACTTCGCGGTGGCAGACATCCTCGAACGCTATGAGGTTGAGAGCCCCAAGAAGCTTGCCCCAGAGGTTGTTTCGCTTCGAAGCCAAGTCGATGGTTGCCTTCAGCAGCGTCAGCATCCCAAGCAGGTCAAGCGGCTGTACGAACTGGCCGCGAAGCTCTCCGGAATCCTCAGCTATATGGCCGTGAACCGGGGACGGTTTCCCCACGCGGGTATGTATGCGCGTGAATCGTTTGCGATCGCGAAGGTTCTGGAAGATGCGCAATTGCAGGCTTGGATACGCGGCACGGAGAGCTTCTGTGCCTACTACATGGGCAAGTACGACCTCGCGGCGGAGCTTGCCGAGGAAGGTCTCCAGTCACCACCGCCGGCGAACGCGACATCCTTGGGCTCTGGGCCGGTGACGGCGGTGAAGGCGCCAAATTCTGGCTGCAGGTGCTGACCGAACTCAACAACCGCGGCGTCGCCGATGTCTGTATCGCCGTCTGCGACGGGCTCAAAGGGCTGCCGGAGGCGATCAACACCGTCTGGGCGCAAACGATCGTGCAGAGGTGTGTGATCCACCTGCTGCGCAACAGTTTCCGCTACGCAGGTCGTCAACACCGGGCCGAGATGAACCGCGACCTCGAACCCGTCTACACCGCGGCGACCGAGGCCGCGGCCGGCGAACGGTTCGGCGAGTTCGCCACGAAATGGGGTGGTCGCTACCCGGCGATCGTGAAGCTCTGGAACAACGCCTGGACCGAGTTCGTCGCGTTCCTGGACTACGGAGCCTGTTGCAGAATCACTTGCCAGGCTGATAGCCCGCGCTTTGAATCACATTCGGGGACAGGAGGGTTGGTGCGGTCGGGTTCTGGTGGTGGT